>LUYE01000001.1 GCA_001602645.1 Methanosarcinales archaeon Methan_01
GCTATAAATTATGGGGAAAATGTTTGGAGATTACATTGTTAGTGCGGAACGACGGTTCCAAGGCGATAATTTTTTTTGGTTGTTCTTCTGGTTATCGTCGGCATCGGCCTTTGAGCCTGAGGCGGTGGACGCAAACCCCGATCTCGTCGCCCTCAACGCGGGATGGGTCCCCACCGTATACGACGTGACGGATGGGGTCTACGTAGCCGTCGGCTACGGTCGCGCAAACCCGGTCCTGATAGAGAGGACCGACGGCCTCATCGTCATCGATCCCGGTGAGAGCACGACGTCTGCAGAGATGGTTAAAGCAGCTTACAACGAGCATCTCGACGACATATTCACCCGAAAGCCGGTCAAAGCCATCATCTACACCCATCACCACGACTGCCACATAAACGGAGCTTCGGTCTTTGCAGGGAACGGCTCGCAGGAGATCATAGCCCACGAGACCTTCGAAGAGCACCTCTTCGGCCCGAGGGAGATCATCGGCTAGATTTTAATATTCCGGCGGCGGTGGCGAGATATTTGCGACTAACGGTTCTCAACCGGGACGTGCTTCCGGTCGAAATTGCCGACGCAGGGCGATCGAGGCAGGAAGATCCGGTCGTTCTCGAGGTCCATCTCTAAGCCGGGGGGATTTTTCAAGTAGATTTCAAATATAACAAAAATCTAATACCGATATTGATAGAGAGGGGATGCTATGAGAAGAGCTCCGATGGTCTTCTGCCTGGTGGCAGTTCTCATCTCGTTCGCCCATTCCTCCCCCGGAGGGGCTGATCTTTCGGGTGGAGGAGATGAAGCCGAATGGTACCGCTTCGGTCCGCCGACCTCCACCGAGGGACTCCGCGATGAGGGTCCCTCGTCCGGTGAGGAGGAGGAAGGCATCTGGATAGCCGACCTGGAGGGAAAGGAGAGGAGGGGATCCCTGGAGATCCCCATGGGGGCGTGGGCGAGGTTGATGATCGCCCCTCCCGAGGAGGGGGATCTCGAGCTCCTCTGCCGGTACCCCACGGGAACGGTCCAGAAGATCCCGGCTGGGGTGGTGGAGGCGAACCGGCTTTATTTCACATGGTTCCAGGCCGAATGGCCCGGCGAGTACCAGCTCTGGTTCTCCCTGGACGGAAAGGAGAGCGACTCCGTCCGGTTCGACGTTCAGGTGGAGTCGATCATCTTTCAGGAGGCTGCCTCGGCGGTGGGAGGGTCTTATGCCGCCGGAGGGCCGGGGCTTGGAGGACCCGCCATGTGCGCTGCTCCGGAGGCGAGCTCCTCTATCGGTTTGGCCGTCGGGGGGGCCAAGGATATCGAGAACTTCCGGGAGAACATAGAGCGGGACTACCTGCCCCTCCCGACGGACGTCACCTACGAGGGCCTCTTTTACGACTACCGCTTTGAGACTGGCCAGACGGAGGGGTGCGAGAAGCTCTTCTGCCCCTCTTACAGCTCTGCCATATCGAGGGATCCCATCTCTGGCGAGCCGCAGCGCTACCTATCTGTCGGCCTCAACTCAGGGATCTCCGACTTTGCCAGGAAGAAGCTGAACCTGGTCGTCGTCCTCGACTACTCTGGCTCCATGGGAAGCCCCTTCAGCGATTACTACTACGACCAGTTCGGCAACTGGGTCGATATCAAGGAAGATTCTGGCCTCAGCAAGTCGAAGATGGAGATCGCCGATCAGGCGGTGGTTGAACTTTTGGGCCATCTGGAGGGGGACGACCGTTTCGGCCTCGTAGTCTTTAGCGATGAGGCTTACGTCGTCGATCCCCTCACCAGGATCGACGAGAAGGATCTTGAAGGCCTGAAGGCCGCCATCCTCGAGGTCGAGGAGTACGCCGGGACGAACATGGAGGCGGGGATGATGAAGGGAACGACCGCCTTCGGCAAATATGGGGAGATCGACCCTGCCGAGCGGGAGAACAGGATCATCTTCATCACCGATGCCATGCCGAACCTGGGGGAGACGGGGGAGGAAGGCCTCCTGAGGACCCTCCAGGAGAACGCTAGGAAGGGGATTTACACCACCTTCATAGGAGTTGGGGTGGACTTCAACACCGAGCTCGTGGAGGAGATCACCAAGGTCCGCGGTGCCAACTACTACTCGGTCCACTCGGCGAGGGAGTTTGAAGAGAGGATGGACGAGGAGTTCGACTTCATGGTGACTCCTCTGGCATTCGACCTCCTCCTACGGCTCGAGGCTCCTGGATACAGGATAGATAAGGTCTACGGTTCGCCGGAGGCCGATGAGGCGACGGGGGAGATCATGAAGGTGAACACCCTCTTCCCCTCCAGGGCGGAGGAGGGGGAGGTGAAGGGCGGGATCATATTGATCAAGCTCCGCCAGGTATCCGACGACGAGAGGATCGCCCTATCGGTCAGCTACCGGGATAGGAACGGGACCGAGGACGGCGCCGAGGCGGCTGTGATCTTCCCCGAGGCCGAGCCCGACTTCTACGAGAACGATGGAATAAGAAAGGCGATCCTTTTGTCGAGGTACGCAGACCTCCTGAAGAACTGGATGACGGACGAGAGGATGGCCCAGGACCAAAATGCTCCGATCGAGCCCTCCGTCACCCTCGAGGACGGGATCGTCATCCCCGGACCGCTGCTGGGGGTGTGGGAGAGGCAGTCTCTGCCCCTCACGGTATCGGAGCCCTACCGGAGCTTATTTGAGATCTTCAGAACCCACCTCGAGATCGAGAGCGATGCCCTGGGGGACCTCGACCTTCAGCAGGAGGTGGCGGTCCTCGATAAGCTGAGCGGGTGGCGGGGTGAGGATAGGTAGAAGGGAGCGATCCCTTTTGGGGCTGTCTCCTGAGAGCCCTGAAAGATGAGCCGCCCCGGAGATACCTGCCGGGGCTGCGACGTCTTTCTTCTGGCACCCAGCACCTCAGTCCCGACTAGATCCATCGATCTCGCTGGGTTCACCGAACCTGGCCCTCATCTCGTAGACCCCATCCTCCTCCCAGACCTTCTCCAGATCGAAGCCCATCCTCTGGAACATTCGAAATATCCGGACGTTGGTGGATAGAACCTCAGCGACGAACCCCAGGACCCCTTGCTTTCTCGCAAGGTGGGTGAGGCGGGCGAGGAGCTCTCTTCCCACCCCCTGGCGGTGGTAGTCGTCCCTCACGACGTAGGCGACCTCCGCCATCATCGACTCGCCCAGGAGGCCGTACTGGCCGATCCCGACGACCGTCTCCCTCCCCGCCTGCCGATCCTCCAAGGTCGCGAGGACCACCATCTTCTTCGAATAGTCGACGACGGCGAACTCCTGGAGCCACGGGTGGGATAGCTCTTTTTTCGTCGTCATGAACCTGCTGTAGAGGCTCTCGTCGGATAGCTCGTGGAAGAACTCCTTGAGGAGGGGCTCGTCGGTGATCTTGGCCGGCCGAAGGAGGATCGGAAGGCCCGTCTTCGTCGTCCTCCTGATCTCCAGGCTCTCGGGGTAGATTCCGCCCTCGCCGGGGATGAAGGCCTGGTCGCCGTAGATGAGGTTCAGCCTCTTCGCCTCCTCGATCAGCTGGGGGCGGAAGTTGGGGTGGGCGATGGCTATCAGGTCCAGGGCCCTCTCCCGGACGTTCTTGGCGTGGAGGTAGGCGATCCCGTATTCGGTGACGACGTAGTGGACGTCCCCCCGGCTCAAGGTGACGCCGGAGCCGGGCCTCAGGGTGGGGACTATCCTCGACGCCCTCCCGCCGCTGGCCGTTGATGGCAAAGCGAGGATCGACCTTCCGGCTGGCGACAAAACCGAACCCCGCATGAAGTCGGCCTGGCCTCCAATCCCGCTGTAGTGGACTCCCGCCAGGGACTCGGCCGTCGCCTGCCCCGATAGGTCGATCTCGAGGGCGCTATTTATCGCCGTCATCCTTCGGTTCTTGGCTATCACCAGGGGGCTGTTGGTATAATCGATCGACCTGAACTCGACGAGGGGGTTGTCGTCGAGGAACCTGTACGTCTCCGCCGAGCCCATGCAGAAAGAGGCGACGGCCTTGCCCCGGTCGATCGTCTTTCTGGAGTTGTCTACGGCCCCTGACTTCATCAGTTCGGCGATGCCGTCGGTGAAGAGCTCGGAATGGACCCCTAGGTGCTTCTTCTCCCGGAGGCTTCCTAGGACGGCGTTGGGGACCGAGCCGTACCCGACCTGGATGGTGGAACCGTCCTCGACGACCCGAGCGACGTAGCCGCCGATCCTCCGGGCGATCTCGTCGGGGACGGGGTCGTGGTACTCCAGGAGGGGCTCATCGCAGTATACGAGGTGGTCGACCTCCTCGACGGAGACGAAGCCGTCGCCTGGGACCCGAGGCATCTGGGGGTTGATCTGGGCGATGACGATATCGGCCGCCTCCACCGCCGCCTTGACGATGTCGACGGAAATCCCGAGGCTCATGTAGCCGTGGCGGTCGGGGGGCGATGTCTGGACGAGGGCGACGTCGATGGGGATCGCCCCCTGACGGAATAGCGCCGGGACCTCGGAGAGGAATATCGGGGTGTAGTCCGCGTCCCCCCGGTTGATGGCATCCCTGCTCCGGGACCCGACGAAGAAGGAGCTGAGCCGGAAGTTCTCCCGGAACTGCTCCTCGGCGCAAGGGGCGATCCCCAGGGTCCAGACGTGGATCATCTCGGCGCCTAAGAGGGAGTTGGGACTCTTCTCGACGTACCTCTTCAGGGCTCCGACGAGGTGCTGGGGCTCGCCGCATCCGGTACCGACGAAGATCCGGTCGCCGGGGTGGATCTGCTGGAAGATGGCGATCTCCGGCCAGAACTTCTTCGGCCAACGCTTCTTCATCGCCTCCAAATCTGAGCTTTTATCGTCCGGATAGAGCGCCAACGCCTGCGACCTCCTGGGATCTGAATGAAAGCCTCGGCCGAAATCGGATGCACAAGGCTTTCTGCCCGAAATAATTACTGGCGGAGGTTATATTAATTGATGTTGGTATAAAAATATCCTAATTAATCATGAAGAACAAATCTGAGGAATAAAAGCGGGACCTTGAGCTTAAGGTGAAGAACTCGAACCATAGGAGTTCGATTTTAAATTTCATCTAAAATCTTTACAAACTCGTCCTTTCCGATCTTGATATCGTGGGCAATCTGCCTGAGTATGCCTCTGCCCAGCTCTTCTCCCCCGTGGATAGGTACCACGGTGACCCTGCCGTCTGGGTGCTTCATCACCAGGTGGCTGCCCTTTTGTCTTGCGATTTCAAAGCCCAGTTTGCTCAGGGCCTTGACGACCTTACCCGCCTCAACCGGTCTCAGCTTCGACAACCTGTACCCCCACAAATTCCCCAGGCGCGATGTCTTTCTCCACTTCGAGGTACAGCTCTATCGCCTCTTTCGCCCGCTCGATGAGCTCATCCAGGCTCTTTGCCTGGGTATGGCATCCGGGGAGGGAGGGGACGGTGGCGACGTAGTATCCGTCCTCGTCCCGTTCGACAAGGACGTTGAACTTGGCCTTCATCTCTCGACTATTTTGCGTTTTTATATTAAATACCTTGGTCAACGATGGAAAGCCAGTCTTAAGGAGCGGTCTAGACCCCACAGAATAGTCCCAGACGAGACCTTTAGTATCGGGACCTGCTCGGCCAGGATTCGATCTCTCAGCCGGGAATGGAGCTACTTGCAGGTGAGAAGGTACATCCGCCTGTTCACGGCGTCCTCCAGCTCATTCTTGAGGTGGGTAAGATCGAGGAGGCTCCTTCTTCCCTCGAACTCGATCAGGATGGCGATGTCGCTCTCTTCGTCCATCTCGCCCTGGACGATGGAGCCGAAGAAGGCCGCTCGCTTAACCCCGTTCTCTCGTAGGATCTCAGTCACTATATCCCGCACGGCCTGCATCTGATCGGTCATAGAATTCCAGGGGCTGTGAATATATTTGTACCATTTTATTCTGTCGGGGGTTGTGTTGATAGGCCGGATTCCTTTTAAACTGCGGAGACTCTGTGGACCACAGGTTATGCAACAAGAATAACCAAAATCAAACTGCGCGCGGCCGGTTTGACGGAATCCGAAATCGTTGAGTCTTCGTTTGCCCAAACCTCCTCCTCAGAAATTATCGTGACTCTGCTTTTGGCTACTGGAGGAGCCTTATTAATCATCTAAGAAAATATGAAAACCAGGCGAAGGTTCACTTCATCCCCAACCTAAAGGTTGGGGTATTCGTGACCCTCAGCGCTCCCGATGTAACCAACGACCGGTGCCCCCCACGAGCCGCCTACACCACCTCGAACGACAGCCCCATCGGCTTGAACTCCGCCGTATCCTGGCGCTTCAGCTTCGCCTTGATCTCCTCAAACCGCCGGACCGTCTCCTGGGAGTAGAGCCGCTCACCGCATCGGAGACAGACCTCGGCCCTCACCTTCAGAACAGCGGTGTGGGAGCCGCCTCTGAGGAGCTTCTCCACCTCCTTCTCCACCAGCTCCCCACCGCAGACGGGGCACTTCTCAAAGGGTTTCATCTATGACCGCCTTTTGCAATAGTTGATCCAGAGAGAAGGATCCGGCCGATAAACGGTGATCAAAACCGCCCAGCCGTTCTCCGGATTATAAGCCCAAACGCTGTGGACTGGATTTCCGCTGAACGTTTGGCCGCTTATCAGGCAGCTTGGATATGGATCATCGTCCAGGTACTCTTCTATTATTTCGCCGTCAAATACTGAGAGGTAGATCTCATCAAAGGTGAGCTGATCAGCGCTGGCTTCTTCGTAAGCATGGTCTGTGATCCTAACGCGGTCTTCTCTAATCGCTTCGATGATCTCTCCGATGTCCATTCAGCGGTTTCCCCATTCGCGGAATTATAAATAATCATGATGATTATTAAAGGTTGTGTCAGAGATCAAAAACGGCATACAAGTCGCCTTCCAGCGGGCGAGCCGATCCATTTATCAATCCCCAGCGACAATATGCCCTCGGAGTGTGAGATATTGAAGAGCTTGAAAGGAACCGAGACCGAGAAGAACATCCTCACCGCCTTTGCGGGCGAATCCCAGGCGCGAAACCGGTACAACTTCTTCGCCTCTCAGGCGAAGAAGGAGGGGTACGAGCAGATCTCCGCCATCTTCGCTGATACCGCCGACAACGAGAAGGAGCACGCAAAGAGGCTCTTCAAGTTCCTGGAGGGCGGCGAGGCCGAGGTTCGGGCATCCTTCCCTGCCGGGGTCATCGGGCCGACGGTGGAGAACCTCCGGGCGGCGGCCGCCGGGGAGAAGCACGAGTACTCGGAGATGTACCCGGAGTTCGCGGCCAAGGCCGACCTTGAGGGCTTCCCCGAGGTAGCCGAGACTATGAGGTCGATCGCCAGGGCGGAGGTCGGCCACGAGAAGAGGTTCCTCGCCCTCGCCAAGAACATCGACGACGGGAAGGTCTTCAAGCGCGAGGGGGTCGTCAGCTGGAGGTGCAGGAACTGCGGCTACATCCACGATGGGACGGAGCCGCCGGAGGAGTGCCCCGCCTGCGCCCACGAGAGGGCCTACTTCGAGCTCCTCTGCGAGAACTACTGATCGGCCCCTCACCGGCGGAGATGAGGGCTCCGAGGCGGGCACGGGAGGCGGGGGGGCTGGCCGAACCCCTCTTCGGCTCCCGCCCGAGCCCCTCCTCACGAGAGCCTGTTTCACAGAGGACCTTTTCGTTCTTCATCTTGTGATTGGGAGCCTTCTACATCCCATAATCCGGTTTAATTCCATCTCCGAATCGTCTAAAAAATCCGATATCCTCTAAAGATCTCTTCTTATACTTCCCTTATCCCCAGATCTCCTGGCATTTCGCCAACAAATTTGAAATAGTTTGCCGGCATAGATTCTCTTGGAGGTTGATCCGGTTGAAGGTCCTTGTATTATACTACACCATGAACGGCCACACCCACAGGATGGCGGCGGCGGTGGCTGAGGGAGCCCGCCATGTGAAGGGAGCAAAGGTCGAGATGCGCCGGGTCCCTGAGACGCTATCGGAGGCGGAGCTGGCGAGGAGGGGGGCCATCCAGGAGGCAGCAGAGATCTTCTCGGGGGTTCCGGTCTGCAACGTCGAGGAGCTGGCGGAGGCGGACGCCATCATCTTCGGGACGCCGTCGTACCTGGGGAACATGGCGGGGCAGATGAGGACGTTCCTCGACTCCACCGGCGACCTCTGGAGGAAGAACCTCCTGGTGGGGAAGGTGGGAGGGGTCTTCGTCTCCTCCGGGTCCCAGCACGGCGGCCAGGAGGCGGCGATCCTCGCCTTCATCCCGACCCTCCTCCACCTGGGGATGATCGTCGTCGGCCTTCCCTACACCTTCGAGAGCCAGAGAAGGATCGACGAGGTGGCCGGAGGGTCCCCCTACGGAGCCTCCACCATCGTCGGTAGAGCTGGCGAGAGGGAGCCGAGCGAGACGGAGCTTGCTGCCGCTCGCTTCCAGGGAAGGCACATAGCAGAGATCGCATCAAAGCTCGTCCGGTGATGGGGCTTGGGGTCCGGCCGAACGGCCTGGAACGTGGGGTGGGACCCCATCCCCCTCCAGCGACTTTTTTTAGGATTTGTCTGATCGATTCCTGATGGGACCTACGCCGTCGCCAGCTTGATAGAGACGAAGGAGAGCTTTGGAGTAGAACCTGAGATCATGAGAAAGCGATCGATGAATTGAGGCCGGAGCCGGGATTCGAACCCGGGTCATGGGATCCACAGTCCCAAAGGATGTCCAACTACCCTACCCCGGCACTTCAGCCTCCCCCCATTCGCTCGGAGGAGATAAAACTTTCCCCGCTCTGCCGCCCCCATCGAGCCTCCCGGGGGCGATAGGCGTCCTCAGCGGTCTCGATGACGAGGGAGAGGAGGTCGTCGAGCCGGTTTATGTGGTAGACGGCCCCTAAGTCGCCTAGGGCCTCCTCCACCCGACGGTTCTTGTTCGCCTCGTCGATGGAGAAGAGGACGAACCTGCCGATGCCTGCCGCCTCCTGGATGGCTTCCCATTCGCTGTAGAGGTTCTGGATGTGGGTGTCGGTGATGCAGAGGATGAGGCAGCCGGGCCTTCCTCTCGCCAAATTCAGCACCTTCTGGCCCGGGATATGGGTTCGGGACCCCAGGTGCTGGACGAGGAGTCGCTCTACGGCAGCGATGTCCCTCGTCCATTCCTGGACCGCCATCCGATCGCTGAAGCTGATCGCTGCCACCTCCGCCCCCTGGGAGTGGGCGAAGATGCTCGCCTTGAAGGCGGCTAGGGTGGCGGCATGGGTCTTCGTACCCCTGCGGTGGCCGTCCATCGAGCCGCTGCTGTCCAAGACGACGAGGAGGTCCGGGACCCGGTCGCTCCCCGCCGCCATCCTGCACCACTCCTGGGACCTTCTGTAGGTGGTGACGCCGGGGATGAGCCTGGGGGAGAGGCTGAGGGAGTAGGGGACGTCCAGCTCGCTCGGAGGATCCGAGAACCTCCACTTGAGGAGGCCTGAGGGGTAGAAGCTCTTCTTGGCGATCCCTGCAGGCCTGATCACTATGCTGTAGCTCTGATCCCGGTACCATCGGACGAGGTCCCCGTCCAGTTCCAGCACTGATAGGGCCTTTCGGTACGCCTCTGGCTCTTCCTCCGAGGCGATCCCCGATAGGGGAGCCGCGCGGGCATCTCCTCCCAACCCCTCGACCGACGGAACCGTCCCGCTCCCCAGGACCCCCGGGGCGAGATCCCCGAGGACCCTCGCCATCTGCTGGCACTGCCTCGGCCACCTCGACCTATCATTCACCCCCCAGCTGAAGACCGAAAGGAGCGCCTCCGCCTCCGGTCGATCCCGGCTGGGGAGGTCCACACCCCAGAGCTTTCCTAAAAATCCCACCACCGCCTCGTCCAGGGGCGAGAGCTCCTGCCTCGCCAGCTCCCTCCAGCCGAGGAGGACCTTATCCTCGTCCTCCTCGCTCCGCTCCAGGCGGAAGGTATCGACGACGATGTCGGTGAAGATGTTCACCATCCGCCTGGCCAGGCCATCGGACCCGCCATCGAGGCCCTCCAGGGCAGCCAGGGCGAGCCTTCCCGCCATCTCGAGGGACCGGGGGCAGAATAGGTAGTGGACGATCAGGTGGTCGAAGAGGTTCTCAAGGTAAAGGTCGCCCCTTTCCAGGGCCCCGGTCTCGACGACGATCCTGTAGTTTTTAAAGGGGAAGCCGCCCTCTTCGGCAGAGGCTACGATCGGCCTTGGGAGCTGGGGACGATGCCAGTTCGCCCTGGATTGCTCCCAGATCTCATAGATCCTCTCTTCGGATGACCCTCCCTCCAACCCTCTCATCCCCCGCCTCGGGACCGTAACCCTCGGTGACGATCAATCCGCCCTTCATCCTCCAGCCGGCCCTGCATCCGGCCCGGCCCCCGGCCGAGATCTCGCCTCCGCTCATCATAAGCCCCAGATAGTCGCCGACATCTCTTCCAATTCTTATCCGCCCGGACCTCATCAGCCAGCCCGCCCTCGCCCCCGCCCCGCCCTTTACTGCTATCCTCCCGCCGGAGGCTCCCACGGCGAGGTAGTTTCCTGCGTTTCCCTTCACAACCCCCCAACCTCCAGCCATCTTCCTGAAGGCGTAATCTCCGCAGGAGAGGGCGACGATACCCCCGCCCCTCATCTCCTGCCCCAGATAGTCGCCAGCGCCACCCAGGACGACGAGCCTCCCCCCTGACATCCTCTCCCCCAGGTGGTGGGCCCTCCTCCAAGAACTCTTCTCCACCCCGGTGGAGGCCGGCAGCCCGCCGTCCAGGATCAACTTTCCCCTCCGGAGCTCCAGCCCCGCATAGTTGCGGGGCTGGACGACCAGGGGCGAGGGGAGCCTCTCGGCGGCGATGCTGGTGAGATATCCCCAGATCGCCTCCTCCCTTCTGCCCCCGGGGAAGGCGGAGATGATCAGGTCTCTAACCGACTCGACGTCCTGGGGCACCAGCGCCTCCACCTCCTCCCTCTTCGGCCTCTCCTTCAGCCTATCCACCAGGTCCTCAAAGCCCAGGAGAAACTCGCCCCTCCTCTCGTCCAGCCTCTTTTTTCCTCTCACCTTGCCCCGGTAAGCCTCGTCCATCAACCCCTTCAGCTTCAAGCCATCCTCTCCAGGACCCTGGCATAGTCGAGCCTAGCTATCGGGTCGTCGCTCCTCGAGATCTCCTCCAGTGCCTCCTTCGGCGAGACCTCGCCGTCGATGGCCCGGGCGAAGACCATGTTCATCTCACCCCGCTCGTTCAGGGTCCTGTTGATGCTCCTCTCCGCGAGGTCCCGGACGTATTGGAGCCTACCGGCCCCGTAGTAGGGTGGCCTCTCCAGCATCGTCCTGTTGGGAGAGACCCGGTGCCAGATGACGTAGGGGGCGACGGCCCTCAGGACCTCGATCAATTCATCGGAGCTTCCGAGCCCCAGGAGGAGGGCCAGGGCCCTGGTGTAGGAACGGAGGTCCTGCCTCACCCTGTCGGAGAGCCCCTCGTCGACCTGCCAGCAGCAGACCTCGGGGTTGTTGAAGTAGTGGCATCCGGAGCAGAGACCCCGGCTCGGCTTCGATCCGCCGGAGAGCTGGGTCTTGTCGAAGAAGGGGGCCCTCTCGCAGAGGGTGAAGTCTCGGAGGAGGGATATTATCGAGAGCTCCACCTGGCCGTCGAGGCGCACTCCGGCGACGAGCCCCGGAAGGGCTTCGAACTCCTCAGGGGTGAGGCGAGGGAGGGCCTCAGCAAGCTGATAGACCTCCCTCCCCCGTTCGGCGAGGGCAAGGCCTCCGAGGAAGTCGGGCTGGGCCGCCGGGATCGAGATAGATATCCGGTCGAGGAGGGCCTCGTCCAGGGGGTATGTGGCGCTGAAGTCCGGGTTCATGGTGGCGAAGTAGCAGGTGTCTCCGAGCTCCAAGGTCTCTCCAGCGTACCCTATCTTTCGCTTCTGGAGGAGCTCGAGGAATAGGTTCTGCTTTCCGGAGGGAAAGCGGTTGATCTCGTTTATCACCTTCCACCTCGACCTGGCCCAGGGGGTCCAGAGGACCCGGATGGGGGCGGGCCCATCTTCCTGGCCGAGGGGAGAGGGGTCCGAGGCGGAGGCGGATGGGCAGGACCACTGCCGAGGGTCTATGAACCCCACGATCTTCTCCTCGTTCTGCTCCGGGTGGCCCGTGACCATCAGATTCTCTACTTCATCGAAGGAGAGGCCGATGAAGGCGGAGCCGAGGAGGTTGACGAGGGTCGTCTTGTTCGCACCCATCCCGCCGTAGAGGAGGGCCACACGGTTTCGGAGACATGCGTTGGCGAGGGAGAGGTAGAGCTGGCCGTTCACCTTCCGGTCCCCCACCAGGAGGTCGGCGGGGCCTACGTGGAGGCGGAGCTCCTCCAGAGCTCCGGCCAGGTCATCGATCTTCCGCAGGGGGTCGTGCATATGCCAAAAGTGGGTGATCTGGTCTTATTTAAAGGAGACGAAGCGATTTGGTTTTGAAACCCTCATGACCCAAGGGCTCATGCCCGAAGGATGTAAAACCGATTATAGCCCAT
>LUYE01000061.1 GCA_001602645.1 Methanosarcinales archaeon Methan_01
TGTCAACGCCGGTCTAAATCTGTCCAATTATGGCGGAATAAAACTGTCCACCTACAGATAAGGCTTCTGCTTGACCAGACCACTTCTCCCAATTATAGAGAATAGCTCTTGGGGATCAGTCCCTGCCGTTTTCGTTCCTTCAGCCTGTAGCTATCCCCCTTGATGTTGACCGTAGTACAATGGTGAAGAATCCTATCGAGGATAGCCGCCGCGATCACATGATCCCTGAATATGTCGCCCCATTCGCCGTACGACTTATTCGAGGTGAATATCGTCGAAGCTCGCTCGTACCTTCTGGATATGAGCTGAAAGAAGCAATGAGCACCATGATCATCGAAAGGAAGATACCCCATCTCATCGACGATCAGAAGCTGGAACTTGGCAAGCCCCCTGATCTTCTCTTCGAGCTTCCTCTCCCCATCCGCCTTGGAAAGATCCTCGACAAGGGCCGAAGCGTTGGCAAAATGTACTCTGAACCCGGCCTGCGCAGCAGCGATTCCTATTCCGATGGATAGATGGGTCTTGCCCACACCAGGAGGTCCAAGGAATACGACGTTCTCGGCGTTGTGGACGAACTTGAGGGAAGCTATCTCGTTGATGACAGCTCGATCGATGGACGGCTGAAACGCGAAGTCGAACTGATCAAGCCTCTTCTCCACGGGAAAAACGGCGATCCTCATCCGGAGAGCCAGCGATCTGGACTCTTTGCTCTGGACCTCTTGAGCCACCAGGTAATCCAGGATCTCAATGGTGGATCTGCCGTCGTTGGCCGCGGCTTCAAGATAGTTGTCGAGGATCGATTCAAAGGTCGTGAGCTTCAGCCGTTTGAGGTTATGATGAAGCCTTTCGTACTCGATATGGCTCATCGATGATCCTCCTCAACGAAGAAGTCATAAACGGCTAACGACCTATGCTCCACATCCGGATCGTCGAATTTGAGGACGCAAGACGCCCTTGCCCCCTGGGTCGAGTTCTGCTTCAATATCTCGGATAGTAATCCCTCGAAGTGGTCTTTGTTTCGCGATACTCTGCCCCGACCCGGTAGGATCTCGTGGGTGCAGACCTTCTCAGAATCGACGACGACAGAAAAGGACGTATCAGATATCTGGAGGACTGAAGTCCTTCCTGCAAACCGATAAGGTACTGAGTAGCGGTTGCCGAGATACGAGACGTATGCGTCTCTCGATACCTTTCTCGTCTCTTCCCTGACGTTGTAGTAAGGAAGGGCCTGATCGATATGTTGGAGGTGAACCAACTCCTCAGCGAATCGATCTCGGGGTATCTCGTAGGTTGTTCCGTGGACCGTCGAGTTCACCCGAAATAGCCAACCTTGGAGCTGGGAGTTGAGATCAGAGAATGAGCTGAACTTGCCACCCATGAAAAAATCTCTCTTCACGAACCCCACAGTGTTCTCGATCTTACCTTTCGTCTGGGGCCTGTAAGGACGGCAGAGGCGGGGTACGAAACCGTAGTGGATGAAGAAGTCTTTGAACTTCGAATTCCAGTCCGAGTCTGAGGATTTGGGTGCACGTTTCAGGACGATCTGCTTCATGTTGTCGTAGAGGATCTCCTGAGGGTAACCACCGAAATACTGGAAGGCGTTGAGGTGACACTCGATCAGGGTATGAACGTCGATTCGAAGGGTAAACTCGGCATATCTCATCCGGGAGTAGCCGAGGACCATGGTGAAACAGTATAGCTTCCTATGAGAGCCGTCGATATCGATATGACCGCATTCAGCCCAGTCGACCTGGGCCTGGACACCAGGCTTCGTCTCGAACCGATATACAGCAGGAACGCCGACTTTGGGTCTTACCTCTCTCACATAGTCTTTTACGATCGTGTATCTGCC
>LUYE01000084.1 GCA_001602645.1 Methanosarcinales archaeon Methan_01
CCGGTGGAGGCTCCCATCGAGGCGGTCATCCTCCCCGAAAACTCCGCGTCGGTGCCGCCCGATGGTTGGATATCGACCGACGCTCTGCTGTGCTCTTCGTCGCGGATGAATCCTGGGACGCCGACATGAAACTCCTTCGACTCGCTTTGAAGATTGATCACGCCCGCCGCGGCGAATAGATCCTGCCAGGAGGCGGAACCATCGCCATCGGTTCTTACCAGGGATTCGGATCTCATGGATCCGTCGGAGACGTGGCTGTAGATCTCAGTGTAGTCGTCGCCGGGGAGCCAATCTCTTCTGGGATCGTAATAAAATCCGCTCGTGGTGATCCCGACGTCGGTGCCCTGGCCCTCCGACCTCTGATATGCCATCGCCTCCTCTGGATCGGCGTGCCCCATCCCGGAGAACCGGATATCTCCACCGGAGACCCAGCTGTGGGTCGCGGCCGAAAAGCCCCCCGAGCTGTGAGTACGGGTATCCAGATGGATCTCGCTCCCTGAGGACTCGGTCTCCTGGACCACCGCTGCGCTTCCTGTGGCGGCGATCATGCGAGTCCTGGTGATGGTGTCGAACGCCTCCACCGAGGTCTCGGCCCAGTCTCCGTCCCGATCGGTCGCCCCCACCGCCGCGAGGCCGTAGCTCCCCTCGAAGGCCGCCGTCTGAGATGCACCGAAGCCCTCGGCCTTCAGGTTCGCACCGCCGGCCATCCGGATCAGGGCGTCCTCGGCCAAGAACCGGCTCATCCCGGAGTATCCGCCGCTTCCGGCGTACCTCTGGAAGGCATCCGCCGACCCCGCCCCCTCCATCCAACGGGAGTCTACGATTCCAAAGTCGTCGAAGCTCGCCTTTGTCTCTCCCTTAACCTGGACGCCGTCGCTGACCTGGTAGGAGTCGATGATGGCAACGGAGCTTCCGGGACCGCTGCTGGCTGAAAAATACATATCTATCGCCATGGCGCTCGGTGAGAGCATAATATATATTAATAGTAATATCTGATATATCCTCATCGATCATCCTTCCAGATAGACTGAAGTTCATCTGATCTTATCATTAATAAATGTTCTTAGTGTCAACGGATGGGACCCCTAGAATTACATCGATCCGCCGAAGGTGCTGGAGAGGAGATGGCGAACATTTTGTGGATATGACATTTAGGCGGACGTTCCCATCTTCTTCCTAAGATAGATATATTGGAAGAGATAAATAAAAAGATTAAATATATATATCCAATATGTCATGATACAATTCTATATTTTATATTATAAATCAAACTGCGCGCGGCCACCCCGCCCTAAAGGGCGGGGTATGCTTCGGGCCGCGCGCCC
>LUYE01000022.1 GCA_001602645.1 Methanosarcinales archaeon Methan_01
CCTCGATATAAATAGCAAGTCACAAGTATATAAATCAACCTATTATGAGGTCACGATCTATGCTCTAAGGGATGAATCAAATGATCTCCTTGATAAAGCTGAGGTGCTTCTTCGAGAAGCCCTCAAACTTCCACCACTTGAAACGCTCGAACCTATTTATTTTGAAAAAGATGCTGAGCTACGCAATTACACGGTGAATCTCTCAGATATAGCAGGTCGTTTGGATGGTTCCTATCACGTACCTCTGATTGATGCTATTCTACACCAATTGGGCGAGGAGGCTAAAGAAGTTACGATAATCGGAGACCCACACATTTCTAAACATGTCCTCCTTCCAGGCCGCTTTGCCCGTATTTATGTTGATGAAGGACAGGGTACGGCATTCTTTGGCGGCAAACAACTATTCGAGCTTGATCCTAGCAACAAAAAATATCTTTCGCTATCTCGTCACGGCGACCGCATTAAGAGGGAGCTTCTTTTGAAAAATAACACGATTCTCATAACGCGGAGTGGGACTATTGGAAAAGTGGTTTTGGTCCCGGAACACTGGGAGCACTGGGTGGTTAATGAGCATGTGATTCGTGTTGTACCGGCATCTTCTGATCTCGCGGGTTATCTGTATGTGTTTCTCAATACAGATTACGGTCATGAACTGATTACCCGGTTCACCTATGGTGCCGTCGTGGATGAAATTGACGACAACCACGTTTCACAGGTCCCCATCCCTCTGCTGAAAGATGCTAATATACAGGCAGAGATCAATCGCCTAGCCTTGGAGGCAAACGCCAAGCGTACCGAAGCTTACCTTGCTGAGCAGGAAGCGATTCGTATAACAAATGAAGAAGTAATCCATGCTGTAGTATAACCTGCTTTAAATTTTATCACCCCTTCTCTATGTAGATCTTGCCGTCCTCTTGATAAAACGCGATTATATCGCCCTTACTTATCCTCAGAATCGCGGCAGCATCCTTTACGATTGTCACCTTATTATCTGTGCTGACTTTTGTGCTCCCCAGTAGTTTCCGGTCATCTGTCATATATGTGAGGAATGTACGATAAAGTATATATAGTACGCGGTCCTATGTACTAATTGTACGAATTGTGAGGATCGGGACATGTACGAAAACAGTAATCCGCGTGAACAGAAAGGTAGGGCAATCGCAGATCAAGGCAACCAAATCAGGAAAGTCGGTGAGAATTCCTTTAAGGTGAAGTCACAATCAAGCAACCGCACCTACGAGGTCAAAAACTCCATAACAGGGATGACTTGCACATGTCCTGATTTCGTATATCGCGGCGGAAAGTGTAAACACATCATGGCCACCAGATACTACCTCGAAGTTGAAAAGGACACGCCAAAGGGAACTGTTACCGAGAAGGTCCACCTGACCTATAAACAAGCATGGGATGCCTACAATGCTGCACAGAAGGCAGAGGTGAAGCTCTTTGATGAGTTGCTGAAGGATCTCGTAAAAGCAGTCCCTGAGCCTGAGCAGACCACAGGGAGACCTCGCCTACCTCTTCAGGAGAACCTATTCTGTGCTATCCAGAAAGTGTACTCTCAGCTTTCGAGCCGCCGTGCACACAGTCTGTTTCGGAGTGCCACTGAGAAAGGACAGATCAGCCGTGCCCCTCACTTCAATTCAACCTCAGAACTCTTCAACAAACCAGAGACGACAGAAGTTCTACACAAGCTTGTCATGCTTTCCGCTCTACCTGTAGCTGGTATTGAAACTGATTTCGCAGTTGATTCAACGGGATTTCGTACAACCACGTTCAACGCTTACTGTGGTGTAAAACACGGCGAAAAGAAACAGCATCGATGGGTGAAAGCTCACCTTTGTGCTGGCGTAAAGACCAACATCGTAGCGGCTATAGCAATAACAGATGAACATGGGAATGACTCGCCTCAGTTTGGACCTCTGGTGAGAAAGACCGCCGAGGGCTTCACCATCGGTGAAGTATCCGCTGACATGGCATACTCTTCACGGAAGAACCTAGAAATTGTAGGTGATGTTGGAGGTACGGCCTATATCCCTTATAGGAAGAATGCAACGGGTAAGGCTGGAGGTTCACCGTTATGGAAAAAGATGTATCACTACTTCCAACTCAATCGCGACGAGTTCATGGACCACTACCATAAGAGGAGCAACATCGAAGCTACGAACGCTGCGATCAAGAGGAAGTTCGGAGAGACCTTGAAGTCCAAGAATCAGGTTGCTCAGGTAAACGAACTGCTGGCAAAAATTGTAGCCTACAACCTCACCGTCGTCATCCATGAGATGTATGAGAATGGGATTAACCCTGAGTTCTTGCACGTAAAGTCCGATGTCTGCACGTAAAGTAGGGTCAAAACGACCCTTTACGTGCAAAGCCCTAGCATGGTTCTGTTGCATCTATGGGTGTTCGTTTGTGGTGGTGCATCTGTGGTGGGGAATTCTACCAACTGATCAGTCCATGTTACGATATGAGAACGATTCGGAGACTAACAATGTAAAATTAGTTTTGTATGAATTAATCAGAAGAGACTGCGATTGGTTCTTCCATCAGAAGCCGGGCAATTTCCTTTTCTGCACCCGTCTCACAAGTTTCGATTATATTCCCGTCTGATTCTTGCCTTAAGAGCGCCCGTGATTCGGAAGCATACGCATCTAATGTTTCCACTATAGCGTACATTTCCACCTCGGGTACTTCCCTTTTCCAAAGCACTGGATGTAATATCTTTGCTTCAACGTGTTGCCGTTTATCTGTTGACCCTGATGTTGCATGACTAAATATTTGAATCATTCTGAAATATCTTTTAGGTGACATGTCGCTACGGACTTCGATCCCATTCAATTTTATAGTACGCTCCTTTGTAAACATTGTTGCCCATTTAAGGCGTTCATCTTCCGGGTAGCCAGAGGGCGCGAAAGGTCTCAAAGCATCAATTGTCATAGCTCTTACGCGGTCAGGATATCGATCCATGGTTGAATAAATTGGCTTTGGCTCAAAATAATTTGGTAGTCTCGTTATACCTTGAACATAGCTAAGGACATTCTTTGGATCGTCATTTATCGGCACCAATCGGCCCCGTTCTTGTTCAATACAGGATTGCTTAAAGAAACCAGATCTAAATGGCCAATTATTAAAATCCTCAATCGCCCTCAATGATTTCAATTGACTTAATATTCGCCCACCATCAGTTATTTTGCCGTCTTCAGTTATGTAAAACGACACTTGAACACCCTTCCAATCCAAGAAGGGAGTTACGACTTCTATGGCGTTTTTCCCTGCAATATTATAGTTCACACTATTACATATCTCATCTTTTATTTTTTTATATACACCTAATTGAAGATCAGTTACCAAATTCATCCAACCCCCGTTGCTTTCCCTTCTTCTTTGGCGGCTGAATTGACTCTGTGCGACCATCGTGAATATAATAATATGACATGAAAGCGTCTAGTAAATCGTTTGGAGATATGCTTTCGTGGAGGGTTTCTGTTACTCTTCTGCGAGTTCCTGGTTTGTTACTATTCCATTCTCGTCTATAATAATCTAATTCATGAAAATGTGGATAGTCACCATATTCATATCCCTCAACGGTTTTAAATGTCCCTTTATGATGTGTCTGATCAGCCCTGATAAGATAATCGAATCCATTAGGAACCACATAAAATGATATCCCATCGAAATCTGAATATTGACTAAACAATATAGTAATTTCTGCGTAATCCTTTGGAAGGACAGCGGAATTCACATGGCGTGAGGGTAAAATAACAGCGTTGTCGTCCTCTATATCCGGATCATCTTCTAATATGATGGGCCCACCATCAACTGCTTTGGGATTTTCTAGTAGCCACTCCTCATAAACTGCTGGCTGCAACTCCACCGAGGGGTCTTTTTTGGGCATTAATTAGCTACCTCTTAATGAGCAGCTAACTAACTCATTATACACATATTTAAGGTTCGCGCCGCGTATATGTCTTATTTTCTATCCACGTCTTCATAGCTTCCTCGATCGCGATTTTGATGTTACCCTTTTTCATACCCAGTCGTTTCGCAACCTCGCTTCGAAATTGCTCATCCAAATCGTCATCAATTACCAAGTTGATGCGGGCCATGTAGTTATCTAAGCATATACGCATATATCAATTTTTGCACTTATACACTAACTATTTATATGATACGTGCATAAGTGTACATCATGCCTTGGGATGAATCCACCAATCCAGAATATGGCAAGCGCCTTCTTCGAGGCCATCAGATGATTGAGAGAGGTATCGAGCCTAAGCAGTTGTCACAAAACAAGTTCGAAATACCGTCCCAAAGCAAAGATTTAAATTATATAGTAACATCCTACGCCAACTCTTGGAACTGCACTTGCCCCGATTACCAATTCAGGCACGTTACCTGTAAGCATATTCACGCTGTCGTCTTATGGCAAAGGCTCTCCAAGAAGATCGAAAAAGACCACGAGGAGAGATCCGTATTCGACACTTCGCTAGATAACGGTATTGCCTGCAAGTTCTGTGGGTCATCCCAGGTAATCAAGTACGGTAAGGCCAATAATAAGCAGGTCTACAAGTGCAAGTCGTGCGCGAGGAAATTTGTGCCGAACCAGGGATTTGAGGGGATGAAGTACGACCCGCGCGTCGTCACGACCACCCTAGACCTGTACTTCAAGGGCGTCTCTCTGCGAAAGATCGCAGATCACCTGAAACAGTGTTACAGCTTGGATATCGACCACAGCACCGTTTACCGTTGGATCGCGAAGTATACCGAGATCATTGAAGCCTACGTCGCGACGCTGGAGCCAGAGTTGGGCGACATCTGGCATACCGACGAGATGAAGATCAAGATAAGCGGTGAATGGCATTGGCTCTGGAACGTTATGGACGAGCGCACCAGGTTCCACCTCGTCAGCGTCGTTACCAAGACTCGCGAGATACAGGACGCGAAAAGGGCTTTCAGGCAGTCTAAAAAGGTAGGCAACAAGAAGCCCAGGATCATGGTAACTGATGGCCTCCAGTCTTACAAGAAGGCGTTTAACGCCGAATTCTATGACCATCACCAGTCTTGTAAGCACGTTGCGGACGTCGCGTTGCGCGAGAGCCTCAACAACGTCTTGGAAAGGATGAATGGTAGCATCAGGGAGAGGGAGAAAGTGATGAGGGGCATCAAGGTAGACGACACGCCCATCATCCCCATGAACCAGATCTATTACAACTTCATCCGGCCACATATGGGGCTGGATGGAATTACGCCAGCAGAGATGGCTGGCGTGGGTATCGAGGGAGATAATAAATGGGATGGCCTATTGAGAAGAAGTCTAATAAAACCAACCGAAAGATTTATAAATAAATAGTACCTCTCTGCATCCTGTACCAAACCTGTATATTACCTGTATATTACCTGTATATTACCTGTAATTGCTGGGAGAGGATGCAATATGAAGAAAGGGCTTCAGATGGATCTAAACGGCACCGTCGTCGTCAAAGACGAGAATTTGACTTGGAGACAAAAACAAGCATTGATTTCTATTTATTGGCGAATCAATAATTTAGGAAATGCAACATTCTCAGATGTCGTTGGCGACATGGGGGTGGCTTTTGCTACAATGGCTGGTCATCTGGCAAGATTAGCTGATAAAAACTTAGTTCTCTGTAGAGGAAAACCAATTAACATGACCTTCAGTGATGAACTGTCTCTTACAGATCGTGGCAACATAATTGCCCAAGAGTTCTTGGTTAGAATCGGATCAAGTATAAATGATCCGATAGACACGATCTTCAGTGAACTAAGATCCGATTATGAAAGTGTTTCACATTTGCCATCATCTGGTTTTAACCTTAACAGTCGATCCACTTTTTCTAAAGCATATAATGAGTTAATTAAAAATAAAAATATGACAGAGCCTGTCATCACTAGTATTGCCCTTTACACTGAGTTAGATAGCCAATTAAATCTCCTGAAAGAGACAAACAAACCCGAATATCTATTGTTAACTAAAAATAAATTAAACGTGGAGATAAGAAACGGTCGATTAGCATCGATAGCTATCCCAATTATGCTACGAGGGCATTTACCCCATATGGAGCTGAAGAATATTTTGGAAAGCAGTTGGTGCTGGCTCAATACTGTTAGAAATATACAAATAAATAGATATATGAGCGAGGCAACCAGCTTAGGACTAATTCAACAACAGGGGGGGTTAGTAACTAGTCTAAAACCAAGTGCTACGGATATAGTTTCTTGGCTCGCTGTAAAAACAGGAGATACGTTTTTGAACACTGTAAATACCGCCCCAAAAGCCGCCTTGGTCGTCTTCAGGGAAACATTTAATTATCCAACTGAAGAGGAGCTACTATCCCCAAACATATCAAATGATCTGGTGTGGGCGCAGCAGATATATGGCAGTGTCAATAAGGACATATATACGAATTCAATGAACGATGCAATCGATATTCTTGTTGATAAAGCTAAAATTGTGGAGCGGTTGGAGGGGGGAAGATTAGTTCCTAGGACAATTATGAGACATATTAAAGATGGGAGTGATGTTGAGCGGGCATTTAAAACCATTCTGAAATTTAGTCAATCTGAGAACAATAGTACTGCGACAATATTGCTCTCAATTACTGCAAGACCTGGAATTACTATTGATGAATTATATAGAAGCATGAAACCGATTAGAGATATGAGTATGGAGACGTTGGAAATTATTATAACTAGTTTAGCTAACAAGGGGTTGATCCATATCGCTCGATCAACATTCTCAAAAGACAGTAGTACAATTAAATTATATGCGTTTTCACATATTCCATTCATTCAGCCCAAATTTTCTAACGATGGTCGAGTCATAACAGAAGCAAACGCGGTTTTAAAAGGAATGGAGCCATGGATATTATCATCAATTAAGGATTTCTTCCCAGGAAACACTGAAAAAGAACATCTATATGATGTATTATGTAAGCTACTAAAAATCAAAGAGATAACCTTTGATGAAATCGAGGATGAATACGGGAAAAAGATGGCCCGAAAAATTGGCGCATGGAGTTACATGCTAAACCCGTTCATTGAATCAGATAAAAATTATTCTTTTATTAAACTATCAGATATGCAACTTGGTAATATCGTCTTAGACATATTGCAATATTCTTTACTTACCACGAATGACGCCCTTGACATATACGCTAATGCTCTTTCAAATATTGTTAGTAAAGACAGCAACATCGTTAAAACGATTGAAGAAGATGCTTATATATTGAAAAATAAATTTATGAAAATAACATAATTCATCGTTTTTAATGAGCTTGTGGCCACGGTTAATATCTCATTTTGACTTCTAAGTTCTAGTCGAAATCATCGCCCACGATTGAAACTGTAGCAGATTTTTATTATCAGCGAGATCTAACAGTAACACGCCTTCAGGAAGTCGCTCCACGTCACCACCACAGATGCAACACCATACTTGCACCACCTTCAAACGCAACAGTACCTCTAGCATTTCGGATGAATAGGCAATCAGAGGGGCGTCATCAAATAAGTTCAGAGGATCTCATCACAGATCGAGGTCGGATCAATCCGTCCCCTCGCCACCCGACCCGCCCCCCGAATCGTGATCGTACTTCATCTTCGCCACGCAACCCCGGTCGCCGTTGTAGAGCCAGAGGAAGAGATTCTCCCAGAGGGCGATCTCATCGTCCAGGGTCTCGGGGAGAGGCAGGTGGAGGGATCTCAAGAGATCGAACCGGTAAAGGTCCACCGCTGACCGGATCCTCTCACCGTAGCTCTGAGCCTGGGCGACGGCCGCCCTATACGATATGAAGGCGAGGACCACCCCTCCCGCCAAGACCAGAGCCCCTTCTCTCTGGAACCCCAGACCGCCCAGATATAGGGAGCCTCCAATTGAGACGATGGCGACGAGGGACGTGAAGTTCAGCAAGGCGACCATGGGGGTGAGAGCCTCCTCGACCTCCTCCTGGACCTTCTCCGGGAGGAGGGGCCAGAGCCGCGGCCACCAGAAGACGGTGTCCATCCCACCGCCGTAGGCGTCCTTGGAGTAGTCCTCGGCGGCTCGGAGGGCGTTGCCGAGACGAGTGGGCATCAGCCGCTCTCTCTTAGGATAGCCGTAGAAGAGCTCAGCCTGAAGCTCGTTGAACCTCGGCCCGTCGTCGTCCTCCTCAGCCTTGCCAAAGTCCTCGTCCATCCTCTCATATACGGCCCTCTCGCCCCACCTCGGCATGCCGGCGAAGTGGCGGTACAGCCACCGGGGCCAGTAGCCCTCGTAGAAGCGGACCGTCGGCCGGGTGAGGGGCATGAGGAGGTAGGCTAGGACCGTGATCAGGATCAGGGCTCCGACGAGGATCAGGATCTGAGCCGAGAGCCCGCCCTCCTGCCCTTTGACCATCCACTCCTGCTGCCAGAGAGCCAGGGCCTTCCCAAATCCGAGGGGCCAGGCACTTATCAGGACGGCGATCGAGGCGGCGATGAAGGCAGGAAACCAGTAGGCTAAGAGGAAGTTTCGGTCCAGAAGGCCCGATGCCTTGTCCAGGAAGTTTCCGAGCATGGTTTGCCCCTGAGAAGATCTGGTCCCGTCCTATCCGCCCTGGACCTCAAGCACCGTCCCGCATTTGGGGCAGTGGGCCCTCGTCCCCCGCCACTTTATATCCCGGGTTTTGATATTTTTATCGCAACGGGGGCATCGATAGCTATTGGCCTTGCCGCCCCTGATCTCGGACGTATCTGGGGTTCCGAAGACGTCGGCGCACTGTCGCGTTTCATCATCATTTTTATAGGCCTTCTTCCAATCCTCATTCACGAATTGTCACCTCTCGCTTTCTCGGTGATCCCCTGGATCACCTCATCGCCGTCGGCGTCCGGACCTGCCTGCCGGCACGCCACCTTGCCGGAGACCTTGGAGCCGATCCAGCGGCTCAGCTCGTCGATAAGCCGCTTCTGTTCAGCCATCCGATCGCCAGGAGAGGAGTGGCGGTCCAGATGGCCCTGGAGGTCCAGGATGGCAGTGGTGTTAGGATCTTGAAGGTCGAGGTTCACCTCCTGGTCTGCAAGGTAGTCTCCTGAGGCGTCCTTCAGCACCCAGCGCCAACGCTGAGGGTCTTTATAGTCGACAACTTCAAGAAGCAGTCCGTCTCCTCTCGCCATGAGACCATCTTAAGAAGTTGAAAGAATTATAACTTTCGGTATTTATATTCCGGCTGAGAAGGCGGGAGAATGCAATCGGATCTTTGTTGAGTGGTAAAAAATGCAGCCACCCGGAATCGAGGGGGAGCTTCCTCCTCCTCTTCTAATCTCCGGGGACTATCAGCTCTCAGGGCAATTTCGAGACTTCAGAGCTCGATCCCCAGCGCCTCCTTCAAGGCCTTGACGTCGGTGGTCGCCTCCCCCCGCTCAGCCGAAACGTTGGAGAGGGAGGCGAGGGTCGCCTCCGTTGCGTTGGTTGCTGCCACCGTAACGTTCCCGAGGGTGCTGAGGGCCCTCACCTTCTCCGCCGGTGGCGCCACCAGGACGTTCCCCAGGACCTTCACGTCCATCGGCTCCGTCGCATTGGAGGTGCTGGCGGCAGCTGATCCCGGACCGACGGTGCTGAGGTCGGTGGTCCTCTCGGCGGAGGCGTTCAGGCCTCCACCCAGGGTCGCCGCCTCCACGGGTTCCGTGGCGTTGGTGGTGCTGGCGGGCGTCATATCCAAATCGAGGGTGCTGAGGTCCGTGGCGTTCCCGGCGGCAGATGCCACCAGGCCGCCTCCCAGGGACCTCAGCTCCGTCGGCTCCAGGGCCCCGGGCCCGACCCCGATCACCTCAACCTCTGCCACCTCGGAGCCGTTGCCGAGCGAGCCGATGGCGGTCTCATTGGCGTCAACGGCTAAAGAATCGTTGGTGAAGTTGGCGAAGTCGGTGGTGTTGGTTCTGTTCATGGTGTCGTTCAGGGTGGCGTTCGTCACGATCTCGTCGCCGGCGACCGGATCTTCATCGACCAGGTTCATGTTGGTCGGGTCCTCTCCGACCTCCGACGCCGCCGAAATCGGGGCGGCGGCTGCGAGGATGGAGACGATCGCCATGGCCATCAAATACTTGGACATCTTGTTTCGGATCATCGTAGTTAACCTCCTATCGAGGACGGACCCCCTCGACGGAGGGTCCGATCTGCTGCCTTCCTGCGGCCTTAAGATAAAGATCTCATTTGAATATAAGCTGAATGCAAGTCCGGACCGCCGCCATCTCGGACCCGCGTGCCCGGCCCCCGGCGAACTCTGGAGGGATGTACTGAATCGGGAGGGCAGATCGCCGAGGGCTCTCGGGGCGGGTCCGGGCGTGGATTCAATCTGTATTTTTTATAAATCTATATATATGGTACCGAACACGGCAGCCCTATCCTTCCCACCGGCCTCCTTCCGATGGGCGTAAAGCTCCCGGCCTCTCGTTCCCGGCCCCCTGGCAAGGGAGAGGAGGTAAACTGAAACTCTTGCGTTTCGCCAGTGGGCTATCGGGGAGAGGCCGAGCCGTCTCCAGAGGCCGATATTCTCGGCGGCCCCGTCCCACGAGGCCGGCCTTCCGCAGAACCGGCACCTCGGGCCGGATCGAATGAGGGGTGCGGGAGGCCGGTCCTCCGCTCCAACGCCGGATCGCCTCCTCCTTCGAGGTGGTGGCCTTCCAGACCATCCCGCCGGTGCAGAGGCGAGTTTTGACCATCACTCCCCCCGGAGGGCCACGATGGGGTCGAGGACGGCGGCCCTGTTCGCCGGATATATCCCGGCGACGGTGGTGATCAAGACGCCGAAGACGAGGCCGAGGGCCACCGACTGGACCGTCACCTCCTGGGGTATATTCGCCACCATTCCCACGAGATCCGAGACGAGGACCCCGAGGACTATCCCCACGACGCTGCTCACAAGGCCGAGCATACCGGCGTCCAGGAGGTAGAGGGTCCTGACGTCCCAGGCCGTCGCCCCGATCGCCTTCATCACCCCGATCTCGGAGGTCCGCTCCCTCACCGTCAGCATCATGACGTTGGATATCCCGATCGCCCCGACGACGAGAGATATGCCGCCTATGCCGGCGAGGGCGTACTTGATCATGCTCAGGACCTCCAGCATCGACTCAAACCTCGTCGTCATCGCCTCGACGTTGTAGGCCTCGTTCCTGTGAATCCTGGATAGCTCCTTCTCAATCTTCTCAGCCAGGTCCTCCACCTCTGCCGAGTCCTCGGCCCTGACGGTGATGCTGTCGTAGTGATAATCCCCGGCGTCGAGGAACTCCTCCATCGCCCTGTGGGTGATGTATATGCCGGCGTTGGAGGCGTAGGTAGGGTCCTCGTCCTCCTCCAAAACCCCCACCACCTTGAAGTCCATGTAGCGGTCCTCGTCGTCCGAGTACAGCCTTATCTGGTTCCCGGGGGAGATGTCCATCCTGAAGTACTCCTCCGCTATCTCGTGGCTGACCACCGCCGCCTTGTAGTCGGACCCGGTCAAAAACCGGCCCCGGGCCACCGCCTCCTTCAGATCGTCGTGGTTCTCAGGGGATAACCCGACGACGGTGGCGGAGGTGTTGTCCCCCCGGTAGGAGAGGAGGGCTCTTGAGGTCTTGAGGGGGTATGCCGCCTCGACCCCCAGGACGTTCTCAACTATCTTGACGTCTCTGTCGTCGAACTCCGCGGGCTCCTCAGGGGTCGAGGCGGGCCGCTCTCCCGGCCCCATCCCCATCCCCGATCCGGGCCTAACGGTGATGAGGTCCATATCGAAGTCGCTGAACCGCTCGGTTACGCCGCCGTAGAGCCCCTGGCCCACCGACAGGAGGGCGACTATCGAGATCACCCCAATGATGATCCCGAGGCTCGACATCAGGGCCCTCCTCCGGTCGGCCCGGAAGCTCAAGAGGACGTACTCCAGCATGTCCTTCGGCTTCAAGGATGCTCATCCCCGAAAGCCCCTCTGAGCTTCGACGACGGGGTCAATGTCTCTTGCTCCTCTTCCGCCAGAAGTAAGCGCCTCCGATAACCGTCGGCAAGAGGACCGCCGCCGCTGCCTTCGTCATCCCCGTCCTCTCCTCTCCGGGCGGGCCCCTCCCACCGCTGGCGGCTTCTGCCCCAGGCTTGAGGGTGGTGGTGTAGACCTCCGACTCGTGCCAGGTGTCACCATTCTTGAACCTCGCCCGGAACAAAAGGTCGACGGCCTCGGCGGGAGACGCGGCCGTGAGGTCGAAGTCTATGGTGAAGATCTCGTCCGCCTCCATCGTCCCGATGTAGTACTCTTTGGGCGAGAACTCCACCCCTTCGGCCTCGGGAACGACCGTCACCGCGTTGAGGGTGTTCTGCCGGGGATTTGCGACGTCGAGGCTCGCGCTAGCGGAGGTCGGAGCCTCGGCCTGGATCAGCATGACGTCGGAGGAGTCGACCTTCACCGGGACCTTCCGGTTCATCTCCGACGGAGCCTCCCGGTATCCGCTGACGATGTGGGCGTCGAGGAAGCTGGTTCCATCGGTCGTCGTCTCGTCGGCCTTGATGTTGAAGTAGACCGTGATCCTGTCGCCGGGCCCGATGGTTCCGACGTCCAGATAAGGAGCGGTCAGGACTTCTATCCTTTCCGTCCCGTTCAGCTCGACCCGGTATATGGGCACGGTGAAGGAGAAGTCCTCCCTCTGGTAGGAGACGACGTATTGATCGGCGGAGTTCTCGATGACTATCGATACGATCCCGGTGTCACCGGGCATCAGAACCTCCGGCGAGACCGAAGACTCGATCACGATCGTCGGCTCGGGGACGCGGTACATGTAGCTGTGGGTGTAGGCTAAGGCCCCGGGGGCGAGGGCGGAGCCCAAGATCAGGATCGAGGCCAAAAGGGCGAAAGCCCGATTCGATATCAGACAGTCCTTCGGCATCAAGATGGTTCCTCCTGAACCCGACCGTCTATCATCCAGATGACGCGGCTGCAGTATTCCGTCGTCTCAATATCGTGGGTCACCATGACTATGGTGCGACCGTCTCTGTTAAGCTCGTTCATGATCTCGATGATCTCTCTTCTGCTCTTCTGATCGAGGTTTCCCGTCGGCTCGTCGGCGAGGATCAAGGAGGGGTCGTTGGCGAGGGCCCTGGCGATGGCCACCCTCTGCCTTTCACCTCCGGAGAGGTTGGTGGGGCTGTAGTTGAGCCGGTGCCCGAGCCCCACCGCCTCGAGGAGCTCCTCTGCTCGATCTCTCCTCTCCTCCCTCGGCAGCTCTTTGAGGGTCATCGGAAGCTCGACGTTCCTCAGGTTCGAGATCCTGCCGATGAGGTTGAAGCTCTGGAAGACGAACCCGATCTCGTCTCTCCTTATTCTGGCCAGATCGCCATCGGATAGGCGTCCGAGATCCTGGCCCTTCAGGAGGGCCCTCCCCCTGGAGGGGCGGTCAAGACCGCCAAGGATGTTCATGAGGGTGCTCTTTCCGCAGCCCGAGGGCCCCATCAGGGCCACAAACTCCCCCTCCTCGATCTGGAGGTTGATCCCCCTCAGGACAGGAACATCCATCTCACCGACCCTGTAGCTCTTCTCCAGCTCCGCCACCTCTACCAGGGGCATGGTTCACCTCCGGCCGTTTCGGCGGGGCGGCCGTTATCTAACGCCTCGGTCTGGAGGGATGGGAAGGTGAGCCTGTAGCTCGTCGTCTCTCCGTCGGTCAGCGTCAGGTTCCCGCACCCCACCTGGACGCCGTTCTCCTCACAGGTTCTGATGGTGATGTGGCCTGCCGTCCTCCCCTCGGCGGACCTCTGCCTCTCTTTGAACTCCACCAGGTCGGCGTCGAGGATGGTGCAGTTCTCTTCGCTGGTCTGGTTGATGTGGACCAGAACGAAATGGTTCTCTCCCAAGATCATCCCTCCCAGGGTGGTGCTCGAGCCTTCAGACTTTGATATCTCATCCCTGATCTCATCGAGGCTCCGGTTCTCCCTCAGCATGTCTCTGGCGAGGGTCGGGGGGATCCTTTTCGTATCTATTAGCCATATCTGAAGGAAGTAGGTCTCACCCCTCTCCAGGGCGAACCCCCCCGCCCGGAAGGGCCCGCCAGGTGAGCGGCCGTCTCCGCGGGGCTCTGGCCCAGGCCACACCCCCTCCGGCGGGATGGGTTCGGGAGGGATGGACCCTTCGGAGGCCGAGATCGGCCGGTCCGCCGGGGCCAGGCCCTCTCCGGAGGGGGATGATAGGGCGGTCGTCATCATGGAGACGAGGATAGCGAGGAAGACCGGAATCTGGACCATCTTCACAGGGATCCTTCCTTGGGGGGGGTGTCCAGGCGGATCCTGTACCTGCCTCTGAGAGCCCCCTCTTTTATCACCAGGTTCCCGAGGCCCTCTCCGCCGGCGCCCAACGGCTTCTCTCTCGTCTCTATCCGCCCGACGACGTGGCCCATCATCTCAGATGATCGGATCCCACCCCGACCTCCTATCTCGGCGACGTTGGCTCTGAGGACCGTCTCGGTCTCTTGGTATCCGTAGTAGAGGTCCACCAGCCGGAAGTCCTTGCCGTCGAGGCTCAGATCGCCCTGGTATATGAAGGTGGGGTCAGCCTCCTCCTCGATCAGCATCTTCACCTCCTCGATGCTCCTTCTACAGGTGAGGAGCTCCCTGATCTGGGTGGGGCTGAGGAGCCTCAGCCCTTCGATCTCTATCTTCAGGGGCAGAGCGGCCGCGAGGGATGGCCCCCTCGGCCCAAAGGCTAAGCCGCACTTGACGGCCGACGTCTTCCTAGGGAGAGCGGATGAGCCGATCTTCAGTTCGGGAATTGTCGCGTCTTTCATCATCTCCGGTCACCTCGGGTCCTGGGCAGTGGGCCTTCATCAGGCCCCCGACCCATCAAGACGCCGGATTTGGATCCGTCGGTGCCCGTCGGGGCTGGGGTGGTCGGGCCGCCGGGCCCCTCCAGCCCCGATCTCCGCATCGGATGTATCCGGAATCCTCCCACCGAATCTCCGGTTATGCCTCACCGGCTAGGCCGGCCCTGTTCATCTTGCCTCCAAATCCTCCCCTACCCATATCGTCCATGCCAGGGGCTCCCATTCCGAACTGGTTTACATGGCACCCCTGACCAATGGAGGCACCCGCCATCCTGAACTCTCCACCGTGGCTGGCCCCAGGCCCTCCCATCCGACCGTTTCCCAGGCCCAGAGCTGCGCAGACCTCCATCCTCTCCTTCAGCTCTGCGATGGTCATATTCTCCATCTCGGCTCTCATCTGCTCGTTCATCTCTTCGATCTCGGCGATCGTCATGTTATTCAGCTCGGCTAGCTTCTCTTCCTTCAGCGCCTCGATCTCGGCGATCGTCATCCCCTCCAGCTCTTCGAGGGTCATCTCAGAGGCCAAGAAGCATCCTCCGAGGAAGGGACGGTCTACCCGATCCTCTTTCAACTCCCTCAGCTCTGCGATGGTCATATTCTCCATCTCGGCCCTCTTCTCATCTCTCAGAGCCTGGATATCCTCGGCGGTCATGTTCATCATCTCGTTCTGTTTCTCCTCTCTCAGCGCTGAGAGTTCGGCGAGGGTCATCTCCTTCATCTCCTCCTCGGTCAGGTCCATCAAGAGGAGCGCGCCTCCCCATCCCATCGCCATGGGGCATTCTTCCATGGCGGAAGGTCCCATCATCCCCTGGCCCATGGGACCCCGGATCATCCCCTCCCTGTTCATGGGGCATCGGGTCGTATTTTCGTCGCCTCGGGGACAGGCGGCCATGTTGGCATCCTGTTTCATCTCCCTCAGCTCCGCCAGGGTCATATTCTCCATCTCTTCCTCGGAGAGGTTCATCTCCTCGAACCCCCCAAAACGCCCAGGGCCCTTATTATCCCAGGGCATCGAGAGGGCGGGGACCGCGATAAGAGTGGCCACCGCCAGGGTCATCAACAGTCTTGTATATCTCATCGTTGATACCTCACTGTCGAGGACGGACCTCTCGAAGCTTCGAGAAAGCCTTCCTCAACAAACCCCCATGGGGCCGAACGATAGTTAAAATTAGAGCCGAACGGGACCGAACTATAACCGTTCAGAAAAGGTTCCATCGGTCTGAAATCGTTCAGATTCGAGCAAGAGGGTTTTAAATAGTTCAATATAAAGGAATAGTCGCAATTAATATCATTTTTCTCCATCAGAACCATTATAATCGATATTCTGAGATGCGGGCCGGGGCCTCCCGCGCAGATCGGCGGGGACCGGGCCCCGCCGGCGCGGCGGGAGGGCCTGGTCAAAGGCCTCTATCTCTGCCGCCTCGGTAGGGCTCCAGGTGGACGACGACGTCCACCACGTCTGAGACGTAGTCTATGAGCCTCCGCTTCACCTCCTCGGAGATCTCATGCCCCTCCTCGACGGTGAGCTCGGGATCGACGAGGACGTGGAGGTCTACCTCGATCCCTGAGCCGATGTGGCGGGTCCTGATGGCGTGGACCTCCTGGACGCCGGGGGTGGCGCGCGCCAACTGCTCTATCCCGCGACGGATCTCCTCGGGCGCTCCCCGGTCGATCAGCTGCTCCAACGATGGCCGGACAATCTTCCAGGCGGTCTGGAGGATGAAGATCGAGACGACGATAGCTCCCAGGTGGTCGAGGATGGCGAGGCCCGGAAGGAGGGCGGCGCCGGCTACGGCGAGGGCGGCAGGGACGGAGCTGAGGGCGTCGGATCGGTGGTGCCAGGCGTTGGCGATGAGGGCGGTGGACCTGATCTCTAACCCCACCGAGATAGTCCATCGGTAGAGGAGCTCTTTTGTGAAGATGGAGAGGATCGCGGCGAAGAAGGCGATAGGACCCGGAGGGTTGCGGTGGGGCTCGTGGAGGGTGTCTAGGGCGTTGTAGACTAGCCCCAGGCCGACGGCGGCGAGGAGGAGGCCTATGAATATAGTCACCAGAAACTCGATCCTCCGGTGGCCGTGGGGGTGGCATTCGTCTGGGGGCCTCGACCAGAACCTCACCCCCACCAGGACGGCGACGTCGGTGACGGTGTCGGTGAGGCTGTGGACGGCGTCCGCCACCACCGCCTGGCTGTTTCCGACGATCCCCGCTGCGAGCTTCAGGGCTGATAGGAGGACGTTGATGGCGAGGCCCGTAAGGGTCACCCGCCTCACGGCTCCGACGACCGTATCGGGGTCTGCGACGGAGCCTTCGAACCGGGGGATCTCAGCCCTTGGACGGGTCCAGGACGTTTCAGATGCCCCCAGGTTCGGGTTCCCTTTCTGCCATGAAGAACATCTTCATCCTCCTTCTCTAGCCGTTCTTATTCAAACCGGGACGCCTGCCCGGTACATGAGGATTATGTAGACGAGGAGGGCGAGCATCAGGATCCAGAGCGCCATCGCCAGGATCGAAGCCCTCTTCGCCCTCTTGGCATCGGCCCTCTTCTGGGGCCTGATCCCCTGGGCGAGGAAGGTGGCCACCCCCGAGAGGTTGACGGAGATGAAGTTCGCAATGAAGAGGAGCATCGCCCCCCAGGCGAGGCTCTCGTGTCCCGATCCCATCAGGAGGCCGAAGGCGACGAGCGGCGGCAGGAGGGCGACGGCGACCATCACCCCGATGAGGGTGGCGGATAAGCCGGTGGTGAAGGCGAGGGCCCCCGCGCTCCCCGAGGCGAGGGCGAGGGCGACCTCGCCGAGGCCGACCACAGTCCTGGAGGCTACCTCTGGAGCCCCTGGGTCGACGGGCAGAAATGACCCCAAAGCGTAAGAGATGGCGATGGCGGTCCCCACCCCGACGAAATTCGCCTTGAGGGACCTGACGGCCAGGGATCTGTCCCCCAGGATCGTCGCCAGGGAGAAGGATACATTTGGGAGGAGGAGGGGGGCGATGACCATGGCCCCGATGATCACCGCCACGTTATTTTTCAGGACGCCGAAGGCGGCCACGATGGAGGAGAGGATGACCATGAAGACGTAGACCCGGGAGACCCCCACCGGGGTTACCTCCGCGTAGAGCTCCTCTCTGCCTATCCGCTTGCTCCCCTTCTTGTTCTTATCTTTCGAGACGAGAGCTTTTGCCTCTGCCCTCTCCTCCTCGATGGGGGGCCTAGGGAGGGTCGCCGTCACGGGAAGGACGACCATCCGGTAACCTTCATTCCTCTGGAACCTCGCCTCCAGCATGTTGATGACATTCTCCGACGCCTCTGCCGATACCAGGATCCGGACCAGGATCCGCTTTTCGTCGAAGCTCGCATTCCAGACCCCCTTCACCGGCCTCCCCCAGACCCCCAAGACGGGCTCTATCCATATCCCCAAGATCTCAAGGCCGCCCCTGGTCAACAACCTCTCCAGACCCGTCCTCTCCTCTTCCGGGATGACCATCTCGATCAATCGAAGTATCACGATCTCACCCTAGCCAGATATTTAATGTATAAGTTACTGAGACCTGGGGGACGATCGACCGTTGGAAGTCCGGTCTCAGATCCATCTCTTCCTCCTGAAGTAGAGGAGCATGACCGCTCCCGAGAGGAGCATGAAGAGGAGGATCGCCGGGTAGCCCCAACGCCATCGGAGCTCGGGCATGTATTCGAAGTTCATCCCGTATATCCCGGCGACGAAGGTGAGGGGTATGAAGATGGTGGCGATGATCGTCAGGACCTTCATCACCTCGTTCATCCGGTTGCTGATGCTGGATAGGTAGATCTCCAGCATCCCGGAGAGGACCTCCCGGAAGGTCTCGATCGCCTCGATGGTCTGGACGGTGTGGTCGTATACGTCCCGGAGGTAGACCTCCGTCGGCTCCTCGAAGATCTCCGACTCTCCCCGGGAGAGGCGGCTTATCACCTCCCGGAGGGGCCAGACCGACTTGCGGAGGAATATCATCTCCCGCTTCATCTGGTGGATCTGAGAGGAGGCGTCGGGGGTGGGGCCTGAAAGAAGCCTCTCCTCCAGGACCTCCAGCTCCTCGCCCACCTCCTCCAGGATCAGGAAGTAGTTGTCGACGACGGCATCGATGAGGGAGTAAGCGAGATAGTCCGCCCCCCTCCTCCTGATCTTCCCCTTCGACTTCCTGATCCGGTCCCTGACGCCGTCGAAGACGTCTCCTTCCGTCTCCTGGAACGATATGACAAAACCGCGGCTGACGATCAGGCTCAGCTGCTCTGACCGGATCTCTCCATCCTCTCTCCCCTCCCTTGCGCCGTTGAGCATCTTCAGGACGATGAAGACGTAATCCTCGAAGTCCTCCATCTTCGGCCGCTGGTCGGTGTGGACGATGTCCTCCAGGACGAGGGGGTGGATCTCGAAAGAGCCTCCGATCCTCTCTATCACCTCGGGGCTGTGGACCCCGACGACGTTTATCCAGGTGACGGTGGGGCTCGTTTTGAACTCGGCCAGCATATCGAGGGTGGTTGGGCAGAGCTCCCGGAGGTGGTCCTGGTCGTAGTCGACGACGGTGACCCGGACGGGCCCGGTCCTCTCGTCGCCGACGTGGACGAGGGTCCCTGGGGGGAGGCCCACCTTATTTGTCCTCATCTTTAAGCGCCGGGCCATGATCATCCGACCTTGACCGGTTCCGTCTCGCCGGCCTCAAGCCTAACTTCGGGAAATCCGACGATATCGATGGTGGTGGAGGCGAGCTTGATCTTCTCAGACCTCTCGATCTCTTCCAGGATCATCTGGCTCAATTTGCTCTTGGTCATCCTCCTCTCCCTCACCGCTGTCACGTATCTTATGTTGAATTTGATCCAGTTGTCTGTCATGGTTATGAAGACGGCGGGCTCCGTCACCTTCCTTGGGAGATAATACTTCTCTTCGAGGGTGGAGAGGCTAATTTCGGCCTTGTTGCCGACCTCTTCTGTCTCCCTTCTGACGATGGAGAGGATCCTGTTGACCGCTTCCTTCCAGTCGCTGTCGTAGGTTATGGGGATGCTGATCTCGTCCCATAGGAAGGGGTGGTCTTTGGTGTAGTTGTTGACCGGACCCGAGAGGATGTAGCCGTTAGGCATCATCGCAAGCCTGCCGGTGGCCTGATCTCCCGACATCCACTCGCCCATCTCCATGAGGGTGGTGTATAGGATGTCGATATCGATGACGTCCCCCATCATCGAGTTCATCTCGACCCTGTCGCCGACCCGGTATATCCCGGTGACGAAGATGACCACACCCCCGAAGAAGTTTTTGAATAGGTCCTGGAGGGCGACGGCGAGGCCGGCGGCGATGATCCCGTAGGAGACGAGGAGGCTCTGGGTGTTCTCTACCCATATGTTCATGACGACGGCGACGAGGACCACCAGATAGACTATCGAGACCGTCTTTTTGAAGGAGTACCTGGTCTTGGAGACGGTAATCTTTCCGATGAGGAGCTCCTCGAAGAGGTGTTTGAAGAGGATGTGGATCGCGGCGACGGCGACGGCGGTGATGAAGGCCTTCTGGAGGTGCGGGTTAGGATATAAGTGATTGAGAGCCCAGAGGGAGGCCGCGAGGGCGATTAGGGATAAGAGGGGGAGGAACCTCTTGAGCATATGGGGGTACCTCTTTCTTCAAAACATTAAATATTTTATCCTATCTATCGATCGCAACCTCAGAAGAGGGCGAAGAGCTTTCCCAGGAAGAAGGCGTAGAATATCACCAGCAACCACCCCTCCCAGTGGGTCATCTCGTTCTCCCAGATCACGACGAAGTAGAGGAGGGTGGCGACGATCATCATGGGCATGACGAAGGTTGTTATCGTCGCCGGGATCGCCACCGTCCCGAATAGCGCCGAGATCCCCATGATCCCCAGGGCGTTGAAGATGTTCGAGCCGATGATGTTTCCTATGGCCAGCTCTGGCTTGTTCGTGGCGGCGGCCTTGACGCTCACCACCAGCTCCGGGAGCGAGGTTCCCAGGGCGACGGCGCTGGCGGCGATGATCTCGGTCCCGATCCCGACCATCTCCGAGAGCCTCACCACCGAGACGACGGTGTAGTTTGCTCCTATGTAGAGGAAGACGATGCTGAGGAATAGCTTCAGGTAGACCCGGGGATCGAGCCTCCTCTTTTTGGGGTGGACCACTCCAGAAGCCTCCAGCTCCTCCATCGACCTCGCCCTCGCCTCGTCCGCCACCCTCTCGACGCTGACGGCGTAGAGGAGGTAGACGAGGAGGCAGGCTAAGCATAGCAGCGCCTCGGGGAGGCTGAAGGCGCCGTCCCAGACCATCAGGGAGAGGAGGACCGCAGAGCCGACGAAGAAGGGGAGGTCGACGTTGACGAGGCTGTAGCTCGTCACCATCTTCTTCCCCACTATGGCGGAGAGGCCCAGGATGAGGAATATGTTCGTCACGTTCGAGCCCATGACGTTCCCCGTCACGATCTCCGAGGAGCCCTTCACCACCGCCAGGACCGACGAGACCAGCTCCGGGGTCGAGGTCCCCACCGCGACGATCGTCACCCCGATGATGAAGGGGGATATGCCGAAGCCGATGCCGATCCTCTCGGCGGAGTCGGTGAAGACGTCTGAGGCCTTCACCAAGACGGCGAGGCTCCCGGCGAAGATCAGTGCCCAGAGGAGGACGGAGAGCATGCTCCCCCCCTCAGCCGCCCCGGTTAAATCGTTTTCTGAGATGCTGGCGGGTCTGCCCTCCCGGCGGAAGGGGCATAGCCGCCGTCATTCCACGTCGCTCCTCTCGAAGAGGTATGCTCCCAGGCCCAGGGCCCCAGCGCAGCAGGCGGCGAGGATCGCGAGGTCCAGGGCCGGGGGGAAGGAGCTCGCGCCGACGAGGGACCCTCGGAGGCCGTCGACGCCGTAGGTGAGGGGGTCGAGGTAGGAGAGGGTCCGAAGCCACGGAGGGAGGTTTGATATCGGAAATAGGGCTCCGGAGAGGAGGAATAGCGGGAAGACCATGAAGTTCATGATCAGGGAGAAGCCCGACATGTCCTTCATCCGGGAGGCGAAGGCGAGGCCGAGGCTGTTGAAGGTGGTGGCGATGAGGACCATGAAGACTAGGGCGAGGAGAAAGCCCGGAAGGCCCGTGATCTCCAGCCCCATGGCGACGCCGGGGACGAGGATGATCAGCCCCTGCAAAACGGCGGTGGTGACGCCGCCGGCCGTCCTCCCGATGACGATGGAGAGCCTCGATACCGGGGCGACCATGATCTCTCGGAGGAAGCCGAACTCCCGGTCCCAGAGCATCGAGAGCCCCCCGAAGGTGGAGGAGAAGAGCAGCGTCATCCCTATGATCCCGGGGGCGAGGAAGCTGATGTAGTCTACGCCTTCAGGGATCTCGGAGATCGCCGCCGACCGGAAGCCGAAGCCGAGGAAGGCGAGGAAGAAGAAGGGCGGGGCTAGGGAGCCGAAGACCCGGCTCTTCAGCCTGAAGAAGCGGATCATCTCCCGCAGCCAGAGGCTGTAGATGGCGTAATAGTTTAGCGAGATCATATCAGGGCGTCCTCCTCATCAGCTCCTCCTCAGCGCCTTCAAGTTATCAGTGCCTCCTCGTCCTCATCCTGCTCTGGACCGCTGCCATCCGACCGGCGCCGGCCGACTCCGTCTCCCGGATCTTCTTGCCGGTGAACTTGAGGAAGACGTCCTCGAGGGTAGGCTCGTGCATGCTGACGGACCTGATAAATAGCCCGGCCCGAGAGGACGAGAGGACGATCTCTGGGATCCGGGCCTCGGACCGGTCGACTCTGAGCCGAAGGGTCGAGCCCGCCCGGTCGACGGCCTCGACCCCCTCGAGATCCGAGAGGGCCCGGACGGCCTCGTCGCCGACCCCGTCCTCCACCTCCAGGGTGACGATGTCGGCGCCGATGAGGTCTTTGAGGCTTTCCGGGCTGTCCAACGCGACGATCCTCCCCTGGTCGATGATGGCGACCCTCTCGCAGAGGTGGTCCGCCTCCTCCATGTAGTGGGTCGTCAGGACGACGGTGACCCCCTCCTCCCCGTTCATCCTCCGGATGTACCGCCAGATGTACCTGCGGGTCTGGGCGTCGAGGCCCAGAGTCGGCTCGTCGAGGAAGAGAACATTGGGGTGGTGCATCAGACCCCGGGCTATCTCAAGCCTCCTCTGCATCCCCCCGGAGTAGTCCTCCATCAGCACATCGGCCTTCTCCGTCAGGTCGACAAGCTCCAATACCTCGGCGATCCTCTCGGCCCGGGTCTTTCGGTCCATCCCGTACATCCGGCCGTGAAAGTCGAGGTTCTCTCGGCCCGAGAGCTGGCTGTCGACGGATGGATCCTGGAAGACGACCCCGATGGAGCTTCGGACGGCGTCCCTCTCCCGCGTTACGTCATAGCCCCAGACGGCAGCCGACCCGGCCGAAGGCCGCAGCATCGTCGTCAGCATCTTGATGATGGTGCTCTTTCCCGCGCCGTTGGGGCCGAGGAGGCCGAATAGTTCACCCTTCTCGATCCTGAGGTCTACCCCGTCGACGGCGAGAAAGCCGTTGAACCGCATCGAAAGGCCGCTGGCGGCGATGGCTGGACCATCCATGGGAGAGGATGAGGGAGGGAGGGGGTTTATAGGTTTGCGTCGGCCTCGGGGGTTGGCGCCCGTTTGAATGGAGGCGGAATCGCAACCTTAATCTCCGATCGGAGGGCAAATGCCGATTATGCCCCCCAAGGTCCTCTTCACCACGGTTTACAAGAACGACCCCGAGCCCTATGACTACATAGGCTCCAACGCCCGGTCGAAGTGGTTTCGGTTCCGCTGGCCCCGGATCCAGTCCTTTGGCCTGCGGTTTCTGAAGCAGAACATCCCCGAGATCGAGATCTTGGAGTACCCGACCTTCGAGGAGTATAAGAAGCGGCTCTCTGAGGGCTGGGACGTCGTCGGCTTCTCCTTCTACCTCAACGAGACCTGCGAGATCCTGGAGATGGCCGACGCCGCCAGGGCCTCTGGAAAGGTGGGGGAGATCTGGGCTGGCAACTACGGCGCCCTGACCCCCCAAATTCAGGACAAATTCGATCGGATCTTCGAGGGGTACGCCGAGGGGGCGGTCGCCCCCTACTTCGGGCGGAAGATCGAGCAGAATCAGGTTTTGCACCCGCCGCTGATCGAGTACCTGGGGACCCCCTTCAATAAGAAGCTGAACATCTACGGGATCATGTTCACGACGAGGGGCTGCGGCGTTGGATGCAAGTTCTGCCAGACCCCGAAGTTCTGCAACAGGCCCCATCCCGTCCCCCTGGAGAGCCTCGAGAGGGTGATCTCCTACTACAAGGACCACGAGATCAACGTCGTCCTGATCGAGGACGAGAACTTCGGCGCGAACCGCAGGCACGCCGACAAGGTCGTCGACCTCCTCGACGAGTACGGGATGGTCTGGGGATGCATGGCCCGGGCCGATTATCTGCGGAAGAAGATACCCGAGTGGGTCGAGATGAGGACGAGGCCCGATTCCGCCACCGGCAAGAAGAGCCAACGAGTCCAGGGGTTTGCGGGGGCTGCGATCGGGATCGAGAACCTCCACCAGGATAAGCTCGACGACATCAACAAGAAGGAGGGGACCGAAGACGTCCTGGAGACGGTCAGGCTCCTCCAGAAGTATGGTCTCGGCACCGTCGGCTACTACATGGTCGGGTTCCCCGAGGATACGAGAGCATCCCTCAAAACGGATATCAGGGATCTCGCCAACCTAAAGCTCGACATAACCCAGATCTGCATAATGACGCCACTCCCCCAGACGAAGCTGTGGGACGAGCTGGACGGAGCCTACGGCATCTTCGAGGAGGACTGGCACAAATTCGACATGAAGCACCTCGTCTGGAACCACCCGAACATCCCCCCAGCGGAGATGGAGGAGATCCTCAGCTGGTCTCTCAAGCGGGTTTACAACCGGCTGACGCCTCTCCGGACGTCATTTAGAGTTTGGGCGAACGCCTACCGGTACGCCGGCTTCGCCGGGATGAAGGAGGTCGCCTCTTACGTCTCCCGGGCGAACCGGTTCGACTTTAACCCCGAGAAGCCGTGGCTTTTGGAGCCGGGGGCGAGATGATATCATGAAGGTCCTCCTGCTATCCTCGCCGGTCGTCCAGCCCGACTTCGACCGGATTGCGCGGATCCCGAACTACGGTATCGCCTCGATCGCGGGAAATGTCGACGACCTCTGCACCGTCCACGTAGCCGACCTCCACGGACTGAAGAAGCCGAAGGAGTTCCTCGAAGGCGTCTTGAAGAACGGATACGACCTCGTCGGCCTCAGCTGCATGAGCTTCCAGTACTCCGCCATGCTGCCCCTCGCCCAAATGGCGAAGGAGAGCGGCGCCGAGACGGTCTTCGGCGGCTACCATCCGACCCTCAGCTACGAAGAGATCGGCGACGGCCCCGAGGCGCGGCTCGCCGACTACGTCGTCCGGGGCGAGGGCGAGGCGACCTTCCGGGAGCTCGTCAGCGCCATCGACGAGGGGCGCGACCTCGGAGGGGTTCTGGGCCTCTCGTACTGGCAAGGCGATCGAATGGTCCATAACCCTCCCCGCCCCGTCTTGGACCTCTCGGATATCGAGCTCCCCAACCGCGACTCGCGGCTCGTGACGAAGGGCTTTGAGAGCTTCGACCTTCCCATCGACTCCGTCGAGACGAGCCGGGGCTGCACCAATGGGTGCAAGTTCTGCTCCATCCAGCAGATGTATGGCCGCTCCTTCCGGAAGTACCCCTTCGATAGAATACTAGACGACATCCGGGACGCCGAGGCCCACGGCGCAAAGTCGGTATTCTTTCCCGACGACAACATGACCCTGGACGTAAAAAGGATGGAGCGGCTCTGCGACTCCATCGTCGAGGCCGGCCTTTCCCACCTGAAGTACAAGGTCCAGGCCTCGGCCCGGGGGATCGGGTCGAGCAAAAGGCTCGTCGAGAAGATGGCACAGGCCGGTTTCGACGGCGTCTTTCTGGGGATCGAGAACACGAGCAAAGAGAACCTGAATTTTTTGGGGAAGGGAAAGATGTCGGACAACGCCGATAAGGCGATCGAGTACATGCACGAGAACGACATCATCGTCTCCGCGGGGCTGATCGGCGGAAACCCCGAGGACGACGCCGAGGACCTCTGGTCGAACTTCGAGCTGGCTCGAAAGCTCAAAGTCGACATACCGATCTTCTACATCAGCACCCCCTACCCCAGGACCGAGATGGCTCAGGAGCTTCGGGAGATGGGGCTCGTAGCCTGCGAAGACTACCGCCTCTATGACGGCCTCCACGCGAATTTGAATACGAAACACCTGACGGCGGAGGAGGTAGCCTACATCACCTGGGAGATGAACGCGAAGTACTACGACCTTGAGTGGTTCCGGTACAACAAGATCAAGAGGCTCTATCCGTGGTGGTTTTTCAAGGAGACCCTGAGGCTCGTTCCATTTTACGCCAAAAGGAAGCTCGGCCTCCTCTTGGGCCTCAAGACCCCCCGGGACTACTTCCGAGAGGACCTGGAGCGGGGGGAGCTATGCAAGGGGGTGGCCTGAGGGAGAGGGATAGCATAATAAATTAATCAGAAATGTCGACGGCGGCGTTGCACGCCCCGTATAGGCTTACGTCGTAGTTCGTGATGACTTGAATTGGGGTTCTCTCCAAGATCTGCCGCTGCTTCTCGGCGTTCAGAAACTCTTTGGAGAACTCTGGCGACGCGAAGACCTCCCGGTTCTTGGCGGCGATCCCCCCGGCGATGTAGAGGCCGCCGGTGGCTACCGCCTCCAGAACGAAGTTCTTCGCGCACCTCCCGAAGCACCTCGCGTAGACGGCGAAGGTCTCGCGGCAGAGGGGATCTATTTTCCTGTATTTTGATATGATAGCGGCCCCATCTTCGGCACCGATGACCTCGGCGGTCCGATCCGTCCGACCGCGCCTCTCCCTCAGAAAATCGTAGATCCCCTCGATCCCCCGTCCCGAGAGGAGGTCCTCGTAGCTCGCTGGGGTCTTTCTTTTGCCTCGGAGGTGGTCCGCCAGACCCAGATCGAACTCGTCGAGGACCGGAAAGTCGGCGTGCCCACCCTCGCTGGGGATGGGAGCGTACTTTTCTCCGTCGAAGGAGAGGATCGCCTTGCCCAGGCCAGTGCCGGCGCCGATCACCGCCCGTCCGTCTCCGAAGGTCGGCTCTCCCTCCTTCGCACAGAAGAGGTCGGCTTCGCCGAGGGAGTCGATCCCCCGGCCGATGATCAGAAAGTCGTTCTCTATCCTGAACTCCTCAAAGCCGAATTCTCCCTTGATCTCCTCGGCGTCCACCGCCCAGGGGAGGTTCGTCGGCTTCGCCTTTCTGGGGTTTGTGACGGGACCCGCGACGCCGACGACGCCCCGGCCGACCTCGATCCCATACCTATCCATCCCGTAATCGAGGGCTTCCCGGATCGCCGGTGCGAGGGACGAGAGCCTTCGGCTCTCGAAGTGAGCGGAGTAGAGGAGGGTTGTCTTTCCGGCTTTAGCCCCGGCGACGCCGATGTTGGTGTTCGTCCCGCCGACGTCGCCGCCGAGGACGAAGCTGTCGTACTCCTCCCTCTCGATCCTCTCCTGGTGTACTCTCGTCTTCATCTTCCTCCCCCCGCAGACCCAGCCCTAGGGTCCAGCTCTTCCATCATGCTCCTCCTGTTGCAAAGAACCTTCCGGGGATGCTTCCGCCCTCTATCCAACGATGCCTGGCATCTTCAAGGCCATCTCAAGGAGAATGGCATCGGAGGATCTCGTCGGGGGCGCGGATATAAATGGATGGGCCTTCGAGATCGTTCCGGCCCCCACCACGTCGGGTTTGCGGGACTGTCGCGATCCGCAATCCCTAAATCGTGGTCCGTCAAAGAGGTGTTGCCATGACCCTCGGAGACAAGCCCCTCAACCTCCTCGACGAGCCGGAGATCCGGAGACTTCTGGAAGACGGGGTCCAGGAGAGCAAGATCATCGACTACAAGAGGAGGCTCCCCGGCCCCTCGGACCTGGAGAAGAGGGAGTTTCTCCGGGACGTCACCTCCTTCGCCAACGCCTCCGGGGGCCACCTCGTCTACGGGATCGCCGAGGAGAACGGGGTCCCTGTGAGGATCCCGGGGCTATCGGGAATCGACCCGGATCAGGAGATCCTCCGCCTCGACAGCATGGTCCAGACGGGGATCGCCCCCCGGATCCCGGGCATTTCGATGAGGGCCGTCCCCCTGAAGGGGAAACGGTTCGTCATCATCATCCGGATCCCCAAAAGCTGGGCCTCCCCCCACATGATCACCAAGGGTTCCTCCAAGTTCTACTCCCGAAACTCCGCTGGAAAGTATCCCCTGGACGTCTTCGAGATAAGGACCGCCTTCAACGTCTTCGGGGCCGCCGCCGAGAGGATGAAGAGCTTCCGGGCAGAGGCCCTGGCGAGGATCGTCGCCGGGGAGATGCCGGCTGCTGTCGGAGCGGGGCCGAAGATGGCCTTGGCAATCGTCCCCTTGGGGGCCTTCGAGCCGGCCTCCAGGTTCGACGTCTCCGCCATAGTTCAGAGGTACAGGAGCGGGAAAGGGACCCTCCCCCTCCCCCTCACGGGGCTCTTCTCGGGCTGGAGGTACAACTTCGACGGCCTCCTCACCTACGACGACCGGGGCTCTTACGCCCAGGTCTACGGGAGCGGGATCGTCGAGGCCGTCGACTCCTTCGTCCTCGGCAACTCCGGACCTGGGAAGGCTATATCGGGGGTCCGGTACGAGGAGGCCCTCCTGGAGGCCCTCCCCCGGTACACCCGGGTCCAGGAGGACCTGGGGGTAGAGCCGCCGCTCTTCGCCACCCTCACCCTCCTGGGGGTGAAGGGGTGCTTCATCCAGGTTGAAGGGCTGGAGGCCGCCGAGGAGATCCAGATCGACCGGGACGCCCTCCTCGTCCCTGAGATCATGATCGAGGGCTTCGATTACGATGCCGAGGAGGTCCTGAGGCCCGCCTTCGACGCCGTCTGGCGAGCTGCCGGCTGGGAGAGGTCGATGAACTACGACTCGAAAGGTCGCTGGATCGAGAGGTGATGAGCCGGTCCGAACGGTCCCGGCTTCGATGAGGTGTGTGACGGTTTTTGGACCTTCTTCTCTCGAAACTGTCGGCCTTCCCCTCTCGATGGAGGATTATCTGAACGATGATTGATATCGGATCCAAGGCTTCGGATCTGCCGCCGGTTTTCGGAGCCGGCCACCAGCCTCATCACCTATAAATAGTTTGAAATGCCACCATCCTACCGATGACGACGGATTCGGATAAACCGGAGGTCGGTCCCTGCGGGATCGTCTGCGGCTTCTGTCCCCTGGGAAGCGGGGCGGTCGCCGAGACCGCCGAGAGGGCGAGGGGGTTTCTCGAAGGCTGCAATATCCCGGATTGGGCCCCTCTCGTCTCAGAGGAGGGGTGCGGGATCGACTGGCACCAGGTCGTCGAGGGGCTAGAGTGGATGAGGAGGTACGCCCTCTGCCCCGGATGCGAGAGCGGTGGGGGCCCACCCGACTGCCCCATCCGGGTCTGCGCCCGAGAGAAGGGCCTTGACCTCTGCAGCTTCTGCGGCGAGCTCGAGAGCTGCGGAAACTTCGGCTGGCTGGGGGATCGGGGCGAGGAGATGAAGGATGCCATGAGGAGGGCGAGGGGGGTCTCCAGGGAGGAGTACGTCAACGCCCTCCAAGGAGGTAAGTCCGGGGAGGGCTGAGCTCCCTCGGGCGATCGCCTCCAAGGGCGGTCATCTCACATGTAGATGGGAACGTCCCACCTATCCTGCCTCTCCTTCGGCGCGTTCTTCTTAGACCAGACGGGGTACGTTATGACGTTCCCGAATTCGTCTTCCTCTCGGATGATCTCTTCCTTTTCTTCCGTTTCTTCCTTCTCTTCATCGCTCATGGAAGTTGCCCCACCGAGCTCTTGCCGCCCGCCTACGAATAGTCTTCTGGGCCACCGGATCTGGAGGAGGTTAAACTAGGTTCAAAGAATTTAAGGTTTGCTCCGATCTGATCTCGGGACCGACGGCTTCGTCCTGGCCGAATTCGATTCATATTCGGGGATCGATAACATATATATCTTATTTCTCGCAAAAGAGGAGAATGTCAGCAGAGGGTGAAGTGAGATGACGGAGACTACGATCGAATCGATATTTGGGGCGAAGGCGGGGCTAGTCTGGGATGTCCTGAACGCGAACGGTCCAAGCACCATCACCGAGATCATGAAGGGCACCTCCCTGAGGAGGGAGGAGGTCTATGGCGCCCTGGGGTGGCTGGGGCGCGAGAACAAGATCGCCGTGGAGATGCGCGGGAGGGCGAGGGTCTTCTCCCTTCGGGCTTGGTGAATAAAGACCGGATTGCAGAGGTCCATCAATAATCCGGGCGGGGGCTGCCAGTCGCGGGCCTCGCCCCGCCCATCCTCCCAGCATGGTCGGTTGGAAGCTGGCGGGATCGAGTAGCTGTGCGGGAGAAGCGGCAGCGTCCTCCCCAAGCGGCCGGCCTGGGGATGGCTTCTTTCGCCTCAGGACCGTTGATACGTTTTTTTGGGCTGCGCCAATATTTGCTACCGTCCCGGCGGCATTTGTGATGATGGCTTATTCGAGCCAGATGGCCATGCCCCCGGCCTCGGATACGGCGCCGTTTATGTCCCGAGGGCGATCGATTGCACCATTATGGAGAAGTCAGCCAGAGGCGTGCGCGAGGGGCAGGCCCGGAAAAAGAGGCTCGGGTCCGGGGATGATCATCGCAATCGCCCCCAATCGTGGCCCCCGCGCGAGATCGCTAGTAACGCCGCCGCCGAAACCTATCCTATTAATAAATCATAAAAATTGGATTCTTTTAATACCCATTATTCGATTAAATGAGATTAAGTAAAATTAGTATGTCTGAATTTCCCCATCTCGGCTACGAAGATCTCCCTTTTCTCCCCACAAAATGCGTTATTTTTCCGGATATTGGTCACAAAAAGGATTTTATAGGCGGAGCCAAGAGGAGGGTATAGTGCAGTATAGAATGAAGGAGGTGAGAATCGAATGTGTTGCCATACCGGAGATAAGCACATCCACGCCCACGACCACGACGGGAAGGTCCACACCCACGAGCACGTCCACGACGCCGACCATCACAAGCACACCCACAAGTGCTGCCACAGCCACTAGGCTCTGGACCGGCGGCTCATATTCTGGCGAACGAAGCCCTGTACCCTTCTTTCGGGGATCGGGTCTGCGGACCCGAGCCGCCAGGGCTGCCGTTCTTTAATTCTAGTAAAATTTTGTATTCATCACCGTCGAGTTCTTCCAGATTTCTCTCGCGACTCTCAGGGATCGGGTCATGAAAAAAACCTCAAACGCCTTCTTTCTATGAAGATCAGCTATCTTGAGGGAAATTATTAATAAGGATCCGATAAGAGTTTGATTATAGATATATACAATACGTCCTAAGAACGCATTGACGAACTTTCCGGTGGCTCCAGAGGGGAGACGTCAGACAAATACAGGAATTATAAAAATATGTACTGGCATCTCTTCTCTCGAGAATCGAGGGAGATTTGATCTTGAATGTCGAGATCATCAATCTCAGATTTTTCTGCCAAGAAGTTATGAAGATGGGATGAGGTGGCTCAGATGGAGGAAGAGAGAATGGGGAGGCTTGAAGGAAGGACGGCGATAGTGACCGGCTCAACTTACGGCATAGGGGAGTCGATAGCGAAGATCCTCGCCGGGGAGGGGGCGATCTCCATCGTCACCGGTAGGTCGGAGGATGAGGGGGAGCGGGTAGTCGAAGAGATCAGATCAGGAGGTGGAGCCGCAGAGTACCACAGCCTTGACGTCACCAATGAGAAGAGGGTCGAGGAGGTGGCGCGGGCCGTCTACGAGGATTATGGGAGGATCGACATCCTCGTCAACAACGCGGGGATCGCCGGCCCCAGCAAACCGACCCACGAGTACACCAAGGGAGAATGGGAGCGGGTCTTCGACGTCAACGTCACGGGAGCCTTCCTCTGCACCAAGCACGTCATCCCCTACATGAAGAGGGGCGGGGGTGGAAATATCGTCTACATCTCCTCTATATACGGGATCGTCGGGTCCCAGGACAACCCCGCCTACCACGCGACGAAGGCTGCGAACAGGATCATGGCCAAGACGGGCGCCCTCATTTATGCGAAGGACAATATAAGGGTGAACTCGGTCCATCCCGGCTTCATCTGGACGCCGATGGTCGAGGAGTTCCTCATTGAGCAGTCGAAGGAGCTGGGGGTGGCTCTCGAGGATCTGAAGAGGGAACTGGGGGCAAGGCATCCGATAGGCCACCTCGGAGAGCCGGAAGATATCGGATACGGCGTACTATACCTCGTATCCGACGAGGCCAAGTTCGTCACCGGCTCGGAGTTGATCATAGATGGAGGCTACACCAGCAGGTGATCCTCAGATCCGGCGAGCGGATGACCTTCGAGAAGAGGTTCGGGGTGGAAGCTATCCCATGGTATGGAGGATGAGCATGGAGGCTAAAAGGGGCTTGCGAGGTTCGTAGAGGCGAAAGGGGCTGAAACGCCCTTTCCGTCGATTTAACCCCCCTCCAGAGGCGCGAAGGTCCATTTCCATATGCTGCCATTCTTCGAAGAGGAGATGAAGAGGATTGAGGAGTCGATAGAGGACTATCGGGGGGGCATAAGGAGGAACGTCGCCATCATCTCTGACCCCTACTATGGCGAGGCGGATCTCATGGCCCGAGCCGCTTCGGTGGCGGGACCCGACGGCCTCAGGATCGACGGTCGAAGGCTCAGGCACGACTTCGGGATTCTGGAGAGGGCACCCCAGAGGATCGTGGTGGTGGATGAGGCTCATCGGCTCAGCCTGCGGAAGGTTGGGGGTTTTGACCTGATGGACCGCTTTTTGAGATTCGTCACCTCCGAGGAGAGGCTCTTCATCACCACTTGGAACAGCTTCTCCTGGAGGTACCTCGAGGAAGTCCTGGGCATCGGACGGCACTTTCCCCGCCAGATCATCTTGCCCAGGCTGGATGCAGGCCAGATCCGAGAGATGCTCCTCGCCGGCCGCGAAGAGGGCGAGCTGACCTTCGTCGAGGAAGAGGCTCCGGGAGGGGATTCGAAGGTCTTGGACTGGCGCGTCTCCAGAAGGGCTGTGATGGGCCACAATATCGATCTCCCCTACCCCTCGGTGGACCCAGGAGTGATCCGGTCGCGCCTAAAAAGGAACCGAAAAGAGAAGAAGTCCGGCGAAGATGCCTTCTTCGAGAGGCTCGCCCAGATATCCGACGGCAACCCCGGCGTCGCGGAGCATCTCTGGAAGGAGGCTCTTAACTATCCGGAGGTGAGAAGCTCCCTGAGGGATCCCCCCACCATCGACCTAGACTTCGACGAGTCCTTCGTTCTGGGAGTAGTCCTCTCTTCGGGATCTCTGGAGCTGGACGAGCTCTCCGAGGTGCTGGGTCCCATGGACCTCTCCGCCGAGACGATGGCGGCCCTCCTGGAGGAGAAGGGGCTCGTCTCCATCGATGGCGGGGTCGTCACCTTGAGGGCCGAGGCTCTGAAGAGCGATATTGAGCATGAGAGAAGGCTCAGGCTGGTGTGGTAATCATGGGCGAGGAGATGGCCACGGTGGCCCCGGAGTCGTCCTCCAACCTCTCGGCATCAGCTACCTCGGAGGGGGTCAGCGAGGCCTCCGCCGGGATCTCCTCGGCCCTCCAGGCCTTCGGGATCGACTCCTCCACCATCGTCCACGTCATCCTCGTCCTGGTCCTCGCCTACGTCTCGACCCGGATCGTCGCCTTCCTCCTGACGCGGTTCAGTGAGAGGTTCCACTGGCTCCGCCTTGGGATCAAGATGGAGATCCCTCTCGCGAAGCTCGCGATCTACGGCTTCGCCGTATACCACATCCTCGGCTCCATCTTCCAGCTCTCAACAAATCAGCTCATCGCCTTATCGGGGCTCGTCGGCGCCGCCGTGGGCTTCGGGCTGAAGGATCTCGTCGCCGAGATCGTTGGAGGGATCGTCCTCGTCCTGGACAAGCCCTACCAGATCGGCGACAAGGTGAGGATCGACGGCCACTACGGCGAGGTGACGGACATCGGCCTTAGGGCGACGAGGCTCGTCTCCCCCGACGACAGCCTGATCGTCGTCTCAAATCAGCGGATGATCACCCAGGTCCTCGCCAACGCCACCGCCGGGAGCCTGGAGATGCAGGTCGTCATCGACCTCTTCATCGACTCGAGCTCTGATGCCTCAAGGGCTATGAAGATCCTGAGGGATGCCGCGGTGACGTCCCGGTACGTCTACATCTCCAGCAAGCGGCCGGTGACGATCTTCCTGAAGGACTACCCCTTCTACAAGAGGGTGAGGGCCAGGGTCTACGTCAACGATCTCAGGTACGAGTTCAAGTTCGAGTCGGACGTTACGAAGCGGGCCTGGGACGCCTTCCTGGAGGCGGGGATTGAGCCGCCGAAGGCGATGGTGATGGACCCGGTGTCCACCTCCCCGGCGGCGTAGGCCGGCCGGATCCCGGCTGAAGAGGCGGGCCGGAATCACCGCCAAAGGCTTTCGAGGATTCTTTTGGGCTTTCTATTCCATTGGTCTAGTTGGAGTTCCCATCTCGGCGGGGGCTGCCGGAGGGAAGATGCGACGTCGGCGCCGGTCCGGGAGCTGGCCGATCCCGCGCCCTGCCAGCCGTCCGGACGCAGACGTGTCGGATCAGGATCACTTCGCTGTGCTTTGCCCAGTATCTGATCGGATCATCGGGTCAACACTCCTCATGATATCTGTCCAACGCTCCGGCGATCCACCACCGTCCTCCCATCCCGAAAGACCATTACCACATTTTTGGCATCCCGGATATCCCGGAGCGGGTCGCCGACCACCACCACCAGGTCTGCAGCGCGCCCGGCCTCAACGGCTCCGATCCGATCGGTTCTCAGGACGCCAGCCGCATCACTGGTCGCCGCTCTGAGTGCCTCCTGGGGGGTGAGAGCACCATTCACCAGCAGCTCTAGCTCGCGATGAACGCTGGCTCCGAAGGGAAGACCATTTATTGGCGCGTCGGTTCCGAGAACGATGCGACCCCCAGCAGAATGAAATTCTCCCGCCCGTTGCCTGAGCTTCGAAGCTACCTGGGGCGGAAGGACCGCATCGGTGACCGCCAGCGTCGGCGAGAGCGGCACCTCCTCTTCCACCAGCAGGTCCAGGATATCCTCGGGCCAGCCATCCAGAACACCCCTCGATTCGATATGCTCCAACCCGTCAACCTCGGCGGCGAGGACGTCCTTCAAGTCGTCGAGGGTGCCCCAATGGGCGGTGACGGGAAGATCGTGCTCGTGCGCCTCGGCCACTATGGCATCAAGAACTGCGGGCGCGATTGGTTCAAGGCTGCGACCAGGCCCGCCTCGCTCCTGCACCACCTTGATGAGGTCCACTCGATTCTCACCGCTAGCAACTTCCCTCACTGCCCTGCGGGCATCTTCGGGGGTGCTGGGAAGTCGGACCGAGTCGGATGCCGGATCGACTCCGAAGGTAGCTACTGGATGGCCCCCCTGCGTTGTGAAGATGGGGCCCGCGGCAAAGAGGCGCGGCCCTTCCAGGGAACCGTCTTGAAGCTGTCGGCGAAGCTCCATGATCCAGACGTATTCGTTTCCGAGGTCCCGCACCGTGGTGACTCCATTCTCCAGAAAGGCGCGCCGCGTTCCGGGGTAGAAGCGCGCCCAGTCAATGACCAGCTTCGAGGTCGCCAGGATGCCCCCCACGCCCTCCTCCTCGAAGACCGGATCCGACGGTCCCATGTGGACGTGCAGGTCGATGAGGCCGGGCATCAGGGTGTACCCGCTCAGGTCCAGAACCTTCGCCCTCGAAGGAACCTCTACATCCCCGTCATCTCCCACCTCCACGATCCTCCCGTCCCTGATCAGGATCGTGGTGCTATGGCGGGGTTCCAGGCCTTCGCCCGCCAGCACGGTGGCGCCGGTCAGCGCCAGGTATCCCTCCTGCGCCTCATCGACCGTATAAAGCGTCGCATAGTAGTAGGCGATGCCACCTGCCGTCAGGATCGTGACGATGGCTAGCGAGCATAGCAAGATCTGCCTCAATCGAGAAAACCTGATCAATTGCCGATCCCCCCAGGTCCCTTCGGAATCATCAGTTATTCCTCAGAGATTATACATTCTTTCTTACATCTTCTCGTTTTAAATGCGGCCAGGGAGAGCAATGCAACAACGCCGAGGAAGAAAACCGTCCTCTGAATCAGCTTGTCGTTGAAGGTGACATCGCCAAACGGCAGTAAGAGGAACGCGATCCATGCTCTGGTCAATAGAGCGCCGACTGCCAGGGCAAGGGTATGGGAGGCGCTCCAATCTCTGCTCTGCGACCATCGCCATGTCAGGGCAGCCAGCAGGCCCGCTGTGAGGATGTTTATTATGAAGCCTGGCCAGTCGATCATGAAGATCGAAGGGATGCCAAGCATTTCGCATGCTATTTCTATGATGTTCGGCAGGCTCAAGAGCATAAAGGCAGCAGTTCCAACAACCCATGGTTTGGGCAGCCGTCGAGCTGCAAAGGGCCGCTCTTCTAATCTGACGGAAAACGCCAGGGCTATCAAGGCCATAACGACGATGGATGTTCCGGCCATCTGAGGTGCAGATGGCAAAAACTGGTCATCTATAGCTATGCCCCAGCAGAGGATTGAGGACGCCAGGATGTAAAGGAGCGATATAATAGCTAACCCGAGGTTGCCCAACCACGGCATCGTCCTGCGGCTGGAGACAAAGGTCTCAATTATTGCGATGGGCGCACTTATGCTCCAGATCACATGCCCCAAAATGAAATACAGTGCATCCAGATAGCTGATGCCGAGTGCCGGGATATAAGTGGGATTTGGCATGTCATGCCACAATTCCGTGGTCTGATAAGATGGATCGAACAGGCTGTGGTCGATCAAGCCCGCCTGGAACACACCGAATGCGAGGGAGAGCAGAATGATCGTCGGCCAACCACGGCCTGTGCGGCGAGCGCTCTCGCGGATGATAATGGCTGCGCCACCATAGAGCGGCGCTAAGAGCCATAAGCCCACCAGCATCTCCGTGAAGGTCTCAGACAAATAGCCGATGAGATACTCCGCGGTCAGAGGCGCCAGGAAGAATAGCCCGAGCACAGGTGCGATGCTATTCCAGAAGCCCAATCCCCTTTGAGGCCTGCTCAATCCGATTGTTTGGGATGTCGCATAATCCATAGTCTCACCTCTGATCCGCTCTGGTTGCCCTGTCAAATATCTCGAAAAGCTCGGCACAGTAGGTTTCCAGGCTGACGATGGCCATGAGGTACTGATTTGCGAGATACTCCCCAATGGCCCCCTGAATGGCGCTGGCCATGGCATGGACATCGAACTCGCGGAACTCGCCGCTGGCCTGTCCTTCGGAAAGGAGCTGTTCAAGTGCGCACGTAACCGGATCCTCCTCGTCATCGGACAGCTTATAATAGGGAACGTTGTCGGGCGTCCTGGCATTGAAAACGATCTCTATCAGGGCGACATTATGTTGGGAATGTGTTCCCTGGTATGCAAGCCTTGACTCGATGAATATGCGCAGCTTTTCCCGCGCTGTTTTTCCTTCTTTTAATCGCTCTGTTACATACGCGTTAGCCTCAGAGAGCAGCGTCATCAGCGTATGGTTCATCAGGTCATTCTTGTTACTGAAATGGTATGAGATCAGAGCCGTGCTGATGCCAGCTCTCTTGGCGATCTCCGCAAGGCTCGCGTTTACGTACCCAATTTCGTCGAGGGTAGCAATGGCAGCATCGACTATTTGTGCGCGTCTTGCCTCGGCGATGAACGATTGCTTCTCGCCTGCGATATTATCGTCCGTCATGCCTTTTCACCTTCTGATCTTCCGGTTTGCTGGCTTCGCCCGACCACGATTTATGTCGCTGGAGGGGATCCCTCCTTTTTGTATGCCAGCTCAAATTTTTGATCGATTAATCAAACAACTGATCATCCCCTCAAATATAAATAGATTATGCGCAAGCCTTCCGCGAAGGAAGGGTGATGGGTCGGAATGGGCCCGAGATGGCCAAAGACGAACGCTGCCCTCACTTCGATGGATAGCCATCCAGCATTGTGCAGAGCAGGCGGACGGGCAGCAGCCAAGGCGTCGGCCTCCCCACCATATTATTTTTCAGTTAGTTTTATAAATAAACATTAATATAACCCGGCGGCGCCGAAGGCCCTGCAGGCCAGAGGCCGCCGCCCGTCGGCCAGGACCACCAGGGTCTCGGCCCGCCGGATCGGCGCTGGCCCTGGTGCCGACCGGGATCGGACGCATGGGGTCCGCCAGGGCGAGGAGGCGAGGGAGGGGCTGGCCGCCAAACGCGCCTCTGTCAAGAGGTCAAGATCACATTCTGCCTCTAGCAAAGAGCTTATATTCTCGTATCCGTAAAACTAAGTTACAACTTTGGTGATATAAATATGAAAATTAAATGCAGAATAACGAGCAAGATCATAAAATCGCCTCTATTCGTCATTTTGGCGATTTCTCTCTCCCTCGCTGCGCTTCCAGCTGCGGCCTACGAGGTGATAGTTCCCGGCGACCAGGACGGCGACATGATAGTCTCGGACGAGGAGCTTCAGGCTGCAATTAAATCAAACGAGGATGGAACGATCTCCTCCTCCGCACTCGAGACCATAAGAGAGATCCATGATCAATATCCTCGAGAGTTCACTGATGGAGCGGGTAGGCAGATTACCATGTACAAGCCCGCAGAGAGGATTATCACCACAAGTCCGGATACTGCAAGGATGGTCATTGCTCTGGGGTTGGGAGATAAGTTGATCGCATCAGAGGAATGCGTGAAGAACTGCATCTGCCCGACGCCGTACGGGGTCTCAGATCAGGGATGCATGAACTGCTACGAGACCATTCTCGATGGCAGATTGGCCGAGCTTCCTGTGATCGGCACCAGCTCCAATTTGCAATATGAGCTGATCGCCTCGTTGCAGCCGGATCTGATCGTCGCATCGAGCGAGTCCCAAGCAGAAGATCTTGAGAGCAAGATCGATTGCCTTTGTGTGGTGGCAAGCGGCACTGGCTGGAATTACACCTACGAAAATGGCTTATACGGTTTGATTCAGGTCATGGGTCTGACGCTCAATCGAGAGGAAGAGGCCGAAAACCTCATAGACTTCGTCGAGTCGAAGGTGGATCTCGTGAGGTCGGTCACCCAAGGCTTGGATGACGGCGAAAAGCCGACGGTCTACATCGCTCCCAGGGGCGCAGTCCTCGGTTTTTATGATCCCAAGCAGGGAAGGGACTTCACAAGGACCGAGCCGAATTACCCGCCTGTGGATATAGCAGGCGGCCTGAACGTGGCCAGTGGGGAGCCTGGAAGCTCGATCAATGTGGCTCTGGAGCAGATCATCGCCTGGAGCCCGGAATACATCTTCGTCGGATGCATCGATCCGGATGCCATGAGCGGGCTTGATAACGTTCGCACCGCTCCTGATCTCCAATCGGTGACGGCAGTAGAGGACGATCACGTCTACTACTTCTTCTATCCCCACTGCCGGGGATCTCCTCCTGAAATGAGCCTCTTCAACATAATCTATCTGGCGAAGGTCCTCCATCCCGATCTCTTCGGGGATCTGGATCTCGAGGAGGAGGGGAACGAGATCTTCAAGGCCTTCCTCGGGATTGATGGGGTCTTCACCGAGTACGCCGATTACATGATCTGGCCTCGGGAGTATCTGGAGAGCCAGTGAGGCGGACGGCGGTGGAATTGTAGCAGATGGCCGGGATTCTATTCCTGTGATCCGCCAGCGGCGACCGAGTTGGCCGCCGGTCCCGCGCCAACGAAACGCCTTCCGAAGGCGGGCGTGGAGGATTGGATTTGGGTCTCAGCATCGTGCAGAGTAGGCGGACGGGCGGCGAAGGCCAAAGCATCGGCCTCCCCGCCATACTAATTTTCAGCTTGTTTTATAAATCAACATCAATATAACCCGGCGGCGGCGAAGGCCCTGCAGGCCAGAGGCCGCCGCCCGTCGGCCAGGATCACCAGGGTCTCGGCCCGCCGGGTCGGCGCCGGCCTCGGTGCTGGCCAGGATCGGCCGCTTGTGTCCGCCATGGCCGGGAGGCGAGCGAGGAGATGGCCGCCGATCCCGCGCCCAGGAAACGCCATCTGGACCCGGGCGTGACGGATCGGACCACTTCGCAGGCGTCAACCAAGGTGTCGGCCTCCGGCCCAACTATTTTTCAGCGGGTTTTATAAATCAACATCAATATACCCGGCGGCGCCGAAGGCCCCGCTGGCCGAGAATGCCGCCGCCCGTCGGCCAGGACCACCAGGGTCTCTGCCCGCCGGATCGGCGCTGGCCTCGGCGCGAGCCGGGATCGGGCGCCCGGGGTCCGCCAGGGCGAGGAGCCGAGCGAGGAGCTGGCCGCCGATCTTGCGCCCATGAAAACGCCATCTGGACTCGGGCGTGACGGATCGGACCACGTCGCAGGCGTCAACCAAGGTGTCGGCCTCCGGCCTTACTATTTTTTCAGCTGATTTTATTAATCATGCTCAATATACCCCGGCGGCGCCGAAGTCCCTGCAGGCCGAGAATCCACCGCCCGTCGGCCAGGATCGCCGAGGTCTCCGCCAGCCCGGTCGGCGCTGGCCCTGGTGCCGACCGGGATCGGACGCCCGGGGTCCGCCAGGGCGAGGAGGCGAGGGAGGGGCTGGCCGCCGGTCCCGCGCCTCGGAAACGCGACCCGAAATAGGGCGTAACGGATCGGGGTCGGGCACCCGGCGTCCTGGATGACCCTGACGCCGATGGGGTTCCCGGAATCCCCAGAACTGGTTGCCGTCCTTGATCTCCGCCGCGAGCTCTTCTCGCAGCATGTAGGGCTCTTTCTACAGATCGGGTAGTAATGAGGCCTCGGAAGGCGACGGTGGTGTCTTTCACGATTTCGTACGCGGTCTCGAGGTCGAAGGAGGTGCAGGGGTGGATGATGTGGGGGATGGTGTAGATTTTAGCAAAAAACAATTTTTATATAAATAGTGATCTAACAAGATGTCACGGTTATTTTACGTTTCTTGCCTTCTCCAAGCGTCCAGAACTGTACAAACATCAATCTCTGTATGTTTGGAATTCCATTCTTTATAAAAAGATGTATCCTCGCTGTGAGGACTGGGGCTTGGTTTATCCATAATTATTCTCGTGGGCATCATTACCGAATCCCCGAGCAAGATGCATTCTCCTCTCCTCAATGTAGAAAACATGCTGGATATTCCTCTTGTAGAATCAGGGAGTAAATTCTTAACGTAACTTTGATCGTCTGGATTTGTAATTCTTAAACACATAAATGTATTACATTGGGAAAGTATAGTTGCCGATACCTCTCTTGGCCGTTGGCTTATTATAATTATACTTATTCCATATTTTCTACCTTCTTTAGAAATTCTTTCAGCCGATAATCTTGCAGCCTCTGAAGTTGAATCCTTATCATTTAAGTAAATATGCGCTTCATCACAAACTACGGCAATCGGATAAGTTGTGCCATTAATTCGCTTATACCAATATGAGAATTCAAATATACATCTCATTACTAACGAAATAATCGAATTTCTAACGTCGAATGGAATCGAGCTTAAATCGATTATAACTATTTTCTTATAATTGCCCGATTCTTCGCCCAGAATTTTTCTAAACAGGTCCTCCATTGATGCAGACGTATTGTATTTCTTAGGGTGAAATATTAGGTCATAACGCTTATCATTTAGTCGAGAGTCAATCCTCATTAATAACCTTGAAAATTGTCCGTTTAAAGGTCCATTTTTCTCGCCTTTAGATCCTGGTACTCTTTCCGTATCTAATCTTCGAAACTCATTTATAATACCTTCAAAATTGAAATAAACAGGAGTGTCTATCGTAATTTTGGTCAGTTCTAGTTTCTTATTTTCGTCGACGTCTTCTTTCGCGCTCTGTAATAATTCTTTAAATTTTGCGATTTGGTTTGGTGCTGCTGATTCGGATCTATCCACCATCAACCCTAACAATTCCTCACAATTCATTAACCAGTATGGTAACTCTAATTCTTTAGCATCAATATATTCAGCATCATCGCCAAACGCGTTTTTATATTCTCCATGTAAGTCAAATAATATTACCGTTGACTTTGGGAATTCTGACAATTTTTGCAAAAATGATGCAGTTGTCCAAGATTTTCCGCTTCCTGTTTGCCCTAAAATTGCAGCATGTCTTGTCAAAAATGAATCAATGTTTATTTTTACCCGTTGATCTGGGATCAATGATAAATTCCCTATCGAAAAATTACCCTCAGCATATTCTTGGTATATTTTATCAATGGTCTCAGGTAATACCGCAAAAACATCACTGTTTACCGTAGGCAAAATATTAGTTCCTTGCTCAAATTTTCCAGAGTGATTTATCGTTCCAATCGGTATGGTGGATATCATTCTTTTTGGGGCACCAAGTGGGTAATAGCCATAGTGTTCTGCTTCTTTTACTTCAGCGCTAGATATCGATGTCTCTCTCATCTGGATTTCCGTTATCATAGATAATAGTTCACCGTTTGGTATAGATATTTTAATAAAACTTCCGGGTTGACCTATTAAAAGTGGCTTTGGACCTCCATCAGTATTTACATTTATGCTCATTTTTTCTGGAACGCCTAATTGTTGATCTCCATCTGCCGGATAATCTACAAGGCTTATATCGATTCGATCCCCGGATACACCAATGACCCTGCCGATTTTGTATTTACTCGTCGTAATCCCTCCCAATTCCTCTTATAATCCAGCTTCATCTGATAACAATTCGACAAAATTACTAAATTTCCAAAGATCGGATTTTTCATCGGTCTCTACTCCATCTCTATAATATTTATCATTTGTTAAATAATTAAATGACTTATACTGTCTTAACTTGTCAAAAGTCTCTGGTTTGTATTCGCACAATGCCATGAATTTAATCCTACCTTCACGTAGTTTAGGAATTATTAATTGCTCATTTATATGTTGGTCCCTAAAACTATATCCACAACTTAAAATATATTTACACTTGTCTCCTAGAGTCTGAGTAGCGTATCGGAATAACTTATCATATGGATGCTCTAACCGTCGTTCCGCACTAACAATGTAATCTCCAAACATTTTCCCCATAATTTATAGC
>LUYE01000085.1 GCA_001602645.1 Methanosarcinales archaeon Methan_01
CTTTGCTATAAATTATGGGGAAAATGTTTGGAGATTACATTGTTAGTGCGGAACGACGGATCGAGGGTATTATTCGCTTTTTCTACGCCCGATCCGATCCAATAAACAGATCCTAAAGTAAATACAACAACGAGCCATGCTTTGGCGATATTAAAAGGACGGACGCCGTATCCGAAAATGCGTTGAATGAAGATGTATTCCAGGATGTCGTAAATTAGAAATCTCTTGATTTTTGATGGCATTTGAGCGATCTTAAATTTAAATTGATGTAGGCGTTCTAGGAAATTGTTTGGTGGATGATAAATGTCGTGTCCTATTCCACGTATTCCATTTTGTATCCTTATTGCCTCCATCTCTCGGTAAAAATAATGATCAGCCTCTTTTTTATTTCCCAAATCTTCCATCTTTCTTTTTGCTATTCTACATGAAAGCTCTTGAGACCTCTGATTGCTAAATTTTGCATTTTTAAATGATACCTCTCGATGAAAATGATCGTAATCAAAATATGCCTTACTACAGAACTCAGCTTCTCGGAAGTAAGCATAATCTCTGAACTCAGCTTCCCGAAATGAGGCATGTCCGCCAAACTCAGCTTCCCGAAAGTTGGCATAGCCGATGAATTCAACCACATCGAAGTTGGCATACATTGCAAAATTAGCTCTACTAAAATCAGAATTGATGTGAAACTTGGCATTCATAAAGTTGGCATTCCTAGCAAATTTTGTATCATGAAATTCAGCATTAGCGCTAAATTTGTCATCTACATAATTGGCATTCCCACCAAAATCAGCCCTCATAAAGTCGGCATCGCCAAAGAACTGAGCTTTCATAAGGTAGGCACTCATGAGGAATATGGTATCCTTGAAGTGAACATTCTCAAAGAACTCAGTTTCTGCGAAGTCAGCATACTCACTAAACATACCATTGCTAAAGTCAGCATTCCCGCAAATCTTTGTATTTCTGAAAACAGTTCTCCCGTTAAATTCAGCTTTTGCAAAATCAGCATTTCCACCAAAATAGGTCATCCCGAAGTTGGCAATAGATCTGTCTAATTCTTCTTCCTCGAAACCAGAATACCCTCGGAATTCGAGATATCCGCCGAATTTTGTCTCCCTGAAGTTGACATTGTTATTAAACTCACATCTTCCGAAGTCGGCCGACCTGCCAAACCAGGCTTTCCAAAATCTAGCGTTCTCATCAAACTCAGCTTTCACGAAGTCGGCTTCTCCAACGAATATCGCTTCACCAAAATCGGCATTCTCACTGAACTCAACTCTATCGAAGTATGCATTCCCGCAGACCTTCGCCCCAACAAAGATGAAAGTCTTCTGGAAATGTGCAATACTAAAGTTAGCCGTACCCCGAATTTCAGAATTAGTGATCGATATTATTGAGTTTATCACTTTTCGCTCTTTGGTAAGTCCTAACCCCAACTCATCTTCTTTAATGTCCACATGCTCCGTTGGCAGCTCCAACCCGCTTATATCCAGATCGCCCTCGACGATCACGCCGTCGTACTCGACGTCCTCGCCCCGCTCGATCTTGGCCAGGATTTCGCTCGCCTGGATCACTTTGCGCTCATTCAAATTGGCGTCCGGTTCCATGCTCACCGATCCTTTGCCTCAAAATTATTAATATATATAAGTT
>LUYE01000062.1 GCA_001602645.1 Methanosarcinales archaeon Methan_01
ATCCCTCGATATAAATAGCAAGTCACAAGTATATAAATCAACCTATTATGAGGTCACGATCTGCTGGAAGATGGAGACGGAAATTGCCGGAGATGGGGGGGAGAAGCCCCTGGACTTGGCGAGCGTGGGGTCGAGGTTCATAGGTTACCTGATAGATAGCATCATCGTCGGGGTGATCGGATCGATCCTCAGCTACGCCTCGATGAACGTCGGCGAGACCCTGGGCGGCATAATCGCCTTCCTGGGCGTCCTGGTCTCGGTCGGCTACTACACCTACTTCTTCGGAAACGGCCAGACTCCTGGGATGATGGCGATGAAGATCAAGCTGGTCGGGACCGATGGAGCATACCCGATAGGCTACGCCAAGGGCTTCCTCCGGTGGATCGGGATGATCATATCTGCTGTGGTGATCCTCCTCGGGTACATCTGGATCCTGATCGACAAGAAGAGGCAGGGATGGCACGACAAGATCGCCGGAACCTATGTCGTCAACGCCTGATCTCAAGGACCGCGTCCGATACCTCACGAAGGGGGGCCAGAGGCTCGGCCCCCATAAAGTCTTTTTCCAGCAGCCTCATACCGCTGGCCGGCTCAAGAAGTTCTGAACCAGAGCTTTAGCCCTATTCCTGAACCCCGCCCCCTTCGAGCCCAGCGGCCCCCTCTCCCTCGACCTCGCCACCATCCCGGCTCCGAGGGCCCTCCGCGACCACTTCCGGGCCTCCCCGGTGGACCGCCCCCCACCGGAGGTTCCCGACGACGCCGCGGAGGGTCTGGACCTCCCGGTCGGTGAGCCTCGCCCTCCCGAAGATCCTCTTCAGCATCAGCATCGTCTTCTCGAGCTTGTGCTGGTGGTACTCCGACTCCACCAGGGCGGACCGGAAGTGGTCGAGAAGGCGGGCGAGGTTCTCGGGCCGGGCCAGCTCCACCTCCCCCGCCTCGACCCGGGAGAGCTCGTAGAGGAGGACGGCAGCGGCGTGGGAGATGTTCATAATTGGGTACTCGGGGCTTGTGGGTATCGAGACGACGACGTCGCAGGCCGCCAGCTCCTCACGGGAGAGGCCGTCGTCCTCCCTCCCCAGGAGGAGGGCCACCTCCCCTGCCGTCCCTCTGAGCCGATCCGCCAGTTCTCGGGGACTGAGGCTCGGAACCCTGAGGTGGCGGTCGGTGGAAAGGCCCCTCACGCCGGTCGTCCCGACGACGAGGTTTGCGCCTTCGGCCGCCTCGGCGAGGCTTCCGACCACCATCGCCCCATCGATCAGTTCCCTTGCGTGGGAGGCCATGGCGAGGCCGAGGTCCCCGACCTCGCAGGGGCGGACGAGGACGAGGTCGGAGAAGCCGAAGTTCTTCATCGCCCTCGCCACGGAGCCGACGTTCCCCTCATAGATCGGATCCACCAGGACTACCCGGATTCTCATCCCTTGGAGACTCCCAGGGGGACGACCCTCGCCACCTTCCTCGCTATATCCAGCTGGTGGACGACGTCGACGACCTCGTCGCTCGGCTTGTAGACCTCGGGAGCCTCCTCGGCGAGCATCTTCGGGGAGGTCGCCATCACCTTGATCCCGCGCCTCGCCAGGACCTCCTTCACATCCTTCCCGGCGTAGGTCTTCTTCGCCTGGGTCCTGCTCATTATCCTCCCCGCCCCATGGCAGGCGGACCCGAAGGTGAGCCGCATGGCACCCTTGCTTCCACAGAGGACGTAAGAGGGGGTCCCCATCGACCCGGGTATGATCACCGGCTGGCCAACCTCCCGGTAGGCGGCCGGGATCTCGGGCCTTCCGGGGCCGAAGGCCCTCGTCGCCCCCTTCCGGTGGACATATAACCTCTCCTTTGATCCGTCGACCTCGTGCTCCTCCACCTTGGCGACGTTGTGGGCGACGTCGTAGACGAGGTCCAGCCGAGCGTCGGGGAAGTACCTCTCGAAGACCTCCCTCGTCCAGGCGGAGATGATCTGGCGATTCGCCCAGGCGTAGTTGGCGGCCGCCGCCATCGCCCCGAAGTAGTTCTCCGCCTCTGGCGTCCCCAGGGGCGCGCAGGCGAGCTGCTTGTCGGGGAGCTCTATCCCGTACTTTTTGACCGCCCGGCTGAGGACCTGGAGGTGGTCGGTGCAGATCTGGTGGCCGGCCCCCCTCGATCCGCAGTGGATCATGACGGTGATCTGCCCCCGGAAGAGGCCGAACCTTTTGGCGAGGTCGGCATCGAAGACCTCGTCGACCCTCTGGATCTCCAGGAAGTGGTTTCCGCTCCCCAGGGTCCCGAGCTGGGGCCTCCCCCTCTTCCTCGCCTTCAGGCTCACCTGGTCGGGCCTCGCCCCCTCCATCCGGCCCCTCTCCTCGCAGTGCTCGAGATCCTCTGGAACGCCGAACCCCGCCTCCACCGCCCAGGCCGCCCCCCGGGTGAAGGCCTCGTCGAGCTCGTGCTCCGAGACCCGGAGCCTCCCCTTCGCCCCGACGCCGGAGGGGACGTCGTGGAAGAGGTCCTCGACGAGGTTCGTCATCATCGGCGCCACATCCTCTGCCGAGAGGTCGGTCCTGAGCATCCTGACGCCGCAGTTTATGTCGAAGCCGACGCCTCCGGGGCTTATGACTCCCCCGCCCTCCCGGAAGGCGGCGACGCCCCCGATGGGAAAGCCGTAGCCTAGATGGGCGTCGGGCATCGCCATCGAGTAGTTGACTATGCCGGGGAGGGTGGCGACGTTCGCCACCTGGTCGAGGGTTCCGGGCTCCACCTGCTCGAGGAGCTTCTCGGAGATGAAGATCCGTCCTGGAACGCGCATCCCCTTCTGGTGGCCCATCGGCACCTCAAAGATGTAATCATCTATCCTGTTCAGCATGGGATCTCCTCAAATGTCCAAAACCACCTGAGCGGTCCAGATCTCCTCTCCCGCCGCCTCGTCCCTCCTCAGCTCGAACTGGTGGAGGGTGACCGCCTTCACCTCCGTCTCGAAGAGGTGCCTCTCTCCGTCTATCCTCTCCCCCCCGACCCGGCCCGAGAGCCTCCAGCCGGCCCCCCGCCCCACGAGGTCGACCTCGAACTCCGAGAAGACCGCCAGCTCCACCTCGAATAGATACAGGACCTCCGAGAGCCACTCGTAGAGGAGGGCCTCCAGGGACTCCGCCTCGATCTCCACCGGCCAGGACTCCACGACCCGGACGGTGGAGGGGTCGATCATGGCGCCGATCAACGCGAGGCCTGCGTTCTCGAAGAGCTCATCCAGGCTATGGCCCCGGGCCCGGAACTTGACGTCGGCGGTGTGCTCCAGATATTCAACGGGTTCCATCTCGATATGATCAAGGGGTGGGGGTTTATTAATAGGTTGAGGTCCGCTCCTCGGGACCCCGGAAGGGAGAGAGATCCCCGGAGAGATTTTTATATCCGATATATTATCGAACTTGTCCCCCGGCAGAGAGGCGGAGGCTTTATACCATTTTGGCATATCGAGGGTGAGTGGGTGAATCGGCATGGCGGAGACCATTGAGGAGATAGCAACCCGGATTCGGGAGATGCGAGAGCTGTCCAAGGTGACGGCGGAGGAGATGGCGGAGCACCTGAAGGTGCCCCTGGAGACGTACAACTGCTACGAGGAGGGGAAGATGGAGATCCCCGCGAGCAAGCTGATCGAGATCGGCCAGCGACTCGAGGTCGACATGAACCTCCTCCTCACCGGGGAAGAGCCGAGGATGCGGATATTCACGGTGACGAGGAAGGGCGAGGGCATCGAGGTGGAGCGGCGGAGGCAGTACAGATACCAGAACCTGGCGGGAAAGTTTCTCTCCAAGAGGGCGGAGTTCTTCATCGTCACCATCGAGCCGAAGAAGGAGAGGCCCGCAGCCTACAGCCATCCCGGCCAGGAGTTCGACTACGTATTGGAGGGGTCCCTCAAGTTCTCGATCCACGATCACGAGATCGTCCTGAATGAGGGGGACTCGATATTCTTCGATTCGTCCTACCGGCACGCCATGGAGGCCCAACACGATCGGCCTGCGAAGATGCTCGTCGTGGTGATGTAACAGCAGAAAGAGGATCATAAAATGTCGTCTCTACTGGATAGGTTCGTCCCCAGGACGGATTTCGAATCTTACGAGGATTTTATAGAGAACTTCAAGATAATAGTCCCCGAGGAGTTCAACTTCGCCTTCGACGTCGTCGAGATCTACGCCGAAGAGGACCCCGAGAAGGTGGCCCTCGTCTGGTGCAACGACTCCGGGGATGAGAAGATCCTGACCTTCGGGGATATGAAGCGCGAGAGCGACAGGGCGGCCAACTTCTTCAGGAGATACGGAATCCAGAAGGGAGACGCCGTGATGCTCTCCCTCAAGAGCCGATATGAGTTCTGGATCTGTATGATCGGCCTCCACAAGATCGGGGCTGTCGCCATCCCCGCCACCCACATGCTGAAGAGAAAGGATATCGTCTACCGGATCCGGCGGGCGGACCTGAAGATGATCGTCTGCATCGCCGAGGAGGGGGTCCCCGAGGAGGTGGACGGAGCCTGCCAGGATCTGAGAGACGCCAAAGTCTTGAGGACCTTCGTCGGGGAAGGGGCGAGGGAAGGCTGGCTGAACCTGAGGAAGGAGCTGGAGGCGGCTTCTCCGGAGTTCGAGAGGCCGGAAGGGACGAAGAGCTCCGACATCCTCCTCGCCTACTTCACCTCCGGGACGACCGGAAACCCCAAGATGGTCAACCACGACCAGAGCTACGCCCTCGGCCACATCCTGACGGCGAGGTACTGGCAGAAAGTCGAGGACGGCGGCCTCCACTACACCGTGGCCGACACCGGCTGGGGGAAGGCCGTCTGGGGAAAGCTCTACGGCCAGTGGATCGCGGGATCGGCGGTCTTCGTCTACGACTACGACCGGTTCGACGCCGGGAGGATGATGGATATGGCGGCGAAGTACAAGGTCACCACCTTCTGCGCCCCCCCCACCATCTACCGGTTCATGATAAAGGAGGATATCTCCAGGTACGACTTCTCGACCCTCCGGTACGCCGTCACCGCTGGCGAGCCCCTCAACCCGACGGTATACGACAAGTTCCTCGAGGCGACGGGGCTCCGGCTGATGGAGGGGTTCGGCCAGACCGAGACGGTCGTCACCATCGCCAACTACCCCTGGATGGACCCAAAACCGGGATCTATGGGAAAGCCCTCGCCCGGCTACGAGGTCGTCCTGGTGGACAAGAACGACAAGGTCTGCGACGTCGGCGAGGAGGGGGAGATCGTCATCAAGACGGACCGAGGCAAGCCGATAGGCCTCTTCGTCGACTACCACCTCGACCCCGAGAAGATGAGGAACACCTGGCACGACGACTACTACCACACCGGGGACACCGCCTGGGTGGACGAGGACGGCTACTTCTGGTTCGTCGGACGGGCCGACGACATCATCAAGAGCTCCGGATATCGGGTCGGCCCCTTCGAGGTGGAGAGCGCCCTCCTCACCCATCCCGCGGTCCTGGAGTGCGCCATCACCGGGGTTCCGGACGCTCTCCGGGGACAGGTGGTGAAGGCGACGGTCGTCCTTACAAAAGGGTACGCTCCATCGGAGGAGCTGAAGGTCGAGCTCCAAAGCCACGTCAAGAAGATCACCGCCCCTTACAAGTATCCGAGGATCGTCGAGTTCGCGGAAGAGCTGCCGAAGACGATCAGCGGCAAGATAAGAAGGGTCGAGATCAGGGAGAAGGACAAGCCGTATCCGGTGATCAACGCCCTGGAGTGCAAGGCGTGCGAGAGGTGCATCATCGCCTGCCCCGCCAACGTCCTAGCCCTGGGGGAGGAGCTGAACGTTCGGGGATACCATTACGCGATCTATTCGGGGGAGGGGTGCATCGGCTGCGGGAACTGCTACTACACCTGCCCGGAGCCCTTCGCCATCGAGGTCCACATACCGTCGAAGGAGAATTTCGAGGAGGAGGAGTGAGAGATGCCAGCCCAGCTAGTTGATGGAAACAGCGCCGTGATCGTCGGGGCGATGTATGCGGGATGCGACTGCTACTTCGGCTACCCCATAACCCCGGCGAGCGAGATCCTCCACGAGGCCTCAAAGTACTTCCCGAAGGTGGGGAGGAAGTTCGTCCAGGCGGAGTCGGAGGAGGCGGCGATAAACATGGTCTACGGGGCGGCGGCCGCCGGCCACCGGGTCCTCGCCGCCTCCTCGGGCCCCGGGATGAGCCTCAAGCAAGAGGGGATATCCTACATCGCCGGAGCGGAGCTTCCTTGCGTCATCGTCGACATCGTCCGGGCCGGGCCGGGCCTGGGAAACATCGGGCCGGAGCAGTCCGACTACAACCAGGCGGTGAAGGGCGGGGGGCACGGATGCTACAGGAACCTCGTCCTCGCCCCCAACTCCGTCCAGGAGATGTGCGACTTCACCATCAAGGCCTTCGACCTCGCCTTCAGGTACAGAAACCCGGCGGTCATCCTCGCCGACGGGGTCCTCGGCCACATGGTGGAGCTCCTGACCTTTCCGAAGACGGCAATCGCGCCGGTGATCGACGACTCCTGGGCCGTCCGCGGGAAAAAAGAGACGCGCGGAAACCTGGTCACCTCCATCGACCTCGACTTCAGGGAGCTGGAGGAGCACAACCTCCAGCTCCAGGCGAAGTACGACCGGATCCGAGAAGAAGAGGTTGAGTACGAGCTTTACCGGTGCGAGGACGCCGAGGTGGTCATCGTATCTTACGGGATTAGCAGCCGGATCGCAAAGTCCGCCGTCGATGCCGCCCGACAGGAGGGGATAGCAGCTGGCCTCTTCAGGCCCATATCCCTCTTCCCCTTCCCCTCAAAAGAGCTGAGGGCCTTTGCCGATAGGGGCTCCCGATTCATCTCCGTCGAGATGAGCGACGGCCAGATGCGAGAGGACATCAGGCTCGCTACGGGCTGCCGGGACGTCGCATTGGTCTCGAGGTACGGAGGAAACCTCATCGGCCGCGACCAGATCCTCGGAACGATCAGGGAGGTGGCGTAAATGGCCGGAAAGGAGAAGGTCATCGGACCTCTGGGATTCTACAGAGCATTCGAGAGGAAAGGGGGCTCCGCCCCCACGGCCACCCATTACTGTCCTGGGTGTGGCCACGGGATACTCCACAAGATCATAGCCGACGCCATGGCGGACCTCGGAATCCAGGACCGTTGCGTCGTCATGAGCCCCGTCGGATGCTCGGTCTTCGCCTACTACTACCTCGACTGCGGCCACGTCCAGGCGGCCCACGGGAGGGCTCCGGCGATCGCCACCGGCTTATCTCGGGCCGAGGACGACGCCATCCTCATCTCCTACCAGGGGGACGGGGACCTCGCATCCATCGGCCTCAACGAGACGGTCCAAGCCGCAAACCGGGGAGAGAAGATGGCGGTCTTCTTCGTCAACAACACCGTCTACGGGATGACCGGCGGCCAGATGGCCCCAACGACCCTAGTCGGCGAGGTGACGGCGACGACCCCCGCGGGGAGGGACCCCCGGGACTCCGGATACCCGATCCACATCTGCGAGCTCCTCGACACCCTCCGGGCCCCCGTCTACATCGAGCGGGTCTCCCTCTCAAACATAAATCACATAAGAAAGGCCCGTCGCGCCGTCAGAAGGGCCCTCGAGATCCAGAGGGAGAAGAAGGGGTACGCCTTCGTCGAGTTCCTCTCTCCCTGCCCCACCATCCTGAGGATGGACGCGAGGGGGATCGAGCGGTTCATCAACGAGGAGATGGAGCGGGAGTTCCCCCTCAAGAGGTTCCGGGACCGATCGAGCGAGACGGTGCCGATCGAGAGGAGGGAGTCCGACTTCACCAAAGCCGCCCTCGACGGGATCTTCGGCCTCGCCGGGGAGGTGGAGGTGGAGGTCATCCCCGACCCCGCCTTCAAGACGAAAGGGGTGAAGATCGCGGGCTTCGGCGGCCAGGGGGTCCTGAGCATGGGGCTCGCCCTGGCCCAGGCAGCTTATCGGTCTGGCCGCTTCGTCTCCTGGTACCCCGACTACGGCCCGGAGCAGAGAGGGGGCACCTCGAACTGCTCCGTCGTCATCTCCGGCGAGAGGATAGGGTCGCCGGTGGTCGACCGGCCCGACGTCCTCGTCGCCTTCAACCGGCCGTCCCTCGAGAAGTTCGCCCCCGACGTCCGGGAGGGCGGCCTGATCCTCTACGACTCCCTCGCCGGAGCCTTCGAGCCGCCGGAGGGGGTCACTGCGATCTCGGTTCCGGCGACGGAGATCGCCCTCTCCGGGGGGGTAGAGCAGGCGACCAACACCGCGATGTTCGGGGCGCTGATGGAGCGAGGAGAACTCGACCTTCCCCGGGAAGCCTTCAGCGCGGCTTTCGAGCGGACCTTCGCCAAGAAGCCGAAGCTGATCCCCCTCAACCTGGAGATCCTGGAGGCGGGGGCGAGGAGCGTCAGGTCGAACCTCTGACGGAGCCGTAGATCCGCCGCCCGACCGAGAAGCCCCTTTCTGGAGGGGTTCCAGGGCGGGCGGATATCTCTTCTTCATCCTCCTCCGCCGCCGGATCGGCGTCCTCTGCCACCAAGGAGGAACGGCAGGGGATCTGAGGGGCGGTCGCTCCGCC
>LUYE01000023.1 GCA_001602645.1 Methanosarcinales archaeon Methan_01
AGAACCAGGAGCTGGAGGATAGCAGCCCCTGATCTCGATTTAATAGGGTTTTACATGGGAAACAATCTCAGCAGTTTTCCCAGAGTACTATCGTGAGATTAAACCAAATATTAGTGCGAATTACGAAGAAATAACTCGAATTAACGCTGAGAAGCGCGTTGGCATAAACGCGGATAAACTATCTCAACACATGGAATATGTGACAAAGCTAGAAGGATTCCGCAATGAGGTTTATAAAGTTTTACCAGCATTATTGGAATTCGAAAAAACAAACAATGCTATAACGAAACATGATAAAATTACTTTCTATGCTAAATATTTCTATATTGCTGCTGCGTGCGCTGTTATCTTAGCTGCAGGCGTATTTATTATTCAAACATTGTTCGGGCGATAATAGTTGTAGTAAAAACCCTGGGATGGGCTCAAACGATCCGGTGCTGACGAAGCTCTCTGGCATTTTCCCGACCTCCCAAAGAGGTTAAATAAATCCGCCACGAAGGCTCGACCAGGTGCATTATAATGTCCTTTGAGATCGAGAACATTCACGCCCGGGAGATCCTCGACTCGCGAGGAAACCCCACGGTAGAGGTGGACGTCTGGACCTGCTGCGGCTTCGGCCGGGCCGCCGTCCCCTCGGGCGCCTCGACGGGAACCCACGAGGCCCTGGAGCTTCGGGACGGCGACGACAGGTACGGCGGCAAGGGCGTCCTTCGGGCGGTCAAGAACGTCAACGAGATCATAGGGCCGAAGCTGATCGAGTCGGGGATCGATGCGATCGAGCAGCGGGCCGTCGATAGCTTCATGCTCGCCCTGGACGGGACCCCCCTAAAGTCGAACCTCGGCGCCAACGCCATTCTGGGCGTTTCTTTGGGCGTCGCCAAGGCCGCCGCCGACGAGCTGGCGATACCGCTATATCGGTACCTCGGCGGCGTCAACACGACGACCCTGCCCGTTCCGTCTTTAAACGTCCTCAACGGCGGCCAGCATGCCGGAAACGAGCTTGCGATCCAGGAGTTCATGATCCTACCGAGAGGAGCAAGCTGCTTCTCGGAGGGGCTGCGGATGGCGGCCGAGACCTACCACGCCCTGGGCAAGATCCTCCGGGGGAGGTACGGCGTCGGGGCGACGAACGTCGGCTACGAGGGGGGCTACGCCCCGCCCCTGAACAAGACCTCCGACGCCCTCGACGCCCTGATGTCCGCCCTCGACGCCACCGGCTACGAGAAAGAGATCGGGATCGGGATGGACGCTGCCGCCTCCAGCTTCTTCAAGGACGGGACCTATGCCATCGACGGCGGGAGGCTTTCAAGCGGCGAGATGATCGACTTCTACGCCGATCTGGTGGCCACCTACCCGATCATATTAATCGAGGACCCCTTCGAGGAGGAGGCCTTCGGGGACTTCGCCGCCCTGACCGCCCGCCTATCCAAAACGATCATCGTAGGCGACGACATCTACGTAACGAACGTCGAGCGGCTGGCCCAGGGGATAAAGATGAAGGCGACTAACGCCCTCCTCCTCAAGCTAAACCAGATCGGGACCGTCTCCGAGGCCTTCGACGCTGCCCGGATGGCCTTCAGAAACGGCTTCAAGGTGATGGCGAGCCACAGGTCCGCCGAGACCGAGGACTCGGCCCTCGCCGACGTAACCGTCGCCCTCGGCGCTGAGATCCTCAAGACCGGGGCCCCCGCTCGAAGCGAGAGGAACGCCAAGTACAACCAGCTCCTCCGGATCGAGGAGGAGCTCGGCTTCGCCGCCAGCTACGCCCGGATCTGATGGCTGGGCTCGAAAGGTCTATAATCGAGGGGTGCCAACGGCCGGTCCATGGAATACTCGTTCAAGAAGGGCTTTCGGCCCGAGCTTGAGAGGATAAAAGCGGCCCTGGAGGAGGAGTTTCCCACCGAGATCCGACAGGATGGCGAGAGGCTTCTCCTCAGCTACGGCGCCCTCAAGTCCATAGAGGTCTGGATCGAGGGAAAGAAGCTCCTCGTCACCACCGATTCCTCCGGCGATGCCGAAGACGACGTGATACTAGACACCAACAAGAGGTTTCGAAACTTTCTGGAGCGGGCCACCGGCTACACCGCAAAGCAGAGGCTCCAGCAGGCGAAGAAAGAGGTCAGCGGCGGCTGACCTTTTCGATGGCCCGTCCCGCGCGGCAAGAGCCGCCCGGCTTGGCCCAAGCCTCCAATTTGCATTTTCTTAATTGGCGGCCTAACCCCCTCCTCTCCTACCGCTCTCCTCTCCTGCCCCCTCAACTCGCCACCTCGGGCGAACTAACTCGAATCCGGGACCTCCTCTAGCAGACCCGGAGCCTCCCTGCGACGAAATCCTCCACCAGGTCTCCGATGTCCTCGAGGTGCCGGTCGACTATCGCCTCGATCCTCCTCTCGGCGCCGCCGTCCGGCCGCTCGTCACCCCTGATCTCCACCGCCCGAAGGAGGGGCTCGGTCAGCGGGGCTCCGATCCTGCTCACCAGGGTGACGTAAGCCTCTTCGACGCCGTCGAGCTCGGCGATCTCCTCGGCGGCCCTCCCGGCGACGACGTTGTAGATCTTGCCGACGTGGTTTACCGGGTTCTTTCCGGCGATCGCCTCGATCGACATCGGCCTCATGGGGGTTATCAGGCCGCTGCCACGGTTTCCCCGGCCGGTGGCGCCGTCGTCCCCCATCTCCATCGAGGACCCCGTCAGAGTGAGGAAGATGTTGCTCCCGCCGTCGGCGGCGTTGACGGCGACCTCAGCGTCTGCGGCCGTGGCTATCGTCTCCCGGACCCTCTCCTTCACCTCCCGGTACTCCTCCATCGAGGAGACGAACTTCGACACGATCGCCGCCGCCACCACCAGGTTCAGGCGATCGCCGATCCGCACCGCCATCACCTTCGTATCCTCGCCGACGCCCCGGACCCTCCGAACCCTCTCCTCCAGCTCCAGGACGAGCTCCTCGGTGGGGTCGAGGGGTGCAAAACCCACCCCGATCGAGGTGTCGTTCGCCCCCCGCTTCATCAGGCTTACGAGTTCCGGCGACCCACCCCTCACCCTGGCGTCGACCCGGTGCTCTAGCAGGTTCGCGAGGGATCGCTCTAGGTGGTCGGAGGCGACCCTCGCGATGAGGGCGTCCAGATCCTCTCCCGCCGGCGGCGCAGCCCTCCCCCCTACGATCACCGTCGGCGGCTCCAGGACCCGGCCGCCGCCGAACTCCACCTCGACCCTCCCGGCGGTGATCAGGACCTTGTCGACGTTGTGGTGGAGGATCTCCCCGAACTCCTCCAGGTAGGACCGGGATAGCTCCCTCGAGATCGCCTCCGATATACCATCCGCGAGGGTGTCGGGATGGCCCAGCCCCTTCCGCTCCACCACCTCGAAGGTCAGAGGTCTGTACTCTTCAAACTCGATCATCAGAACACCCGAATATATTACAGAATATCCGGATTGATATTTTGATCGGTCCCCGCTGGGCGACCCCCGGATAAATACGCTCATTGACGTTGCTTATCTGGTAGATTGTCGGTGGCGATCTTCCGAAAATTACGGCGACGCCTCCATCGGCAGCTGTAAATTATCCGGCGAAGACCGCCAGCGGCTGGGGCCGGATCCTTATATTATTCGCCCGATTCCTGAGGGTGCAATTTATATTCATGAATGAGCATTCGACTATTTACATGACTGAGTCAACAATTACGCCAGATCAGGAGTCGATTCAGGAATTACATCTAAAGAGGATCACAGCTCTGGAGAACGAGAATAAGCGCCTGAGCGAGGAGATCGAGACCCTCAGGATGGAGAAAGAGGACACCAGAGCCAAGCTCGTAGAGACCCTCATATCCAACAAGAAGTACATGCGGGAAGAGGAGCGGCTGAAGAAAGAGAACGCCCTCCTCAGGAGGATGCCCCTCTTCCTGGCGACGGTGGTGGAGATGGGAGAGGACTACGTCCTCCTCCGACAGCATGGGAACAATCAGGAGTTCATCACCACCACCTCCCCGGAGATGATGGAGTCCCTGGAGCCGAACACCAGGGTCGCGATAAACAACTCCCTGACGATAGTGAGGGTGATGGACAAGTCCGTGGACGTCAGGGCCAAGACGATGGAGCTGATAGAGGCACCCACCGTCTCTTACGATCAGGTGGGGGGCCTGGAGGATCAGATCCGGGAGGTGAGCGAGACCGTCGAGCTCCCCCTCACCCAGCCCGAGCTCTTTGCCGAGATCGGGGTGGAGCCGCCCAAGGGGGTCCTCCTCTTCGGACCCCCTGGGACCGGCAAGACCCTCATCGCCAAGGCGGTGGCCCACCACTCCCGAGCCACCTTCATCCACATGTCCGGGAGCGAGCTCGTCCACAAGTTCATAGGCGAGGGTGCCCAGCTCGTGAGGGACATATTCCAGATGGCCAGGGACAAGGCCCCGGCGATCGTATTCATCGATGAGATCGACGCCGTCGGGTCCATCAGGACCCACGACGGGACGACCGGGTCCGCCGAGGTGAACCGGACGATGATGCAGCTATTGGCGGAGCTGGACGGCTTCAGGGCGAGGGGGGATGTCAAGGTCATCGCCGCTACCAACAGGATAGACATCCTGGACCCTGCCCTCCTCAGGCCGGGGCGGTTCGACCGGATCATCGAGATCCCCATGCCCAACTTCGACGGCCGCCTGGCCATCCTTGGGATCCACACCGCGAAGATGAAGATGAGCCCCGAGGTCGACCTCCGGGCGATAGCGAAGGAGACGGAGGGGGCGAGCGGTGCCGACCTCAAGTCCATAGCCGTCGAGGCGGGGATGATGGCCATAAGGCGCCACGGAAGCTCCGTGACCCCGGAGGACTTCAAGAGGGCCGTCGACAAGGTCCTCGGCGAAGAGATGCTCCCCCGGGTTGACGAGTCGATGAGGATGTTCTCGTAATCGGTGGCGACATGGTCTGCGGCTCTGCATCGCCGCAAACCTTGCCGTTTTATCCAGACCGTCGACCCATCTTCTTCATTGCCAGTCTCTGCCTCTATATCTCTTCCTCTTTTCTGGGCCGGTCTTGTCGGAGACCGACCTTCTCCTTCCCAGGGCGATCCGGGTCCATGCCGGGCTGATGGCCTGGTCTATATCCCTCAAGGCCGACGGAGCTTCAGCCCCGGAGGGTGTACCTTTCGGAAGTCCTCTTCAGGGGGTTGTAATCCCTCTCCTTCCCAGATACGATCTGGGGCCTGTTCCCGAGGCCGTAGCCGAAGGGGTCGGGTCCGAAGTAAGCGCTCCAATAGTTTCCGACGTACCTCCTGTAGGTGACGCCGTTGTAGGTGTAGCTCAAAGGCTCCGTCGAGTTCCAGAAGTTCGTGGAGTTCCAGGAGTGAACGTGGTTATTGTTGTTTATCAGGTTGTTCATGTAAATTCTGTTGTTGTAGGAGTTGTCGACGTAGACCCCGTACACGTTGATGCTCAGGTTGTTTCCGGCGAGGATGTTACCGCTGGAGCTCTCCAAGCTGATGCCGTCCAGGTTGTTTCTTATCGTGTTGCTGGTGACCGCGTTTCTGTTGGAGTAGAGGAGGCGGACGCCGAATATGTAGTTGTACCTCACCCTGTTGCCCCGGATGGTGTTGGCGGAGGATCGGAGGAGCCATATCCCCTGATTTTCGTTGTATCGGACGATGTTGTTGGAGACGGTGTTGTCGCTGCACTCTCCGAGGATTATGCCTGCCCAGCGGTTTAGGCTGGCGTTGTTGTTTCGTATGGTGTTGTTATTCGCTTTGCTGAGAAGGATGCCGCCGAAGGTGTTGTTGCAGGCGTCGTTCTCCACGATGGTGCACCTCTCCGAGGTGTAGAGGGATATGCCGACATCGTTCTGACATATGAAATTTTTCATGACGTTGTTTCGGGCAGAGTTGTCGAGGACTATTCCGTACTCGTTTCCGGTTAAGTTATTGTTTCTGATGACGTTATCTTTTGAGGTCACCTTTATTCCGGCGTCCTTCCAGAGCTTTCCTGAGTTCGTGACGGTGAAGCCCTCAAAGAGAACCTCGTCGGAGGAGATGACGACGGCGCTCCCATACCCCCCGGCGTCCACGACGGGCTTACCATTGCCCGTGTCCAGGCCTATGAGGGAGATCTTCTTGGTAACGTTTATGTTCTCTTGGTAATTGCCGCTCTTTACGATGATCCTGTCACCGTCGCTGGCGCGGTTTATCGTGGCCTGGATGAACTTGTCGTCGTAATCGGGGCTGACTACATAAGTCGCAGCAGCCGTCGGATTCCCCGAGAGGATGAGAAGCAGGGCTGAGATCAGAATGAGTTGGCCGTAGACGTCCTTCCTTGGCATGGGACCTTCCTCTATTTCGATCGGTATAGTCAGGTTTATTCGTTAAAAGCCTTTTCAGCTTCCAGGAGAGACTCGCGGGTCCGAGAAGGGGGGGCCCCGTACCTCGAGCCTCTCCTCCCCGGGAACGATCTCTTTCTTCGTCAGTTTCCATGGCGAAATCGTTAAGTATTTCCGATTTTTCCTCTTCTTCATGGACGAGGATGAGATCGTATCGGTGGAGGAGGAGATCTTCTACGACTATACGGTCCCTTCCGATATCGGCCTGGACGGTCTTGACCCTTCCTCTAACATCTCGAACATGACGACCGATCTGCCCCTGGAGCTCTCTTCGGAGGTGCCGTTGCATCTGACCGGGGATGGATCCCAGTCGACCCTGAGGTCCATCGTAGACTACCTCGACTCGGCCCTGGGGATCGATCTGGTGTACATAGCCGGGATTCTCTTCAAGGTCGTATTGATAGCGGTTTTGACCTATATCGCCGCCAATATGGTGAGGCGAGCTATCAACGTCCACCTCCCCAGAGTCACGGGAGGCGGGAGGATGGGGCTGGACGCGGAGACCGAGACGACCTTCAGGACCCTGATCAGCAGGCTTCTGGTGGCAGCGATCTACGTTGTTGGGTTTTTGATGATCATATACCAGATACCGCCCTTAAGCAGGGTCTCCGTAACCCTCCTCGCTGGGGCGGGGGTGGCGGGCCTCGCCATAGGCTTTGCAGCCCAGGACTCCCTTTCCAACCTCATCTCCGGGATCTTCCTCGCGGTGTTTCATCCCTTCCGGGTGGGGGACTTCGTCGACTTCAACGGCGAGTACGGCCAGGTCGAGGATCTGACCCTGAGGCACACCACCATAAAGACCTGGGACGGCCGGAGGATCTTCGTCCCCAACAGCCTCATGGGCAGCCAGCCGATAATCAACTGGTCGATAACCGATCCCGTCATAACCTGGAGGATAGACGTCGGCATCGGCTACGATGCCGATATGGACCGGGCGAGAGAGATCATGCTCGAGGCGGCAAAGAGGCACCCCTTGGTCTTGAAAGACCACGACATAACTGTCAGGGTCACCGATCTCGCAGATTTCGCCGTCAATATGAGGCTCACAGTGGACGTCCCTCACCGGGATGTGGCTTACAGCACGGCCTGCGACCTCCGGGAGGCGATAAAGAAGAGGTTCGACCAGGAGGGGATCGAGATCCCCTACCCATACAGAAACCTCATCATCCAGAGGCAGGAGGGGACGTCGCCGGTATCTCCGAGCCAGGATCCCCCCGCGAAGGGCTGAACTGCCAGAACGCAAACCGCGTAATAATGGCCGATGAGGTGCCGGGGATCGAGGCCCTGATTCCGAAGATAGCCCCCATGCGGCCTCACTTCTTCGGAGAAGGACCCCCGGCCGATCGGCTCTGGAGGCTGGACCTTATGATCTCCTTGAGGGACCCTATATCTCCGCCTTTGGCGGAGATGGGGGCGATCCGATCTCGCCACTGGCTCCAGGGTGGGAGCATTCCCAGCCTTTCGCCGATCGCGTCGAGGGTGGCGTCGGGATCCTCGACCCTGTCCATCTTGTTGGCGGCGACGGCGACGGCGAGATCGAGGTCCGTCAGAAACTCAAAGAGCTCCACCTCCAGAGGGACCTCCCCCCTCTCCTCCCAGCGGTCGGCGATCTCGAGGAAGCTGGCGGCGTCGATCACCTGGATCGCGAGGAGGATATCGTCGCCTCTATCCTCAAAGTAGTGGACTATGAAGTCCTTCGTCCCCTCCTGGACCCTCCTCTCAGCGCCCTTCATGTACCCGTATCCGGGCATGTCTACGTAGGTGACGCTTCCTACCCGGGCCCTGGAGGGGCCTACGGTCACCCCGGGCCTCCTCCCCACCCGGACCTTCTTGCCCGTAAGAAGGCGGAATAGGGTAGATTTCCCGACGTTCGACCTTCCTATCAGCACGATCTCCGAAGCCATCGAGCGATCATCCTCCATCCTCAATGAGCCCCCGTTAGAAATCCGTTTCTCTTCGCTGGGGAAGGAGGGGATTATTTGGGGGGACCGAAAGGCTTATATTCGACAAATGCCGTATAATGCCTAGGCAAAAGTCGATCAAACTTTTTCCTCCCTCCTAAAAATCCCTACATCCGACTTTTGCCTCCCCCCTTCATAGCCATTTCGTCAAGGCCACCCCGGAGGCCTTTGACGAAAAGGGCATATCGTAGCTATCTTTATCCATTCGCAGTGCTTCGCCGTTGATATCCCACGATCATCCTCAAGTCGGATTGGAATCGTCGGAGCCCCCGGCATCTTCGGATCGACAGAAAAGTTTATATTCGTCAGATGACGGAGTGATATCAGGCAAAAGTCTGACGTCGAACCTTCCTTCCCTCCCGAATCCCTGATAGCGACTTTTGCCCCCCACCTCCCTTTTATCCCCTCTGATGAGGGGCTTTGATGGCGGATAGACGGCATCCGCCCCCCTTCTGGCAGGTTTGGTTATGAGATGTCTCCCACGTCTGCGCCGTCGTCGACGATGGCATCCCCTATAATCCTAGTTAGGAATATAATATTCAAACTAAAAAAGAACGGGGGCAAGCGCGCCCCTCATCAGCATGCGCAGCCGAAGACCCCGGCCCCTCCCCACGGCATGGTGTCGCAGGGATCGAGGCCGGAGCAGCCCTCTATGCAGCAGTTGAGCCAGTCGGTCTTCTTCGTCACGTTCGTCTCGACTAGCTCCATCTTGACCCTTCGGGTTATGTCGTAGGTCCCGCTGTACCTCTCCTCTCCGATGTTGATTATGTTGTTTCGGGAGTCTACCTGGCGGTATCTGAGGTCTGCAATCCCGGTGGAGTGGGAGTCGATGTCGTATACTGTGGACCTGGTGGCGAATACGTCGGCGCTGATGATGGTATCGTTGGTGGCTATGACGGTGGCGTTCAGCCTCTCAAGGCGCATGGCGACGTTCCTCTCCTTCGATAGCTCGGTGTTATAAAGGAAGCTCGCCCCGACGGAGTCGCCGTTATTTCCGGCGCAGTCGCGGTCGTTTATCATCTTTCCGGCGTAGTCGACGGTCCTGCTGGCGTTCAGCCTGACGGGCCAGTTCTCTTCGAGGGTTATGGTCCAGACGCCGCTTCCTGCGGGCTTGAAGTAGGTCCGGTTGACGGCCGAGTTGGCCCAGGCCCGAAGGTATATCGCCTCCTCGGAGCTGTAGGTCCCCTCGAGGGCGGCGGTCCTCTCCCGGAGGCGGACGTCGTTGGCGTCGAGGTCGGAGGAGGCCGAGTAGTATGGCGATAGAACCCTCCCGGCGGGGGTGACGGCTATGGGGGCGATCTCCCCCTCCACCGATCCCGAGAGGTCGAGGGTCATGTTCGCGCTCTGGCGGCTGATCCAGAAGGAGGAGCCGTCGGTGACGTTGTACACCCCGAAGGTGTAAGAGGCGGCGGAGGCTGAGGAGATCAGCCCCGCCAGCAGCAGTAGATATACGAATACCTTCCTCATTCAGATCACATCCGCATGGGCACCGGTGTTGTCGGTCCAGGCCTCCCCGCTGACGTCTTTAATGGTCATTGCCCACCCTGCGTCGGAATCCGTATCAAAATCCGGCGGATCCGAGCTCGAGGCTTCAGCGACGATCTGGTAGTTGCCCACCACTTTGTACTTCAGTTTGGCCTGGGTGGAGTCTCCTGCATACGCCTCCATCTCTCCAAAGTTCAATCCACCGGCACCCAACGTGGTATACACCTCGGAGTAAGCTGTCCCATCGTCAGCGTAGGATCCGAGGTAGATCTTGGTCCCGGCCGCGCCCACGTTCTCGGCCGATGCCGAAGCGCTAGAGCTCGTATCGGTGCTGAAGTCCCCCCAGATCATGGCGGATCCGGCCGTTACATCTCCGGAAACGCTGGCAAACCGGTCAGGTCCACTGGAGTCGTAGGTCCCGCTTATGGCACCGATGGTCCCATCGCCCTCAATGACCGTGAGCCTCAAATTCTCTCCTGAGGCTGAGGTGCTCTCTCCGGACTCCGCCATAAGGAGGTCGGCACTGGCACCAGCCGTGGCACCGCTACCCCCGGCGCCCACAGCGGAACCTTCAGCGAGGACTGAGGTTGGGGTCCCGCCGGTCAGCTGGAGCCGGGCGTTCCCAGCGGCGACGCCCGTTCCCGCCGCACCCCCGGTGCTCCGGGCGTTCACATCAATCGCGACCACGTCGGCGCTGTTCCCGACCGCGGCGGCGACGAATCCGACGCCGATCTCGTTCTTGGCTCCAGCGGCCCCGGCGCCGAAGATGGCGCCTTCCGCCTCGACGATGCCGTTCCCGCTATTGAAATCGAATCCTCCGCCCAGGCCGCCAGCGGCGGCGACCGCAGCGACGACACCTTCCTTGTTGGATGCCTCGATATCCTCGCCGAGGGCGCCAGTCCCGAAGAATCCGGTCCCCGCGGCCAGGGTACCGCTTCTGATCCGGTTTCTATAGCCTTCGGCACCGACTCCGATTCCTGCGGCCTCCGCGCCACCGGCTATGAATCCACTCTGGAGGTCGACGATTCCGCCGAGGCCGCCAGCAGCGGCGGCCGCAGCGACGACACCTTCCTTGTTGGATGCCTCGATCTCTTCTCCGATGGCTCCAGTCCCGAAGCCACCGGTTCCTGCGGCCAGGGTACCGCTTCTGATCCGGTTTCTATAGCCTTCGGCACCGACTCCGATTCCTGCGGCCTCGGCACCGCCGGCTATGATCCCATCCTGGAGGTCGACGCCTGCGCCCAGGCCTCCAGCGGCCGCGGCTGCCACCACGGTACCGACTCTGTTGTAGGCCTTTATGCCGCTGCCGTAGGCGCCGGTTCCATAAAATCCGGTTCCTGCCGCCAGGTTTTCGCTCTCGATCCAGTTGCTGCGGCCTTCGGCGAGGACTCCGACGCCAGCAGCCTCCGCGCTGCCGCCTATGAATCCATTCTGGAGGTCGACGATTCCGCCCAGGCCACCGGCGGCCGCGGCTGCTGCCACGGTTCCTCGCTTGTTGTAGGCCTCAATGCCGCTGCCGTAGGCGCCGGTTCCATAAAATCCGGTTCCCGCCGCCAGGTTTTCGCTCTCGATCCAGTTTCTGCGGCCTTCGGCGAGGACTCCGACGCCAGCAGCCTCCGCGTCGCCGCCTATGAATCCATTCTGGAGGTCGACGATTCCGCCGAGGCCGCCAGCAGCGGCGGCCGCGGCGACGACACCTTCCTTGTTGGATGCCTCGATCTCTTCTCCGATGGCTCCAGTCCCGAAGCCACCGGTTCCTGCGGCCAGGGTACCGCTTCTGATCCGGTTTCTATAGCCTTCGGCACCGACTCCGATTCCTGCGGCCTCGGCATCGCCGGCTATGATCCCATCCTGGAGGTCGATGCCTGCGCCCAGGCCTCCAGCGGCCGCGGCTGCCACCACGGTACCGACTCTGTTGTAGGCCTCAATGCCGCTGCCGTAGGCGCCGGTTCCATAAAATCCGATTCCCGCCGCCAGGGCTTCGCTCTCGATCCAGTTGCTGCGGCCTTCGGCGAGGACTCCGACGCCAGCAGCCTCTGCGCCGCCATCCACGAATCCATTCTGGAGGTCGATGCCTGCGCCCAGGCCACCGGCGGCCGCGGCTGCCACCACGGTACCGACTCTGTTGTAGGCCTCAATGCCGCTGCCGTAGGCGCCGGTTCCATCGAATCCGGTTCCCGCCGCCAGGTTTTCGCTCTCGATCCAGTTTCTGCGGCCTTCGGCGAGGACTCCGACGCCAGCAGCCTCCGCGCCGCCGCCTATGAATCCATTCTGGAGGTCGACCCCTATGCCGAGGCCTCCGGCAGCGGCCGCGGCCACCACGGCCCCCTCCCTGTTGGAGGCCTCAATCTCCCTGCCGGAGGCGGAAGTTCCGGCATCGGTGGTGCTCGCGGCCAAAGTTCCGCGTATCTCGTTATTCACACCTATGGCACCGACCCCGGCCGCCGCCGCCTCTCCATAGCCGTCTATGTAGAGCTCAGGAAGGTCACCCGTCCAGTCGGCTTCGAGGTCGATCTTTCCTGCGCCAGCGGCCGCGCCTACGGCGCCGAGGTCGCTTTCAGCTGATCTTATCTTGCCATACGCCCAGGCGCTGTTTCCGGTCCCCGTAGCGAGGTTGCAGTCGACTTCCGCGGGCCCCGCCAGGTCCAGGGAGGATACAGCCACGGCAGCCCCTTCTCCCTCGATCTTCAAGTTCGAGGGCCCGAGGTTGACGTCCATGTACCCTGCGGTCCCAAAGGCTGTCGGGAGGTCCCCGACCATCTGGGTGTCCTGGGATGTGGCGATCCCTCCGTCGACGCCGATCGTCTGCCTGGAGTCGAGAGATCCGTCCCAGACCGAGGCATGCTGCATGGTCCCCCGCCCCCCCTGGTTTGCTGTAGAGACGACGGCGCAGGCCCCGGCATCTCTGATGGAGGCATCCTGGACGACGCCCAGGGCTCCGGGCGTCAGATGGGCGGACCCTCGGGCCAGGGTATGGGCGGCGTCCTCAGCATAGATATAGCTCATGCCGACATACCCGCCGCTACCGGCGTACTCCTGGACGGCGTAGATGTTCCCGGGTCCTGTGAACCTCCTCCTATCGTCGATCTTCAGGCCTTCGCCGAAGGCAGCCGACGACTGACCCCACACCTCGACGCCGTTGTCGACGTTGTAGGATTCCGAGATGCTTACGCTATTTCCACCGCCATCGCTAGCCGAAAACTGCATATTGATGGCATACGCCCCTTGAAAAATGAGAAGACAAGTCATCGATAGAATTAACCGATATGATCTCGACAGTGATCTCCCTCCCTCAGCCAGCTCCACCACTTATGCTCGGCATTAGAACCTATGCTTGGCATTTGAACCTATGCTAATCGATATAACTTTTGCTCATAGATATACTTTTCTAAAAACTATTAAAATATCAATAATGGTGTATACAACTCTTATCTAGACATATTGTGCAGATATATAAAAAGTATATATAATATCATAACTTATATATGCCATATCTAGGGGAGAATTCTTAAAATCCTAGCATTCCTATGGAACTCATTATATACTAAAAAATACATGATGACCTGATCCTCAAGGTGCTTTTGCTCCAGCAGTGGTACAGGTTATGCGACCTCGAGGCTGAAAAGCAAATTTCAGATCGAATCTCTTTTATGAAATTCTTATGATATCTAAAGGGCTTCAGGTAAAAAGAGGAACCATTCAGGATGCGACGTTTATAGAGGCAGATCCAGGAAATTCAAAGAAACCCAGAAGAGAGAACGCTAGGACTCGTCGGAGCAGGGATGGAACTTGGGCTGAGAAGGGGGAGGAACTACATTTTGGTTATAAACTTCATTCTAAAGTCGATATCGATTACGGC
>LUYE01000024.1 GCA_001602645.1 Methanosarcinales archaeon Methan_01
AGAACCAGGAGCTGGAGGATAGCAGCCCCTGATCTCGATTTAATAGGGTTTTACATGGGAAAGAGGATGAGCGGGCTTGGAGTGGATGAAAAAATAGAGGGCAAAGGAGGGAGGAAATGGCACGTTACATGCCGTTCTATACCACGGCATTTGTCGAATATAAAGGTTTCGGTCGGAGGGGCTTTGCACGTAAACCCCGTTCTGCACATAAAGTCTTGGACTTGCACGTAAAGTCAAGATCAATCATGAAATGCAAAATCGTAGGATTTACGCCGGTACTAAGGTGACCGATGATTGCCCCGAAAGAAATTTGTATCGGAATACCTATTCCCACCCAAGCGAGAAAAGTGGAGGTCATTCCGATGGGTAGAGAAGAGCGACAAAAGCTGATCAGTGAAATCGAAACATTGAGATGTAGCAAAGTAATAACATACATGATAACAACGAAACCGGGGGTGCCATCTCAAATTGACACGGTTGATTTGCGTGAGATGTATGACCATCTATTAAAAATTGGAAAAGCTGAAAAAATTGACTTAGTTATATACAGTTTAGGCGGCACGGCAACTGTGGCATGGGCGTTATCGAATTTGATAAGAGAATTTACAGAAAAATTCACCGTGTTGGTTCCAAGTTTCGCGTTCAGTTGTGCTACAGCTATCGCCCTTGGAGCGAATAATATAATTATGGGTAAAATGGGAACGCTTGGCCCGGTTGACCCTTCCGTATCAAATGCATTCAATCCTATTATAAAAAATCAAAAAGAGCCCATATCAGTTGAAGATATCGGCGGGTATATATCATTATTAAGAGACAAAATTGATTTAAGGGATGAAAAGAATTTCACAGAAGTATTCTCCCGTCTCTGTGTTGAAGTTCACCCATTAGCTCTTGGAAATGCATATAGACATTATATAAAAGCGAGGGACGATACTAGAAAGCTGTTGGAATTGCATATGGACCCGAAGGAGCAAGGAACTCAAATCAATAATATAATCGACACCCTAGTTGAAAAACTGTATTTTCATGGACATCACATTCCTCGCACCGAAGCAGATAAAATAGGCTTGAAAGTCCAAAATGCAGAAGACATTCGGTGTAATGGGAGAAATCTGGATGAGATAATGTGGGACCTATTCCTGGATTATGAAAAAGAATTGGATCTCAAAACGCCATATGAGGACGATGTATCCACCGGAGATAAAAGGGTAATACCAATGAAATTTATCGAGTCTATAGGGTCTACTTCAGCACTTGTAGTAGGTCAAAGGTTTGACAAACTATCATTACCAGGAGGATCGTTTTTTACCCAAATATCGACCCCCACAGGTCAAATGCTATCGTTAGCAGTTATGAAAGAAGGGGGGCAAATTCAGATCGTACCATATATTGGGAAAGGCGGGAGAGCGGTATATATCAACGGAGATCTTTATGAGAAACACGAAACTGTTTCCTGGAGAAACTTTTCCACAGATGACGAACTTTACAAAACAGATGCGTAGGGAAAACTAGATATCGTTTCGGAACAACACCTTTTAAAAGGAGGATATTTATGATAACTGAAGTTGAAACCATGGATATTAGTGAGGTCGTAACTGGGCAGCATATTGAATTGGTACCCCACGTCGGAGCTTGCGTGGTGGATATCAGTCTATATGTTGCGGATATAGACGAAAATCCTCCAATTTGACGTTGCCCTCAATCTGATGATTTTATTTTTCTCTCTATGATTAATTTTCCGTCTTCTATTTTCGCGGTTAATTCTTCGCCAACATCAAAGGGAAATGTACTGTCCCTAACAAGATCACTTGGCAAATTGATGCTGTGCCTTGATTTGTAGGCATAGAGCTTGACGTTGGCTTGATTCGTCATAGAGATAAGGAGGTTTTCTAGGTATATAATACTTTGGTACATACCAAAGTAAGCACAAGGTTTAAGTACATACAACGGTATATACTATAGTATGCAAGACGCGCCAGATCCTAGAGAAGAGCGTGGCAGGGCAATCGCAAACCAGGGAAACCAGATCAAGAAAGTAAGTGACACCTCATTTAAGGTGAGATCGCAGTCAGGTAACAAGGTCTATGAGGTCAAAAGTACACCAACAGGGATGACTTGCACGTGTCCTGATTTTGTTTACCGAGGGGGTAAGTGCAAGCACATCATGGCCACCCGTTATTACCTTGAAGTCGAGAAGGACACACCAAAGGGAACCATAACCGAGAAGGTCCACCTAACCTATGCACAAGCCTGGAACGCCTATAATGAAGCTCAGAAGGCAGAGGTGAAGCTGTTTGACGAGCTACTTAAGGATCTGGTGAAGGCGATACCTGAGCCCGAACAGATAACAGGCAGACCTCGCATACCACTCCAAGAGAACCTATTCTGTGCCATCCAGAAGGTATACTCTCAGCTTTCGAGCCGTCGCGCATACAGCATATTCCAAAATGCCACCGAGAAAGGGCAGATCAACCATGTACCACATTTTAATGCAACATCAGAACTCTTTAATAAACCAGAGACAACAGAGATTTTACACCAACTTGTAATGCTTTCCGCCTTACCTGTTGCTGGTATCGAAACTAACTTCTCTGTGGATTCAACGGGATTCCGTACAACCACATTCAATGCCTACTGTGGCATGAAGCACGGCGAAAAGAAACAACACCGATGGGTGAAAGCTCATCTTTGTTCAGGTGTCAAAACCAACGTTGTAGCTGCGGTGGCAATAACTGATGAACATGGTAACGACTCGCCTCAGTTCGGTCCCTTGATCAGAAAGACCGCCGAGGGCTTCACCATCGATGAGGTGTCTGCTGATATGGCTTATTCGTCGCGAAAGAACCTCGAAATTGTAGGTGGTGTTGGAGGTACGGCATATATCCCGTACAGGAAGAACGCGACAGGAAGAGCTGGAGGATCGCCCCTTTGGAAAAAGATGTACCATTTCTTCCAGCTTAACAGAGACGAGTTCATGGACCACTATCATAAGAGGAGCAATATCGAAGCTACGAATGCCGCGATCAAGAGGAAGTTCGGTGAGACCTTAAAGTCGAAGAATCCCGTTGCTCAGGTAAACGAACTGCTGGCAAAAATTGTAGCCTACAACCTCACCGTCGTCATCCATGAGATGTATGAGAATGGAATCAACCCTGAGTTCTTGCACGTAAAGTCTGGTGTCTGCACGTAAAGTAGGGCTAAATCAGCCCTTTACGTGCAAAGCCGGTCGGAGGAGGCGGAGGTCGAGGTGACCGACCTCGTCACCGGTGGACGTCGGGCTCTGGTGGTCCTCCGCCCCGGGGATTTATATACGCGAGAGAATTTGATCATCGATGGGCGGGGCTCCCGGGAGCGAGGGGCCTACGCCTGAAGGCTCGCTTTCGATGAGGAGCAGTCCTGGCGGGGCCCGGAGAAGCGCCGGCAGCTAGTCCTCAGGTCGACGGCCAGATCATCTCCTCGATGGACTTTGCGAGCCTTCCCATCCCTTCCACGATCCTCTCCTCGCTGGAGTTGGAGAAGTTCAGCCGGAGGGTGTTGTCTCCGCCGCCGTTGGCGTAGAAGGCCTGCCCCGGAACGAAGGCAACGTTGTTCTCGATGGCCCGGTTGAAGAGGTCGAGGGAAGAGAGGCCGCCGGGAAGGGAGACCCAGAGGAACATCCCTCCCTCGGGCCTGGTGTACTCGACCCCGGCGGGGAAGCTCTCCTCGATCATCTTCACCATCAGGTCCCTCTGCCTCCTGTACCCGGACCGGATCCGCTCGAGATGCTCGCCGACGTCGTTATCCGCCAGGTACTGGTAGGCGATCCTCTGAGATAGGATGCTGGTGTGCAGGTCCGATGCCTGCTTTGCGATGACCAGCTTCTCCATGATGTCGCTTCTAGCGCAGGCCCAGCCGAGGCGAAGCCCCGGCGAGATCACCTTGGAGAAGGAGCCGAGGAGGACGGCCTTCCCCCCGAGAAAACGCCTCATCGACGGGGCCTCCTCGCCGATGAACCTCAGCTCGCCGTAGGGGTCGTCCTCGATGAAGACGGTCCTGCAGCCTCGCATCGCTCTTGCCACCATCCTCCTCCTCTCCTCCGAGTAGCTCACACCGGTGGGGTTCTGGAAGTTGGGGACGGCGTAGAAGAGCTTCGTCGGCCTTTCCGAGAGGGCGGCCGAGAGGGCCTTCGGGTCTATCCCATCCCCCTTCAGGGGGACGGAGCGGAACTCCGGCTCGAAGATCCCGAAGGCCTGGATGGCGGCGAGATAGGTCGGCTCCTCGACGATGACCCGGTCTCCCTTGTCGAGAAACGTCTTTCCCAAGAGGTCGAGACCCTGCTGAGAGCCCGTCGTTATGAGGACCTCCTCGGGATCGACCTTCATCCCCTTCATCGCATATCTCTCGACGATCAGCTCTCTCAGGGGAAGATAGCCCTCGGTGGTGCTGTACTGGAGGGCGGCCTCGCCGCTCTCCCTCAATACCTTCTGGGCGGCTTCTGCCACCTCCCTCACCGGAAAGAACCGAGGATTTGGAAGGCCGCCCGCAAAGGAGATCGTCCTAGGGTCCTCCGTCACCTTAAGGATCTCCCTTATGAAGGACCTGGGAACCCGAGACATCCTCTCCGCAAAGGGGCTGATGACCTCGTCGACGCCCCTCTGACCGATCATATCATCCATGCCGTAACCACCATCCGGAACATCGTCCCTGGTAGCTCCAGGGCGAGCCCTCCAATATATATAAGTATGATGGTGAGAACTTCTAGAAGATCCCGTCGAGGGAGGGAAGGTCCCTTATAAAAAAGCCCGCCAGCTAAAGATAAAATGAATCCTCACAAGCCTGGAAAGGTTTACGAAGTAAAAAACTACAGCCCCGTCAGCCGCGCCTCGACGGCGGAGGAGGATCGACCCAACCGGCCGGCCCCAGGCCCCTTCCCTTCCCGTTCCAGATCCTGACGGCCCTTGTGATGGAATATTTGATGTCATCTATCAACGTCGGGGATTTGGTGGTGAGATACTTGGGATCTTCCATCCCATGAGTGCAGATGCGTATTATATATTTTGGCAATATAAATTTTAAATCGAAAATTTGATATATGGAAAAAAACATTTTATAGCTGTATGTCGAATGATGCCACCATTAAAGATGCTTCAACTCCTCAGCTCGAAGAGGAACTGAGGATGAGAACTTGGGCAGAAGAGAAGCTTATCAAGCTTGGAAGTCTTCTGGAGATAGGAGAGTCGAGAAACGTCCACGTAGAAGATGCCATATCAAATTATGATAAATCTCGAGAGATGCTGTATAAAGATAAGAATTCTCTTGAGTCGATTAAAGAGTCGGACAAGGGTATGCGGCTTTTTACGATGGAGCTGAATCAGCATAAGTTCAAATTTTTTGGTCTGCCGAGATGGACTTATCTCTCCTTCGTCATCGCGAAATATGGACTCTCCTCAATGTTCTACGGGATGGCTACAGCCATCTTTTTTGGATATTTATTGATGCATCCGCCTTATAAATACGTCCTCAATGTTCCCCTTTGGGCGTCCCTCTTCGCCGGACTGGGCGCATCGGCGCAGATCATGATGGGCACTGTGAATGACATAAAAACGACCGGCGTCGTCCAGGAGTATAAGAGGCTCTGGTACACCGCCCTACCATTCCTCGCGGCGATATTCGGCTTCATAGCCTACCTGCTCACAGATCTAGGGATGATGACTACGGGAGGCGGACCGACCACCAGCTATCTTAATGCCACCAGCATCGGCCTTTTGAACCTGTCGGGACTGGATGGACCTCTGCTGATCAACAACACGACGCTGATCGCTTCGAGCGCCGAAACCCTCACGGCTCAGGACGTCTCATCCTTCGAGGCGAACTTCGGCGATAACATGAGGGTCGTCGTCTGCTTCCTGGTGGGGGTGTTTACGAACGCATTCATAGAAAAATTGTCGGATTTGGCGGAGAAGTTTTGATCATCAAAAGAGCTGCCAGCGAGCAGGAGGGAGGGGCCTATACGGTCAATCGAAGGGTGCGCGAGACTCGTTCGGCATGACCCATCGGTCGCCCCGGGATGGCGGAGGGGACCTGCCCACCCGGCGCGCCCCTCCGTATCAGGCTTGTCGCCGAGACCAGCCAGCTCATCCAACCCGGCGATGGGAAGAAGCTTCCCAAGGCCTCCGACCCCTGGGCTCAGAGCCTCGGAGGGATGGGAGACGCGACTGAGGAAAGGGGAGAGGCTATGGCCCTACTCCTCCTCTCCAGGGAAGCTGAAGGGCAAAAAGAGGGCTTTGAACCCCAGATAGGCCGTCAGGAGGACGAGGATAGCCCTCGATGCCGCGACGTATTCGGGGGGCCAGTACCCAGGCTGGTCCAGCACCCCGACGGAGGACATGACGGTCCAAGGAAGATGCCACCAATAAGAGGGTCCTATGCTCCATAACGGTCCCATAATCCACCTCCAGGATCATCGGCTCCCATCATCTCTTCCATCATTATATTAAAAATTTTTGTAGATCCCGCAGCCATCGTCGGAGGACGCCCCTTCGACGACGACCATGGCTCCGGGAAACCCCACGAGATGAGAACTCCGGAGAGCCTACCTCCAACGCCTCTACTGAGGGGAGGGCCAGGCGGTGGGACTAAGGTGTTGGTTCGCCCTTTGCCCGGGCGGCCTCCCCTGGGCCGCCCCCGCGAGGCGGAGCGATCCGGCGATGCCCGGCTTCGCCCCTCCGGTTCTGGCCCCCCATCCCGGGGAGGTGAGGCGACGAGGGCCCTCCGATATCATCGGGCCCTCCGGTAAGGATACCTCATCTCCTCTCCGCACTCAAGGCAGGTTACCGTGACGACCCCATCCCTCAGCCTCACCCGGGTTCTCTCTGGGCAGAGGTAGCACCGACACCCCTTGCAGATCCGCCTCTTCAGCCGACGGGGAATCCGAACCCTCATCCTCATCCCCATCCTCCTGGCGATCTCCACATACCGGTCGCTCCTCTCAGGATGGTGGCGATGCTCCTCCTCGGCGAGGACGAAGAGCCTCTCGATCCTCTGCCTCGCCAGGTCCCTACCCCTGTAGTATCCCTTCTTCCTCCTGGCCACGAGGGAGGGTTCAACACCGGGGCTTATAAAAGGTATACCATAGCCGGGGCCGAGGAGGCCTGCCCATCCGAAAAGAGGACGATATGCTGTACCGGATGGCGGCAGAAGAGCCCTTCAGGAGGTATACTATTTCTAGGGGCAGGGAGAACTCTCAGGAGATGCCAGGAAGACCCGCTCGAAATTGCCCTCCTCCTGACCCGTCCATATCCCCCGAGATCAGAGATTACATCAAAAACAGCTTCTCGGAGCTCCGGATAGCCACCACCTGCGAGGGGCCCATCCTCCTCCCGGTGAGGCTCAGCCCTCCAAAGCCGATGGACCAAAAAGTCGAAGTGGAGGGGAGGACCCTCTACATCTCTGCCGTCCAGGCCCCCCGGATAAAGGAGATCGACAGCCGTATGCTCCCCAAGTGCGTCCTTCAGAAGAGGAAGAAGTGCTGACCCCGGCAGATCACCGGGATGAGAGCCACACCTTCAGGGCGCGGATCGATACCCCTCGGTGAGAGATCCGGTTCTTCTCATCGAGGCCCATCTCGGCGATCGTCTTCTCCCCCACCCGGAAGATCGGGTCGTACCCGAAGCCCCCAGAACCCCGGGGCTCGAGGGCGATCGTCCCTTCCAGCTCCCCCGAAAAGAGGACCGGCTCCATCCCCGGCTCCCCGTAGGCCACCACCGACCTGAAGGTCGCCCTCCTCTCCTTCACCCCGTCCAAAAGCTTCAGGATGCCGTCGTTTCCGATGGTATCGAAGACGTAGGCGGAGTAGACCCCTGGAAAGCCCCGCAAAGAGTCGATGAAGAGCCCGGCGTCCTCGATCATCACGGGGCCCGCCAGCCGTTTCAAGACATCCCAGATGCCGAATACCGCCACATCCTCTAAGGCCTCGGCCTGGATCTCGGGGTAGCCGATGTTCCTCTGCTCGACCTCCCCCAGGATCCCCAGGGCCTCCTCGAATTTTCCCCTGTTTCCGGTGACGAAATATATCAAGGTTGAACCCTCTCCAGAGACCTTCGACGGATCGATATTAATCAGCTTTCCTCTGGATGGGGAGGCCGTGGCGATGGGACGAATTGATCCCGAGAGGAATTTGAGCCCGGGACGAATTAGGGGCCGAGAAGGGGAGAAAGGTTCAATCGAGGATATCTACCCGGCAGCTCGCCACCTCCGAGTTGCAGGCCTGATCGAGGGCGTCCGTCCACCAGACGGTGATCGTAACCCGAGAGCTCGATTGATCGAGGGCGACAGGGCACGGGTCACCGTAGACGATGGTGGTCCTCGCCTCCCCCGGCGCCAGGTCTCCGAGGTCCAGGAAGCCGATCCACTCACCCTCATCGCCGGTCGCCTCGTCCCTGTACCTCGCTCCGTTCAGCCAGATGGCTGCGGGGATGAGATCCTTGAACCAGACATTTCTAGCATCGCTCGGGCCGTGATTTCTGATGGCTACGGTGTAAAGGTACCGATCCTCCAGCTCCCCCTCCGGGGACGAGCTGGTCACGATCACCTCTACATCCGCGTCGGTCGTCACCGCGGATTGCCAGGTGGCCTCATCGTCTTCAGGGTTGAGATCGATCCCCTCCCCCGTCACCTTTCCGGAGTAAAAGATCGCACCTCCCGGTGGGACCGAAGAGGCGACGGATAGCTCTATGGTCAGGCTCTCGACCTCCCCTGCGGGCAGGGACCCAACGGTCCAGACCCCCGTCTTCTGGTCATACTCTCCACCGCTGACGGCAAAAGACGAAATGGAGACCCCCTCGGGAATGGATAGATCGGAGCTGACCAGAACGCCGGTGGCGTCGTCGGGGCCGGAGTTTCTCACGGTGACGGTGTAGCCAAACGCCTCCCCCGCGACGATCACTTCACCGCCAGACGACGGCGCCGATGAGAGCGAGAGGTCTGAGGTGGCGGAGGCGCCTCCGGCGACCATTCCCACCGTCGAGAGGAGAGCTATCAGGCCGACGATAAGAGGGATGGCGAGCTGGTGGCCGGAAACAAAAACTCGCCGACGGGAGACCGCCCCAGAACTCTGAGCCAAACGAGGAGCAGAGCCGGTGCTGAGACCTAAAAGAAGAGGATATGAGCCTCGAGACCGCCCTTTCGTACCCGACCTACCCCAGGATTCCATCTCCGCCCTCCTCCATTCGAATTTATTGGCAACATTGTTGTTTCATAGCAATTTTGCTGCGTCACTCTGAAGGGAGGTAAACGAAGATATAAATCTATCGGACATCGGCGGAGGAGATGGCAGCACCCTCGTCGGTGGGAGACCTCCCGCGGAGGGGAACGTTTTTCATCCACCGGCGTCACACCGTGCCAAAAAGGAGGCAGGAGATGATGCGGTGATGCTGGAACTGGGGGACAGAATAGCGGTGACGAAGGACGGCATCCGGCGCGAGGGGGTTCTTATGCCTTCGGTGAGCGGCCGCGTCGTCATAAAGATGGACAGCGGCTACAACGCCGGCTTCGATCCGGAAAGGGCCACCGTGGAGCTGGTGGCCAAGGGTAAAGCCCTCAAGATCCCGCCGCCTCCGCCCCCGCCGCGGCGGGAGGGACTCCCGAAGGTCTCGATCCTCTCCACGGGGGGGACGATAGCAAGCAAAGTCGACTACAGGACCGGGGCCGTAACCAGCCAGTTCTCCGCCGAAGAGATAATCTCATCGATCCCGGAGCTTCTGGAGATCGCGAACTATGAGGGGAAGGTGATATACAACATCCTCAGCGAGAACATGAAGGCAGAGTACTGGCAGGAGCTGGCCAGGGCCGTCGGATCGGAGATTGAGAAGGGAGCTGACGGCGTCATCGTCACCCACGGAACCGATACCATGACCTACACCGCCGCCGCCCTCTCCTTCATGATAAAGACGCCTGTTCCCATAGTCCTCGTCGGCTCCCAGCGGTCCTCCGACCGCCCCAGCAGCGACGCCGCCATGAACGCCATATCGGCGGCGGCTGTGGCGACGAGCGATATCGCCGAGGTGACGGTGGTGATGCACGGCACCTCCAGCGACGGCTTCTGTCTCGTCCACCGGGGAACCCGGGTCCGGAAGATGCACACCTCCCGCAGGGACGCCTTCCAGAGCATAAACCAGCACCCCATCGCCCGAGTAGATTACCCATCGCGGGATATCGTGATCCTGGGGGAGCACCGGAGGAGGGGCGAGGTCGAGCTGGAGGTGAAAGACGGGCTTGAGCCGAGATGCGCCCTCGTCAAGTACTTCCCCGGAGCGAGCCCCGACCTCTTCGAGCATTACATCACCTCCGGGTACCGGGGGATCGTCCTGGAGGGGACGGGCCTCGGCCACGTCGCCTCCGACTGGGTGGGGGCGATAAAGACCGCCAGCGACGCCGGAATCCCCGTGGTGATCACCTCCCAGTGCCTCCGGGGTAGGATCTGCGACCGGGTATACGATACCGGGAGAGACATCCTCGCCGCCGGAGGGATCGAGGGCGGGGACATCCTCCCCGAGGTGGCCCTGGTGAAGCTGATGTGGGCCCTCGCCAACACCAGCGCCGTCGACGAGGCGGAGGCTCTCATGAAGGCGCCCATCGCGGGAGAGATCTCTCCATCGACACCGACGACGGTCTGAACACCAAGCCCTGGGAGTGGTGGGAGGCTCCCGCCTCCTCCCCCAACGCTTATAAACCATATCGATGTATTAGGCTGGCTCAAGATCACTTTGGAGGAATTCAGTTTTGACACGTAAACCAGCAAGCATGTACAGAAGGCTGGAGCGCCCCTACACCCGGAGAGAGTATATGGGGGGCGTTCCAGGAAGCAAGGTCGTCCACTTCGACATGGGCAACCTCAACACCGAATTTCCCGTCACTCTCACCCTCGTGGCCAAGGAGCCCTGCCAGATCAGGCACACCGCCCTCGAGGCTGCCAGGGTCACCGCCAACCGTTACCTCATGACCTACGTCGGCAGGCTCAACTTCCACATGAAGCTGAGGGTCTACCCCCACCAGGTGATCAGGGAGAACAAGCAGGCGACGGGGGCCGGGGCAGACCGAGTCTCCAGCGGCATGCGCCACGCCTTCGGGAAGGCCGTCGGGACCGCGGCGAGGGTGGACGCGGAACAGAAGATATTCTCCGTCAGCACCACGCCCCAGGGGGTCCCCCAGGCGAAGATGGCCCTGAGGAGGGCTGGACATAAGCTGCCCACGCCGATCTACATCGTCGTCGAGAAGGGCGCCGAGCTGATAAAATAACCGAGATCGATCGGTGTTCTGATGGAAGACTACATGAAAGGGCTCGAGCGGGCCATGAGCAGGCTTCCCGCCTCCAGGGGGACCGAGGACAGGTTCGTGATACCAACGCCCAAAATATTCTACGAGGGGAAGACGACGGTCCTCGAGAACTTCGCCAGCATCGCCGACGCCCTCAACCGCGATCCGGACCACCTGATGAAGTTCATCCTCCAGGAGATGGGGACCGCCGGCAAGATCGAGGGGCAGCACGCCGTCTTCCAGGGAAGGTTCACGGAGCAGAACCTGGAGCGGCACATCGATTCCTACGTCCAGGAGTACGTCATCTGTTCCGAGTGCCACAGGCCCGACACCCAGCTGATCAGAAGCGACCGCGTCCTGATGCTCAAGTGCGAGGCCTGCGGGGCTCATAGGCCCGTCAGGAAGAGGAAGACGAAGACGGTCGTCCCCAAGGACGTCATCGAGGAGGGAGAGACCTACGAGCTGCGGATCGACTCGGTGGGAAGGAAGGGCGACGGCATCGCCAGGGTCGATAAGTTCATGATCTTCGTTCCTGGGACCGCCAAGGGCGACATCGTCCGGGCGAAGATCAAGAAGATCAGCGGAACCCTCGCCTTCTCAGAGGTCGTGGAGAAGAAGGGCTCGGCCTGAGGGGGCTGACCTGCCATGAAGCCGGAGATAAGCCTTTCCTTCACCGACCGCCACCTCTACCTCCTGGAGTTCCTCCCGGCGGAATATTGGAGGGAGCTCGCCGAGAGCTACAACTCTCTGCCGTGGGAGGAGAGGGGCGACCAGAGGCTCGCCATCGTCGCCGAGAACTACTCCTACCTCCTCGACCTCCTCGTCCATGCGAGGCTCTACCACCTGAGCAGAATGCCTTACGAGGAGCGGTTCAGGTAGCTAGGAGCCGCTCCGGAGCCGATATCGATGGACCCGGTCTGTTGCCATCTGGTGAGGGGCCTTCCCGCCATCGAAGAGGGGGACGACCTCGCGGCGATGGTCAGGGAGCGCTTTCCCGTCCAGGACGGTGACGTCGTCTGCATAGCCTCCACCGTCGTCTCCAAGGCGGAGGGACGGGCGAGGGAGCTTGAGGGTTACTCCCCCTCAGCTCGGGCCGAGGAGATCGCTGGAAAGCTGGAGAAGGACCCGCGGTTCGTCGAGGCGGTTCTGGAGGAGGCGGCGGAGGTTCTTTTAGATGACCCCTTCCTCCTGGTGGCGACGAAGTTCGGCCACATCGGCGTCAACGCTGGCATAGATAGATCGAACGTCAGCCAGGGGAGAATCCTCCTCCTACCGGTGGACCCCGGAGCCAGCGCCGAGAGGATCCGCTGCGGCCTCGGTAAGGAATGCGCCGTCATCGTCACCGACACCTGCGGTAGGCCTTTCCGATGCGGCGTCGCCGGCGTCGCCATCGGCTGGGCCGGCGTCGCTCCGCTGCGGGACTGGCGGGGCGAGCGGGACCTGGAGGGAAGAGAGCTGGAGATCACCCTAGAGGCGATCGCCGACGAGATCGCCGGTATGGCAAACCTCCTCATGGGCGAAGGCGGAGACGGGACCCCCGCCGTCGTCCTCCGGGGGCTCTCCCTCCCGAAGGCCGGGGGGAGGCTCTTCCGACCTCGGGAGCTGGACGTGATCCGGGCCTGCCTCTCGAGTCGAGATAGACGTCATTGACCAGATATGCGGTCGATCCGAGTCATCATGCCCTTCAAGCTCGACTGTCCGAAGAGCAGGCTTTCGGCGGTCTTGTCGTCGGAGGAGAGGGCGGAGCTCGCCCTCGCCATGCTCGAGGACGTCCTCGAGGCGGTCTCGGGTTTGGGAAGGGTAACGATCCTGCTGAAGGGCCTCCTTCCCGAGGAGTGGCTCCTGGACCATAGGATACGCGGAGGAGGAACGGGGTCCGGGATCGAGGTTCAGGACTGTCCGAAAGAGCTGGACGAGGCCCTCAACCTCGTCATCGAGGCGGAGGGAAGGAGGGGCTGGCCTTCCGACCTCCTGATCGCCATGGCGGACCTCCCCCTGATGAGGCCCTCGGATCTCGACGGCCTCGTCAAAACCCCGGGGGACGTGGTGATCGCTCCGGGGAGGGGCGGCGGGACGAACCTGATCCTCATCAGAGACCCTCGGTTCCGGGTCAGCTACTACGGCCTGAGCTTCTTGAAGCACCTTCGGAAGGCGGAAGAGCTGGGCCTCTCGGCGGGGGTCTTCGAGTCGTTCCGGTGTTCAACGGACATCGACGAGCCTCTGGACCTGGTGGAGGTGCTGATCCACGGCAGCGGCAGGACCCAGGAACTTCTGAGGAGCCTCGGCTTTTCGCTCTCTGGAAAGAGAGAGAAAGCGAGGGCGGAGTTCCTCCGGTGAGTTGGGGCAGGGGGGCTCTATCCTGAGATGTACTGGCAGAAGCCGAGGCTTATCGGCCCCGCCCTCGTCGTCTCGCATGGGAACTCGGGGCAAGAGAAACAATGGCTCACGCCTTTATTTAAGGCGCAGGTCGATATCTTGCAAAACTCGTTCATCCTGGGAAGGCATCCCGCCTCCCCGTTGGGGCATGCCCCCTTCAACCTTCGGGGGCAGATCTCACAGGATACTCCGCATACTCCGATCTTCATCTCCCATCACCCCGAGCCCTAGTAGACCGTCACCCTCCTGACGCCCCGGATGTCCATGAGGAGCCGGACGAGCTCCCCGGGGATCTTCGCCTCGGTGATGATCGTCAGCTTCGGCTGCTCGACGAAGTAGGGGTCGTCGGAGACCGCCTGCCTTATCGAGAGGCCGTAACCCGCGACGGCGCTCGCCACCTCTCCCAAAAGGCCGGTCTGGGCGGCGTCGACGGGGGTGATCTCGATGACGCCTAGGCCCATGACGGGCGCCACGTCGGCGAGGGATGTCATGGAACGGACGTTCTTGAAGATCTTCCAGAGCTCCCCGTCCTCGACGATCGCCGCAGCGGTGGTGTCCACCACCCTCCGGTCGACGTCCAGCTCCTTCGCGATCTGGGCGTGGGGTATCTCGATCCCCCCCGAGACGACCCTCCCCCGCTCGCTCACCTGAAATCCCCTCTCCAGGATCAGCCTTACAACCTTCTCTTGCGCTGGATAGCGCTTGAACTTCGCCAAAATCTCCCGCCACATAACATCGCCATTCTGACCCCTATTGGACTGAAGTGTACAAAAGCCCTTTCCTCAGGCGGCTCCGCCGATGGGGCCATCGGAAGGAAGGCGATCGGCCGAAATTGGGCGGGCGGACGGATGGAGAGGAGGTAAGAAGAGGCAATAGATGGCGAAGTTAGGGGGGATGAGGAGAAGGAAGAAGACGATTGGGCGGGAGGAGATGGTGGAAGGAATCCGGGGTATTAGAAGGAAGATGAAGGGATCGGAGGGGGGTGGGATGAGAGAGAAGACGAGGATGGCGGGTATTAAGGCGAGGAAGCCGACGGGAGGATGAAGGGGCGAAAGAAGGCTTGCGCCCTCAGGAGAACATCTCCGCCGGAGGCTCCTTAGTCTCCTTCTTCGCCTTCGCCGCCGCCGCCTCCAGATGGCGCTGCTCGATGGTGACATCGTCGATGATGGCGCCGTGGAGGGCCACCTTCAGGACCTTCTCGACGAGGTCCCGGCCGGAGAAGCCCTCCGTCAGCCTGGAGATGGCGGCGAGGTCTAGGGGTCCCACCACCACCGGGAGGGTCTCGACGTTCCTCGCCAGGATCGCGAGCCTCTCCTCCGCTTTCGGGAGCCCGAACTTTATCTCCTCCTCGAACCTGCTCCGGATCGACTCGTCGAGGAACTCGATCTTGTTGGTGGCGGCGATGGTGCAGACCCCCTTCCTCGAGTGGATCCCGTCCATCTCCGTCAGAAGGGCGTTCACCACCTCCGAGACGTCGCCCCGGAGGTCCTGGTACCTCCGGTCGAGGGCGATGGCGTCCAGCTCGTCGATGAAGATGATGCAGGGGGCCATCTGCTCCGCCCTCTGGTAGAGGCCGTGGATCTGGCGGGACCCCTCGCCGACGAACTCGCCGATGAGGGACGTCGCCTTGATCGGGATCATGGGGACCTTCGTCTCCCGAGAGAGGGCCTTGGCCATCATCGTCTTCCCGGTGCCGGAGGGGCCGTAGAAGAGGATGTTCCTGGGGGCCCACTTGCCGAAGATCTCGGGGTCGGCGAGGAACCTCTCGACGATCTTCATCTTCCGCCTCGCCTCCTCCTGGCCGACGACGTCGTCGAAGCTGACCTCGCTCTTGATCTTCTCCGCCTCGGCCTTCTTCCTCTCCACCACGATCCTCGTCTCCGATCCGACGACCGAGACCCTGGGGTTGGCCTTTACCACCTTGAAGGCGAAGTCGGGGTAGAGCCTCCGGTCGAAGAGGTAGCAGCCCGGCCTCACCAGCTCCCCATACCACTGCTCCCGGGCGTAGCGCTCGAAGAGGCGGGGGTCGTCGACCTCGGGGTTGTCCTGAAAGACGCTCTTGAGAGGATAGCCTGCCGGCCTCAACAGGACATATCTCGCCCCCGACGTCCTGCTCCGCTCCAGTTTGCCGCCAGCCTCTTTTGTTCCAGTCTTCTGGATCGATCGCACGTCCTCCAACTCCAGCCCGAATATAGTTAAAGGTATTGGCCTTTTGTCGCCGGGCCAGCGAGCTGCCCCACCCCCCCAATCCCTCCACCAGCCCCTCCCGGAAACCCCACCATCAAGCCTTTCAGGGTCCTCGATAATGGGGAGGACAGGATCATCGAGGATATGAAGACGGCGAAGCGCAAGAATACAGTTAAATAGGTGTACTGCGACTTGATTGTTGCCTCTTGATCGCGGGGGTCGCCAAGCCAGGTCAACGGCGCTAGGTTCAGGGCCTAGTCTCGCAGGAGTTCGTGGGTTCGAATCCCATCCCCCGCACCAATTTACTTGTAATCTTTAAAAGCCTGATGCCCAATTACACCTTTGGTAGACGTATTGGTTAAGCTTGACAGGGCTCGTTATGTCTATCTCTACCTTCCTTCCGCCGAGGATAAGAAGCGATGGGAGAACCTCGCCACCGAGGCCGGAGAACCCCTCTCGAATCTGGCCGAAGAGTCAGAGATCAAGCCTCGGAGAGAGTTCGTCAAACAACACGGCTCTCTGAGGGACGAGATCAGAGAGTTCCAGGAAGAGCTGAAGCTCAAAGAGATCGTCCTCGATGAGTACGATAACGAGCTCAAGAATCAGAGCGGAGACTTCCTTGAAGACGATTTTGAGGGCGCCCGGAAATACAGCCGAGAGCCAATTGAAATACCGAAATGTGGGGATCTGGTTATTGAGGGAGGATCCTCTCGGTCAAGCATTTGACTTTGGCTTATGGTACGCGGATCGCCGTTTTTTTGGCCGATAAGGCCTCTGCTGGCAGCGGAATATGACGGCGTCCTGAGGGAGGGGCTCCGGCGAATCGAAGTCCACAGATTGATCTATCTATCAATTGTGCCTCGTTGATATGCTATTTGACAGCATTTTCTATCGGCGTAATTGTTATAAACCTTGAGGATTAATGGGGATATCGGGGTCCAAAATAGATGGATAAATGGAGGTTAGTGACGTGAGAAAGATTCTCTCGGTTTTAGGGTGCCTCTTGCTGGCAGCAATAGCGATCGGATCGCCACCACCAGCCAATCGGGAGGCTGCAGCGCCGGAGGTGGGACCGGAGCTGCAGCCTCCCGATTGGCTTTCATCTGGCTCAGGCTTCATCACCCACTATGGGGCCTACGGCTATCCCATAGCAGTGGGATTTTATGATGACAGCATCTTCCACGACGAGTGGTATCCCGTGGCGCGATCCTTCCTGGATGGGACCACATACCGGACTTACTATAGTGCATATGGTTATCCCATCGCCTTCAGAGATTATGATGACCGCATCTTTCATGACGAATGGTATCCAGTGGCGCGATCCTTCCTGGACGAGACCGCGTACCAGACATATTACTACAGCAGCCTTCCACCGGTTAACATAGACGGCAGTTGGTGGAGAGACCCGCGAGGTTATCGGCCATTATATAGACAAGAGCCTCGATTTGTTCCGATATTCGGCAGATGAGGTTTGATGTCCTGGAGCCTGCGGCAGCGGAGCATGAGGGTTCTCTTCACCTTTTCGGTCCCGGAGGCGGGAGAGAAGGTTCATCCTGGCATCCCCTTCTCCCACCCGCCTACAATCGTCAGCAGCCCTGGCGGCGTCGTAGGCTCCTCGATCCCTCGGATTTTAGAAATCAAAAAATATATATCTTTATAGCACCTCTTACCTCCCGAGGGAGCCAGCAATGAAGGATAGCATTAGCGTAGACCGAAATGCCGATGACCAGGCTGGAGCCACCCCGGGGGATTTCGGGGTCGATGAGAAAGGCGGCCCGCCCCAGTTCCTGCCTGAGCTTCTGAATCGGCCCATCATGATCCGGATGAAGGACGGCCGCCCCATCAAGGGCGTCCTGGTGGCTTACAACAACTACGAGCTTCTGATAGATCTGGGGCAGGGGAAGAGGCTGATCGTCTTCAAGGGCGCCGTATCCTCGATAGATTGCGAGGATAGGCCGCAGAAGGGGGATGAGGACCGGAGGAGGGGATCGATATGAAGGAGGGGACGTTAAAGGCGCTGGACGAAGATGACGTCGAGTTCGTCGAGATCCTTCAAAGCCTCGGCATGCAGCGGGCGGTGGCCGTCGTCATCACATACATCTCAAAGGCTGGGGAGGCCACATCCAAAGAGATCGAGGAGGCTGCGCAACTGAGCCAGTCTGAGGTGAGCATTGCGGTTCAAGACCTCCGGGTCGAGGAGTGGATAGATGAGCGGACGGCCCAACCCAGGGGGAAGGGGCGACCACCAGTGGTCTACTCCCTAAGGACGCCGGTAGGCGAGATCATAAAGCAGCTCGAAGAGGAGAAGCTGAGGGAGTATGCCGATGTCATGGAGGATATCCGGAGGCTGAAGGGACTGGCATAGTCCTGATGCGGCTCTCAGAGCCGAAGACCCCGAGAGGGGGCTTGAAACCCGTATTCTATCGCGGATGGGAGAAGGAGGTGGAAGGAAGATGAGGCCAGGATCGATCCTGAAAAAGAGCACTGTGGCTATCTATGTAGCGTTGCTGTTGATCGGATTTATCATGATGTTCATTCTGCCGCCGATCGGTTTCGTGATCGTCCTCTTCTCCGCCCTTCTGCTGGTGATTTACGCCGTCCTCACCGGGAGAGGGAAGGGGCCTTAGGTTGACGGAGAAGGGGAAGGGCCAGAGATGAAACGAGAGATGGGGAGCGGGGCGAGTAAGGGGCGATTATGAGCCCGTTAACGCCATTAAGAAGATGGGATGGGTTCAATCTCTCGATGCTGAAAACGAAGGGGACGATCGTATCTCAGGGGTACAACCCCTTATTTGGATTGGGACTGAAGGTCGGATGGTGGCCAAGGTCCCTCCAGAGCTGTGACGAAAATATACAGGAAGGGATTGGGGATGATGCCAGAAAATGGTTTAATCGAGCTTCAGGCGGACCAGCACCGACGACGTTGCCCTCTTTTGGGGTCGGTCAAATCTGTGACGGCCTGTCCGCCCCGAGCTCGACTCAAAGCCTGCCGGCAAAGCAGTGGACTCGTCATACCTCCGTCCTCGTCGCGAGAATCCGAGGGCGGCTTATCGGGATTATTGCGATGCCAGAGGTTTGGGCCGCGCCTCGCCCTCGGCGAGGGCTCTCGGATCCGGCTGAGCTTCTGGCATATACTACGCCCGTTACGGCGTGCATATATCCGACCTTTCCGGTTTTCAGCCGATCCACCGCTTTCCGGATGCCGCCTCAATAGACGGCACCTCCCAGGTCTAGCCTGAAGAGCTTTGCCGGTATGCTCGTCCTCGTTCTTACAGCGCGAAACGCGGCAAACTCCATATATAACCATTATAAATACTTATAGTTTTTGGTTCAGCGGGTGGGGTTGTATAGTCCCGAAACCTTTGACTTTAAATACTCAACAATCCCGCATGGAAAAGCGAAATAAGGTTGTAGCTGAAAGGTTATGCGTTCTTCGGACATCCTTCTAAGTCGACATCCATCTTTCCGCCTCGAATCGAATCTGCGTTTCTCCTGACACCAGCAGGTGAACGGATTGGTCTGGACTTAAAAAAGGGAGAATGGCTGCCAGGATACGGGAATATGGATTACTTGTTCTCGGATATGATGCTTTACTGGCCAGGAGACTATGTCTTCGGCTTGGTCAGATCTCCGGGTGTATATGATCTGTCCTGGCACGGAGGAAAGAGCGGGCTGTTTCTCTCACGTAGTTTCGCCAAGGTGATAATTCACGCCGAGGGTCAGAATGTCCAGGAGTCCCAGGGCGCGTGGGACGCGGGTTTTCCATTGGAAATACTTCCCGAGAGAGCTCCTTACAGCGTAAAGGCGATGGAGAGTCTCAAGCTCAAGGTAAAGTATCTGAACCAGCCTGTGAAAGCCAGTTACTATGCATCTTACTGGGCCTGGGACGAAAGTGGTGATCCCAGAGTTCAAAGGGGGACAACTGAAGAAGATGGCTCGTTCTCCGTCGATCTGAACCGTGGTGGGATGTGGATCATAGATGCTAGCCTTACCCAGGAGGAGTCTGGAACTTTGATCGCAGATAACTCCAAATCAAAATTCTACAAGGCGGGGGATGTGCTGGAGTACAAGACAGTCCAAATAAAGACCGAGCTTACTATATGGGTTCGAGAAAATAGGAGTCGAACACCGTCCTCAAAGGGAGAGTAGAGATGGCGTCCTGAGAGTCTGGAATATGTCCCAGGAAACGATCAAATCCAAATCATCGTTATCGCCCGAATATACTAGCTGCCGGTCTCGAGGACCCATCCCTCGGCTTCGAACCCCTCGCCTGCGAACTTGGCGAGGACCTCCTCGACGAACCCGGCGATCCCGCCCGGATGGTACGCCTCGAGGGCGTCGAGCTCTGCAATTCTATCGGGGCCTAGGCCGGCGGGCTTGACGTACCGGCTGTACAACTTCGTCTCTTTTTTTCCGCCCGCCTTCCCAGGGATGGTGGGGATCCCGAGGTCCACGACCTGGCGGGGGGAAAGGCCGATCCGCGCCATCCTCAGGTCAGGTCCATCGGCACTGGAGCTGATTTTGTCTCTTATCAGCAAGGCGAGCTCCCTAGAGAAGGCGAGGCCCTCCGGGGAGAGGTCTGAGAGGCAGAGGGCGAGGGTCGGGCTCCGGCTTCGGCCCCGGCCATCTCTGCCGCCTCTTGCGCGGTCGATGAGCCGCTCCGCCGCCTCCGCCGTCGGCCGCCCGTCGACGGAGACGAGGGCGGCGCCCCTCTTCGAGCAGACAGGGAGGACGAGGCGGGCGAGGCCGGGGCTCGCCATCCAGAGCTCGATCCTCGGCCTCTCGGGGCCGGCGGCCCCGGCCCCATCCCCTCCCCCTTCCGCGGATTCATCCTCGAAGGCGGAGGGGAGGAACTCGCCGACGAGGGGCAGAAAGATGGCGTCCTCCGGGAGGCGGCCGAAGAGCTTCGCCCTCCCGACCCACTTATCGAGCTTGGGGCAGTCGGTCTCGTGGTACCTTCTTACCGCCCTGATCTCGCCGACGAAGCCGCCGCAGATGGGGTAATCGGCAGCTTCTCGCCCCAGGGCAAAGTAGTATAGGGCGGCGACGGTGGTCCTCGGCCGCCCAAACTCCCGATGGACCTTCGCCACCCAACTCGTCTTCGTCCTGTCCACCGGGGTTTCGAGGGGCTTTCCCGCGATCTCCTTCATAGGCCTCTTAAAAAAGGCGGTTCTGGGATATCAGCCTGGCGACGGCTCCTTCCGGCCCGAACGGGCGCTCTTCACCCCGATCCCCTTCCCCAAACCTGCCGGTTCATCTTCTGCACAAGGGTTTTTAGCCGAAGAGTTTCATCTAACAACATAGCAACGATAGAAGCTGAAAAGATGTCAAACGCCAGGGCGGATTCACCAGGAGACGACTCCGACCCCTTCCTCGCCGAGATCCGGAGGCTTCGGGGGGGTCGAGAGGCGAAAGAAGGAGAAGACTGGGTCGAGAGGGCGGTGGACCTGAAGGTAGATCAGCTCCTGGACCTCTCCGAGTGCCTGAGGAGCCTCGACCCATCTCAAGAGCTGATCGATATCAGAAACGAGTGCGACGGGATCCTGGAGGAGATGGTGACCGGCAGGCTCGTCGGCGAGGCGGCGGTCGGGAGGACGGACGCCTTTCTCTGCAAGACCGCCTCTGTCATCATGGAGCGGCTCCTCGGCGAGATCGAAGAGCCGGAGTGAGATACAGATCGAGATTTATCCGGCGATTAGAACTCCCTCGCCCTGATCGTCGGCCCCTCCGGAACGGCCCAGGGGCCGCTCATCCCCCGACCTTTTGGGTCGAGGTCGGGGGCGACCTCCAGAAGCCTCATGGTGTAGGGGTGAATGGGCGCTGTCGTCACCCCGCCGGCGGACCCCTCCTCGACGATCTTTCCCTTCAGCATCACCGCCAATCTGTCGGAGACCTTCCTCGCCAGGGCGATGTCGTGGGTTATGAAGAGGATGGCGAGGCCCCTCTTCTCCTGTATATCGAGGAGGAGCTTCAGGATCTTAGCCTGGACGGAGGGGTCGAGGGCTGAGGTCGGCTCGTCGGCGATGAGGAGCTTGGGGTTGAGGACGAGGGCTCTTGCGATCGCCACCCTCTGGGCCTCGCCGCCGCTGATCTGGTGGGGGTACCTCTTCAGGAAGGCCTCATCGGTGGATAGCTCCACCTCCTCGAGGACCCTTTTAGCGATCTCGATCCTCTCGGCGGCGCCACCGACCTTCTGGATGAGGAGGGGCTCGGTGACGGCGTCGAGGACCGTCATCCGGTGGCTGATCGACTCCTTGGGGTTTTGGTATATCATCTGGACTTTCCGATAGAAATCCCGGTCCCTCCGGACCAGCGGCTCCCCCTCCAGCCTCATCTCCCCCTCCGCGAGGTCGAAGAGGCCGATGACGGTCTTCGCCAGGGTCGTCTTCCCCGAGCCGCTCTCGCCGACGAGGGCGATCGTCTCCCCCTCGTAGAGGGTGAGGTCGACGCCGTCGACGGCCGCCAGGCCCCCGAACCTGGTCACAACCCTCGATAGCTCCAAGAGGGGGACGATGCCACCCCGGTGGCAAGCGATCAGTCGCCCGCCCGCCTCCACCAGGGGGGGGACCGCCTCTGAGCAGATCTCTATCCTCTGGGTGCACCGGTCGCTGAAGGGGCAGCCGGATACGCCGTGAATCATCCTCCCCGGGATCCCCTGAAGGTCCTTGGGGGTGGTCATGTTGGGAGAGGACCTGATCAGCCCCCGGGTGTAGGGGTGGCGGGGCGACCCCAGAAGGTCCTGGGTGTCGCCGAGCTCGACGATCCGTCCTGCGTAGAGGACCGCCATCTTATCCGTCAGCCTCGCGGCGGTGGAGATGTCGTGAGTGATTACGAGGGCAATTTTGTTCTCCATCCTCTCCCTGAGGAGCCGGGTGATCTCGGCCTTGGTGACGGCGTCGAGGGAGGCCGTCGGCTCGTCGAGGATCAGGACCTGGGGGTCGTTCGCGAGAGCCATGGCGATGAGGGCCCTCTGCTTCTCGCCCCCGCTCAGCTGGTGGGGAAAGGATCTCCCCTTCGCCTCGTCCAACCCCACGGCCCTGAAGAGACGACGAACCCGGTCCCCGACGTATCCGGGATCGCCCCTCTCCCGATGAACATCGATCGCCTCTTTGATCTGGTCGGAGACGGTCATGATGGGGTTGAGGGCATCCTCCACGTTCTGAAAGACCATGGCCATCTCCTTCCCCCTGATCCTCCGACGGGCTACCTCGTCGAGGGTGGTTAGGTCCTTTCCGTCCAGGAGGACCCTCCCGGAGACCCTCCCCTCTCCGAGGCCCATGAGGGCGAGACCCAGGGTCGTCTTCCCCGCCCCGGACTCGCCGATGATGGCGAGGGAGTCGCCCCGGAGGAGGTCGAGGTCGACCCCCGCCAGGATCAGAGCCCCGTCGTAAGAGACCTTCAAATCTTGGATATTGAGCATCGTCAGACTCCTCCTTCGGCATGATCGTCCCGATCCCGGAGCCGCGGGTCGAGGGCCGACTCCAGGGCGTAGCCGGTGAAGCTCAGACCTATCAGGGTGGAGGAGAGAGCGAGGCCCGTCGGCAGAAGCCACCACTTCCAGACCTCCAGGTAGGTGAAGACCCTGGCATACTGCATCATCTTTCCCCAGCTCATCACTGAGGGATCGGAGATGCCAAGGAACGAGAGACCCGCCTCCATGAATACCGCCCTCCTCGCATCCTGGATCATTATAGCCACCAGCACCGGCGCCAGGTCCGGGACGATGTGGCGGAATAGGAGGTGAGACCATCCGGCACCGAAGGTCCTGGCGGCGGAGACGTGCATCCTCTCCTTCAGGGTGAGGGTCTGGGCCCTGATCACCCTCGCTCCCCCCGGCCAGGATAGGGCGGAGAGGAGGAGGATCATCAAGAGGACGTTCGGCCGGAGGTACGCCGCCACCAGGATTATGACGACTACGTCGGGGATGGCGATGGTGGCATCTACGATCCTCATCCAGAACCTGTCGTAGAGGCCGCCGAAGATCGCCGCCGTCCCCCCGACGAGGACGCTGATGAACCCCGAGAGGAGGGCAACCCCGAACCCGACGGATAGGGAGGTTCTGGCGCCGTAGAGGAGCTGGGTCCAGATGTCCTGCCGGGCGTCGTTTGTTCCCAGCCAGTGATCGGCGGAGGGGCGGCTGAAGGCCTGGGTGCTGGTGTTCTCCCGGGGGGAGTAGGGGGTGAGGACGGGGGCGAAGATGGCGAGGAGGACGATCAACCCGATCAGAAGGAGACCTGCCCGTCCGACGTTCCTCTCCCCAACCTCGTGCCAGACGTCAACGTGCATCGCTAACCCTCGGATCGATCTTTAGGTATAGGAGGTCCACCAGGAGGTTTGCCAAAAGGACCGCTAACGTCACCATGAGAAGGATCCCCTGGATCAGGGGGTAATCTCGGGTGAGGAGGGAGTTGTAGAGGAGCCAACCGACCCCTGGGTAGGTGAATACGATCTCGACGAAGAGGGCCCCTGTGATCATCTGGGGGACCATAAGCCCTGTGGAGGTGACGACGGGGAGGAGGGAGTTTCTGCCCGCGTGCCGGTACTTGATCTGCCCCTCGGTGCAGCCTTTGGACCTGGCCGTCATGACGAAGTTCTCCCGGAGGGTTGTGATCATGGTATTCCTGGTGAGGAGGTAAGGGGATGTCACCCTCACCAAGACGAGGGCAGCGAGGGGGGCAAGGAGGTGGTGGAGGATGTCCCGGACGAGGGCGAGCCCCTCAAGGCCGCTGTAGGGGGTGAGGGCCCCAGAGAGGGGGACTACCCCAAAAACCACCCCGAAGAAGAGGAGGAGGACGATCCCCATGAAGAAGTCAGGAAAGCCGTTGAGGAACATCAGGCTCGCTAGGAGGGCCTTGTCGAGAGAGCGCCCCCGACGGTACCCGGACTCGATCCCCAGAACGAGCCCCGCCAGGGTAGATAGAACCAGGGCTGTTCCCATCAATAGAAGGGTCCAGGGGAGGAAGTCGAGGATCACCGTCAGAACCTGCTGGTTGTAGTAGTAGGAGTATCCCAGGTCTCCCTGAACGAGGGCGAGGATGTATGCAACAAACTGCTGGCCCATCGACTGGTCGAGGGAGAGCCTCTCGATCAGCTGGGCCTTCAGCTGAGGGGTCATGGCCAGGAGGGCCTCCTGCCCGTAGATCGCCTGGAAGGGGTCTCCTGGCATCAACCTCGGTAGGACGAAGTTGAGGGTCAGGATCAGGAGGAAGGCTACGACGTAGTTGGTGAAGAAGGCGGCCCGCCGGAGGAGGGCCCAAGCTCGCACCGTCGCCTTCGGGATATCCCATCCGACCTTCGGCCCCTCCAGAGGGCGCCCATACTGATCCTCCATCGAACGATCCGCCTCTGTCGCCTCATTCTGGCCATCTTAATAAATTCCGCTTAATATAGCGCTCAAATTCTCAAGGGTTTACTTAATCGGGTCATTATTTATGAAACTTTCCCGAATCGTATGTAACTCAAACGATCGATCTGATGTTCTATAACACAGAATCTGCTCCAATTTAACAATTGAGCCTGGAAGAAAGAGGGAACGATGAGGAGGGGCAGGCGGCCCCATCGTTCAAGGTGGCAAATTCGGGGGCGCTCTCATCCTCCCCCTTCCGCCCCTCTGCCTGTCCTCCGTCGCCGGGCACCATCCGCCCGGAGGGTCGCCCCCGAGGGTCCGGGGCGAGAGGTGGGGGAAGGTCCTGCAGATCATCGGCCGGGCCCCATGTATCTTGCAGAGGCCTTCGGCCTCGTCGAGGAAGCCGCAAGGGAGGGTCTTCTTCATGGCCCAGGCCTCATATCCCTCCACCTCCACCCGGTGGGCGTAGACCTCGACCGTCTCTCTTATGCCGATCCCGAGATGGGCCGAGAGCCTCTCGACGTCCTGGGGCTCCAGGGTTATGGGGGTGGAGAGGGTGCAGCAAAGCCCGCACATCCTGCATTCGAGGTGGGAGTGAGCCTCGAAGAGCCGGGCCCCAAGATATGGGTCTGGTACTCCGGGATAGAGGCCGACCGCCCCCATCAACCGGATCGCCTCCATCACTCGTCGATGGACGGGGGGAGAGTTGAACGCCGCCGGGAGCCAGGTCGGCTGATCGCAGGGTCTCTGGACGTAGGATACCGGGAGGTCGAGAAAGAGGCCGTCGAGGTGGTAGGCGGTCCTGGAGATCGGGGACCAGAAGATCCTCCCCTCGGCCACCAGGGAGATGAGGGCCTCCGCCACCTTCTGGGATAGGCCGGGGGCCACCACCAGGTTCTCGGCGCAGGTTACCGCAGCTTTAGGGTCTTCGCCGAATTCTCTGGCGATCCGAGCTGAGGTCACGTGCATCTCGGAATGGATGAACCCCTCGATCTTTCGTTTCAGCTCCGAGCTCGTCATCTGCCCTTCACCCAAAATTGTCGCTCCGGAGTGGGCGGGCCTCCTCTAAGTAGATGTCCCCGGCGGATCTGGTCGGTTATACTAATTACGGCAAACATCTTAAGCACAGAGGTCTGTTTAATCGAACAGATCGCTCAAAATAGAAAACCGGATCATCCCACTGCGCCCTCGCTCGCATCGCGGCGGCGGCATTGCAGCGGGGCTGAGGCCGGGGATGGGAAAATGAAAATCCGAGGAGAATATCACGATGAACCCGATGACCGAGATCGACTGGAACGAGGTATGGATTGATCAGATGAAGAGGAGCCGGATGGTGAGCACCACCCGGGACTGCGTCCGGATCTGGGAGAAGAGGGAGAGCGCCCTCAAGTTCTGGAATATGTCAAAAGAGAACAGCCACCGCGTCGAGGAGACGATCGCGGGAACGGAGATCACCCCCGACTCCAGGGTCCTGGACATCGGGTCCGGCCCCGGAACCCTCGCCATCCCCTTCGCTCAAAGGGTCAAACACGTCACCGCCGTCGAGCCCGCCGAGGGGATGGTCTTGGTCCTCCAAGAGAAGATGGCCGAGGAGGGGGTCAATAACATCGACGTAGTCCAGAAGCGGTGGGAGGAGGTCTCCGTCGCCGACGATCTCAAACCCCCTTACGACGTCGTCATCGCCTCCTTCTCCCTGGGGATGCCCGACATCCGGGGGGCGATCGAGAAGATGATCGCTTCCGCCGCAAAGGGCGGTACCATCTACCTCTACCACTTCGCCGGAGAGACCCACTGGGACCGGGACTGCCGCGACCTCTGGCCGAGGCTCCACGGTCGGGAATACCAGCCCGGCCCCAAGAGCGACGTCCTCTACAACGTCCTCTATTCGATGGGGATCTACCCCTCCGTCCGGACCTTCCGCCTGCGGCACCAGCAGCGGTTCGCCGATTTCGAGGAGGCGATGGCCCACTTCCGAAGCCAGTACGCCATAACGACCCCCGAGCAGGAGGCGATCGTCCGGGAGCACCTGGGCCGGGTTCTCGTAGAGGAGAACGGCGGCTTCAGCCTCCCAGCGTCGTCGATCAGGGCGAAGATATGGTGGGATAATGGGTCGGAGGAGGATGGGTTGGTCGAAAGGTGAGGGAAGGCTTTTGAATGGGCGGAGGGCCTGGGCGCCCTCTCAGCATTCTCCAACAGGGCCACCATCTCTCGCTGGTACCTCATACCGCTATCCCATCCTCCTTCACGCTCAGAAGAGACGGCGTGCTGTACTCCTGGAAGGTCTTCGAAGGATAGACGATGGCCGAGATCACCACGTCGTACTTTAGCGCCGTCCGCGATCAGACCGTCTATCGCATCCTTCTCCTCCTGGCTGAGACCCCATCCGAGAGGATCAAATGGTCCACATCTGAGGACGCGTATAATCCCCTGTCGAATGGGAGCCGAAGAGGAGGAGCCCGGCCAGCTTATCTCCCAGCTTCTCTTTCATCTCGGCCTTCAGCTCTTCAAGGAGCTTCAAGACCTCTTTGCGGTCAAATCTTTCATATAGCGTCCCCATCTCCGGCGCCGGCTCCCGCAAGATGTGGCCCTGCAGGAGGGCGTGCCTCATCCCGTTCAGGGAGTAGGTTATCCGACCAAAGCCGCCCCCAAACCCCTCTCCTCGAACTCATTTCCAGAATAATGCCAATGAACGTCCCTTGATTTTGGCATGAAGATGGATCCTCCATGGATCCATCTTCATCACCATCGATGGCCAACTGGCCATGAGGTCTTCTACCAGTTCTTCGCCACTGGGGGATCCTCTATCAAGTCGCGGATGTAGCCTTTATCATCGGCTAACCATGAGAAAAGATCCTCTTCATGAGTAAACTTCTCCAAAATCTCGTTGCCCTCTTTCTCCAGATCTAGATCTGCGAATTCCTCAGGATGGAAGATCTTGGCAAGATACATGGTCTCTATAATGTATCTCTGTATGGGATATCCTCTGCACGTAGCCATGCAGTAATAAACTGCACTGCTCTCCACGGCACCCACGCTGCCATCCTGAAACACCGGATCTGAGAGCGCCATCTCTATGGTATACTGGTTCTCCAATGGAGGATTGCTCTTATGACCTTTGAGGAGAATTATATCGGGATCCCATATGACGATCTGCTCTTTTGAGATCGTGAATTCGCTGGTGCTGACTGCATCCTCCCTTGCAACATTGATCCCCCCCGCCAACTCAATCGGATCATAGTAGCCCGTAGTCGTTACGATGTCATATGTATGAGAACCTGCTCGAGCCGCGAAGTACACTCTCGGCTTCTCAGCATCGTCGATATGAGATGATATGTCTGTCACCATAGCCAATTTTTCTTCCATGAACGAGATCAGGTCTTCAGCCTCGGCATCCCTCCCGAGCACTATTCCAGCAAATCTGATCTGTTGTGACCACTGTTCCATAATTGTCATGTTCTCAGTTCGAGAGGGGCTGCTGACCACCACCGGAGCGCCGATCTTGTCCTGAAGGGCATCAGCATCGCTTGACGAACCGAAGATCACATCCGGCTCCAGCTCCGCTATCGTCTCCACCTTGGTGCCACCCCAGCCAACGTCCACAACCTCCTTTATTGAGCCGCCGCAGGCAAATTGGTGTTCACCGACGCAGCTGGCACCAGCCCAGTCACCATTCCCGCTGCTGTCAATCTCGGATCCCTTGAGCCGATCACATCCGTCAAGCGCAATGATAATTCGGGTCGTCCCAAGCGAAGTGGAGACCACACGCTCTATCGGCCTTGGTATCGTCACGATCCTGCCAGCCATATCGATCAGCGTAAGCTCCTTCTCCTCACCCCTCATGATCAGCTCTATCTGAGCTATGTCATCCTCATCAACATCGCCATCATAATCGGCATCTGATAGCTCAGTCTCCTTGTTTGTCCCTTCGATTATCCCTCTCGCGTATTCTATGTCACCCTCGTCTATGGTGTCATCCATGTTCGCGTTCCCGAAGATGCTCAGCGCATAATCTGACGCCGTAGTCGGCATAACTGCCAATAACGCACATGACATCAGAGCCAATACCCAGGCCATTTGCCTCATTTTGCAGCCTCGTAATCGTGTGCAGACTGGTCCAGCAATAATATTCCGTCGCGTCTAAACATCGATACCGCCTTGATCTTTTCTACCAGCTCCCTTCCTCTGGGGGATCTGCTATCAAGTCGCGGATGTAGCCTTTATTATCCGCTAACCATGAATAAAGATCATCTTCGTGGAAGAACTTCTTCATTATCTCATTGCCCTCTGTCTCCAGATCTAGATCCGCGAATTCCTCAGGATGGAAGATCTTGGCAAGATACATGGTCTCCGGGATGAGTCTCTGGATAGGGTATCCTCTGCTCGTAGCCATGCAGTAATAAACTGCACCGTTCTGCACGGCATTAACACCGCCTTTCTGGAACAGTGGGTCTGAGAGCACCATCTCTCTCGTATACTGGGTTTCTGATGAAAGATTGGTACATTTGAGGAGAATTATATCAGGATCCCAGACGACGATCTGCTCTTTAGATACCTCGAATTCGCTGGTGCTGGTTGCACACTCCTTTGCCACATTGATGCCCCCTGCCAACTCAATGGCGTCATAGTAGCCTGTAGTCTTTGTAACGTCAGGTTCTATACTTGTCCGAGCTGCGAAGTACACCCGTGGTTTCTTACTATCATCTATCTGAGATGAAATGTCCGTCACAAGAGCTAATTTCTCTTCCATGAACGAGATCAGCTCTTCAGCCTCGGCATCTCTACCAAGTACTATCCCCGCAAATCTGATATGTTGGGAATGTTGGTCCATCAATGTCATGTTTTCAGTTCGAGAAGGTCTGCTGACCAAAGCCGAGACACCGATCTTGTCCTGAAGGGCATCAGCTTCCGTTCCTGATGAGGCGAAGATCACATCCGGTTTCAGCATTGCTATCGTCTCAGCATTCGTGCCGCTCCAGCCAACGTCAACAACATCTTTTATTGCGCCGCCACATGCATATTGCATTTCACCGATATTGAAACCGCTAGTCCAGTCACTGAGACTGCTACCAGTCTCAGCGATCTCCGATCCCTTGAGCCTGTCACATCCATCAAGCGCAACAATTATTCGGGTATCAGGCAGTGAAGCGGAGACCACACGCTCGATCGGCCGTGGTATCGTCACGATCCTGCCGGCCATATCGATCAGCGTAAGCTCCTTCTCTTCACCCCTCATGATCAGCTCTATCTGAGCTATGTCATCCTCATCAATGTCGCCATCGTAATCGGCATCAGCCAGCTCGGTAGCTTCGTTTGTCCCTCCGATTATCCCTCTCGCGTATTCTATGTCATCCTCGTCTATCGTATCATCCATGTTCGCGTTCCCGAAGACCTGCAGCGTATAATCTGATGCAGTAGTCGGCATAACTGCCAACGCCATGCATAACATCATTGCCAATACCCAGGCCATTTGCCTCATTTTGCAGCCTCATAATTCTTTAAAATCCAGCTCTTGCCAGCCCTAACAGGGCGCTACATCAACAGCAACGCCTCACATAGACTCGGCCGCCGGAATAATACGAATCATAAAATTGGTATGCTTAACTCGTATATTATTGTGTCGTTAGTCCCTACGGAATATTAGCAGCGAAGATACATCGAAGAAGGAAGACTATATGGACGAGCAGATCGAGGTCCTTGTAAAATGGACTATGGGCTGGGAGAGACCTTCAGGGACCCCCTTCCTGAAACGGCCTCCCGCTGACAACCCGCGCGATTTTTTCAATCTCTTTCGTTCCAACACGTTCAATAGTGCACCAGCGTCCCCTCCATCTTCGCCTTCCGGACCGCATACCGAAAGGCGAGGAGGCTCAACGGCACCAGGATCGCCGAGAAGAGGACGAGGGTCCCTATCTCCGGCGTCAGCTCCCGCAAGGTGTAGCCCTGGAGGAGGGCGTGCCTCATACCGTTCAGGGAGTAGGTCATCGGCAGAAGGTGCGAGACCGTCTGAAGCCACGCCGGCAGGACCGATATGGGGAAGAAGACGCCCCCGAAGAGCTCCGAGGTGCTCATGAAGAGCATGTTGATGGGGTCTCCCCTCTTGAAGATCATGATGAAGCTCGCCGAGAGGATCCCGATGCTGCTGAAGCACACTATCGTCAGGACGAGGATGATCAGCGCCGCGAGGACGTTAGCGCCGGCGAGGCTGACGCCGAGGAGGACCCCTATGACGAGGTAGAGGAGGACCCGGAAGGAGGCGAAGATGAAGCTCCAGAGGGTCGAGAGGGTGATGATCGCCGAGGCGTCGGTGGGGGTGACCAGCATCGCCTCCAACGTCCCCATCATCTGCTCGTCTCGGACGCTCTCGGAGAACCCCCGGAGCGAGACCATCAGGTACCCGGAGAAGGCTATCCCGATGAGGACGAAGGAGAAGTAGTCGCCGCCGTAGGGCTCGAGGTACTTCATCCCGGCGGTCCCGATCAGCTTTGCGACGAAGTAGTAGGTGAGGATGTTGAAGAACATGAAGAAGAGCCGGAGGAAGAACTCGAACTTGTAGCTCATCTGGAGGACGTAGCTCCTCCTTACGAAGGATAGGGCCTTCCGATAGATCGCGATCATACCCCACCCCTCCTCCGGCCGAAGCCGCCCCCCCGGCCGAGGCCCCGCCGGTCCCGGCGGAATCCCGGTGCCGTTACACCGGCCCCACCCCTCTCCTCAAACCTCTTTCCAGTATGGTGAAGGAAGACGTCGGATAGCTTCGAGCCGTCGCCCAGGCTGGCCTTCAAGTCGGCGGGGGTTCCTATGACCTTGATCTTTCCATCGTCGAAGATCGCAACCTGATCGCATAGCTCCTCCGCCTCGGCGAGGTTGTGGGTCGAGATGAATATCGTCTTTCCCCGCTCCTCGACGATCTCTTTCTTGATGAAATCCCGGAGGCCCTGGGCAGCCCCTGGATCGAGGCTTCTCGTCGGCTCGTCCATGAAGAGGACGGCGGGATCATTCAAAAGCCCCCTTGCGATGGCCATCTTCTGCTTCATCCCGGCCGAGTAGTTGAGGAACCGCTCGTCTGCGGCATACTTCAGATCGACGATCCCGAGGAGCTCGTCGACCATATATCGAGCGTCGTCGGAGAAGAAGTTGTGGAGGGAGGCGAAGAACTCGAGGTTCTGCCTCCCGGTGAGCCTCCAGTAGAAGGACCGCTCGTCGGTGGTGACGAGGCCTATCGACTCCCGAACTCGTCCGCTCTCCTTCTCGACGTCGAATCCGTTTACTCGGGCTTCGCCCCCAGTCGGGAGGATCAGGGTGCAGAGGATCTTGATCAGCGTCGTCTTCCCGGCGCCGTTCGGGCCGAGGATCCCGAAGACCTCTCCTTTTCTGATCAATAGGTCGACGCCATCCACCGGCGTGATACCGCCGGCAGAGGGCCGCCGTCGGATGAGGTCGGTGATCCCCCTCGACACCACGAACGTCTTCGTCAGTTTGCAGGTCTCAATAGCCGTCTCTCGTATGATCCCGCCTCCAGAATATCTATGCATCAAGAGCCAGGATCACGATAACCTGATCTCCTTTATCTCTCCTAGGCTCCGAGGTAGCCTGGACCTCCTCTTCCCGCCTGAAAAAAACCTCCCTCCGGGGCGAGGGCTCGAGCCGTTCGGCCTAATCTGCCTGATGGGGACGATGAAGGGATCCTCGGATTGGGACCTCACCGCCACCTCGACGTTGTAGATCGTCTCGATGTTCTCGGGGGTGAGGACGGAGGCGGGGTCACCTGCGGCCATGATCCTCCCCTTCTTCATCATGATGATGCCATCAGAGTACTTCGAGGCGAGGTTCAGGTCGTGAAGGGCCATAAGAGCCGTCATCCTCCTCTTCTTCACCAGGTCGCGGACGATGTTCATGACGTCGAGCTGGTGCCAGATGTCAAGGTTGCTCGTCGGCTCATCGAGGAGCATCACCTTCGTATCCTGGACGAGGGCTCTTGCGATCAGGACCTTCTGCTGCTGCCCACCGCTCAGCTCGCCAAAGCCGCTCATGGCCAGCTCCTCGATCCCGAGGAGCCTCAATACCTCCCAGACCCTTTCTTCGTCGTCGGAGCTACTGAGCCAGCCGATGTGGGGCCTTCTGCCCATCAGGACGGTGTCGAAGACGTTCGACGAGAAGGTCCGGGCGGAGCTCTGGGGGACGTAGGCGAGGTTTCTTGCGATCTCCATCCTGTCCATCTTCGTCACCTCCTTTCGATCGATGAGGATGCTACCCTTCTCCGGCGCTAGGATCCGGTCGATGCACTTGATCAGGGTCGACTTTCCGGAGCCGTTCGGCCCGACGATCGTCACAAGCCTCGAGGGCCCGATCTCAAAGCTGACGTCTTTTAATATCGTTGAGCTGCTGTAACCAAATACTATCCCCTTAGCCTGAAGCTGGATCATCATGCCCAAAACTCCTTTCTTCTCCCTTTCAGCATAAGATACATGAAGAACGGAACTCCGATCACGCTGGTCATAATCCCCGTCGGTATCACCGTCGGAGCGATGATGTTCATGGCGACGCCGTCGGCGGAGACTAGGACCACCGCCCCCAGGATCCCCGAGGCCGGGATTACGAACCTGTGATCTCCGCCTAGGATCATCCGGGCCATGTGGGGCGCTACAAGCCCGATGAACCCGATCGTACCCGTGAAGCAGACGACCGTCGCCACCACCAGGCTTGAGACGAGCATTATGTGTATCCTGACCCGATTTGCGTCCACCCCGATGCTCTTGGCGGTCTCGTCGCCTGATGTCATGATGTTCAGATCCCAGGCCTTGAGCATCATAAGAGGTATGCATACGGCGAATACCCCCAAAATCAGAGGGATCTTGGTCCAGGAGAAGGCGGCAAGATCCCCCATACCCCAGGATGTCATGAGCCGGAGCTGCTCGTCGGTGGCGAAGTACTTGAATAGCTGGCTCATGGCGGAAAAGAAGTAGTTGACGGCGATCCCTGCGAGGATCAGGGTCTCCGAGGTCGCCCCCTTAATGGCTGAAAGCCCTATGATGAAGCAGGAGCAGAGGAGGGCGAAGAAGAAGGCGTTGCCTATGAGGATGTAGGGGCCGCCCACAAGCGAGATCCCCAAGACCGCGGCGATGGATATGCCGAACTGGGCTCCTGAGGAGATCCCGAGGGTGAAGGGGCTGGCCAGGGGGTTCTTCAGGACCGCCTGCATGACGCATCCACACACCCCAAGGCCAAACCCGGCGAGGATCCCGCCCACGATCCTCGGAAACCTTATGTTCCAGACGACCCGCGATGTCAGAGGTTCAACGTTGAAGTAGCCAGGATAGAACCTGTCGATGAGGGCCTGATACGCCTCGGCAACGGATATGTCCAGAGGCCCCAGGGTGATGATCACCCCCGTCAGGATGATGATGGAGGCGACGATCACCGCCATGAAGAGGTACCGTGCGAAAACGAAGGAATCGTGGGCCTCCTGCATCCTGCTCCTCTTTCCTGCCCGCGTCGTAACTCGCCTCACCATCTTCGCCATATCCACTCCCCTGCCTTACTTCCCGACGACGGCCTTTGCGAGGCCTACGGTTGCAGAGATATCCCCGGCCGAAGGCCTGATGGCGTCGGAGCCTGTCGAGACGACTATGAGATTCTTCTCTTTCGCGATCTCGGTGAGGGTCTGAAACTCCCTCAGCTTCATGGCGGAGGGCTTCTCCTCGTAGAGGGTTGCTGCGTCGTTCATCCTCTGGGAAGCCTGATACTCCCCCTCGGCGAGGATGATCCTCGCCCTCTTCTCCCGCTCCGCCTCCGCCTGCCTCGCTATCGCTCGGAGCATGTTCTCCGGGAGGGCCACATCCCTCAAGGTGGCAGTGACCACCTTGATCCCCCAGGGGTCGGTCATCTCGTCCAGGATCGTCTGAATCTCCGCGTTCAGCTCGTCCCGGTTGGAGAGGATCGTGTCCAGCTCGTTCTGGCCGAGGACATCCCTCAAGGTCGTCTGAGCGAGAAGAGCGGTAGCAGCCTCGTAGTCCTCCACCTCCACGATCGCCTTCGTCGAGCTCGTCACCTTGTAGTAGATGACGGCGTCGACCTCGACGCTGACGTTGTCGCTGGAAATCACCGTCTGTCTCGGGACGTCCAGCTCTCGGATCCTCAAGTCCACCTTGACGATCCTGTCGACGATCGGTATTATCAGAAATAGACCGGGGCCCCTCTCGCCGAGGAGCTTTCCGAACCGAAATACGACGGCCCGCTCGTACTGTCTTGTGATCTTCAGAGATGAAAATAGTATCAGGCCTATGGCCAATACGCCAGCCAAGAGCCGGATGTCAAATGCCACTTTTTTGTCCCCCTGGAATTTCGTCTCGCTTGATATCAAAGAAACTTCAACGCATCACGAGCTTTCCGACTTGGGCCACCATATCATGGCGCTCTTCGTCCTCCGCCTGAATACAAGCCCACCGCCGTTTTCGTCTTCGAGATTTTTGGCGAGGTACTCTCTCAGAAGCGGCTCGTTCTCAGGGGGAATCTCCCTCCTCTCTTTCCACCTCTCTACGGCCTCATCGATGCTCCCGTATCGCTGGACGTGCTCAGAGTCCCTGATCTCGACGTTGGCGTAGATCCCCATGTCGTGGAGGATGTTGTAGAGGAGCATGTAATCGGATCGGAAGCCTCCACCTCGCCTCGGCGGCCTATCGTAGATTCGCTCCCAGAGCTCCTCCTCCTGATCGTCGAAGAACCACTTGCCAGCGGCGGTGAATATGTAAACGCGCCTCTTCGCCGCAGCGTCCATCTTCGCCAAAGCCTCCTGGAGGTCGAACATCCCCAGGGAGTGGGATGCTATGACCACATCGTGGGGCTCGATATCGACCCCCAGCTCGACATCCTCCCACCTCTTCTGGATGGCCTTGTAGTTGGAAAGGCCTCCCTCGGCCATGTTCTCCTCGAGATAGCTGAGCATCCCTCCCGACTGATCGACCGCCGTCACCTGTTTCACGATTTTAGCTATGGGGACTGAGAGGCGACCTGTTCCTGCGCCGACGTCCAGGACGGTGTAATCCGGATCGAGCTTTAGGCTTGCCACCTGCTTCTCGGTCCGCTCGCTCCCCCCTCTCGTCGACTTGTTGAACTCCTCTGCCCTCTTGTCCCACATCTCTTCGGGGCGTTCGTGACTCCTTCGTCTCCGTCCTTCCGAGACGATCGCCTTTCGAAGCTCGTTCCAATTTATTATGCCGGTCAATATTCTCCCTCCTTTAGTTCCCAAAATTTACTGAGAATTTATGAACTCCCTCGGCCAGACGAGGCAGTCTGCATACTCGGTGAAGACGCCGTCAATTCCGAGGAACGCCTTCATGATCTCATTGCCCTCTTTCTCCAGGTCGACATCTTTGAACTCCTCGGGGTGGAAGAGCTTCGCCATGTAGATCATGTTGAAGAGGCTTTTGTCAGGCGGGGAGCCTCTGGAGTGGGGAGAGAAGCAGTTGTAGACGTTGCCGTTCTTGATTGCAGATATCGATTGGAGCTCGGGTGAGGTCAATATGAACTCGAGGGCTTCGTTGTTTTCGGAACTGCCGCTGGAAAGGAGGATGTAATCCGGGTCCCAGGCGATGATCTGTTCGATCCCGACGTTTATGGTGGTCCCTTCGCTTCCAGCTGCCACATTGATGCCGCCGGCGATGTCTATCGGCTCATAATGGGTCTCGGTCCGGGTGAAATCACGACTTTCCTTTGGATCGTAGAAGCCCTTGGTAGCGCCTCTTGTCGCGTAGTAGACCTTCGGCTTTTCGCTTTCGTCCAAGGTTTCTGTGACCGACCTTATCATATCGATCTTGGACTCGATGAAACCGATGAGTTCGTCTGCCTCCTCTTCTTTCTCCAGTAGATCGCCTATAACCTCGACCTGCCCGTAGAGGCCGCCGTTGTCATAGCTGTATGTCCAGCCACTGCCAGTTGCCACCACGCAGGGGCAGCCGACCTTATTTTCGAAGTCCGGGGCTTCGGTGGCGCTGGATGTCAGGATCACGTCCGGGTTGAGGGCAGCCATCTGCTCGTAGTAGATATCGTATCGCGTGCTCGTCTCAGGAAGGTCCGGCATCCTTCCATCGAGGATCGTAAAGTAGCACGTCGGACAGCATTCCTCGGAACAGAGATTTTTGATCGAACCCTCCGAGGCGACGATCTTGTCACCATCGCCCAGGGCGATGACTATGCGAGCGGTGTGAGCCTCACGGGTGATGATCCGCTCGACGGGCTTGTAGAAAGTCACCTCACGGCCCGCGGTGTCGACTATCGTCTTAGGGTAATTTTCGTTGATGTGCTTGATCTTCTCCAGCTCTTCGGCGGTGATCTTTCCATCGTCGAAGGAACTCTGAGCTGCCTCCAACTCCTCTTCCGAGACGATCAGGTCGCTGTCGAGGTCTCCAGGGACCACGACTTCGTAGGCGACGGCGGGCATGGCCGCTGTGAAGATCGAGATCGCCAGAAGGTGGATAAGGGGCAATCTTATGATTGCTCTCGATATTTTGATTATTTCTCTCACATCGATATCTCCTTATTTACAACTTAATCCTACGAAGTTAAATTTAGTAAGCACTATTTATAATTGCCGGCAAAAATAATACGAATAAAGAGATTATAATTAAGTGATATGATCATTTTTCGGGATCATCGTCCTTAGAATCTTCCTGTTGATTCTGGTGGAATTGGATAGAGGAAGGGCGAGGAAGCCATCCATCGCCTCTCCAGATATCCGACCGTTCACTGAGCGTTCAGCCACTCCCTAGGCCAGACCAGGTAGTCGGCGTACTCGGTGAAGACGCCGTCAACGCCGAGGAAGGCCTTGAAGATCTCGTTCCCCTCTTTCTCCAGGTCCAGGTCACTGAACTCATCGGGGTGGAGGAGCTTCGCCATGTAGATCATGTTCAGGAGGCTTCTATCGGCAGGTCTCCCCCTGCAGTGGGGATAGAAGCAGTTGTAGACGTTCCCGTTCTGGACGGCGGCTATCGACTGGAGGTCAGGAGAGCTCTTGATCCAGTCGATCACCTCCGCATCCTCCGGAGTGCTGCAGGCGACGAAGATGTAGTCGGGGTTCCAGGCGATGATCTGCTCGACGGCGACGTTTATCTCGTACCCTTCCGCCCCCTCAGCGACGTTTTTGCCGCCTGCTATCTCCAGGGGGTCGTAGTCGGTGAACGTCCTGGTGAAGTCGCGCCCCTCCTTCGGGTCGTAAAATCCGAGCTTCGCGCCCCGGGGGGCGAAGTAGACTTTCGGCCTCTCGCTCTCATCGATGGAGTCAGTAACCGATCCGATCATATCGATCTTCGACTCGACGAGGCCGATCAGCTCTTCCGCCTCCTCTCCCCTCTCCAGGACGTCGCCTATCACCTCGATCATGCCGTAGAGGCCGTCATCCCGGCTGTAGTTCCAGCCGTCCCCACCGGCGACGACGACGGGACAGCCGATCTTCGTCTCGAAATCCTGGACGTTGGTCGTTCCCGAGGTGATGATGACGTCGGGGTTGAGGGAGGCGATCAGCTCGTAGTAGATGTCGTACCGTGTGCTCGTCTCGGGGAGGTCCGCGAGCCTTCCGCCGAGGATGGAATTGTAGCATTCAAGGCACCCCTCTTCGAACGTCTCGAAGGTGGTGGGACAGAGGCACGACTTGACCGCCTGCTCCGAGGCGACGACCTTATCGCCGTCTCCTAGGGCGACGACTATCCTGCAGGTGTCGGGCTCGCGGGTGATGATCCGCTCGACGGGCTTGTAGAATGTGACCTCCCGACCCTCAGTATCGACGACGGTCCTCGGATAGTTGTCGTGGATGTGCTCAATTTTCGCCAGCTCCTCGTCGGTGATCTTGCCGGCATCGAGGGAGGCCTGGGCCGCCTCCAGCTCCTCGTCCGAGACGATCAGATCCCCGTCCTCGTCCCCCGGGACCACCAACTCGTAGCCGAAGGCCGGTACAGCCGCTAAGGAAACCGAGATCGATATCGCCAAGAGGAGCAGTATCGGCGATATTGCGATTTTTCTCAATTTTTTGGAGATTTCTCTCATTTCTATACCTCATAATTTATGATTCAGTCTTATGAAGATAGAAATAGTAAGCTATATTTATTACTATTGGTTAAATTAGTATGAAATAGATGAATCTGAAGGGATGACAAAAATCTGAAAGAGTGAAAGAACCATGAGTCTTGACCCCGGCCATTCTGGGCGGGCCTTTGGCAGAAGGGACGATCCGTCAGAGTCCAATGGGCAATTCGAGATCAATTGAAGAGATATCCGTCAGAATTACCGATGAAGAAGCCTTAAAATCGAGGACGGAAACGCTAAATGTGGGGCCACGGCGATTTGAACGCCGGTCACAGGACCCCCAGTCCTGTAGGATACCAGGCTACCCTATGGCCCCGCTGCGGATTTGTGGATGCATACCACCCATATAAAGGTTATCGCCCGACTCCGTCGCCTCTTGCGCCGACGGCCACCATCCATAGGCCGCATAGGACGAGGAGGCCGTTGAAGAAGAAGGGTATGGGATTGAGGGCGTTCGGGACGATGGTGAAGAGGAAGACCCCCGCCGCCACCGTCCCCAGGCCTGCCAGGACGACCCCCGCCCGGGCCGATACGAGGGTGTAGAGGATCCCGACGGTGATGAGGACGATCCCCGCCATGATCAGCGGGTTGTAGGCTAGCATGGCCGAAGATCGGGCGGCCGCTTACTTATAATTTCTCGTCGACGCCTGCCACAAGGTCTTGGATCCCAGATCGAGCGGCCTCCCCTCATGAACGCCCACCATACCGGCCTTGCGACCTGGAGCCCTCTATCGCCAACCCGCTTCCGGCGCGGTCGACATCATCCTCCCAACCCTCGCCGCCTATTTACCCTATGGGCTCCTCGGATTTTCCCATGAAGAGGATCTACATGGACCATGCCTCCACCACCCCGATGGCCCCGGAGGTGATCGAGGCGATGGCTGCAGCCTTCGTCGAGATCTTCGGCAACGCCTCCAGCCTCCACCAGCCGGGGCTTTCTGCCCGGGCCGCCCTGGAGGAGGCCCGAGAGCGGGTGGCGGGGCTCATCGGGGCCGAGGCGGGAGAGGTCTACTTCACCAGCGGCGGGACCGAGTCGGACAACCTGGCGATAAGGGGCGCCGCCCTGGCGAACCGCGACCGAGGGCGCCACATCATCACCACCACCATCGAGCACCCCGCAGTCCTCGAGCCCTGTAAGGCTCTGGAGAAGGAGGGCTTCGAGGTGACTTATCTCCCGGTGACCCGGGAGGGTCTGGTGGAGGTGGAGGCCCTGGAGGCGGCGATCCGGGAGGATACGATCCTCATCTCCATCATGCACGCAAATAACGAGATCGGGACGATCCAGCCGATCGCCGAGGCGGGGGAGATCGCCCGGTCGAGGGGGATCGTCTTTCACACCGACGCCGTCCAGACCGTCGGGAAGATCCCGGCGAAGGTCGACGACTTGGGGGTGGACCTCCTCTCGATCTCATCCCACAAGCTCCACGGTCCGAAGGGGGTCGGCGCCCTCTACATCCGGAAAAAAACGCCGATCGAGCCGATCATCTTCGGCGGAGGCCACGAGCGGGGGATGAGGTCCGGGACTGAGAACGTCCCCGGGATCATCGGCCTCGCCGCGGCCTCGGAGCTGGCCGGGAGGAACCTGGAGGAGGAGATGGTCAGGATCAGCGGGATGAGAGACCGGCTCGCTGACTACGTCCTGGAGCGGGTCGAAGACACCTGGGTCAACGGCTCTCGGACTAAGAGGCTCCCAAATAACCTCAACCTTGGCTTCTCCTTCATCGAGGGGGAGGCTCTGCTGCTGCGGCTAGACGCGAAAGGTATCGCCGTCTCCACCGGCTCCGCCTGCTCCTCGAAGAAGACGGTGGCAAGCCACGTCCTCACCGCCATCGGCCTGCGGCCCCAGGAGGCCCACGGGTCGCTCCGGGTCACCCTGGGGAGGGAGAACACCGACGAGGAGGTCGATCGCGTCGGAGAGGCGATCGTGGAGGTGGCTGAGAGCCTCCGGGCGATGTCGCCCTTCAGGAGATCCTGAAGGCCCCCACCTTGAGGCGAAAAACTTTGAGATTTCGGCGCCGATTCGGTCTCAGAGAGGGGGGGGCTCGAAGCCCGCCCTACTCCTCTTGGCCGGACCTCACGAGGACGGCAGGGCCGCGGCGGATCGTCATCATCTCCTCGGGGGAGAGGACCGCCCTCCCGGTGGCGATGAGGCGCCCTTCCTCATCGACGACGAGGACCTCCTCCCCCGCCCTGATATCGGGGTCGACGCCGACGACGTGCTTTGCGAAGGCTGTCCCCCCCTTTGCCACGTAGGGAGCCACCTCGCTTTTGATCACGACCCTCTGCCGGGGCGGGGGAAGAGAGTCGTAGAGGAGCTTTGCTCCCAAAGCGCTCAAGGTGAGAAGGCCGTCTCTCGCCCTCACCGTCGCTATCCTCTCGCCGTCCCGGTGAAGGTGCCTCAGCCTTCCGGTATTCGAGAGCTGAAAGGTCGTATCGTCCCCGAAGAGGGCCCGCCCGCAGCCGCGGCCGAACTGGAGGTCGGCTATCATTCTTGCCCTTCTGAGCATCCTTCTCGGGTTTTGCATCATCGGCTAAAAAGGCTGCCGATACACCCCGCGCTACGAGAGGCGCGCCGGAGCACCATAACCTATTTTGCCCCCGAGGCAATCCTCACCAGAGATCGTTTACCGGTGATTTAATTGAACTTCCTGGATGATGTGGACCCCGAGATCGCCTCCGCCATAAGAAAAGAGCTGGAGCGACAGAGAAACGGCCTGGAGCTGATCGCCGCCGAGAACTTCACCAGCCCCGCGGTGATGGAGGCCTACAACAACGTGATGACGAATAAGTATGCTGAGGGCTACCCTGGCAAACGATACTACGGCGGTTGCACCTTCGTCGACGTCGCTGAGAACCTGGCGAGAGACCGTTGCCGGGCTCTCTTCGGCGCAGAGCACGTCAACGTCCAGCCTCACAGCGGCTCCCAGGCGAACATGGCCGTCTACCTCGCCCTCCTCAAGCCCGGCGATACCGTCATGGGGATGGCCCTCGACCACGGCGGCCACCTCTCCCACGGAAGCCCCGTCAACTTCTCCGGCAAGATCTATAACGTCGTCCACTACGGCGTCAACCGCGAGACCGAGATGCTCGACTACGGCGAAATTCTAAAGATCGCGAGAGATTGCTCCCCAAAGATGATCGTCACCGGCGCCTCGGCCTACCCGCGGACCATCGACTTCAAAGCCCTCCGGGAGGTGGCCGACGAGGTGGGAGCCTACCTGATGGCAGACATTGCCCACATCGCGGGGCTCGTCGCCGCCGGCGTCCACCCCTCGCCGATACCCCACGCCGACGTCGTCACCACCACCACCCACAAGACCCTTCGGGGTCCAAGGGGCGGAGTCGTCATGTGCCGGCAGGAGATCGCCCCCGCCATCGACAGGGCCGTCTTCCCCGGGGTCCAAGGCGGTCCTCTGATGCACGTCATCGCCGCAAAAGCCGTCGCCTTCAAGGAGGCCTCGACCCCTGAATTCAAACGCTACCAGGAGCAGATAGTTAAGAACGCCGCCGTCATCGCCAAGGCCCTTCTGGAAAAAGACTTCGAGCTCGTCAGTGGCGGGACCGACAATCACCTGATGCTCGTCAAGCTCTTGAATATGCCCTACTCCGGCAAAGACGCCGAGGCGGCCCTGGAGCGGGCGGGGATCACCCTCAACAAGAACACCATACCCTTCGATCCGACGTCGCCGTTCATCACCAGCGGGATCAGGATCGGGACCCCGGCCGTCACCACCCGGGAGATGAAGGAGCCGGAGATGGTCCAGATCGCTGAGATGATCGCCTCCGTCCTCCAGAATATGGGGGATGATAAGGTGATAAGCAGAGTTCGGTCCGAGGTGGCGGAGCTCTGTCAGAGGTTCCCCCTCTACCCGGAGCTGGGATGATCATCGACGGCAAGGCCCTCGCCTCGGAGCTGGAGGCGGAGACGAGGAGGAGGGTCGAGAGGCTCGGCCGAAGGCCGGGGCTTGCGACGATCATAGTGGGCGATAACCCCGCCTCCATGATGTACGTCAGGATCAAGCACTCCGCCTGCGACCGGGTCGGGATCAGGTCGGAGAACGCTCGCCTCCCGGAGGGCACAAGCCTCGAGGAGATCGTCGGGACGATCGAAAGCCTCAACAAGAGGGAGGACGTCAGCGGGGTTCTCCTCCAGCTCCCCCTTCCCCGGGGGCTTGACCCATCCCGAGCGATGGCGGCCATCGACCCCACAAAGGATGTTGACGGCTTCCACCCGATGAATATGGGCTCCCTCCTCGCCGGGGCCGAGGGGCTCGTCCCCTGCACCCCGAAGGGGATCATCTGGGCCCTCGAGCGGCTCGGCGTCTCCCTGGAAGGGAAGGATGCGGTGATCGTCGGCCACAGCAACGTCGTCGGAAAGCCCCTCGCGGCGATGATGCTCAACAGGAACGCCACCGTCTCCGTCTGCCACGTCTTCACCAGGGACCTGGCGGCCCACACCCGGAACGCCGAGATCCTGGTGGTGGCGGCGGGGGTCCCCGGCCTCATCCGGGGGGATATGGTCCGGCCGGGAGCCTACGTCTTCGACGTCGGGATAAATCGGGTCGGGGACAGGACCGTGGGGGACGTCGAGTTCGACGAGGTAGTGAAGGTGGCGGCGGCCGTCACCCCCGTCCCCGGGGGGGTTGGGCCCCTCACCGTCTCGACGCTGATGAGCCAGACGGCGACCGCGGCTGAGATGCAGATGAAAAGGAACGGGAGATGAAAGCCGGATGAAAGGGTGTGCTTGAGTTGTCTCTGGTGGTCGGCTTTGCGGGGAAGAAGAGGGCGATTTTAGCTGGAGACAAAAGAAGGATCGCCTTCTTTGGCAGAGCCGAACGGCTGGAGGAGGAGCTTTACGGTGGCGAGATCAGGAGCAGCGAGGATCTCGAGAGGAGGGCCGTAGAGTTCGGCTCAAAGATTGCGATCACCGACGGCCGGGAGAAGGTCTGGAAGAGAGGCGGCGTCCAGGTGGGGGAGGTGACGGAGCTCTCCGCCGAGAGGCAGAGGCGTAGGAGGGTCTACCTCGTCCCCGGAGGGTACCTCCTCGTCGAGGTCGATGGCCAAAAGGCCGAGATATCGAAGAGGGGGGCGTCGACGCTGATCATCCTCGGAAACAGGTTCACCCGAGATTTCGCATTCAAGCGGCTCGGATCCGGGATGCCGCCGGACGAGGCGTCCTTAAGATCCCTTTTCGAGGAGGTGGGGAGGTTGACCGCCTCCGTCAGCCCCGATTACACCATTCTCATCTCCGACTCCGTTCATCCGGACCCCGAGGCCGTCCTCCTCCGGGCCCTGAAGGAGGACTGCGAGGAGGGAGGATGGGAGCTCTCCGGTCCTGCGTGATCCTCGCCGGGGGCGTCGGAAGGAGGATCGGCTCTGAGAAGGCGTTCCTAGAATTTTTCGGCATGACCATGATCGAGAGGGCCGTCGAGGTGGCGGGCCAAGTCGCAGGCGACCTGGTGGTGGTGGGAAGGGACATGGATCAGCTCCGAAGGCTGAAAGCGGTCGTCCCGGAGGCGAGGCTCGTCGCCGACTCCGTCCAGGGGTTCGGCCCTGTGGCGGGGCTCGCCGCTGGTATGGCGGCGGCCGAAGGCGAGCTCGCCCTGGCGGTCGGCTGCGACCTCCCCTTCATCAACCCCCGGGTGGTGGACCTCTTATTCGACCTCGCCGAAGGCTACGATGCCGCCGTCCCGGAGAGGGAGGGCGGTCTCCTCGAACCGCTCCACGCAGTCTATAAAGCAGGCTTCATGGCCCGGGCCTGCCGGGAGGCTCTCGCCGCTGGCGAGCGGAGGATCCGCCCCCCCCTGGAGGGGCTGCGGGTAAAAACGGTATCTTTGGACCTCCTCCGCCCCCTCGACCCCGATCTCTTGAGCCTCTTCAACCTCAACACCGATGAGGATCTCATCGAGGCCCGCAGGATCGAGGAGGAGGTCAGAGGTGGCGCCGTAGGATCAGGTATATCACGTAGACGATCAAGGCGAAGATGACAACCCCGGCGAGAAAGCCTATGACGTTCCAGAGGAGGACGGCGACTATGAAGGCGAGGACGAGGAGGAGGGCGTTCTTTGCGAGGGAGCCGCTCCCTCCGGTTCGGACTGGAATCTGACGAGTCATGGATCGGGCTCTTCCCGTCTAGTTTTTAACGATTTCCATCTCCTCTTTCGCCATCACGCCATCAGGTCCAGCTCTGGAGGAGGCGGTACACCAGGTAGACGACGGCAGCGAAGAGGACGAGCCGGAGGATGACCCCCAGGAAGTTCCAGAGGAGGGCGACGATCACCACCGCCAGGACCACCAGGATGATGTTCTGCTCGCGGCTCCGGACCCTGCCCGATCTGCCCACCATTCTGCATCTCATGGCCGGGAGGTGGGCCCTGCCTTTTGATAACCCTTTCCATCTGATCCGAGCCAAATCAGGATCGAGACCTTGCGACGAGATAGAGGACGTAGACGATGACGAAGGCGAGGAGGAACTTGGATAGGAACCAGTACGCATCCCAAAAGATGAAGGCGAAGAGGAGGGCGAGGAAGAGGAGGCCCGCCGTCTTCTCCTTCCTCCTCTCCTCCCCCGCCTCCGTCGGGGCCGCTGGCCGATCCGTATCGAGATCTGCACCGCGATCCGTCTCCCTGGCCCTCCTCCTCCCCTTCCCCAGCACCTTCGGCCTCATGCCCTCCAGTTTTGGGGAGGCGGATAATAACCCTTTCCCGCCGTCTCCAGGCGCCTTCTGCCACCTCCTAAACCCGCCTTCCGGGGCGGAGTACCCTCATCTCGTCATCTGGTCATCTCATCATATCCTCTCTCCTCAACCAGACCCACCTTCCTCGACTCCGCCACCTCGGCCGACCTGACCTCGACGGCAGCTCCGCCGGAAACTGCGCCGATGGTTCGGAGCCGTCAACATTTGGCCTTCAGCCCCGAGGAACCAAAAGCGTTATACATCCCCTCTCCTCTGGAGGGGTGGTGATATCTTTTGGAGAGGCTTGAGCTGGTGATCAGGAACGCGGAGGAGGTCGTTACCCTCGACGAGCTGAAGGTGTTGATGGAGGGAAAGGAGAGGCCGAGGGCGTACGTCGGGTACGAGCCGAGCGGGAAGGTCCACATGGGCCACATGCTCACCGCAAACAAACTGATCGACCTCCAGGCGGCCGGCTTTCAAGTGGTCGTCCTCCTCGCGGACCTTCACGCCTACCTCAACGAGAAGGGGACCCTGGAAGAGGTGAGGGCGACGGCCAACTACAACCGGGACTGCTTCATCGCCCTCGGCCTCGACCCGAAAGAGACGGAGTTCGTCTACGGGACCGACTACCAGCTCGAGCCGGAGTACGTCAAAAACGTCCTTAAGATGGCGAGGAACACCACCCTCAACCGGGCTCGCCGGTCGATGGACGAGGTGGGGCGGAACATGGACAATCCCCACGTATCCCAGATGATCTACCCCCTGATGCAGGCGGTGGACATCGCGGCCCTCAGAGTCGACCTCGCCGTCGGGGGGATCGACCAGAGGAAGATCCACATGCTGGCGAGGGAGGAGATGCCGAAGCTCGGCCTCCAGCCGCCGGTCTGCCTCCACACTCCGATCATCTCCGGCCTCAACGGCGGGAAGATGTCCTCCTCCAAGGGGAACTACATCTCCGTCGACGACTCCGCCGAGGATCTGGAGAAGAAGATCATCTCCGCCTACTGCCCGGCAAAAGACATAGAGGGCAACCCCGTCACCGAGCTCTTCAAGTACCACATCCTCCCCCGCCTCGAGGCGGTCACCATAAGGCGGCCAGAGAAGTTCGGCGGCGATGTGACATACGATAAGTACGAGGCTCTGGAGGCGGACTACCTCGCCGGGAAGATGCACCCCCTCGACCTCAAGAAGAGCGCCGTCGAGCACCTGAACGCGATCCTGGAGCCGGTGAGGCAGAAGATGGGGTGAAGGAACTGATCTTTAAACGATCTTATTTTTTCATCTACATTCAAGTAAAACAATAGATTCAGCTGGATCTGACCACATCCGAAGTTTGGTATGATGCTCAGCCACATATGCTGGCAAATATGACGTATTCAATCCTATTTTTGACACCTACACTATTTAGATCACGATATCAACCCTTTCGCAGCATGTACCCGCTTTTGCAGATTAAAAAAGTTATCTGGAACGTCTTCATTATTGTCCGATGATGAGGTAGTTCACTATGAATGTGAATGGATCATCGTCGTTTTCATCATTTATGAATCCCACGAACCTTCCCTGGACCTCCCCCATTGAGTTGACTTTGAACTCGCCGTTGGTCCACTTCCAACCTCCCTGGATGGCTTCCTGGGTCCAGATGCCAATATCATCGATCGGTCTCGGACCACTGCCGGTGCCGAAATCAAAGCTCCAACCATTTAACGCTACATATGCAGCAGTTCCTGGTGTAAACCCTCCTACTTTAAAATCCGCATTACCGGAGCCGACTACATTTGTGCCTTGAGCAGTTCCTGTCCTGAAGATCAGTTCCTGAGCAGATGCATGTGACATAATCAAAAATATTAACACTACCGACAGAGTCACTACCATCTTTTTCCAGTTCAAGTTTATCATATATAATCGTCATCGTTGTTACTATATGAATATTTCGGCAAATGATTTGGGATAACATCTAAATGTTTCGACTTTATATATCCAACAATCCTGCATGGAAAGCAAAAAAAGGTTGCAAAGCGAGGTTAAGATTTAATGAGTTATACAATCTAAAACAAATAGCATAAGTACCAGGCGCATTGCCCATAGGCTTACAACACGCCCCGATAGAATGCGAGCCTCCTCGCGTACGGCCGGAAGAGGGCGAGCAGCTTCTCCTCCTCTTCACTGGACAAAGGCTCAGCTTCCCGCCCCATCTGGGCGAGGAGCCGGACCTCCTCGGAGGTCGAGCAGCCGACGATGATGAGGGATACATCCTGAGTTAAAGCATACCGGAGGAGCAGCTCGGGGCCGATCCCGGCTTTGGGGTTCAGGTAGTGGGAGCCACCCAGGACCTTCATCCCGATGACGGCGATCCCCCGCTCCTTCGCCGCCGCGAGGGTTCCGTCGAGAAACCCGCCGATCACCCCCTCCAGCGGGTTTGCCGGGATGAGGATCGAGTCTACGGGCCAGTTTTCGACGGCATACGTGATGATCGAGGGGTCGTGGTGGCCCGTCACGCCGATGAGCTCTGTCCTTCCGACCTCCTTCGCCTCGGTGAAGGCCTCTAGGGCCCCGCCCGGCCCCTCGATCTCCCTGAGGTCCTGGCGGGTCCTGACGTCGTGGATCTGCCATAGGTCGATGTGATCGAGGCCGAGGGTGCCGAGGGTCCGGTCCAGGTCGGCCCTGGCGCCGCCAGCGGTCCGGGCCGCCGACTTGCTCGTCTGAAAGATCCGGCCCCGACGCTCGGGATGAGATCGCCAGAATGCGCCGTAGTAGCCCTCGCTCCCCGAGTAGGCGGGAGCGGTATCGAAGTAGCCGATCCCCGAGGCTGCGGCCTCCTCAATCACGGCAGCCGCCCTCGCCTCCTCGCCGCAGGTCCGAAGAACCCCCTCGCCGCCGAGGCCGACTGCGGTGACATTGCGGCCGGTCTTGCCGAAGGGCAGGGTCTTGATCTGAGTTGTGCTCATCGCCACCCCATCCAGCACAAATCTGCTCGGAAGGCCTCGGCCACCTCAGACTGCACTGACCTGATCAGAGGTGGACCGAATCCGATCTTTCTAGCTCTTCCAGCCCTACTTCTCGCCCCTCACCATCACCCTTCCGGCGGTGATGTCGGCGGGGAGGGGGAAGTAGTTGGAGAGGTTCTCCTTCACCCACTCCGAGGCGATCTCGTTCGACCGCTCGGCTCCGGCCTCCTCCTCGAAGAAGTTTATGAAGGCTACGAGGCCGTCCCCGCAGTCCACGCCGTAGTACTTGATGAAGCCGGGGATCTCCCGGACTCTAGGCAGAAACCTGTCCTCCACAAGCCTCATCACCTCGCCGACCCGCTCCTCGTCGGTCTTGTAGCGCCTTATGCTCAGGTACATTTTTCCACCACCTATGTTTATGAACCGTCTCCGATAATAACCTTATCCGAAGATGCCAATCTTATCGGCCCTGGGGCTTGAGCTGAAAGCTGGATCGACCAACTTCCACCGGGGAGCTCTTTTGGAAGAGCCCTCCTTGAAGGGGAGGGTTTTTGGCTGGATAGAAGTAGAGATGACATTGATGACGGTCTTTCTGGCGAGATCTTGAGGGAGGCTCTATGGATGGAGGAAGGAAAGTTCAGGTGAAGCTCCTCGAAATTGACCATCAGATGGCTGCTTTAATGGAACGGTGTGCCGGGGAGTTTGAGGCGCATTTCAGGGTGAGCTTGGGCGAGAACTCCGAGGTAGCAGGAGTGGTGATCGCCCAAACTCTGGCGATGGTCGAGGCCGACCCGAGGGATCGGCCGTGGGGGGGCTACTTAGCCATCGATCCCCTCACGGCGAAGGTCGTCGGCACATGCGCCTTCAAGGCGAGGCTGGCGGAGGACGGCTCGATCGAGATCGCCTACTTCACCTTCCCCCCCTTCGAGGGAAAGGGGTACGGAACGGCGATGGCCCTCCAGCTGATCGAGATGGCAGAGTCGTCCCGAAAGGTCGGGAGGATCCTGGCCCACACCCTCCCCGAGAGGAGCGGATCGACGAGGATCCTCGAAAAGGCCGGGATGAGGCTCATCGGCGAGGTTATCGACCCGGAAGATGGCCCTGTATGGCGGTGGGCTTGCGATCTCGAGGGCGCGGGATCGGGGAAGCCCCGACCGCCATGAGCAAACTTGAGAAATATGTCCAGAAACCATCAGATCGAGACCCCGGCCATGCTGAAGCTCCACCCCACCGCCAGCCTGGTGACCCTCTGGTCCCTCCCCCTCTACGCCGGGGCGGGGGCGCAGGTCCGGGAGTTTTTGAAGATGCTGGACCTCTCCTCCGGCGAAGGGCTCCTCAGAAGGTGCAACGCCATCTGCGACTGGTACGGCGAGGTGATCCTCAACAGAAAGCATTTCATAAAATGCATCGCGAAAAGGCTCATCGCCGGGTCAGAGGGTCCGGTCCAGATCGTCATCCTCGCCTCGGGAAAGTCGCCGCTGGCCCTCGAGCTCCTCGTCGAGGACGGATCCAGAATCACCGGGGTCTTCGAGGTGGACATGGCGGGGATGGAGGAGAAGGCCCGCCTATACAGCCGCCTCCTCCCGCCGGGGGCGGGGATGCTGAAGTGCCTGGAGGCGGACGTCTCCGGAGCCGATCTCGCCGAGAGGCTCGCTCTGGAGGGGTTCGACCCGGATGCTCCGGCGATCGTCGTCATGGAGGGGATCAGCTACTACCTTTCGAAGGAGGATCTGGCGGGGATCGTCTCAGGTTTTCGGTCCGGTGGGAGGAACCGGCTCATCCTCGAGTACCTCGTCCCCTGCCCCGAGGTGAGGTGGGGGAGGAGGGAGATCCCCCGGCGGATCTTCTCCCTGATCCGAGAGGAGGCGGGGGCGGGAAGGATCACCTGCTACACCTGGGGAGAGCTATCGGCCCTCTTCGAAGAGCTCGGAGGAAGGGTCGTCTCCACCACCAGCATGGCGGAGATGGAGCGGCTCCGCCTCGGCAGTAACGAGCGGTTCCGCAATAGGGATGATGGATGGATCGAGGGGCTTGTCGCCGCCTTATGATATTCCCCTTCTGCCCTCCCCACCCCCAGGCTCCGGCTCCCCCTGGGAGGGATGCCTCTTCCAAAGAACCGTCGCATCGCCCCCCTGCCCCTCATCAGGGCTGGTCACATCCCGGCGAGGACCATCTCCGCCGTCCTCCGGGGGGTGTGCTTGGCGGGAGGCGCGTACCCCATCCGGATGAGGATCTGGGGATAGTCGACGCAAAGGATCTCCGTCATCCTCTCTCTGAGCTCCGCGATCGCCACCGGCTGGCTGAAGAGGTCGAACCTGACGCCCAGCTTCGTGGCGGTCAAAAAGAGCTTTTCAAACCGCATCCCCGCCTCGACCCAGATCCGTTTGTCCTCGGCGTCGGTGGAGAGGACCCCGACGGCCGGCGAGGCCTTCATCAGGGCCATCTCCTTTCGGGCCCTGGACGCCGAGGTGTCGAAGGTCCCGAAGACGAACTTGCCGAAGTAGGACTCGAAGTCCGAGTAGCCGAAGGCGTAGCCGGGAAGGCCGTCCCAGGCGTCCTCGTCGTTTCTCCTGATCCACCGGGCGAGGTCCTTTCGGAAGGCCTTGTTCCCGAGCTGGATCCTGTGGGACTCCCCCAGGACCTCGGCCATCGCCGCCCTCTCCGCGGGGTCGGTGAGGACGTCGAGGCGGAAGCCCCCGTCTCCGACGGCCTCTTTCATCGCCTCGATCTTATCGGCCTTTATCGGCCGTTCGTCGTAGGCGCCGCGGTTGGTGTGCCTTTCTGTAATCTCGGGGAAGAGGTATGGCGGAAACTTCGGCGATGCTCCTCCATCCTCCTGGAACTTCACGACGGCAATCGTCTCGGCGTCGATCCCGTCGGGGAAGCGCTCGACCTGGTAGCCGAGATCGAAGTGCTCTGCGGCCAAAAGCAGATTTGTGAGGAGGCACCCCAGGCTCATGTAGGTCGTCCTGTTCGTCGGCTCGACGTCAGGAAGGGTCCGGCTGAAGTCGGCCATCACCGCCACCTTGTTCCCGTTTACAGCGAGCTTCCAGGGCTGGTTGTTCGGCCCCGAGGGTGCCAAGACGGCGTACCGGAGGAGGAACTTCAGCTTCTCGTCGATCTCTCCCGACGCGGGGTAATCTCCGGCGTCAACGCTCCAGGCGATAAGGTTCTTCTCTGCCATCGTAATCTACCTCTCCACTCCTATTTTGGCTTACGAGCTTTTTAGGTTTATGGAGTCGGGGGACATTTGGGGGTAGGGGAGGAACTCTTCCCTATTTAGCCGGGGTTACTTGCCCGCCACTCTCAAAATCGGTATATACATCGACGTCAAACAAATATCGATGATCGAGAGGGAGAAGCTCGCCGAGGCAGCCCGCGTCATGAGGGAGTACTTGGCCCCCGTCGACCCCAACGAGTTTGAGGCGGAGACGGGTATCCGCGAAAGCGACTTTTGCGAGATCGTCCCCCGAGAGTTCGGCGGCCGGATCTTCGCCATCGACGGGTCCAACGTCGTAGTCTTCGACCTCGGGAACGTCACCCTGAACAGGATCAGGGCCGGATACGTCGTCTACCAGGGCACCAAATGGCAGAAGACCGTCACCGTCTACGACGACCTCTTCACCGCCGATCGGGAGAGTTACCGCCAGCAGTTCGACCGGTTTCGCCGGGAGATCTTCGGCCTCGAGGACTCCTTCGAGCTGAAGACTGAGGAGGAGCTGGAGAGGATATCGACCTTTTATAGAGACCTCCAGGAGCACGTCGCCTTATCCGAGGCCGTCTCGGAGGCCGAGGCCGGAGACCTCGTCCTCTACGATGGGGGCTTCTCCCTCTGGAGCGACCCCTACTATCGAGAGGTCTTAAACCAAATATTCGAGGAGGCCGAGGGAAGGAGGGTCGACCTCCTGGCCGTCAGCAAGTCGAGCAAGCTCTCCTGGGGGCGCGGGATCTCAAGGCCTCTCGTGAAGTCCACAGACCGCATCGGGAGCCTGGCGGTCCCGGACAAGCCGTGGAGGGTCCAGGTGAGCGGCAAAAGAGCGATTCGTGAGGATCCCTGGCGGGGAAGGACTTACGTGGCGAAGTTTCACCCGCGGGCAACCCACGCCTTCAGGGTCGATGCCCCCGACAGCGTCGCAGAAGAGATCGACGAGGCCCTGGGCAGGGCGGCGATGTACGCCCGGTCCTCAGAGAGCTTGGGATATCCCCACGCCCTCTTCAGGGCCCACCAGGACCTGAAGATCCCGGTCCAGGAGAGGAACTTCACGCGGCTCTCCCTATTCGAGGGTCTCCGGGCGGAGGGGTTGAACGAGACGGAGATCCGCAGCGCCCTCGACTATCACGAGGTTCTGGACGGACTATCCAGGAGGTAGAGATGGCAGATCTATCAGACGAGAGATGGGGAGGGGAATCTGGAATGGCGACAACATCGTCGGATGGAGAAGGCAAAGTCGAAAAAAAGTATCAGACTACGAAGAACGACGACAATTCAAGCCCCTACCACAAGATAATCTCTAAAGATGTGAGGGAGTACCACTTCATCGTCCCGAGTGGAGAGTGGGTGGAGCTGGGGGAGATCGTCTCGATCCACGACCTTAGGGACGAGATGGACGCCACCTTTCTCGCCAGGATAACCGACATCAGGCACGATTCCAACTACGACGGAAATTGGGACACGGTGATCCGGGGCGACGGCTTCTACGACCCCGATCACATATTCCACCGGGTGGTGGCAGAGCCCCTCGGCTGCATAACGAAGGAGGATGGTGGAAGGGAGCGGTTTCGAAAGTCGAGGACGATCCCCGCCAAGTTCTCCCCCGTGACCAAGGCGGAGAAGGAGGAGTTTCGGTTCCTCGCGGAGGTGATGGGGGATATCGAGGTGGGAAGGCTCAGGAACGGGAGCCGGGAGGTTAGGGAGATCCCCGTCGCCCTTCATAGCGAGGCGATGGACCACCACATGGGGGTCTTCGCCACGACCGGCATGGGCAAATCGAACTTCATGAAGGTCTTCGCCGCCTCCTGTATGAAGAATGCCTCCTCGAAGAGGTCGAAGTTCGGCCTATTGATCGTCGACCCCCACGGCGAGTACATCTTCGGCAAGAAGGGGACGAAGGGGCTCCTCCACCTGGACAGGTACAGGAGTGGGATCGTCTGCTACTCCACCGACCCCGGCCACCTCAATGACCCCCTCGTATCGCAGCTGACGGTGAAGAGGAGCGAGATCCTCCCCCAGGACATCGAGGTCCTCTACGACTGGACCCCTGCCCAGAGGGAGGCGTTGGAGGCGGTATCAAGGGTCTTCTACGAGGAGGCCTGGCTCGAGGATATCATAACCCCCGAGGGGGCCTCCAGGATGGTCTCCGAGGGCTTCCACGAGAAGACGGTAGGCAGGATCAGCCGGACGATAAAGACGATCCTGGACAAGAACCGGTACATCTCGGACCTCACCTCCAGCGTCCCAGGCATAATATCCAACCTCCTGGCAGGAAAGGTCGTCCTGGTGGACATCCCCACCCTCGGAGAGAGGTCGGAGCTATTTCTCCTCTCTCTATTATCCCGGTCAATCCTAGACAGGTACAAGAGAGAGAGCGCCGAGGGGGCGAAGGGGAGAAGCTGCCTGATAACGGTGGAGGAGGCTCAGCGGGTCCTCGGCGGAGGCGAGGGGAGCCTCGCCCGGTTCGAGTCGATCGCCCGGGAGGGCCGAAAGTTTGGGGTGGGCCTATGCGCCGTAACCCAGCAGCCGAAGCTGATAGATAAGCAGCTCCTCTCCCAGTTCAACACCCTCGTCATCCTCGGCCTCGCCGACCGAAACGACCGGACCCGCCTGGAGGAGTCGGCGAAGCAAGACCTCTCGACTTTGGACGTCGAGATCCAGACCCTGGAGAAGGGGGAGGCGATCGTCAGCACCCTGAAGATCCCCTTCCCCGTCCCCGCCAGCATCCATCTGTACGAAAAGTACCTGGAATGGCTCAACCGAGATGGCTCGGCTGAGACGAGGGGGAGGATCGGGGGATTCAACCCTCCCCCTGATTAGCTTTGGGGGAAGTTCATGAAGATCGTCCACATGGCAGACTCCCACCTCGGCTTCTCCGCCTACGGCCGGGTCGATAGGTGGGGGAGAAACCTCCGGGAGGAGAAGATTTACCAGGGCTTCGCCAAAGCGGTAGAGACGATCATCGACCTTTCGCCCGACGCCGTCGTCCACGCCGGGGACGTCTTCCACCACGTCCGACCTCGGATCAGGCCCCTCTACGTCCTCCAGCAGAACCTGGAGAAGCTGGTGGATGCGGGGATCCCTGTGGTCATCATCAGCGGAAACCACGACGCTCCCAAGAGCTACGCCTCCCTCTCCCCCTTCAGCCTCTTTGAAGGGATGGAAGGCGTCCAGATCGCCCACCGATACCGGCACGAATGCTTCGAGGTCGGAGACCACCACTTCCACTGCATCCCCTTCTGTCTCGGCCCCGAGGACTACATGGAGGAGTTTAGAAAGATGCAGGAGCTCCGGGCGGAGATGTCGGGAGGAAGGGACGTCCTGGTGATGCACGGCCTGGTGGAGGCGCTCTGGGACCGGAGGCTTCGGACCGTCGGCGAACACGAGCTTAAAGAGAGCTTCCTGAAGGGGGACCTCTCCTACATCGCCCTCGGCCACTACCACGGCCAGGCTCGGGTGGCGAAGAACGGCTGGTACAGCGGCTCCGTCGAGTACTTCAGGTTCAGCGAGGCCGGCGACGAGAAGGGGATCCTCCTCGTCGACCTCGAATCCGGGAGGGTGAAGCAGATCCCCATCCAGGATAAATACATGCTCGACCTCGACCCGATCGACTGCGGCGGCCTAGCCTCCCGGGAGGTGGAGGAGGAGATCGCCGCCGTCTGCGGCCGTCGGGGGATAAAGGAGAAGATCGTGCGGCTGCGCCTCACGGCCCTCTCGAGGGAGGCGTACAGGTCCCTCAGCCGGCGGATGGTCGGCGAGCTTAGGGCTGAGGCCCTCCATATCGAGATCCTCCCGGAGTTCAGCGACGAGCCCTCCCACCAAGAGACGGAACCGATGGCCGCGGAGGATCTGCCCCAGGAATTTAGAAAGTTCATCCAGGAAGAGGCGGCCGATGGCTCCATCCCCGCGGCTATAAGAGAGGAGGTCCTGGGCTACGGGACCAACCTAATGGCCCAGATATCGGAGAGGAGGAGGACGGAGAGGTTCGATGCGCCTCAATAGCCTATTGATGAAGAACTTCAAAAAGTACCGGGGCATTGTGACGGTCGAGTTCCAGGACGGCCTCACCGGCATCCTCGGAGGGAACGGCTCGGGAAAGAGCACCATCGTCGAGGCGATCGCCTGGGCCCTCTACGGGAGCAGGGCCTCGACGGTCAGGCGCGACTTCATCAAGAACTCCCGGGCTTCCGAGGGAGAGGACCTGGAGGTGAGCCTCTCCCTCCAACACGACGGCAAAGAGATGACGATCCTCCGGGCGATGAGGGGCAAGAATATGTCGCCGGAGGCGCGGCTCCGGATCGATGGAGAACTCGTCGCCACCGGGACGAGGGAGGTGGACGCCCGCCTCGAGGAGATCCTCCGGATAAGCTTCTCAGACTTCATGAAGACCTTCTATGCGCGGCAGAAGGACCTGGACAACCTGATAAGAGATCGGGGCTCCGAGAAGCGGGAGTACCTCCTCACCCTTCTGGGGCTCGATGAGGTCCGGAATAGGGCGATGGAGATGATCAGGTCCGACCTGAGGGAGGCGGAGGGGGAGGTCGGACGGGTCGAGGGAGCCCTAGATGAGATCGGCGACGTAGACGGCTCCATCGAAGATGGGGAGAGGATGGTCTCCTCGGCGAGGGAGGTTTTGGCCGAGGCGAGGTGCCTTGAAGCGAAGATCGCCTCCACCGTCGAGGGGTGCCGTCGGCGACTGGAGAGAGAGGCGGAGCGGAAGCGGTCCCGAGAAGCCATCGCCGCGGATTTGGAGCGGCTCCGAGCCGACCTAGCCTCAATGGAGAGGTCGATCGCCGTGGACGATGGGAGGCTAGCCGAGATCGAGGAGGGCAGGTGGCAGCTCTTCGAGCTGGAAACTAAGCTCAATAAGCTCCGCGACCTCCGGTTCCGCCTGGAGGCGATGGAGACGAAGAGGCCTCGCCACCACCTCCTCGTCGAGAGGCGGGCCGGGGTCAGAGCTGACCTGGAGGGCCGGGGTCGCCTCCTCTCAGAGGCGGAGGCGAGGCTCGCAAGGCTCCGGGATGAGGTCCTGGAGCTGGAGGCGATCCGACCTTTTGAGGAGGAGTACCGGCGGCTCCTATCGGAGCTGGAGGGGATGGAGTCGAAGAGGGATCGCTTCCAGGAGCTCGCATCCCTCGTTGGGAGGGAGAGGGCTCGGAAGGAGGGGGCGGAGGAGAACCTCGCCAGGGTCGAGGAGGAGATCAGGGGCCTAACGGCAGCGAAGCTCCGGATCGCCGAGATCACCCCATCCGTCGAGATCTTCCAGACCCTCCAGGAGGAGATCCGCCGGCAGGAGAGAGAGGCGGAGAAGGACCGGCTCCTCGTCGGCCTCCGGGAGAGGGCCGGAACCGCCCGGTATCGGGCAGAACGGGTGGAGGCGGAGGTGGAGGAGATCGAGGGGGCGATCTCGGACATCGATGACCGGGTGGTGGGAGAGGCGGTCCTCCTCACAAGGGAGGGGGAGATCATTCGCCTCCTGGCCGGGGCGGAGGAGGAGCTGGCGGACCTCAACCTCGGCCTGGAGGTGGCGAGGCGAGAGCTTCGGGATGCGGAGGCCCAGAGGTCGAGGATCGAGGCCCTCGGGGAGGAGAGCCTCTGCCCCACCTGCGAGAGGCCCCTGGCGGAGCAGAGGCCCCTCCTTCTTTATAAGTACAGGACCGTTGCCGCCGGGGCGGCGGATAGGATCGCCGCCCTCGAGGAGAGGAGGGGGAAAGCCCTCGCCCGGATCGACGAGGGGAGGAGGGAGAAGGAGGAGATCAGGAGGGAGCTTTCCCAGATCGCAGAGCAGAAGGCTAGGCGTGGAGAGCTTCTGGCCGAGATGAGGAGCCTGGCCGCCCGGGGCCATGAGCTTTCGACGGAGGCGGAGGAGATCGAGGGGGAGATACGAGCCATCGGCCCCGTCGACTACGACCCCCCTCGGCTTTCCATCCTCGCGGCGAAGGCCTCCTCCCTCCTCCCCCTCGTCGAGGAGCACCGACAGCTCTCCGTCCGGATCGAGGACCTACCGAAGAAGAGGTCGGAGGAGGCGGAGATGAGGTCCGCCCTGGCGAGGTCTCTCGCCAGGATCGCCTCCCTGGACGAAGAGATCGCCACCCTCGGCTACAGCGATGGGGAGAGGCTGAGGTTGCGGGAGACGATCGCCTCCCGGAGGGAGGATCACAGGAGGTTTTCGTCCCTGGAGGGGCGCGTCCGGGAGATCCCGGCCGCCGAGGAGGCGGCTGAGGGGCTGAGATCGGAGGTCGGATGGCTTCGAGATCATCTGAAGGAGGTCGAGGGGGAGATCGAAGAGCTCGGCTTCGATCCAGCCGAGCACGATCGCCTCCTGGTGGAGGCGAGGTCCCTGGCGAAGGCCGAGACGGCGGCAAACGAGATCAGGCTCGCCCTGGCCGCCGAGGGGGAGGTGAGGCGCCACCGGGAGGAGGCGGAGACGGCGGCCAACCGGCTCTGGGGCGAGGTCGAGCGCGCCGAGAAGAATCTCATCGACCTCGCCTTCTCCGAGGAGGCGTTAGGCGAGGCGAAGGCCGCCCTGGAAGAGGCCTCCCTCCAGCTGGAGGCGGCCCGGAAGAAGGCGTCGGACCAGACGGTCCGCCTCGGCCTCGCCGAGGGGAACCTCGAACGGCTCAGGGCCGAGGCCGCGAGGAAGAGGGAGCTGGAGGAGAGGGGGGCCGCCATGAGGAGGCGGGTCCAGGTCGTCGAGACGACCAGGAGCCTTGCCAACCGGTTCATGGATGCGATCCTGGTGAGGATGAGGAGGGAGATCGCCGAGAGCGCTGGCCGGATCCTTCAGGAGGTGACGGGAAAGTACGGAAGGATCAGCATCGACGAGGAGTTCAACATCCTCGTCGAGGACGAGGGAGAGTTCTACCCCATATCCCGATACTCCGGAGGCGAGATCGACATGATCGCCGTCTCCGTCCGGGTAGCCATCAGTGAGCGGCTGATGAGGTTTTCACAGAATGGCCCCGGCTACTCCTTCCTCATACTGGACGAGATATTTGGGAGCCAGGACGTGGAGCACCGGGAGAGCATGATCAACATGCTCCGGAGCCTCGACGACAGGTTCCCTCAGATCTTCGCCATCAGTCACATCGGGGAGGTCCAGGGACAGTTCGACAACACGATCCTCGTCGTCGAGGAGGAGGACGGGTCGAGCCGAATCGAGGTGGACCTGAGGTGAGCCGGACCGATTCAGGCCGGAGGGATGGTCCTTTTCTGTTCCGATGATTCAGAGATCTCCACGGAGGAAAACCCTCAACAGTGTCCCCATCATCCTCAGCTCCGATAACCCCATCCTAAGGCCGACCTCTTTGATCGCCCTGCTCGGCCGATCGACGTCCCCCACCTCCTCGAGGATCCTCAGGAGGTCCTCCCGGTCCAATAGATGGCGGATCAGGCCGTCGAGCTCAGGGTCGGCCATCCCCGCCCTCAGGCGGTGGACGGCCATCCCGAGGCGGAGCTCCCGGCCGAGGGCCGCCCTCCACCTCCTATCGTACTCAGAGAGCCTCGCGGCGGAGGCGTCCTCCGCCAGGGCAGCGGCTGCTGCCACATCACCGGCGATCTTGGCGCTGACGAGGCCGGGATAGATCCCGCCGCCGCTGGTGGGCTTCACCTGCCCCGCGGCATCGCCGACGGCGATGATCCCGTCGGCCACCGTCGAGGCGGGGGGACCCAGGGGTAGCCCCCCGACGGCGAGGTGGAGGGGGCCTCCTTTGATTCTGGAACGGATGGGGGGGCTTTTTAGGAGGCGTTTCAGATATGTGCAGGCGTTATTTCGGCAGGAGAGCCCCACCCTTCCACCCCCCTCCGATGCGGGGATCGCCCAGGCGAAGAAGCCTGGGGCGACGGCGCTCCCTAGGAAGACCTCCACCCTCTCGGGGTCCTCGAACTCGATAGGAACCTCCACCTGGGCGGAGGAGAGAATTTGTCGGGGCGGCCCTATCCCTGCCCCTCTCGCGATCCGGGCCCCCACCCCCTCGGCGGATACGACGACCTTCGCCTCAATCTCCCTCTGGTCAGAGCCGCGGCCGACTTTGAGGACGCTTCGTCCGCCGCCCCTAACAAGGCCCGTCACAGGGGAGGCCATCATCACATCGGCCCCGGATCTCGCCGCCTCCGCCAGGAGCGCCCGATCGAAGATTCTGCGGTCGACGACCCAGGCCTTCGTCTTAGGGGCCCGGAAGGTGAGCTGAACTCCCCCGGGGGATACGACCTTCGCCCCCCGGACGGGCCTGATGGCGCGGTGGCCGACGGCCAGCTCCGCCTCCTCCATCGCCCGCACCCCGAGGAGCCCGGCGCACTGGACCGGCCATCCCGCCCGGGGGTGCTCCTCAAAGATGACGACCTCGGCGCCAGCCTCGACCGCCTTCTTCGCTGCCATCGATCCGGCGGGGCCGGCTCCGATGACGGCGACGTCGTACCGCTCCATCTCCAGGAGCTTCGATCGATCAAGGGGATAGCCTTTTCCATCTGGGGACGATAGGATATGAGAGAAGCCGAACGGTCTGGAGGAGAGCGGTTTGGATATTTTGTGGCTATCAGAGGAAGAGGTTAGTTCGCTCTTGACTATGGAGGAGGCGATCGTGGCGGTGGAGGAGGCCTTCCGAGAACACGGCAAGGGAACGGCCCAGATGCCCCCCAAGGCCTACCTCTACTACCGAAAGCACCACGGCGACCTCCGGACGATGCCGGCGTACCTGGAGGGGATGGATGCGACGGGGGTCAAGGTGGTGAACGTCCATCCGGATAATCCTGGAGCTGGCCTCCCCACGGTGATGGCGGTGATGATCCTCAACTCGCCGAAGACCGGAGCCCCCATCGCCCTCATGGGGGGGACCCACCTCACCAACATGAGGACCGGCGCGGCCGGGGCGGTCGCTGCCAAATACCTCGCGAGGAGGGGCTCCAAGAGGGTGGGGATCATCGGAGCCGGAGCCCAGGGGAGGACCCAGCTTTTGGGGCTCGCGAAGACCTTCAATATAGAGGCGGTATCGATCGCCGACGTCTCCATCGACCGGTGCAGGGCCCTGGAAGGTTGGGCGAAGAGCTTTCTGGAAGCTGAGTACGTCATCTCATCGGATATCAGGGACGTCTGCGACGCCGATATCCTCGTCACCACCACGCCGTCGCGAAAGCCCCTGGTGAGGGACGAGTGGATCTCTGACGGGACCCACATAAACGCCATCGGGGCCGATGCCGCCGGCAAAGAGGAGCTCGACCCGGCGATCCTCAAAAGGTCGAAGGTGGTGGTCGACGACATCGTCCAGGCCTCCCACTCCGGGGAGGTGAACGTCCCCCTGGCGGAGGGGCTCCTCCATCCAGGGGACATATACGCCACCATCGGCGAGGTGGTGGCGGGAATGGTCCCGGGCAGGATGAACGACGAAGAGGTGACGGTCTTCGACTCCACTGGCCTCGCCATCCAGGACGTGGCTACGGCGACGAGGGTAAGCCAGAGGGCCCTGGCAAGGGATCTCGGGATGCGGCTCCCGTTCCTGTGAGCCTCCCCTTCGGATAAGCGATATATAAGATCCCGACGACGATGAGGTTGTCCATGTATGCGATCATCGCCTGCGGCGTATTCAGAGATGAGATCGAGAAGATAGCAGGCCAGCTCGACTTCCCTTTCGAGGCTTGCTACCTTGAGGCGGGGCTTCACGTCGACTTCGACGACCTGGCCGGGGCCTTGAAGGAGGAGCTGGAGAGCTGCAAAGACCACGACGGCATCATCGTCGCCTTCGGCGAATGCCACCCTCGGATCTCTGAGATCCTGGCCCCATACAACGCCGCCCTTCTGCGGTGTCAGAACTGCATCGACGCCTTCATAACCAGAAAGAGGGTAGAGGAGATTGCAGATAGGGGGCTTTACTTTTACCTATCGCCGGGGTGGGTCAAGAGCTGGAGGGATATGTTCGAGCGGATGAGCTGGAGCCAGGAGGAGGCCCGCTTCCAGCTAGCCCCCTTCAAGGGGGCGATATTCCTCGACACCCTCGGCAACGCCCAAGATTACGAGGATGGCCTGATAGAATTTCTCGATTTCACCCTCCGCCCCTACGAGAAGATGTCGGTGGATCTGGACCACTTCAAGTCTCTGATTCTGGAGGCAAAAGAGAGGTGTGATCTTGGACGAGGAGCTTGAAAGGATACGGAGAAAGAAGCTCGAGGAGATGAAAAAGATGGCAAACGAACCAAAGGTGGACTATCCCAACAGCCCCGTCAAGGTGACGGACGGCACCGTCGACGACGTGGTCGCCAGATATCCTCTCGTCATCGTGGACTGCTGGGCGGAGTGGTGCGGACCCTGCAGGATGGTCGGGCCGGTCATCGACGACCTGGCAAAGGAGATGGCAGGAAAGGTCGTCTTCGGCAAATTGAACGTCGATGAGAACATGAAGACCTCCACCAAGTACGGGATCATGGCGATACCGACGTTGCTAGTATTCAAGAACGGCGAGCTTATTGACCAGATGGTGGGAGCCTACCCCAAGAACACCCTCGCAAACAAAATTCTGAAATATCTCTGAGGCCAGCAGGTTGCCGCCTCAGAATACGATCTTAGGCGGCAGCTCCGTCAGGCCCTGACCTTCGAGGGGATCAGAACCCCCTTATTCTCCTGGGAGCCGATCTCCTGAAGGTCCTTCAGCCTCAAGTAAGCGTCCACCTGGATGACGGGCTTTCGATCTCTGCCGAGCTCCGTCGGCTCCTGGCCGGTCTCCGAAGGGACGGTGAAGGCCGCCTTCCGGCGGGCGGCGATCTCCCGGACCTCCTTTATTCTGAAGTAGGAGGCGACGTCGTAGAGGGGCTTCGCCACTCTGCTGAGGACGTTCGGCTCCCGGCCCGTCTCCGACGGGACGATGAAGGTCCCCCGTTCGCGGGCGGCGATCTCTCTCGTCTCCTTGAGACGGAAGTAGGCGTCAACCTGGTACAGGGGCTTCGCCTCTTTGCCCAGCTCGATGGGGTCTAGGGCCCGGTAGGCGAAGGCTCCGAAGCTCGAAGCCTCGGCCGCCGATCCGCCTGCCTCTCCGAAGGCCGGCATGGCCAGGACGAAGATCAGCAGAACGGCCCCCAGGGGGGCGAGAAGGGAAATTCTCAGACTCATGTCAATCCTCCTGGTTGCAATAGGTCGGATGCGCATATAAATTTTTAGGGTGCAGGATCTAGGCTTTCCGGGATCCTCTAAAGGGATCTACACCCAGGCCCGGCCCTGGCCGGGCCTGAGCCCCTCAGTTCACCCTGATGATCTGGAGGAGGGATGATACGGGAACTCCCCGGATCTCGTCGACGCCCTTCTTGTCGAGGAGGACTCCGATGGCGTTGGTCGAGGCGCCGTGGTCGTTCAGCTCCTCCACCGCCTCTTCCAGGGTCCTGCCGGAGGTGATGACGTCATCGATGATGACGCACTCGGCGTCGACGACATCGGCGAAGTTGGAGCTGAAGGTCCCCGAGAGCTCCTTCTCACCCGTCTCCTGGGACCACCTCTGCTTGGTGGGAGTGTAGACGGCGAGCTCCACTTCCAGCTCCTCGGCGACCATGCTGGCCAGGGGGACGCCGCTCAAGGCGATCCCGACGACGACGTTGACGTCGGCGTCGGCAGAGTCCAGGCTGTCGAGGATCATGTCGGTCAGGGCCTGAGAGACGTGCCGGAGTCGTATGGAGCTCCTGCCGATGGCGCTCCAGTCGACGGAGACGTCCTTTGGTCCCTGGACCCCCGACCTCTTCTCGCCGTGGGTGAGAAGCCAGGTGACCGTCTCCCGAGATACGTTCAGCTCCTCGGCGATCTGTCCCTCCACCAATCCCTCCGCCTTCAGCTCGGCGGTCTTTGCAATCAAACTATCTATATTTTTCATAATTTACCCCCTCTTCTCTTCTTAGCCGGGGTGCCGCAGACGGGACACTCCTCGCCCTCCATGGGCCTGCCGCATCCCGGGCACCTCCTGGTCCGCTTCACTATCCTCCGGATCCGGGGCTGGGCGATCGGCTCGACCTGGAGGCCCAGGTGAAGGGCGGCGTTCTGAAGGGCGTAGTCGTCGGTGGCAAGCCGGGCGGATAGTTCCATGGCCTTGGCCAGAAGCTCCAGGTCGACCTCGGAGAGGACGGCGGAGTCCCCGGTCTTATCGGCGGCCGCCCTCGCCCCCTCCAGCGCCTCGGCGGTGGGGGGCTCGACCCTCGCTCCTGATATCTTCAGCCGCATCCGGGAACGGAGGTCCTTCAGCTCTTCCTCCACCCCGGGAACCGTGATCACCTCTCCATCAAGGTCCTTCCCGTATATGAAGACCGACGAGTCTGCGACGACGAGCGGTGACATCCCGGACCTTTTTGACTCAATACTACTTGGACTTTGCCTAGGCATGGCTCCGAGATCGGCGGCTACGGAAGACCCATCAGACCAAAACGCTATTATGATATGATGCTGCCCAGGGGAGGGAGGATCCCATGGCCAAGAAGAGGAAGAAGTCCAAGAGCTCTCAGAAAGCAGCTTCCGGCGAGTCAGACGATGGTGGGAAGACGACCAACCTTCCGGAGAAGGGGAAGGCGGATCGGAGGAAGGCCCGGTCCGACGGGATAATCATGACCCTCTACCCGGCGGTCCTGGGGGTCATCTTCGGTTTCGCGAGCCTCCAGCTCTTCGGGACCGGCGTCCCCGAGGTGGGGGCGGTGGGGATGACCTACCCCTGGTACTTCGTCATGACCCTGGTCATCGCCATCACCTACTACATCCAGAGGTTCACATACCCCTTCATGAAGATCAACGTCGATGAGTTCAAGGCCAAGGAATGGTTCTACGTCGAGTTCATCGCCGTCGATCTCTGGCTTGTGACATGGACCCTCCTCCTCAACTAGGCCGGTGGGACCGATGAGGATCGCTGTAATCAATCGGGATCGGTGTCAGCCGAAGAAGTGCATCCGGGAGTGCGAGTACTTCTGCCCCCCGGTGAGGACCGGCGACGAGACGATCACCTTCCCCGACGGAAAGCCGGTGATCACCGAGAACTTATGCGTCGGCTGCGGGATCTGCGTCCGGAAGTGCCCCTTCGGGGCCATCTCGATCATAAACCTCCCTGACGAGCTGGAGAACCCCACCCACCGTTACGGCAAGAACGGCTTCGCCCTATACGGCCTCCCCGTCCCCGCCGTCGGGAAGGTGACGGGGCTCCTCGGGCCGAACGGGATCGGCAAGAGCACCGCCGTCGCCATCCTCTCGGGGCTCCTCGCCCCGAACCTGGGGAGGGGAGCCTCCTGGGAGGAGGTCCTCGACCTCACCTCCGGCTCGGCCCTCGGGGACTACCTCCGAAGGGTCGTCGAGAAGGGGGTGAAGACCGCCTACAAGCCCCAGTACGTCGACAGGATACCTAAGAGCTTCACCGGGACGGTCCGCGCCCTCCTGGAGAGGACCGACGAGCGGGGCGCCCTCTCGGATCTCGCCGGGAGGATGAACCTGTTGCCGCTGATGGACCGGGAGATCTCGGGGCTCTCCGGCGGGGAGCTCCAGCGGGTCGCCATCGTCGCCTGCGCCGCCCGGGACGCCGACGTCTACTTCTTCGACGAGATCAGCCCGTACCTGGACATATACCAGAGGATCAACGCCGCCCGGGCCATTGGGGATCTCGCGGAGACGAAGGCGGTGATGGTGGTGGAGCACGACCTGGGCCTCCTTGACCTTCTGGCCGAGAACGTCCACATCGTCTACGGGACGCCGGGGGCCTACGGCGTCATAAC
>LUYE01000063.1 GCA_001602645.1 Methanosarcinales archaeon Methan_01
TTGCTATAAATTATGGGGAAAATGTTTGGAGATTACATTGTTAGTGCGGAACGACGGGTTGAAGGTTGGCGGAGCTGAATACTCTCGAAACCTTTATATATTAACCTAAAGAAATAGAGATGCGAATCTGTTCTGGAGGTGAGGTTAAAATATGGTAGACGAAGCGTACAAAAAGGCATTCAGGACCGCCATACAGGCGCGGATGAAGAAGCTCTTCATGACGCACCTCGTCATCTACCTGGTGGTCAACATCGTCTGGCTGGCGATTAACTACATGGTGGTTATTCCCGCCAATCCCAACCTGCCGGTCTGGCAGCCTTGGTACTCTCCCATCGGCTGGGGCATATGTATAGTCATTCACTACATGACTTACGTAAGCGGTGGGGAGAAGCTGATCATGGAGGTTGAGGCCGAGGCGGAGCGCTGAACTCCTCATTCTCCCTCTTGAGCAGCTTGCTGTATTGGCGGATAGTTTTACGCCTCCGGATGACGGGTTACCGTTACCCCATACTTTTTTAGTGAATCATCCTCGGAAGCTGAAGTTATATTTCTGGATAAGAAGGCTTAATAAGGCAGATCTCCTAATGATTAGGGAATTATAAAGGAGGCTTAAAGATATGGAGCATGAACCAAGAGAGGGGATCCCCCTCCTGGGCGAGAAGGTGCCTGAGATGGAGGTTCAGACGACCCATGGCAGGATGAAGATCCCAACTGACCTCTCTGGGAAGTGGTTTGTCCTCTTCAGCCACCCTGGTGACTTCACACCGGTCTGCACGACGGAGTTCATAGCCTTCGAGAAGATGAGAAAGGAGTTCGATAGGCTGAACTGCGCCCTCGTCGGCCTCTCCGTGGACCAGGTCCACTCTCATATGAAGTGGACCGAGTGGATCAAGGATAAAATGAAAGTAGAGATAACCTTTCCGATCATCGCCGACAATGGCACCGTCGCCGGAAAGCTCGGTATGGTCCATCCCGGAAAGGGGACAAACACCGTCAGGGCCGTCTTCGTCGTCGACCCCAACGGCCTCATAAGGCTGATGCTCTACTACCCCCAGGAGATCGGAAGGAACATGGAAGAAATACTCAGAGCCGTCAAGGCCCTCCAGATCTCAGACAAGAACAAGGTGGCACTCCCGGCCAACTGGCCGAAGAACGACCTCCTCGGCGACGAGGTCATTATACCCCCGCCCTCCGACGAAAAGACCGCAAAGGAGAGGCTTTCAAAGTACCAGTGCTTCGACTGGTGGTTCTGCCACAAGAAGCTGGAATGAAGGCCAGCTTCAGATTTTTTTAACCTTCTCCCCTCAGTTTCATCCTATGGTTTACATAATTATGAGGTGAAATCTTGATAGAGAACTTCGACTTTCGGGAGGAAAACCGCCATAGAAGTCGCCTTATAAAATCGCTAGATTCTGCCATTCTCCCATCAATCGTTCTCATCATATCGCCAGAGGCGGCGGCGGCATCCAACGCCCATGGAGGGCTTTCCGCCGAGATCGCAAGGCTCTGGCCCTATCATGCTTCCTTCGCCCTCCTGGGTTTTGCCTTTCTGGTCTGGGGAATGGCCATCGCCCGGAGGAAGGATCCCGGCTGGCTGAATAAGCACAGGATCCTGGAGATCTCAGGGGCGGCTTTGGCCGTATCTGCAATGGTTGTAGGAGCTTGCGTGGTCTCTGCCGCCTCTCAGGAGCACTTCCGAGTCCCTCACGCCTATTTAGGCACCTTCGTCGTCCTCCTCTTGATCGTCAATACCCTACTAGGACATATCCAGCTGAGAGTAGGGATGGATTTCGGAAAAAAGTTGAGGAGATTCCATAGGCTCATAGGCCGATCCGCCCTTCTCCTGATGGCCTTGAACATCCTGTTCGGGATGATCATAGTAGGCTCTGCCTGACGAGATAGCCCCTTTTTTCCTTCAATTGAGCCTCCATATCTCAAAGTTAAGAATTGCCGCAAAGCTCACCCAAAGGATATACGGAATAAGTAGCGCCCCTGCCGTCCGGCTAATCTCCCAGAACTTTTTGATGTTAATGCCTATGAGGGTCCAGAGGAAGAGGATGACGACGAGCCCCGCTAGGGGGGAGCGGAGGCCGAAGAAGGCCGCCGACCAGGAGACGTTGACGGCCAGCTGAAGGACGAATGCCCCCAGGGCGGCTTTGATCCGGGGGTCGACGAGCCCCTCCCGCCAGATGAGGTAGGCCGATATCCCCATCAGGGTGTAGAGGGCGGTCCAGACGGGGCCGAAGACCCAGTCAGGTGGGGCTAAGTCGGGCCTCGCCAGGGAGGCGTACCAGGCGGGGATGTTAGGGATGGTGAAAATCGACCCGATGGCCGCCGCCAAATAACATCCTCCCAGGGAGGCTGCCAGCTTGAGGAGATCTATTCGTCTCATATCTTCGAACACCTGTAGATTCATCTCCCCTTTTTCCCCTCTCCTTTATCGCTTTTCCTACTGCTTTTCAGTGGGTTCGGTTAGGAGGTTGACGTTCCTTTTTTAAGGAAGCCGTTGAAGTCAGCATAACGGCGAAGACGGATTCTTCTAGCTGCGGTCCCTTTTGGGATCGCCGTTCCCCCGTCTTATAAACACCCTTCCCAGGTCTCTATGGCACCGACGGAGCGGGGCCGAACCGAAACCTTTCTTGCCCTCTCCTGCCTCATCAGCCATCGGTGACAGAAGATCCCCCAGAGGGCGGAGGCGAAGGGAAGAGGAACATATACCTCCTCGGCCTGGTGAGCCTCTTAAACGACGCCAGCAGCGAGATCATCCAGCCTATTCTGCCGCTCTTCATCGCATCATTGGGCGCGGGGGGCCTCGCCATCGGCCTCATCGGGGGCCTCGCCGACGGCCTTCCAAGCCTCCTCAAGCTCCTCTCCGGATATTGGTCTGACATGATGAAGAGGCGAAAGCCCCTGGTGGCGGCAGGCTACACCCTCTCGGCGGCGGGAAAGCTCCTCCTCGCCCTCTCCTCCAGCTGGCAGCAGGTCTTCCTCCTCAAGACTATTGAGCGATCCGGCAAGGGGATCCGTTCGGCCCCCAGAGACGCCATCATCGCCGAGTCGGCGTCCAGGGAGGGGAGGGGGAGGGGCTTCGGCGTCCACCGGGCCCTCGACTCCTTCGGCGCCGTCGTCGGGTCGGCCGTCGCCTACCTCCTCTGGCAGGCCGGGATGGACTTCAGGACGATCTTCCTCGTAGCCGGCCTCGTCGCCTTCTTCGCCCTCCTCCCCCTCGTCCCCGTCAGGGAGCGGAGGAGGCCGCCCGCCAGCTGTATCCGCCCCCATCTCTCCAGCCTCTCCCCCGACCTCGCCCCCTTCGTCGGAGTGGCCTCCCTCTTCGCCCTGGGGAACTGTAGCTACATGTTCTTCATCCTGAGGGCCCAGGGGTTCTTCTCCGGGGAGCTGGCCATCGGCGCCCCCATCCTATTCGTCCTCTACGGCCTCGTCTTCGCCCTCGTCGACGGTGCGGAGCGGGCCTTCGTCTCGGATCTCTGCGGGGCGGAGGCGAGGGGTACGGGCCTCGGGGCCTACTACGCCGCCGTCGGCGTCGCCGCCATCGCCTCGGGGCTGGTGGCGGGAGCCCTCTGGCAGGGGATAGGCCCCGAGGCGCCCTTCCTCCTCGGGGCGATGGCAGCGGTCGTGGCCTCGATCCTCCTGATGAGGATCCGATCTCCATCGGCGATCTCATGATGGCGGAGATGGCCCCATATCATGGGAGATCATTGCATCCCAATCAAACCAAAATCAAGATCGTATAGCTTTGGAAAAGAGAGATCATTTGCCGAGGATCTTCCGGAGGAAGCCCCCCGCCTCCACCTTCCTCTCAGCCTTTTCCTTCGAATCGGGCCTCGTATCCGACCCCTTAGCCTTGGTGGCTGCCTTCGCACCCCCTTCGGCTCCGGCACCGCCGTCTCCTACGATGGGGGTGCTCACCCCGCCGTGCCTGCTCTTTCGGGGCCTCACCTTGACGGTGACGGGGTGCTCGATATCGCCTCCTACGAGCATCGCCGTCCCCGGGGGAAGCCGCTTGATCTCCTCTTCGAGCTCGGAGCTCATCCCCTCGATCCCCTTGCTGAGGGCCCGGAGGTCGTTGGGATTTGTGACCCGGAGGATGATCTGGGTGTTGCACTGGGATATGACGTTTTTGTCCACCCTCGCCGGCCTCTGGCTGATGACGAGGAGGCCGAGGCCGAACTTTCTCCCCTCGGCGGCTATGGTCCTGATGACGGGGGTGCTGGCGGCGCGGCCGCTGCCGCGTTCCGGGATGTAGTTGTGGGCCTCCTCGACGACGACCATCCCGGGGTTTACCCGCCCCCTCTTCCTCGCCTCGAATAGGTCGGAGAGGAGCTTTGCGACGATCATCCCCTG
>LUYE01000025.1 GCA_001602645.1 Methanosarcinales archaeon Methan_01
TATCTGTAGGTGGACAGTTTTATTCCGCCATAATTGGACAGATTTAGACCGGCGTTGACAGAGTAGTGGGAGCTTTTCCCAGCGATGAGTCGTTCATGAGGCTTGGTGTATCTATCCTGATAGATATCAACGAAGTGTGGATGACAACTAAAAGGTATTTATCTATGGATGATGATTGAGATGTGGGATCACAGGGCGTCCGAAATTACAGCAAATTCGGTACGCTGCCTTAGCTGATGACAAATGGATCCAAATTATACAAATGTCAATGACGAAATAAGATATCATCCAACATGTTCTGTAAATATTTTGTATATCTGAGGATAGTACTGGTTAATCGATAGCGATATGGTGCATTGTATCTATCTTTGAACCACTCCCCCCACACACTGTAATCCTTATTACTAAAACACAACTCCCTACTCTCCTTCTGTATCCTTAGATACCTTTTACACTCCTCCCTTTCGATACGCGACGTATTTCCATACCCAGGCAATACACGCTTTCGTGGATACATCTCCCCTATCTCCTCCAGCAAAAGCAATCGGTATTTCAGCACCTCTCGCTTCCAACGCAATGCTTTCTGAGATGCGATCACGTCGTCAATTGGTATTGTATCTATAAGTAATGAACCATCATTTATACCCGCAGCAATAAGTTTGTTTACAAGATAACTCCGAGAAATCCAGAGATTAGTCCCACGAGGTTCTTTTTTGTATCGAGTAAGCCAGGCATCCATGAAGGTTACATCAGCACATTCTGCAAACATATCATCACAACAATCACAGGCATGAAAGGAACAAAAGCGTCCATTGTACATTTTCCAGAGCTCGCCAGAGCCCCATTCTAACTCAGAAGTGTAGCCGTTCATATCTACAAAACGAAAATTAAAATATTTTCTATATTTTGTGGACTTATCTCTAAAAGAAACATATGACAAATCAGAACGGATGCCAGAAACCCATGCTGCATATTTAGTGAAATACACATTTTTGAGGTTAGAGCATGCCAAACCAACAGTTACGATTATCCTTTCATTGAGTATTTTTGATCGATTTTGTGCAAGACGTATTCCTTTTATAAAACACGGAAGGCCAATAATCGCATATTTCCCTTTATGGCTTTGAATAAATTTGATCATATCGGATAACTCCACAGGGTAGTAAGCAGATCCTATCGATTTTCGTACATCTTCAGGTTTGGTGGCAAGAAAAAATTCAAATAAGCGATCACTTTTGGTTGAATGACCAACACAGATTACTGCATCAACGATACCTTTGATCAGGCATTCTTCAAGGAACCATGAGGCGAGCCCACCTGACGAAGACTTTAATCTTCTTTCTTCAGAAGATACCGAACCAGCACCAACATCCAGATAATGACCTATCTCTGACGAATATTTGATCTGTGGAATATCTCCAAAAAGCTGTTGACCAATAACGTCCTCATTATTATTACCATCTGCAAATGGACAAACATTAACACAGATACCACACTCGTGGGGACAAGCAATTACATTTACTGGATTATATTCTCCACATTCATTAAACTCCATTTTAAGAACATTATTTGGACAAAATCCCGCACATACACCACATCCAACACAAAAGCCGCGTGAAACAGTTGTATCAATCACAGTAGTCATTAATTTTCACCTCGTCTTTATATATGTCGCTTCATTATGCAGGGCACTTTGAAGCCATAATAAGGATTTATGTCTGAAATGATGAATATTATCTTCAATGTTAAAATAATCTATCTCTGAAGATAAATCCCGGGCGTCTAAATCAGACTGTACAAGTCGTTCAGACAACCCGACAGAAGAAAGTAGATCGCGAATACGCGTTAGTCCTGCACGTGGTTCGAATGCGTAAAATGCTTTACGATAAATTATGGAAAAAATTGTCCCATGGAACGTGTTGGTAATGACGAGAGATGCGTTTTTAAAATACATCAAAAACTCAGATACAGAAACATTTGAATATGCTGGGTTTTCCTTGTTAAAATGATATCCGATGTTAATTATTTCTAATCCCAATTTATGAGATATATATCTTGAAAATTGAAACAATGGTGAATCGAAATCCAAAGGATGGGCGACATACACAAGTATATAGGGTATCTCTGAGGTGAGGGATAATCTTTCTGGTAGGAGAAGATCCCACTCCCCCTCACTCAGCAAAAGAGTAGGATCACAAACAGTTTCGACCACACGTCCGGTTATCGACCCAATAAAATCTGCAGTTGATGTTTCACGCACTGACAGAAAATCTATATTTGCCAGAAGCAATTTTAATCTCATCGAATGTATATCAGAAACATTTGGATCCCCCATGCTCGGAGCATAGGAGATAGTTATTTTATTTTCAGAAACAAAATCTAAAAAATATCTTGCACCGCCATCAGAGATGCCAAATCTATTATCGACTAGCCATACATTATCACTGCCGGTAATATAGATATCATAGTCTGGAGGATTTAGTTTCAATTTCGAATGCGAATATGATTCTTTACTTAACGATAAATGATTATCCCGAAATTCATTAAAAACACCTTGCATTGGTATACAGTGTGAATCACGACGGATTAGTTTTCCAATCTCTTGCTGGAAGAACGCAACCGTATAGTGAAATATTGAAGTTGCCATCAAACGTAATCCCCGCTCTCGATACGCACTAATAGCGTATCTTAAAAGCACTGTTGGTGTATGATGACTTGAATAGTCGATTATCTCTCCTTGGAATCCCAATTTATTTATAACTGATTCAAGAGCATACGCTTGCAGCACTGAACCATAATTGTCTAATTTATGTTTAGTTATAATGCCAACGCGCGTCATGAACATTACCTCTCATTGATGAGCTAACATTGCTTGAAGGGGCACTAGCACAAGTCCCACATCCAGTAAACAAAACTACATGTTCAATTTCGTTTTCCATATAACAAAATCCTCCTAATCACACATGATCTCTTATTCATGCAAACTAATTTTTAATCGCGCCATATTCTAAGGTCCCCAAACACGTTGCATTATAAACCGCATAATATCGTGTCGAAAATATATGAACATGGTATAACTTTGTCGTATTTAGTATATACTTACATAAGTATCTTGACGCCCCTATGATCATACAAAACCTCCTTACATCTTCGGAATATATGCTTTAAAGATCTTTCGCTCAAATGCTGATAGGCCGCATATCCAAATTAATATTATATAATTTATGGCAAGCATAATGATTATTGCAGCTAGTGGCACCATAGCCTCAAGCGAATAAAATGATCCAATTGCAGCTACAACTCCCCCAAGAATGAAGGTCGCTACGATTCCCGGAATCATCGACCGGGTGAAAGTGTGCACATTCGCTCCTAGGATCTTCGTCGCATACCAAGGTGTGAAGAAGGCGTTCTTTGTCGTTAGGACGATCGCCCCCGCGGCCGCTACACCATAATATCCCCATCCTGTCAAAAGCGGCAGGGCAACCGCAAGGGCGATATTTCCGATTCCCATAACGAGGGTCACAACGCCTGGCACTTGCACCCGATTATAGGCTACATTGATCGAAAAGAGGGGTAAAACTGCGAGATTAATTGACAAATGAACGGTAAGGAGCACTATCAGCGGAGATAGGTAAGTGAACTCAGGACCTAGCCAGACGGTGAGGAGTTGTGGAGCAAATCCACAGACAAGCCCTATAGGAAGCGCCATGGCTAGCCCCATCAACTTTACAGCGCTCTTCGTGATCCGTATCAGGGAGTCGGTCTGACCACGAGCATAACAAGAGAGGATCGTCGGCGTCAATACGCCTGAAAGAAGCCCTGCCATACCCCTGAGGAGGATTACCCATTGGAGAGCGATCGCGTACTTTCCGGCGGACGTCGCCCCGAAGAGAAGATTGACGACTATGAGATCAATCGACAAAAAGAGCAGGACACCTATTTGGTTGACTGTAACCCACCACCCCATTCCGCAGAGGTCCTTCACCCTTGCACGATCGAAGGCGTGAATCGATATTATTAGATGAGGGCAGATCCGTCTGGCAAGTATGATCGAAACTCCCGATGCGATGATAGCTCCGGCAAGGTACGCACCGCCGACGAGGGCAAGATCAGGGCCTAAGAGGGTGAAGGAGAAAACGATCAACCCGGTCTGAACTATAAGGTTTACAAGGTTTACGAGGTTCTGAAGGTCTAAACGGTTATAGGCGAAGAGCTGGACCGTGAAGTTCCCAGTCCACGAGCGGATCAGAAAGGAGGTACAGACCCCAAGGAATAGGAGAATCGCCCCACTTTCCTGCCCGGCTGGAATTTGGAAGATGGAAGGGACGAACCATGCAACCACGACGACAACCGGAACCATCAAGAGAATGACAGCAGATAGCCCGAATAAGGCTGTATTGAAGGTACGGTTCGCTGCCGCATAGTCCTCCCTTTGGAGGTCTACAGTTAGATATCTAGAAACTGAGGTGTTAAGAGACTGGACTACGATCGCCACGTATCCAGTTATAGAGGTCGCCAGAGGGATGAGCCCGTAGGCCGCGACACCGAGTTTAGAGACGAAGTAGGGAACCAGGAGCAGGCCGATGGCGACGTTGGCTAAAAAATAGATTATATTTGCTAGAAGATTCCGAGGAAATTGATCCGCAAAACCTCTGGAACTGCTAGTATTATTGAACAATATATTTCTCCTTATTAATGGCGGATAATAATACTAAACATAAGTGGTTATATAATCTTCCCAGGATTCCCCACCACCGTCTCCCCATCCCCTACATCTCGCGTCACCACCGCTCCCGCCCCCACCACAGCTCCCTCGCCAACCACCACCCCAGGCAGGATGACGGCGTTGGCCCCGATCCGAGCTCCCTTCTTGATCACGGGCCCGATCAGCTCGGCGCCCCTCACCATATACTTATCGTTGGAGGTGACCGAGCAGGGGCCCATGAAGACGTCGTCCTCGAGGGTGGTGTTGGCGGTGATGTAGACCCCGGTCTGGACGCTGACCCGATCGCCTATGGTGCAGCTCCCGTCCACCACCGAGTTAGTCCCGATGAGAACGTCGTCGCCGATGGTGGTCTTCTCCCGGATGAGAACGTTATGGCCGGTCCGGAACCGGTCCCCGATCCGGACCTGGGGGTAGATGACCGTCCCGCTCCGGATGATCGCCTCATCTCCTATTATCACCATCCCCTCCTCGGAGCCGATGATCACGTTCTCCTGGATGACGCATCCTTTCCCGAGCCGGACGTCGCCCCGGATTATGGGATCAGACATAGCCGTTCACCGCCCGGACGACCTGCTCCCTCTCCTCATCGCTTAGGGCCGGATGGACGGGGATCGAGACGACCCTCCTGCTCGCCTCCTCGGCGCAGGGGAAGGACTGGCCGTTGTACTCACCCATCAGGGGCTGTCTGTGGATGGGGATCGGGTAATGGACGCCGTATCCCACGCCCTCTTTTTCCAGGTGCCTTGTGAAACCGTCCCTATCCTCCACCTGGATGGTGTACTGGTGGTAGACGTGCTTGCAGCCGTCGGGGACGATCGGCGCTTCGAGGTTCAGGTTCTCGTCGTAGTACTTCGCATTCTCCCGCCTCTTCTCGTTGAAATGGTCGATCCTCTTCAGCTGGGATAGGCCTATGGCGGCGGCGAGGTTGGTCATCCGATAGTTGTAGCCGAGGATGGGGTGGACGTACCTCTCGCTCTGGCCATGGTTTCGGATCATCCTCGCCCGCTCCGCGACCTTTGGGTCACTGGTGGTGATCATCCCCCCCTCGCCGGTGGTCATGTTCTTTGTCGGGTAGAAGCTGAAGACGCCAGCGTACCCGATGGACCCGGCCCGCCGGCCGTAGTACTCGGCGCCGTGGGCCTGGCAGGCGTCCTCAACGACCAAAATGTCCCTCTCTTCAGCGATCTCCATAATGGGGTTCATGTCGCAAGGGAGGCCGTAGAGGTGGACCACGATTATGGCCTTCGTCTTCTCGTTGATCGCATCTTCGATCCCGTCGGGATCGATGTTGTAGGTCTCCGGGTCGATGTCGCAGAAGACGGGCCTCGCCCTCTGCATCAGAATGCTCGTGGCGGTGGCGATGAAGGAGAAGGGGGTCGTGATCACTTCGTCCCCTTCTCCGACGCCCAGGGCGGCGAGGGCGGCATGAAGGCCGGTGGTGCCGTTGCTGACGGCTACGCCGTAATCGGTGCCGACGTACTCGGCGAACCTATCCTCGAACCGAGCCACCGTCTCCCCCTGGGCCAAGATCCCGCTCTCCAGAACCGCCCTGATCTCGTCCAGCTCATCGCCGGAGAGAATAGGCTTTGCTACAGGAATCATCAGGTCAACCTCAAATTTTCAGAGCAATAGTTTTAACGAGAAGAAATAAAGCATCAATTTATTGCTTCCGCGTTCCCCGCATACGAACCCGATCCCGAAGGGATCGGGCGCATACCATCCGAGAAGCCCCCCAGAAGAATAGAACATTTTGAAAACTGTCGCAGGAACGGCCAACCCCGCCGAATCTACACCCGAGCCTCCTATCATCGGATCAATTCGGCCCGGATGGCTCCACCCAAAAGAGGACCATCGCCCTCTCGCTGAAGGGGCTTTCGCACCACAGCTCAAATACTTTACGATCGAAGCGGAAATGCCCCCCGGCCGCCTCGCCTCACCGGCGGCCGGGCCGGCTCCCCGGAAGGTGGCGGCTGAGGAGGAGGCGGCCCTCTTTTGCGGAAAGATCGGTGGAGGCTATCGGTTCTGCCATCCCGGCTCTGAAAGGGCGAAGCCGAGGCTGCCGGTCGGGGTCGAATATGAAAAGAGCTTATGCCCCAGGCCCTCCGAGGATCCCCTTCTCCTTCAGGGCTGACTTCACCTCTCCGAGATCCACCTCCATCCGGCCGAGGCGGACGTCGAGGGCGGAAGGGCCGATTGGGCTCCGACCGACATCC
>LUYE01000064.1 GCA_001602645.1 Methanosarcinales archaeon Methan_01
TGAAGGAGGCGGGGATAGATCATCGGGCATCCCTGGAGCGGGGGAGGATCTTCGTCGAGACCCCGGACCCCAGGGCTCCGGAGATCTTATCGAACGTTTTTGGCGTAGTCTCGACGAGCCCCGTCCGAACCTGTGAGCCCTCTCTCGCGGTGGTGGCCGCCGTCGCCTCGGACCTCGCTGCAGAGCGGAGGCCGAGGTCTTTTGCCATCCGGGCCCGGCGGGGCGGAGGCGGGATATCCAGCACCGAGATCGCCGTCTTTGTAGGCGACGCCGTCCGGGAGAGGACCGGCGCCGCCGTGGACCTCACCGATCCGGAGGTGGAGATCTTCGTCGAGGCCCGGGAGGATAAGGTCCTCGTCTTCACCGACGTCGTCCGGGGCGTCGGCGGCCTTCCTCTCGGAAGTCAACCCCGGATGCTCGCCCTCATCTCCGGGGGGATCGACTCGCCCGTCGCCGCCTGGATGATGATGCGCCGGGGCTGCCCGATATCCCTTCTCTACTTCGACCCCCGGCCTTACGTCGACTCCCTCCCCCAGGCGGAGAGGTCGGCGGAGGCCCTCCGCCGGTGGACCTCCGGCAGGAGGATAAACTTCATCCGGGTCCCCATAGGGACCGGCCTCGTTCGGATCGCCGAAGCCGAGCCCCGGGCCACCTGCCTCCTCTGCCGGCGGCTGATGTACAGGATAGCCGGGATGGTGATGGCAGAGGAGGAGGCCTTCGGAGTCGTCACCGGCTACTCCCTCGGCCAGGTCGCCTCCCAGACCCCGGCGAACATCATGGCCGAGCAGTCGGGGATCGACCTTCCCATCTACCACCCCCTCATCGCCATGGACAAGTCCGAGATCACAGACCTCGCCCGGAAGATCGGGACCTACCGGGCGACGGCGGATGCCGGGACCTGCACCGCTGCGCCGAAGAGGCCGATGACCCGGGGACGGGCCGAGGAGGTCCGGGGGATGGAGGTGGAGCTGGGGCTAGCCGGGATCGCGGCCGACCTATTCTCCGAAAGGGTGAGGACGAGGTTATGATGACCCTTTCCACGATGCTGTTACATCGTTGATCCTCGAATCGGCCGGGCTTGGATCCGGCAATCGATCCATCCCGGAGTCCGACCAAACGAAGATCCGGCTTCGATCGGTGGGAACTGATATCTCCTCGAAGGCGCATAATTGGTTGGATATGACTATCCTGAGGAGGGCTGGTGGCCTTGCCGTCCTTGGGATCTCTGCTCTCCTCTCTGCTGCCTTCCTCGGGAGCGTGGCGGACGAGGTCTACGAGGAGTCGGGGATCGGCTACGAGGAGGGCCACCCCACCGCCTACGGCGGGGTCCAGGGCTGGAACCCCCTGAGGTCCCTCGGGGTCTCGCGAGGAAGATCGCCTTCGGATATCTTGAGAGACTGCTGAAACTCTGACCGCCCGACGAGGTGATGACGTCATGGGCAACATATGCGGCTGCTCGATAGACCCCGCCGAGGCCTCCTTCTTTAAGAAGCATCTCCGATGCCTCAGCTGCGGGGGCGGCTTTGAGGCCTCCGGGGTCGTCCTCTTCTGCCCCTCCTGCCGGTCGAGGAAGATCGAGCGGATGGGGTGACAGTTCCATGGTCGACGACCGCCCCGGGAGGCTACGCATTTTATATCGTCTCATGGCGATATGTATATATACAAATGGTTCGTTTCTAGCCTCGATACGATGAGACGATCTGCAACAAACTGGCGGGTTAAGATCCTCGCCGCCCTCTCCGACCCCATCAGGCTCGAGATCATAGAGTTCCTCGGGGGAGAGGAGCGGTGCGTCTGCGAGATCGTCCCCGCCTTCGGCCGGGCCCAGTCCACCATCTCCAAGCACCTATCGATCCTGAACGAGGCGGGGATATTGGAGAGGAGGATCGACGGGAAGCGGACCCTATACAGGGTCAAAAACCCCAGGCTCTTCGACCTCTTACGAGTGGTGGACTCCCTAGCCCTGGAGGAGATATCTGAGCTGAAGAAGGCGGAATCGATCCTAATGGACTGTGTAAAATGAGATATAAATTTAAGGGGTTGGCATAAATTAACGCAGCTTTCACCCGCCAAAGATCTCGGGGAGTGATCCTCTGAATCCGGAGCTCTTTCCCGCCCTGGAGGCGGGGTTTTCTGCCCTGATGGAGTACCTCTCGGCCCACGTCCTCACCTGCCTCGTCCCCGCCTTCTTCATAGCCGGGGCTATAGCCGCCCTCCTTCAGAGGGAGGCGGTCCTGAAGTACTTCGGAAAGGACGCCCCCAAGTGGCTCTGCTACTCCGTCGCCTCCACCTCCGGCACCATTCTGGCGGTCTGCAGCTGCACGATCCTCCCGATCTTCGCGGGGATCCACCGCCGGGGCGCCGGCATAGGTCCCGCCACGGCCTTCCTCTTCGCAGGCCCCGCCATAAACCTCCTGGCCGTCGTTCTGACGGCCCGGGTCCTGGGGCTGGAGCTGGGGGCTGCCCGGATCATCGCCGCCGTCTCTATCTCTGTTCTCATCGGCCTCATCATGGCGGCCATCTTCGATAGAGGATCCGAGGACGAAGAGGCGGCCTCCTGTCCGAGTCCGTCCGCATCATCCGAGTTTGGGTCGGAGAGGCCCGGGTACATACCCCCGATCTTCGTCGGGCTTCTCGTCGCCATCCTCCTCGCCGCCACCTCTGGCCTCGCCCTCGGGCCCAAGGCGGCGATCGTCTCCATCCTGGTCCTGGCTTCGGCGTGGCTATTGAACGCCCGCTTCACCGATCTGGAGAAGGCCTCCTTCTTCGGGGAGACCTGGTGGCTCGCCAAGAGGATCTTCCCCCTTTTGCTCGTCGGGACCTTCATCACCGGGGTCATAGGCTACTTCTTGCCGGTAGAACTGATACGGATCTTCTTCGGGGCCAGCGACTTTGCTGCCTGCTTTGCGGCCTCGCTGATGGGGGCCCTCCTCTACATGCCGACCCTCCTCGAGGTTCCTATCGTGGGGACTATGTTCGGCTACACCTCGGGGGCGATGGCCCCCGGCCCCGCCCTCTCCCTCCTCCTCGCCGGCCCCTCCATGAGCCTGCCGAATATGATCGTCATCTGGAGGATCATCGGATCGAAGAGGGCGTCCGTCTACATCTCCCTCGTCATCCTCCTCTCGACGCTGATGGGGATGATTTATGGGATGGCTGCGGCGTGATTTAAAAGACGATAATGAATTTTAGGATGGAGGAATCTATGATGAAGATCGAAGTATTGGGAACGGGCTGTGCCAAGTGCAAGTCCCTAGCAAAGAACGTCGAGAAAGCGGTGGCGGAGGCGGGGGTCGAGGCGGAGATCGTGAAGGTGGAGAGCCTTCAGGAGATCATGAACCGCGGAGTGATGATGACCCCCGCCCTCTTCATCGACGGCGAGGCCGTCGCCGTGGGGAGGGCCCCGTCGGTGGCGGAGATAAAGGGGATGCTGAAGAGGTGAGAGTTCGTGCTTGGGAAAGAGGATGAAAGAAAGGAGGAGGGTTGCCTATGCGCCTCCGGCGACCTCCTCTTTTTGGCATGTGCCGGCGGCTCCAACGTCGGCCAGATATCCAACCAGGCCGCCGTGGAGCTGGCGAAGGAAGGGAGGGGGAAGCTCTTCTGCCTCGCCGGGATCGGCGCCCACATCGACGCCATGATCGTCGCGGCGAGGGAGATAAAGCTGGTGGCGATCGACGGCTGCCCCGTCCAGTGCGCGAAGAAGATCCTGGACCACGCGGGCCTTCCCGCCGCCCTAGCGGTGGTGGTCACCGACCTCGGGATAGAGAAGAGTCCGAGGCTGGAGGTGGAGGCCGCCGACTGCGAGAGGGTGGTGGAGAGGATCAAGGAGGGGCTGAGGGGCTGAGCCCTCAGGGGAAAGAATGCCACCTCCTATATCTTCACCATCGATTCCGGAACGGCTCATCCGAAGGTCTCGACGATCCACCCTCTGATCTCGTCCCTCGCCTGCCGGAAGGCGCAAAGCTGCTCCTCTTCCGTCCCGGAAACGGCGGCCGGATCTTCGAACCTCTTGTGGATGACCTCTCGCGCCTTTGGGGCCCTCGACGGAAGGTCGAGGTCGGTGGTGCAGACAGGACAGGCCTCCCTCGCCCTGTCGCATACGGTGACGGCGGCGTCGAATACGATATCCTCCAGCTCTGAGGCGGCCTTGGACCGCTGGCCGGATATGTCGACGCCGATCTCCATCATGACGGAGAGGGCCCGGGGGTCGACGGCCGTAGCCACGACCCCGGCGCTGTAGGCCTCGTACCTATCCCCATACAAGGCCCTCAGGAGCCCCTCCGCCATCTGAGATCGAGCTGAGTTGGATGTGCAGAGGAAGAGGACCTTCTTCTTTCCCGTCTTCTCCTCCCCTCTATTGCCCTCTTCCAGATAAACATCATCTGAAACCGTATAGACCACCCCATCAATCGAAGCTCGGCGAGGGAGGGCTGATCCGGATCACCTCAGCGGGGCAGGCCTCCTCGGCCTCTTTGAGGCACGCCTCAAATTGGTCTGGGGCTGACCCCTCATCCACCTTTCCAGCGATCCTGTACCTCTCTCTTATCGAGCTCAGTCCGTCCTCGGGATCCTCGATGAAGAGCTCAGGGCAGCTTCCCCAGCACTCGCCACAGCTGATGCAGCCATCTCGATCAATTTTCACGATTATCATCAGATCCTCTCCAGTCGATGGGCCTTTCAAAACGAGAAGAACCTGCCCGTCGACTCCATGACCTCCTCGACGAGGTTATCATAGAACTCATCCAGGACCTCGGCCCGTCCCGACGGCACGACCCCCCGGGCGGCTACGTCCTCTTTGCAGGCGAGGACATCACAAGATGGCGGAATCTCTCCGGCCTGGCTCAGAAGATGGTAGACCCCGTCCCCGGCAAGGTAGAGCCTCGACCTCTCCGACCTTACCAGGAGCTTCAGGCAGAGTTCCGACCTCTCGCTTTTGGGCGGCTTTGTCAGGAGAAATACGTCCATCCATCATCACCTCTTCCCCATTCACCCTCAAAGCGGGATCAGACAGTCTGAGCCCTCCATCGCCTCCAGGAAGGCCTCCTCGTCGACGAGCTCCACCGTCTCCACCAATCCCTCAGAAAAGAGACCCCTATCTGCCAACGAAGGCTCATGGGCGACGACCCTCATCTCTCCGTAGGCGTAGAGGATCTCAGCGAGGTTGGGAACGCCGAGCCCCTTTGAATCCTGACCTCTCAGGGCGAGGTAGACCGCGTCCCCGTAGAGTCCCACCGTGACCTCCATCTTCCCGAGGCTCGCGGCCGCGGCGTTCAGGAGGCCGAAGGCCTTCTCGCTCCCGTAAGGGGCGGAGTCGAGGAGGTAGAAGACCGACCTCATCGGCACAGGGAGATCACCCCATCGCTTTCTGAGATCATATCGGGGAGGTCGTAGAGGCTTGAAATCTTTATCCCTTCGTGGTAGTCCCGAGAGGTCCCGTCCTCCTCTGCCAGATAGCCCCTGGCGGCGGCACACCGGGAGCAGGCCCTTATGACCGCTCCCCTCTCAGCGAGGTCGGCGAAGAGCTCGCCTTCGTTGGCGAAGATGGCGGGGTCCTGCCCCCGGCGGGGGATGTGGACGGCATCCAGATAGAGGAATATGTTCACATGATATCGATTCAGGGCAGCGTCGGCGATTTTGTAGGCCATCATCGCATCCTCGGATATGTAGGGGCCGCCGGCGAGGATGATAGTCAGGGTCTTCAATGCCGCCACCAGATCAGATGTACTCGACCAGGACCTGCAGATGCTCTCGGTTCTGCCTGTACTTCGAATCTCTGAGAGGCTTGCATAGGTCCAGGGACACCTCTCCAGCCATCAGCCTTATGGCGAAGGTGTAGCAGCTCTGCTCGCCGCACTCGCCGCAGTCCGTCTGGGGGAGGTATTTGTAGATCTCCATCGGCTCGACCCTCACCTTCTCCCGGGGGGCCGGAGCCACGCCTTTGGCTATCGCCTCGTTTATCTTCTCCCTCAGCTCGGCGAGGACCCCTCTCGCCTCCGCCTCGCCCTTTATCATCGTCATGGTGACGTTACCCGTCCCGTAGATGGTGATGAGAACGTCCCCCCGCTGGATTATCAGGGCGCCTATCCTCTCGGAGTACCTCCCCCTCGGAAATAGCGGCTCCAGGGGCTTCAGGGCGCCGCCCAGGGGCGGGGCCATCTGGGCGATGATCCGAAACTTCGTCGAGTCGGCGATGCAAGGGAGGAGCTGCCTCACCTCCGTGATCTCGACGGGCTTCGCCCCCGAGAGGTCGGCTACCGCCTCCTTGGGCTCCTCGGCCTTTCCCTCCATGAAGTTCTTGCCAAACTCGGAGAGGCGGATCTTGCTGTCACCGATCTCGATCAGCCCCGCTTGTTCCAGGATCTTGAGGTGGTAGTCTAGCATGGACTTGCCCACCGCCTCCCCGATCTCCTCCGACGTCCTCTCACCACCGGCGAGGAAGGCCATCATCTTCCTCCTGGGGACGTTGGCCATGGCGTTGCTCACCATCTTGATCTCTTCTGGCTTTCCCGGCATATCAACACCTGCTAGATATTCAGCTGCCGAAATTATAATTAATTCGGCCGCTACCAGAGCTTGTAGCCGAAGTATCGGGCCGCATAGACGAGGCCTGTTATTA
>LUYE01000003.1 GCA_001602645.1 Methanosarcinales archaeon Methan_01
GGCTACATCCCCAGCAACGTAAAAGAGGAGTGGATGAACGCCTGCGACATGGTCTGCCTCCCGAGCAGGAACGAACCCTTCGGGATCGTCGTCCTGGAGGGGTGGGACGCGGGCAAGCCGGTGATCGCCACCGAGGCGGTGAGCATCATCAAGAACTTCGAGGACGGCCTCCTCGCCTACATCCAGCCCGAGTCGATAGCCTGGTGCATCAACAGGCTCCTCGACGACCCCGAGGAGATGGAGAGGCTCGGCAGGGCCGGAAGGGAGCGGCTTGAGAGGGAGTTCACCTGGGACGAGATCGCCCGAGAGACGGAGGTGGTCTACAAGAGGGTTCTCGATAAAGGTGGATGAACGAAGCTGCAGGCTCGGACCACGAACTCCGCCCCCATCCCCTTTTTTCACCATCACCTCTGAGAGTGCATCAGGGATATGATCAGGTCGTGGACCTCCTCGGGGCGGCCGACCCCCTCGAGGAGGTGGTGGGACCTTCCCCGGGGCGTAGATACGGCCTTCCCGCCTCCGGCTCCTACCATCGCCCTCCCGCCCACCGCCGCCCCCACCATGCTGAAGTCGTCGCCGAGGCCGAGGCCCGAGGCGGTGATGGGGATGATCGTCCCGAAGTTGAATACCTTTCCGGGGAAGGACTGCTCCACCACCAGGTCGTTTATGTTCTTGTAGAGGAGGGTCCTCCGGTGGACCCCCAGGTGGCCCGACTCCATGATCAGCCTCCAGTTGGTGATGTAGTAGCGGTGAGACCTCCGATGCGCCTCCGTCCCCAGGACCCCGAGGATGCCGAAGGTCGTCAGGATGTGGTTTTGGTCCATAAACCAGTCCAGACCAAAGCCTTCGATGAGGTCGATGTACTCCGGCTGGCCGGGGAGGCTGAAGGCGATGACGGCTGGCGCCCCCAGAGCGAAGAGCCACCGCCAGTTGATCCTGAAGAGGGCGATCAGGACCGCCGGGACGAGGATCGAGAGCCACCAGAGGATCCGGGCCGAGGTCTCGGGGGTCATATCATAGATCGTAACCGTCGAGCCCGACGAAAAATAAACTCCCACCAAAGAGAGGTAGATCCAGACCCCGTAGAGCCGGTAAAAGGCTAAGGGGTGGGGCCTGAGGGCCCGGATCATCTCTTCTCCCTTCTGGAGCTTCGGTGACACAGTCCCGCTTTAGGGGCCTACGGAATAGATAACCCTTTTGTCGTAAAGATCGAAGCTGAAGGTCGGAGCCATGAAAGTCAGGACTAAAGCGATGGTCCCGGGATTCGAAGCCCCAAAGGGCGCAAACTCAAAAAACAAGGTGGCTGCACGGCCCAGACCTCTCCTCCAGAAAACCGCACCCATACCAAAGGTGAGAGGTACGATTCCGGGAAGACCGGAACCCTTTAGGCTGCTGGGACCTGACCGAAAGGTTCAAAAACAGAAAGCACGCAAGGGGCGATCGCACCTTTTCGCGCCTCGGTGGCTTAGCTGGCATAGCGCGTCCTTGGTAAGGACGAGGCCGTGGGTTCAAATCCCACCCGAGGCTTGATCATTTTTGAGCGCTGGGCAGAGAGATCCAAACGAACCGGACCGGGCGCCATTCTTCTTTAGATCTATGTATACGGCGTCGGCACGATTGGCGGGATCGCCGCCCTGCCGCCGTCAGGAGGGGAAGCTCTTCCCCCACAATGCTGCACCGTCTTCCGCCGGAAGGGATCGCCTCCGCCAGCCCTCCCACCAGAGCGAAATAGTTAAATACTACATAACTGTTTAGTACTAACACAAAGTTAGTAACTGCAGATATACGGACGTTGTGAGCTGAAAATGCCGCCATGTGGATCGAGCATTACGATTAAGCGGTCTTGACTGCAACCTGCTGTCGTCGCCGAAACCGGAGATCACACGAGTCGGATTGAACTGATCGGATAGGTTGAAATAAAAAGATATTGATATTGTACGAGGATTGATATGGCCGAGGAGTACACGCTCAAAGTTGGTGAAGCTCGTCCTTCCGATGTGGGAAGAGGGATCGCGAGGGTCGACCAGGCCGTCATCTACAACGCAGGGTGGCAGGCGGGGGACGTCCTCTCCATCGCCGGGAAGAAGAAGACCGCCGCCCTCCTCCTCCCCGGATACCCCGAGGATACGGGGACAGGGATAGTCCGGCTGGACGGAAACATCCGGAGGAACGCCGGCGTCAGCATAGATGACCGGGTGCCGGTGAAGGTCACAAAGTCGGCCCCCGCCAGCAAGGTGGTCTTTGCCCCCACAGTCCCCCTCCGGATCACCGGGGGCGAGGAGTACCTCCGCCGCCTCCTGGACGGGAGGGTCCTCACCCGAGGGGACGTCATCGAGATCAGCGTCATGGGGAGGAAGATCGAGCTCGTGGCGACGAAGATCACCCCTGCCGCCGATGCTGTCATCATGGGGGACAGGACGGGGATCGAGATCAGCGAGAAGCCAGCAAAAGAGGAGAGAGCGACGCCGAGGATCAGCTACGAGGATATCGGAGGCCTCGGACCCGAGATCAAGAAGATCAGGGAGATGATCGAGCTTCCGATGAAGCACCCCGAGCTCTTCGAGCGGCTGGGGGTCGAGGCCCCCAAGGGGGTCCTCCTCCACGGCCCGCCGGGAACGGGGAAGACCCTCCTCGCGAAGGCCCTGGCCTCGGAGACGAACTCCCACTTCCAGACCCTCAGCGGCCCAGAGATCATGTCAAAGTACTACGGAGAGTCCGAGGAGAGGCTCCGGGAGATCTTCAAGGAGGCGGAGCAGGAAGCGCCCTCCATCATATTCATCGACGAGATCGACTCGATCGCCCCGAAGAGAGAGGAGGTGACCGGGGAGGTGGAGCGGCGGATAGTCGCCCAGCTTCTGGCGGTGATGGACGGCCTCGAGTCCCGGGGCAAGGTGGTGGTGATCGGGGCCACCAACAGGCCCGACGCCCTCGACCCCGCCCTGAGGCGGCCCGGGAGGTTCGACCGGGAGATCGAGATTGGAGTCCCGAACCGAGAGGCGAGGCTCGAGGTCCTCCAGATCCACGCCCGGGGGATGCCCCTCGCCGAGGACGTCAACCTGGAGAAGCTCGCCGACATCACCCACGGCTTCGTCGGAGCGGACCTCGCCGCCCTCGCCCGGGAGGCGGGGATGAGGGCTCTGCGGAGGATCGTCCCCGAGCTGGACCTGGACGTGGAGAGCATCCCCGTCGAGATCCTGAACAAGATCGTGGTCGTCAACGAGGACTTCGTCGACGCCCTCCGGGAGCTGGAGCCCTCCGCCATGCGGGAGGTGCTGGTGGAGTCGCCGAACGTCCGCTGGGACGACATCGGTGGCCTTGCGGAGGTCAAGCAGGAGCTGATGGAGGCGGTGGAGTGGCCCCTCGCCTACCCCAAGCTCTTCAGCCACATGGCGGCATCGCCCCCCAAGGGGATCATGCTCTACGGCCCCCCCGGCACCGGAAAGACCCTGATGGCGAAGGCCGTCGCCACCGAGAGCCAGGCGAACTTCATCTCCATCAAGGGCCCCGAGTTCCTCTCCAAGTGGGTCGGGGAGTCGGAGCGGGCGGTGAGGGAGACCTTCCGGAAGGCGAGGCAGGCGGCGCCGACCGTCCTCTTCTTCGACGAGATGGACGCCATCGCCCCCGCCCGGGGCGGAGGGACCAGCGACTCTCACGTCACCGAGAGGGTGATAAGCCAGATCCTCTCGGAGATGGACGGCCTGGAGGCGCTCCACAACGTCGTCGTTATAGCCGCCACCAACCGCCCCGACATCATCGATCCCGCCCTCCTCCGGCCCGGAAGGTTCGATAGGATGGTCGAGATCGGGATGCCCAACCAGGAGGCGAGGCTCGACATCCTCAAGATCCACACCGCCAAGAGGCCCCTCGCCGAAGACGTCGACCTTGTGGCGATATCGAAGAGGACCGACGGCTACTCCGGCGCCGACCTCGCCAGCGTCTGCAACGAGGCGGTGATGCTGGCGATCCGGGAGTACGTCCTCGCCGGAAGGCCCCAGGAGGATGAGGAGATCGCGAAGTACAAGATAGAGGCGAAGCACTTCGAGGAGGCCCTCAAGAAGGTGAAGCCGAGCAAGAAGGAGGGGTACGGCAAGTTCGCGGAGTTCGCATGAGGCGGGCGGCGGGGGGGGCCGGTTCGAGGACCGGCCTTCGTAAACATTTATTCATTTCAGATCTAAAAAGTGTAATATTATCGAATAAACCTTGAGATAATCTATGCATTATTTGAATATTTTTCATCGTATTTCGATATCAGTTTCATACCGAACCGCCTGCGAGCAGGAATACGATTATTAAAAACACCAATAACACGATTAAACCTACAATAGCAACCTTATATTTCTGAAGATCGGACTTATGGCTTTCGGGAACTGCAGCTTCGGCTGCCGTGGAAGGAGTGGTGGCCACATAGTCAGCAGCCAGATCCGCTAGGCACGAATTTCCCGAATGACCGATGCCCGTTATTACGGGCTTTTTACTAGAAGCAATGGCCCGAACCAAAGCCTCGTCGTTAAAAGCCATGAAATCTTCTGAAGGACCACCACCTCTAGCCAGAATGATCTCATCTACATCGGGATTTTCATTAAGATCTTTTAGGGCTTTGATTATACTGAAGGGTGCCCCTTCTCCCCGCGTGGTCGCATAGGCCATGACTGGTTTAATCGTTGGTTTGCAAGAATTGAATACATTCAAGATATCCTGTTCAGCATCGCTGTTTTTTGAGGCAATAACCCCCACTTTTCTCGGCCGTAGAGGTACTTTCTTTTTCCTGTCATAGTTGAACAGTCCCTCAGCTTCCAGCTTCTCTCTGAGGTGCTTTAATTCCCGAGAGGTGTTGCCTTCTCCCACTTGAGTGATCTTCGTGATCTTCAATTGATACTGGCTTCTGGGCTCGAAGCTTATCAAAGAGCCTCTGGCCACTATCTGGATACCATTGCCTAAATCGTTGCAGACTTCAGCCTGAAGATTTTTAAAATAGACACACGCAAGAACGCTTGTCTCATCCTTGAGATCAAAGTAAATATGACCCGAATCTGGCCTGCGCAAGTTCGAGATTTCTCCTTCCAAGAAGAGGTCTTTGAATTGAGGATTTCCAGCTAAGATATCCCTTATTTTCCGAGATAGCTGTGTTACTGAATAAATAACATTTTCGTTATCGTTACCAGTTACTGCTGGCATTTGATTCATCAAGGATCACGACTTTGGGAGCGGTTATCTTTAATGAGATCACGAATCGTAAAAGGTTGTCGGTTATAATAAATAAAAATTATTCCATCTATTCTTCTGACCCGTATCTATTAGCCTATACGTTACCTTCTTCTTATGTAACCTGAGGAAAAGATTTAACCGGCCAGGTTACATAAGACGCACCCTTGATCCCCAAATACATCCTGGAGGAGCTCGCCGAGGAGGACCTCCCTCACCTCCTGGAGGTGAGAGATTTCCTCGACCGGCTGATAAGAGATCGCGAAGAATCTCCTGTTGAGGATGGCTCCGAAGCCGAGACCGGTGAGAGGAGGCCCGCCTCCGTCACCTACCGGCAGGAGTGGATCTACTGCGGCAAGGAGTGCAAAAAATGTCCCCATGGCCCCTACTGGTACTGCTACTGGAAAGAGGACGGAAAAACCAGGACCAAGTACATCGGCAAGGTCCTCAAGGAGGTGGAGCTTTGAGCTTGAGGTGCATCTTCCTCCTGGCGCTGGCCCTCTCGGCGTCCTTTTTATGCGGCTGCATATCCTCCGATGAGCTGGCTTCTTCGAAGGAAACGGACCGCGGCGTCAGCCTCGTCGCATCCACCGTGCCCCTCGGCCACTTCTCGAAGATGGTGGGCGGAGATCGGGTGCAGGTAGACGTCTTGGTTCCGCCGGGCACAAACCCTCACACCTTCGAGCCGTCGCCCTCCAAGCTCGTAAAGGTGGAGAATGCAGACATCTACGTCAAGAACGGAGCGGGCCTTGAGATCTGGATGGATAGAATAATGCGGGCCAACGAGGATATGCTCGTTGTCGACTCCTCTTCCGGGGTGGACCTGATCGAGTCGACCGACGCCGGCGATCACGACCACGACGTGAATCTAGGCGATCACGGCGTTCATGAGGATATACTGACGGCCGACCCCCACATCTGGCTCTCGCCGCAGAACGCCATGATCATCGTCGATAACATCTGCGACGGCCTCATCGAGGTCGATCCCGAGAACGCCGATATCTATCGGAAAAATAGGGACGACTACCTCGACGAGCTTGCAGAGCTCGATCGTGATCTGAACTCGACCTTCTCGGAGATGGATAGAAAGGAGTTCATCGTCCTCCACCCATCCTGGGGCTACTTCGCTCGGGACTACGGCCTCGTCCAGGTGGCGATCCTGGAGGAGGAGAAGGAGCCAGGGCCGAGGTACCTCGCCGAGATCGTCGAGGTCGCCCGCGAAAAGAACCTCACCACCATCTTCGTCGACAAGAACTTCAACCCGAAGTCTGCGGAGATCATCGCCGAAGAGATCGACGGCAGGGTGGTGCCCCTGGACCCCCTGGCCGAAGATTACGCGGCGAACATGAGGCACGTGGGCCAGGAGATCGCAGAAAGCCTGAAAGGCTGAGATCCCGATGACAGAACCGAGCTGGGAGAGAGAAGGAAGAACGGAAGGAAAGATGCAAAGATGACCGGAGCAAATCCCGTATCCATCGAAGACCTCCAGGTCAGGTTGGACGGCCGAACCGTCCTGGAGGAGGTCTTCCTGGAGGTCGAAGAGGGGGACTTCCTGGGGCTGATCGGCCCCAACGGCGGGGGGAAGACCACCCTCCTCAAGGCGATCCTGGGGCTGATCAAGCCCTCCCGGGGGAGGGTCCTCGTCTTCGGGATGAACCCCGAGGCCGCTCGGACCCGGGTCGGCTACCTCCCCCAGAAGAGCCTCTTCGACCAGAAGTTTCCCGTAAGCTCCGTCGAGGTGGTGATGATGGGCCGGTACGGGAGAAAGGGGCTCTTCGGCCGCTACTGTGCTGAGGATAAAGATGCTGCCCTGGCGGCCCTCGCGGCGGTTGGAATGGAAGAGCAGGCCGACCGAGAGATAGGGGCCCTATCGGGAGGCCAGCAGCAGCGGATCTTCGTAGCACGGGCCCTCGTCTCGGAGCCCGACCTCCTCCTGCTGGATGAGCCCGCCACCGGGATCGACAGCTCAAGGCAGCGGGAGTTCTACGAGCTCCTTAGAGATTTGAACGAGGATATGACGATAATCATGGTCTCCCACGACATCAGCGCCGTATCCACCTACGTCAAGAAGATCGCCTGCGTCAACCGAAAGCTCTACTACCACGGCTCAAAGGAGCTCTTCGCCGAGGAGATCGAAGAGGCGTACCAGTGCCCCGTGGAGATGATCGCCCACGGCATACCCCACAGGGTTTTGAGGGAGCACGATTGACGATGATCGAGACCTTCGCCTACGAGTTCATGCAGAGGGCCCTCGTCGCCGGCGTCGTCGCCGCGGTCCTCTGCGGAGTCATCGGGATCTACGTCATCCTCAACCGGATCGTCTTCATCGGCGGCGGGATCGCCCACACCGCCTTCGGCGGCATCGGCCTCGGTTACCTCCTCGGAATGGATCCCCTCCTCTTTGCGGTCCTCTTCTCGGTGGCGGCGGCCCTGGGGATCGGGGCGATCAGCGATCGATCGAAGGTCTCCGAAGATACAGCCATCGGCGTCTTCTGGGCGGCGGGGATGTCTCTTGGGATAGTCTTTGTGAGCTTCAGCCGGGGATACGCCCCCGACCTCTTCGATTACCTCTTCGGAAACATCCTCGCCGTATCCTGGGGAGACGTCCTTCTGATATCGGCCCTCACCCTGGCCATGCTCATTCTCGTGGCCCTCTTCTACAAAGACCTCCTCATCCTCTCCTTCGACGCCGGCTACGGCGAGGCGGTGGGCCTCCCGACAAAAGAGCTCCGCCTCCTCCTCCTCTGCATGGTGGCCCTCTCCATCGTGGTCCTGATCAAGATCGTGGGGATAATCCTGGTGATCGCCCTCCTCACCATCCCCGGAGCCATAGGTCGGCAGCACGCGCGAAGCATCAAGAGGATCATGGCCCTCTCCATCTTCCTCGGCGGGGCCTTCGTCCTGGTGGGGCTCGTCGTCTCCTACCAGCTGAACATCCCCTCGGGAGCCACGATAATCCTCGCTGCGGCGGCGACCTTCTTCGCCAGCACCATCCTCGCCCGATGAGGGAACAATTTCGAGCTTCGAGGAGGACTTGCACAACAAACTTATACGCCGGGGGCGCTAAAGGCAGGATCGGGATGCAGAACCATCAGATCCGATCCATTCTCCTCATCCTCCTGCTGGCCCCGGGGGTGGCGAGCCTGGCGGAAGCTGGTGAGGTCCAGTTCGCCGGCGACCACTACAAGGTCCAGGGGGGTCCGAAGATCGACGTCTCCGTCATAAACCCCGTCTTCTCTCCGGGTGGCAGTGGAACCCTCCGGCTGGTCCTCGCCAACGACGGGATGGTGGAGGGGCTCGTCCCCGGAGCCGTCCCACCCGGCTCCGAGGGGGATGCGGCCCAAGAGATGCTGGCGGAGTTTCGGTGCCTGGAGGCCTCAAACCTCCGGGTGGACCTCCATCCTGCTGGGCCGGTCCGGGTCCTCTCGGGTCAGGCCCAAATAGACCTCCTCGGGCCTGGAAATACCTCGCTCCTGGAGTTCGAGATCGATGTCGAGGAGGATGCCGAGGGTCCGGTCCTCCTCAGCCTCCAGGTCGAATACGAGCATCAGACCGACGTCACCTTCAGCGGCGGCGCCGCCTCGCCCCTCTACCTCCCCTCGAGCCTCCAGCTGGACCTGATCCTATCGGCGGAGGGCGAACCCACCACCTTAAAGCTCCTCTCGACGAGGTCCGACCTATCTCCCGGGGAGGAGGGGTCGATCAGCCTCATCGTCGGAAACGCTGGGAGGGCCGAGGCCAGAAACTGCACCGTCCGGCTTCTGGCGGCCCCGCCCGTCATCCCCATATCGGATCGATCCTTCCTCGGCGATATACCCCCGGGCGGGGCGGCCGTCGCCCGATTCGACGTCAAGGTAGAGGGGTCGGCCCAGGCCCAGGAGTACAGGATCGGCTGCGAGATCGGCCATGAGGGCGGTCTTTCAACTCTATCCTTCCCCCTCTTGGTCGCCCACCCCGAGGAGGGTCGCCTCTTCGGTGCCCAACTTGCCGGTCCCCTCCTCATCGCCGCGGCCCTCGCCGCGATCTGGATCATGAGGAAGAGGGCAAATAGGTCGCCGTGGAGCCGCGGGAACCTCCGGCCCCGGAGATAGGACCACAGCGCCGACCCATGCCCGCCCCCTTCGCCCACCAACATTCATATCTTCAACCTCCGTCTACACCGAGAACCATGGCAGCGCTCCGGGCTGAGAGGATCTGCAAGAGCTTTCGGGGCCTCTTCAAGAGGAAGGAGGTCCTCCACCAGGTATCCCTCTCCATCGAGGAGGGGGAGGTCTTCGGCATCCTCGGCCCCAACGGCGCCGGAAAGACTACCCTCATGTCGATCTTCTCCACCCTGATCCGGCCCGACGATGGGAAGCTGGAAGTTCTGGGTTTCGACGCCTTGAGGGATACCCACGCCGTCAGGGAGAGGATAAACATCAGCAGCGGAAACCCCAACTTTCCGTGGAGCCTCACCGTGAGGGAGAACCTGAACCATTCGGGGATGCTCTACGGCCTCTACGGTCGGGACCTCGCCCGGTCCGTGGACGAGGCTATCTCCTCCTTCGAACTCGAGGCTCACGTCGACTCGAAGTTCGAGACCCTTTCGACGGGGCTGAAGCAGAGGGTATCCCTGGCGAAGTCGATCCTCAACAGGCCTGAGATCCTCTTCCTCGACGAGCCGACCTCGGGCCTCGACCCGGAGATGGCGATGAAGACGAGGGCCCTCATCCACCGGATCTACCAAGAGGAGAAGATTACCGTCGTCCTCACGACCCATTACATGCCCGAGGCCGAGGAGCTCTGCGATCGGATCGCCTTCCTCCGAGAGGGGAAGCTGATCGCTCTCGGGACCCCTGGGGAGCTGAAAAGGGCCCTCAAGATCGGGGACCGGATCTTCATCGACTACGAGGGTGAGATCGATCCGATGTGCCTCAGAATAATTCCGGGGGTGATGGACGTAAGGCATTCGCGCGGCAGGGTGGAGGTCGTCTTTGACCGGACTGAGGGGACCCTCGGCGGGATAATAAGGGCCTTCGTTGGGGCGGAGATCTTGGACATGGGCTTAGAAAAGCCGGACCTGGAGGACGTCTTCCTTGAGCTGGCGAGGTGAGCTGAACAAGCTACTATCGGCGACGTACAAGAACTGGATCATATCTAAGAGGAACGTCTTCACCGTCTTTGAGCTGGTATTTTGGCCCTTCATCGGCCTCCTCTCGATAGGCCTCCTCACCCGGTTCCTGGATGTGGCCGACGACATGGTCGCCTTCGTCCTGGTGGGGGCGATCGCCCTCAGCATCCTTCAGATCAGCCAGATCGACGTCGCCTACATCCTCCTCTTCGACCTCTGGTCCAAGAGCATCAAGCAGACCTTCGTCGCCCCCGTCCGGGGCTACCATCTCGTACTGGGGGCGATGCTCTTCGGCGTCGCCCGAGGGTCGGCGGTCTTCATCATCCTGGCTGCGGCGAGCCGCTACCTATTCGGGTTCAACTTCCTGGCTGGGGGCCTCATCGTCGTCCTCATCTTCCTCGCCGGGATCTTCATCACCGCGGCGTCCATCGGGATGGCGGTCTGCATATCGATCCTCCTCTTCGGCCAGAGGGCGGACGTGGCGGCCTGGAGCCTAAGCGGGATCATGATGCTCGTCAGCGGGGTCTACTACCCCGTATCGATCCTACCGTGGCCCCTCCAGATCCTCTCGAAGTCGATACCTCTGACCTACTTCCTCGAGTATTACCGGTTCGCTTACGGCTACGGCTCCCACCAGGTTCTCCTGGGGATGGCCCTCGCCCTCCTTTATTTTGCGGCAAGCCTTCTGATCCTAAACCTCGCGATAGAGAGGGCGAGGACGACCGGGATGATGCTGAGGCTCTCGGAGTGACGGTCGATTCCTGGAATAACGTTTTAAAGTCGACGATTCCTATAAAGTGGGGCGTTGAAAGTGACGATCGAGGGGTTCATCGGCAAGATCCGATTGGGAGACCTCCACCCCGTCCGGGTGATGGGGGTGATCAACCTCAGCCGGGAGTCTTTCTACGAGGAGTCTTACGCCGGCATCGACGCGGTCCTGGGACGGGCCCTCGCCTTCGCCGAAGAGGGGGCGGAGGTCCTGGACCTGGGGGCGGTCTCGACGGCGCCGGGGTCGCCCCCCATCCCCGAGGAGGAGGAGCACAGGAGGCTCTTTCCCGCCCTGGAGGCGGTCCTGGACGGCCTCGGCGAGGAGGTCGTCGTCTCCGTCGACACCCAGAGGGCATCGATCGCCGATGATGCTCTATCCGCCGGGGCGGCGTGCATAAACGACGTCTCGGGGCTCCACGACCCCTCCATGGCTAAGACCGTGGCCGACCACGATGGGTCCCTCATCATCATGGCGTCGAAGGAGAGGCCCGGCGACATCCTCGATATGAGGGATATCGTGGCGAACCTCGGCGAGAGGCTGAAGGACGCCACCGCCGCTGGCGTTGCCATCGAGAAGGTGACCGTCGATCCGGGGATCGGCCACTGGACGCCGCCGAAGGGGCCGGGCCACGATCTCGCGATCCTGGACGGCCTCGACCGACTTAGGATCCTGGAGAGGCCGGTGATGGCGGCGGTCTCCAGGAAGTCCTTCATAGGCGCGGTCCTAGACAGGCCGAAGCCCGGCGACCGACTGCCCGGGAGCCTCGCCGCCGCCGCCGTCGCCGTCTACAACGGCGCCCACCTCGTCCGGACCCACGACGTAGCGGCTTCCCTCGACGTCATCCGGATGGCAGAGGCGGTCCGGGGAGGGCCCGCCCTCGCCAGAGCTGGCAAGATCGAGGTGGAGGTCTTCGGCCACTGGGGCGATCCCGGGGACCTCCGCTATGCCTTTGCCAGGCTCGGGGTGGGGGAGGGTGGGGCGAGGGCCCTCGGCGGCAAGGGCTCCTTCCGGGCCCTCTCCATCCGGGGAGTCGCCTCCGGTGAGGCGATAGTGATAAAGCAGGAGATGCTGGCCCGGGGCGGCGACGCCGCGATACCTGCGGGAGCCCTCCGATGCGACCCGGAGAAGATGGAGGTCCTGGTTCTGGGGACGGCGGCCCAGCTCCGGGGGCTAGTAAAAAACCTCGGCGTACAGCCCTTCAGGCTGCCGGCGATCGCGGGGGCCATCGAGGAGGCGCTGGATCGGCTGGAGGACCCGAAACGATATTGGTGAGGCCTTTGGAACTTATCGGAATAAAGACGAATCTGGTGAGGCCCGGAGAGGACCTGGTCGAGGCGCTCCTCGGAGGGATGGAGCGGTCGGGCCTCGCCCTCACCGACGGCGACGTCTTGGTGGTCGCCGAGAGCGCCATCGCCACCGCCGAGGGCGGTGTTGTCAACCTATCGGAGGTTGCTCCCGGCCCTCGGGCCCGAGAGCTGGCGGAGAAGTACGGGAAAGACCCGAGGGAGATGGAGCTGATCCTCGCCTCCTCCGACCGGATCATGGGCGGGATCCCGGGGGTCGTCCTGACGGTCAAGGACGGGTTTCTCTACCCCAACGCCGGGATCGACCACTCCAACGCCCCCCCAGGCCACGTCGTCTTATTCCCGAAGGACCCCCAAAGCTCCGCCGCCGCCATGAGGAGGAGGATGGAGGAGGCGACGGGGAAGAGGATCGGGGTCGTCATCGGTGACAGCAGGACCCACCCCCTCCGCCTCGGCTGCGTCGGGGTCGCCCTCGCCTGCGACGGCATCCTCCCCGTCGAGGACGCGAGGGGTCAGAAGGACCTCTACGGGAGGCCCCTCCTGGTGACGAGGAAGGCCGTCGCCGACAACCTCGTCTCGGCGGCGGAGGTGGTGATGGGGGAGGGGGACGAGGGGGTCCCCGCGGTGATCATAAGAGGGGCTCCCGTGAAGTTCGCCGGCGACGGAGAGGAGATGACGATTCCGAGCATCCCTCCCGAGGAGTGCATGTACATCGGATCCCTCCGGTGCGGCCCCCACCCCTACCAGGGGGGTTACGACCGGCTGATAGAATCGGCGAGGGGGGCGATGGAGAGGGCCTACGCCCCCTACTCAGGCTTTCGCGTCGGGGCCGCCCTCCTCACAAAGGGAGGCAGAGTCTACTCCGCCGCCAACGTCGAGAACGCCTCTTCCGGCGCCGCCATCTGCGCCGAGAGGGCGGCGATCGCGAAGGCCGCAAGCGAAGGGGAGAGGGAGTTTGAGGCCCTGGCGGTGGTGGCGGAGACGGAGGAGCCGGTCGCTCCCTGCGGGATCTGTCGGCAGAGCCTCATCGAGTTCGGCGACGAGATCAAGGTGATCATGGCGAACGCTCAGGGGGATGCGGAGATCGCGACGGCAGGAGAGCTCTTGCCCCGGGGGTTTACTGTGAAGGCCTTCGGGACGAAAGATCGAGGGGCATGAGAAACTGATCTCTCGTCATCCGCAGATTAATATGGGTCAAAACCTTCTGCCAGATATAAGAACGCATAGCTATCACATGTATCTCAGAGTTACTGATATATTGAGACTGGAAATTTTTTATCCATATCGATCGGACATAACCTGGTGAGGGACGATGATCTCAGTAGTCGTTGTTTATAATAATAAGCATATTTTTGAAGAGGTGCTGATGAGAAGCCTCAAAGACCAGACCGCCGAGTTCGAGCTGATCGCCCTGGACAACACCAGAGGAGAGTTCAAATCGGCATCTGAAGCCCTGAACTATGGTGGCCTCAGGGCTACGGGAAGATACATCATGTTCGTTCATCAGGACGTGGACCTGGAGAGAGAAACCTGGCTGGAAGAGGTCGAGAAGATATTGGACGGCATACCCGATCTCGGGATTGCAGGCGTTGCAGGCATGAGCGAGGCTGGGAGGAGCTTTGCGGAGCGGCAGAGGGGGCATATAAGCAATTCGGGGGAGATCTGGGGGAGGGAGATGGAGAAGGAAGAAGAAGTCCAGACCCTCGATGAACTCCTCCTGATCATACCCAGGAGTCAATTTGAAAAGATGCAGTTTGATGAGGAGACCTTCGATCACTGGCACTGCTATGGAGCAGACTACTGCCTATCCGTCAGAAGAAAGGGTTTGAAGGCTTATGCGATACCCGCATTTGTTTATCACAGGTCTACCTCCGCAAATATAAAAAATTTTGGAGTTTATAAGAGAAGGTTGTACGAGAAACACAAAAGATATTATAAGCAGATCCATACGACCAGCGGTGAGATCTCCTGGTTGAAACTGAAATTTATGACCGTAACAGATCTGATCAGGCCAACGTATATGACCCTATTTCCCGATTGGGCCGACCATCTCAAACGAGACCTCTCCGGCTGCGACACCGTTCTGGATCTGGGATGCGGCCATGACTCCCCGATTCGCCGCTGTGAAGTCCCTTCTTCAGTCGGTGTGGATATCTCCGACGCGAATCTGGACGAGAGCGTCAAAAAATGTATTCACGACCAGTATATTAGATCCAAAATAGAATTGGTCGCCTTCAAGCCGAAATCCTTTGACGCGGTGATATCGATCAACTCCACCGAAAATTTGTCGAAGGAAGAGCAGCGCCAGCTGGTCGAACGTATGGAACGGTGGGCTAGGAAAAAAGTGATAATTGTATCAACAAATGGGGGCTCCCAGGAAAGGGAAGCTGAGGGCGAGGGACGGGGGTGGAACGCCAAGGATTTGGAGAAGATGGGATTTAAAATATATGGGATATGCGGATGGAGAAGGCTTGGAAGATATGATAAAACGGATCAGACGAGAAGAATAATCTCAGATTTGACCCAGATAATTACATACCGACATCCGGATTACGCATTGAAGATTTACGCCGTGAAGGAGCTTGAGGATGCACCAGGGTAGAAGATCATTCATATCGATCGTCGCTCATAGGACGAGTGTGGATGAATTAGGGGGGCCAAAGGCGGCATGATAACCCTTCAAGGACCGGACAAAAGCAAAACTATTGGTTTAAAGGTGTCTGAGGCCTTTAATCACTCAGAAACTGAATGAAACCGAGATCCGCTGAAATTTGCTGACGGAGGGGATGCAGAAAGGATGGCAGATAGTTATCCAATGGCTTCAATCATAGTCTTGAACTGGAATGGGCTCAAAGATACTATGGAGTGCATCGAATCGCTGGAGAATCTGACGTACCCGAATTATGAAATTTTGCTGGTGGACAACGGATCGACGGACGGGTCCCAGGAGGCGGTTAAGGAGAGGTTCCCAGATGTGGTTCTTGTCCAGAACGAGACGAACCTGGGCTTCGCCGCCGGCCTTGGCGAGGGGATAAAATACGCTTCGGCAGAATATATCGCATTTCTCAACAACGATACCGTCGTGGAGAGGCGATGGCTGGATGAGCTTATCAGGCCGTTTCTCACCACCGACGATGAGATCGGCGCCACCAGCTCCACCATAATGAGCTACGGAGATAGAGAGGAGGTCCAATACGGAGGAGATAGCAGACTGAACATATTCGGCCAGACGCGGGCATCGAATAAGGTGGAGCGAGGAATAAAGGAGACGGGGACCATCTCCGGCGCGAGTTTCATGATGAAAAGGGAGGTCATAGACGGCCTCGAGGAGTTCCTCTGCCCCGAATACTTCGCCTACTTCGAGGAGATCGACCTATCATGGAGGCTGGTAAATAGGGGGTACAAGCTGATATACTCGCCGGGATCGGTCGTATACCATAAAGGGGGGATGACGAGCAGGAAAATATCCGACAGGATGAGAATAAATGATGTCAGAAACAAATACCTCACATTTTACAGAAATCTCCCCAACTCCCGGCTTCTTTTGGCATACCCCTTGCTGCTATTCTTCGACCTCGCCTCGATCCTGGTCCTGGTATTCTACGCGAGGAGGACTAAGAACGCGAGATTGAGGTTCCGGGGAATGGTGGAGTTCTTCGGATTGAAGAAGAAGGTTAGGCGATACGGTGACGGTAAGCTATCCTTTCTGGATAAACGGATCTTCTGGGATAAGCTTTACCTTTAAGTTCTATATCTCATGGAGGAGAGCCTCGAACTCGGATTTAAATCGAGCGCACATCTCCGCCTTATTGAACTTCTTAGATATGATTTTGGCCTTATTCGATAGAGCAAGCCGTTTCTCCTCCTCCAGATCGAAATAGCGGAGGATCCCCTCGGCGATATCATCTTGGTCGACTCGTCTCACGAACTCCGTTCCCAGTGCCGAGACAACTTCCTTGGTACCGGTCTTCTCCGTCACCATGGTGGGAACGCCCGCCCTCAAGCTCTCGAGGCTTGATACCGGAAAGGTGTCGGCCCTTGAAGGCTGGACGAACAGGCTCGCGCTCTTGAAATATGGTATGAGGTCGGAGACGTGCCCTTCTACGTGAACGCCCTTCGTTTCATTCCACCTTTCAGGATGCCCCCCGCCGATGATGTAAAGCTCCGAATCGGGCACTTCGTTCCTCACTTTTTTGAACGCATCCACGAGGATGTCCATTCCTTTGTAGGTCCCGGAACCGACAGACATGATCATATTTTTTTGTAATTTGGGCGCGAGGGAGCTGAGCCTTTGGTATAGATCCTCCTCTATGAAGGGGTGGGCCACCCTGATCGGCCCATCTATGAACAATTCCGCAGTTTCTTTGGCGAAGTTCGAGACTGCTATGGCGCCATCTATGTACTTTGATGCGAACTTATGGGCAAAGTTCGTAAGCGAACCGTACTGTCCGCTCATCTCCTGGGGGGTGTGTTCCATCATGATAAAGGTGTGATCCGATATCAGGTTGACATTTTTTAAGGCGTTTCTACTTTTATTTATGGATGCTAATTTCTTTATCGCCACCGGGATGAGGGGAGCACCACCCTCCGTCAGATAAACGTCGTAATCGGGGATCAATAAGCCGTTTATGAAGCTCTTCATCATCTTAGGATATATATTGTGATTTACATAGTGGTTGTAACTCCAAAAATCAGCCTCAATGGAATCCGCAAAGGCCTTATGAGATGGATGCGGATTGTAATATACAAATAATACCTGGGACCTCGATCTATCGAGCATATCAATTACCTATGCATTCAAATTTTGGCGCAGTTTGGCGTTTTGGACTCCAGTCAAAGCCACCAGCATCTTTTCTCTGTAAATATCTGGGGTTATCAGAGCCGCAAGTACGTGGACGATGCCGTTCTGGATTGGATTGAGCTTCATGGATCTGAACATGAACCTGGTCCCTTCAGCCTTGTCCCCTGTAAGATAGTAGAGAGCTCCAAGATATCTGTACTGCTCGGCGAGAGTTTTCCGATTTCTGGAGAAGTCCTCGTGATGCTTTTTCAGCACGCCCTCGACCCCCAATATTAATCCCGATTGATCGAAGGTCATCTGATCGCCGTGGATGTGATAGACGGCTAATATTTCAGGTACATATTCGAATTTATATTCTTTTGCCAACCGGATCCACATATCCCAGTCCTCGCAGCTTGGAAGCTCTTCGTCGAAATATCCGACGACTTCAAAGCAGGATCTCCTTATTATTATCGTGGTAACGCTGAGGATACTTCCTTTCAGCATCCTGGCATATACATCGCCCCTCTCGGCCGGGTAATACTCGCCCGCGATCCTTCCATCCTGTTCGGTGCGGTAACCGCTATAAACGACTCCGTAGTTCTCGGTCAATCGATCGAGGAGATCGACCTGCATCTCCAGCTTATATGGGAGCCACTCATCGTCATCGTCCAGAAGAGCTACGTAATCTCCCATCGACGAGCGGATTCCCATGTTTCTAGCATTTGAGAGGCCTCTCCTTCCCGTCTCTGATACGTATCTGATCCTCCGGTCTCCAAAGCCCTTGACGACCTCCTTCGTCTCGTCGTCGGAGCTTCCATCCACCACTATCAGTTCAAAGTCCTGATAACTCTGACCGAGGACGCTCTTTATGGCCCTGCCCACCAATGACGGCCGATTGTATGTCGGTATTATCACGCTGACGTGAGGGAAATCCCCATCTTCTGACAACTCGTCGCCTCTCTATTCCGTCCAGTCATTTTGAGCGATGATATATCTTTCGTCCCATCTTTCGTCCCCCGCAGGCCTTCGTGACCGAACCGCCAGGATGCTCCGTATAATCAGAGTTAAATTTGGACCATCAATCTTATCCCAGTTAGGGATCATGGAATCCGATTGACATTCCGTATTTTAGTCCCTTCTGATGGAGGTGAAAAAAGATCATAATCCGTAGGATGAAGAGACGACACGTGGACATCCCCATGAGATGACAGGTTAGAAAATCCAACGCCCAGCCTTCATCGCCAGATTTTCCGCGCCATCTTCTTTAAAAAAAGAAATAGCGGAGGAGGGATTTTTGCCATTATAAGTGCTTTTATTTTTAATTTATGATGATATCTCGTTTTGCATTGTTTGAGTATAACCTCTGCATCATCAGATCTGCCAGCCGATATGTTCAGAAAAGCCCGATTGATCTCCTTCAGTGATATGTACTCGATCAGGGGTTCCAGGAGATCTGGTGGAACCATCCCTGCCTCTATGGCCTCTCGTGCAGTTTTGACGAAGGGCTCCTCGTGGTCTAAGGGGCTTCTCCTGTCGCACGCCCGATTTGAGGCATCGCAGTGATAGATCACCCCAAGCTCCCAGCTGAAGGCGACCGGATACTTCAATGCTATCTTGCCGAAAAGGTCCGCATCCTCTCCCCACCAATATCCGATGGGGAAGCCCCCCACCTCTTCGAATATGCTTTTGGGAACGGCCATTCCCGACGTGATCACCGGATATTCCCCCAGAGCCGCCGATTTGAAGTAGTTCGGCATCAGGCCTTCCCAGGGCGGTTCGGGTAGCTCTCTATATTCGGCCGAACGTACCTCTCCATCCATCGTCTGGACTCTATAGGCGGTGGCATACATCCCCGCCTCAGGATGCTTGCCTCTCAACCTGAGGACCGTCTCCAGATGGCCGGGCATCCATTCGTCGTCGGCGTCGAGGAAGGCCACCAGATCCGCCCTCGACCTCTCCACCGCCTGATTTCTTGCAGTTGAGACCCCGGTCCCTTCCTGAAGGAAGAGGCTGATCCGGCGGTCATCGAACGATCGGACCGCGGCAGGCCCCTCATCCGTGGAGCCCCCGTCAACTACGACGACCTCGAAGTCCTGAAAGGTCTGATTGAGGACAGAGCGGAGGGCGCGACCGATATGAGGGCCCTTATTGTAGAGGGGGATCACCACGGAGATCTCGGGCATGATCAATCGTCCAAAATATTTCTCAGATATTTCCCCGCTTTCATCGCCCCCTCCTGTACCTTAGGTATAGTAGACCTGAGAGAGCTCTGGATCTGGGAACGCTGGGATAACATGGAGCCGATCTTCTCTGCGATCGTCTCCGGGGCCAGCATATCCGGCCCCAGGCAATTATCGTCGCTGCCGAAGAGATCTCTATTGATCCCCCTGGCCTTGATGCTGTAGGCGAAGCTGAGGGTCGGCACCCCCGACGAGAGGGCGGCGATCGTGGCGTGGGTCCGAGCCCCGGCGAAGACCGCCATCCTGCCTATGATCCACTTCGTCTCCGAAGCGTTGTATCTTGGAGGGACCAGGGTTATCTTCTCACGCCCATCCCGGATGCGAGAGACCGCCCGCCGCATGAACTCGTAATCGTTGGAGTCTGGGACCGTCACGTGGGGGATCATGTATATGCGCATCCCGGTCCTCGCGGCCACCTCAGCGACGATCGATGCCGCCAACTCGGTCCACCGGTCGAGGTCCCCTCCGGTGACATAATTTGCCATCAGAGGGCTCAAGTTTATCCCGATCGAATCCTCCTCGATCGAGATCTCATCCTCAATTCCGGCCGGCTTCTCCGGATCCATCATGAAAGCAGGATCTGAGACGGGATAGACGTTTTCAACAACGTCGATCCCCCTAAGGTAATCTATGGTGGCGGATTCTCTGGCGAAGATCCCCGTGACCTCCCGAAGGTGGCGGGCCATGTACCCCTCGTACTCGGGAATCTTATCGAAGGGGCCGACAGAAGCCCCCCAGATGACGATGGGCCTCCCCTTTTCGATGGCGATGTCATCGAGGTCGGTGAATAAGGTGGGAATCCCATAGTCGAGGGAGTAGTTGTCCCCGCCGACGGAGAGGACCGCCGCCGCTCCGTCGAGGTGAGGGATCATCTTTTGATATTCCAGGTACTTCAGCATCTCCGGGCGGAAGTAGCGCTTGTGCACATACGACCAGGTATAAGGCCTCCAGAAGTTTCGGAGGGCCTGCTCTCTGCTCATTCTTCCACAGGTTTGGAGATGGGTGATCGCCCCGTCCCTCTCCACCGCCCGCTGTCTATTGAACTGCTCATCGGAGGAGAAACGGCTGACGCAGATGAAGCAGGGGTCATTGAAGTGCTTCCGGAGGATCTTCACCGTCCCCCGAACGATCGCCTCACAACCCCGATTCTCATAAGGGGCGTTTCCGGCCAGAATAAATGACGGTCCCTCTTCATTCATGGTGGTTCCCCCGAAGGTGCCCCTGGACATATATAACGATTCTTATAGGGAGCGCCATAATCCATGCCGTCGTCCTTCCGCGAGAAAGCCGTTTCAGATCGGGGCCCATAGCTTCTCTGAGGCGGCCTGCGTCCTGATCTTCGGATTCAGCCCAGAAGGCCCTGCTCGACCGTCTCATCCTGTCCTTCAAGGCGATCTCGCGGCGGAGTAGGGGGCTTTTTTCTCTCGCTGGGCGGACCCGTTTCCTCAGCACCTCCCTCCCCATCTCTAGATCGAGATACAACCGATGCGCAAGGTGCCTCCGCTTAACGTCCACAACAGCCGCCTGACTCCGGATGACATCCTCCACTGGCACCGGTTCGGCCAAGATCCCTCCATCCTGGACGCCTCTTCGGATCAGATCCTCTATCAGTGGGGACCGGACGACCACCAGGTTCGTCCCCCGATAATCCCTTGAATAATCCGGAAGCCACGCATCCATGAAGGTCACATCTGCAACCTCAGCAAAGACGTCGTCGCAATAGTTGCAGGCCTTCGGGGTGAACCACCGGTTCGTCCAGGCCTCGGCGATGCCGTCGTTCCAGAAGATCCTCCGCTCATCTTCAGCCGTGGAGGTGAAGGCATAGTGATAATTGGTCGCAGGGTGGTCAGGGCTCTTTCCGCGGTATCGGACCTCCTTCACCTTCCCCGGCAGGCAGGCGAGGGAGGCGATGTACTCGGTGAAGGGGCGGCTCTTCATCTGCCCGCAGACGAGGCCAACGGTGACGACGACCCTCTCTCTTAGCTTTGGGTTCTTCTTCTGAGCCAACCGGATCGCCTTTATGAAGCAGGGAAGGCCGGTTACTGCATAGCTCCCCTGGGTATCGAGGATATGCCTGACGACCCCCGACATCTCCACAGGGTAGTAGGCGGAGCCAGCCCCGGTCCGCACCCCCTCCGGATCGTCGAAGACGAAGAAGGAGAAGAGCCCCTCAGGGTCGCCGGTGGGGGCGACGCAGACGACATGATCGACGATCACCTCTGCCAGCAGCCTCTCCAGAAGCCAAGTCGCCATCCCCCCCGAGGCGCCTGCCGATCGGTGCTCATCTGCATAGCCGACGAAGGTGGCGAGGTGGTATCCGACCTCGGACCGATGGCCGATACCGGGGACGGAGCCATATAGAGCCTCACCTATCGTATCCTCGTCCTCTTCATGATCTGCGAACGGACAGACCTTCAGGCAGAGGCCACATCCTCTGGTGCATGGCTCAACTTCGGCGGGGTTGTACTCGCCGTACCGGTTCCATGCCATCTCAAGGGCCTCCTCGGGACAGAGGGCGGCGCAGAGACCGCACCCGATGCAGAGTTCATGATCGACAACTTCTGTAACTACGTTTTTTTTCACGCGGCCAATCTCCTGAACTTTGAAGGTATGTAGCTCTCGAAGAGCCTCCGCTCGTACCCGTTGAGCCCCACCTTCCAGACGAGAGGAAGGTACGCAACGGATACGACCATACCGGCGACGACCAGCATAGACAGAGATGCGACTTCGACGAGAGAGGCAAGGGCCAACGCCACGATCCCGACAAGGATCGTCGCAAAGATCCCAGAAAGGATCGAAGGGGTGAAGGTCTGGACCTCAACCCCGAGCACCTTTGTCGCATACCATGGGGTGAAAAAGAAGTTCTTCAGGGTTAGAACGATCGCCCCCGCTGCCGCCACCCCGTAATAACCCCAGCCGGTCAGAAGCGGCAGGGCAACGGCGAGGGTGATATTACCGACCCCCAACAACAGAGTTGCAGCCCCCGGCACCCGAACTCTGTTATAGGCCACGTTTATCGAGAAGAGGGGCAAAACCGCCAGATTTACTGATAAATGAAAGGTCAGGAGGAGAATGAGAGGAGCGAGGACCGCAAACTCCGGGCCTACCCATACGGTGAGGATTTGTGGGGCAAGCCCACATACGAGACCGATCGGAAGGGCCATGGAAAGCCCCATCAGCTTGACCGCGCTCTTGGTTATCCGTATCAGGGTGTCCGTCTGCCCGCGGGCGTAGAAGGAGAGGATCGTCGGCATCAGAACGCCTGAAAGGATTCCAGCGACAGCTTGGAGGAGGAGGACCAACTGGAGAGGAATGGCGTACTGCCCCGCAGACGTCGCCCCGAAGAGGAGATTAACGACTATGAGAGCCACTGAATGAAAGAGAAGAGTCCCGATCTGGTTGACTACCACCCACCACCCCATCCCGCAGAGGTCCCTCACCCTCGAGCGGTCGAAATCTTGAATCGAGACCCGGAGGTGCGGACAGACCCGCCGGGCAAGGATGAATGATACTACGGAAGCGGCAGCAGCCCCAGCGAAGTAGGCACCGCCGACGAGGGCGAGGCTTGGACCGCGAAGGGTGAAGAGCAGGACGATCAGCCCCGTTTGGACCAGGAGGCTGACGAGGTTGACGAGGTTCTGGAGGTCAAGGCGATTGAAGGCGAAGAGCTGGACCGTAAAGTTCCCGTTCCAGGAGCTGAGAAGAAACGCAGCAGATACCCCGAGAAAGAGGATGACAGCCCCCTTCTCTTCCCCTGCAGGAACGTCGAAGATGGTCGGAACAAACCAGGCGACGACTAAGACCACTGGGACCATCAGGAGGACGAGGGCCGATAGGCCGACGAAGGCGGTGTTGAAGGTCCGGTTGGCGAGGGCATAGTCCCCCCGCTGGAGGTCGACGGTGAGGAACCGGGTGACTACGGTGTTCAGAGACTGGACGAAGATGGCCACGTACCCCGTGATGGAGGCCGCAAGCGGTATCAGCCCATATGCCGCAACCCCGAGGGTGGATATGAAGTAGGGGACGAGGAGGACGCCGATCCCGACGCTGACCAGGAAATATGCTATGTTGGCCAAAAGATTTCTGGGGAGCTGGGCGGCGAGGAGCTGGTTGTTCTCATCGGGCATGTCTATATCTATCTCCAAAGGGGATACATATTTATAGCAAATTATTATATATATCCTCTATATTCTCTACTATCCGTCTCCAGTCGTAGCTCTCCAGGTCGCCTTCAACTACCCGTCCGATGGAGATCCTCATGGAATGAGCCAGCTCTTCTGAAGAGATATCTTCTGGCCGGACCGCCGATACGCCTCCGAACCTCTCCGCAAACTCGCCGAGCCCCCCGGCGGCGTTGACGACGGCTGGAGCCCCGGCCGCCAGAGCCTCCAGGACCGTCATCCCGAAGGCCTCAACGGAGGAGAGGTTTACGAAGAGGTCGCAGCTCTTCATCCACCTGTATTTGTCCTCCTCTGAGACGAATCCGAGGAGCTTAACCCTATCGGTCAGGTTCAGCCGCTCCGCCATCCTCTTCAGGTCATTCTGATAAATTCCCGTCCCGCCTATGAAGAACCGGAAATCCTCCGGGAGGTGCTCCATCGCCTCCACGACCCGGTCGACGTTCTTGTACCGATCGAGCCGCCCTATGTAGAGGATCAGCATCCCCTCCACCTCGAAGGGCTCCGCCCTTTTTATATCATCCAGATTTATGCCGTTGGGGATCACCTCGATCTTCTCCTCAAAACCGAAGTCCCTCGCCACCAGCCTTCTCTCATATTGAGAGACGCAGATGATCCGATCCGCCACCTCGAAGATCCTCGATCCGATTTTCCTGTAGGGGCGATTTAGGATGTTCCGGAGGGGGGTGCTTCCTACGCCGTGGTAGTGAGGGGTGAAGACGAACTTCTCTCTATCGCAGGCCAGGGCCGCAAATAAGGCAGGAAAGGCGTGGTAGTTGTGGGCGTGGACGACGTCAAAGCCGCCCTGTTTTAAGTACGAGCGGATCGAAGGCGCGAAAAAGTAGGCCTCCCCCGGGGAGAGGGAACGGAGGCGGGTCACCTTTACGCCTTTGATCACCTCGCTTGGAGGAAGGCCCCCGGCGAGGTCGGCGGAGATCACCTCCACCTCGTGCCTCTCGGCAAGCATCTCGGCGATCTCCTGGACGTGCCTCTCCACCCCCCCGACGTTGGGGGAGTAGCGGTGGCATACTTGAGCGATCCTCACCCATCGACCCCCTCTTCAGCCCCTGATATTCGCGTCCGGCTCCCAAAAGACCGTCGCCCTCTTCGAGAGGAGCCGCCCCATCCCCCGGAGGAGGAACTGCTCCGTCTCGAGGAGGGTTCCGCCCCGGAACCCCAGCTTCATCATCGGCAGAAGGAGGGGCGAGAGAAGAAGAGGAAGGATCACCATCGCCGTGAAGTTGAAGGGAAATATGATAAGGCCGTAGAGGCCGTACCTCGGGTTGAGAAAGAGGGTCTTGTTCCGCCACATCAGCCTGACAAGGCCAGAGGCCCTCCTCGTCTTCTGCTCCTCCCTCCCCTCCTCGGAGGTCTTCTCGTAGAATATGACCGCCGGGTTGAGGATCGACCGATACCCCTGCTTTCTTATCTTGAGGGAGAGCTCGCTATCGTCGGCGAGGGAGTCTTCGTCGATCTTCTGAAGCAGCCTCCTCCTGAAGGCGGTGAAAGGTCCGTGGGCGATGATGGTAGAGTCGATCCTCGACTCCAGGAGCTGGATCGTCATATTCAGGCCTCGGTAGCTCTCCTCGGATCTGGAGCCCATCGGGACCGCCCTCCCGGTGACGCAGCCGATCCTCTCGTCGGCGAAGGATGAGGCGGCGGATTTCAGGGCCTCCCTATCAAGCATGGCGTCGCAGTCAGTCTTGACTATCACCTCCCCGGTGGCGATGGAGTAGCCCTTGTTCAGGCTGTAAGGGAGGCCGCGCCGCTCGTCCTCGTGATCGAGGATGAGCCGGATCTCCCCTCGACCTCTTAAGCGCTCCTCGACGATCTCGGGAGTCCTGTCGTCGGAGCAGTCGACGACGACCAGTTCCATATCTTTTTTTGGATAATTCAACTCAAGAGTATTTTCCAACTTCTTTAAGATCGTCTTCTCTTCGTTGTAAGTCGGAATGACTATAGAAACTTTCAACTCTTCAAGCCTCCGCCACCTCGAACTTGCCACCAGGCCTGGCGAGGACCTTCGCTTTATGGCCGATCGAAAGCGGCGTCTCGCCAGAGAGGAGCTCTACAGGTTCGTCTCCATCGAATAAAACTCCTGACATATATGATGATCGCTGGATCTGGTCGCAACACCCCCATCCTCAGCCTATCCCGAACCCCCGACCGCCGCCTCCTCGATGAGAAGGTGGGGCGAGCCGTCGCTGACCGGGACGAGCTGACCCGATTTGCCGCACCTTCCGCTGTTGAAGGAGAGGTCGTCGCCGACCGCCGTCACCCTCTCCAGGATCTCGAGGATGTGGCCTGAGAGGGATACGTCCCGAAGAAGGGACGTCATCTCGCCGCCGCGGACGAGGTAGCCCCGCTTGGCGTTGAACTGGAATATCCCCTCGGCGGTGGAGACCTGGCCGCCCCGGCTCCCCAAGAGGTAGACCCCGTCCTTCATCTCCTCCAGGATCTCCGGGAGGCTCCAGCCGTCCCTCCCCGGAGGGATGTAGGTGTTGGACATCCTGACTACAGGCCTTGAATTTCCTTGCGCCCTGGCGTTCCTAGGGACCCCGCCCAGGCGCGCCGCCGTCTCCCGGGAGTGGAGGTAGGAGATGAGGACGCCATCATCCACCAGAACCGTCTCCTCGGTGGCGCTCCCCTCGTCGTCGAAGGGATAGAACCCGTAGAGGGGGAGGCTCGGATCGTCCTTGACGGTCACCAGCTCCGATCCGATCCGCTCGCCGATCTTCCCCTCCAGGATCGAGCCCCCCTCGAGGACGATGTCCGCCTCGGCGGCGTGGCCCACCGCCTCGTGGACGAAGACGCCGCCGAGCTCCTGGTCGACGACGACGGGATAGGCCCCCCCTCGGGGGGCCTTTGCGTCGAGGAGGGCCACCGCCGTCTCCCCCGCCCGCCGGGCGAGGCCCACCGCGTCGACATCCTCGAAGAGTTCCAGGCCGCAGGCTCCGGCCCGGCTCTCCATCCCGGCCTGATAGAGGCCTGACCGGCTCGCCACGGCGGTGACGTAGAATCCGACCCTCGTCGCCTCGGCCTCCAGATCTCGACCGTCGGAGCTGGAATAATCCGTCTTCAACAGAAGCTCGTTGTAGACCGCCTGGGTGCTCCCGACCCCCTCCACCTTCGCCGCCTTTTCGATCTCCCGGAGGAGATCGACCTTCTCCTCCAGGGATAGGCTCGCAGGATCCTTCTTTACTGGAACCTTGGCGCTCTTTCCGGGGATGGAGGGCGCGAGGTCCAACCTCTCGTCTCCGGCGATCCTCCAGGCGGCCCGCCTCGCCCTCTCCAGATCTCCCGGGAGGTCATCGAGGCTCTCGGTCTGGACGAATCCCCAGGACCCGCCCGCGAGGGCCCTGATGGCCGCCCCCTCAAAGAAGCTCTCCGAGATCTCGTCCAGCTCCCCGTTGTCGAGGACTATCCTGGTGCCCTTCCCCCGTATCACCCGCAGATCGTGAAACTCGTCCATCTGATATCCATCTCCAGGCCTTCTCGACGAGGGGAGGGCGTTGGTACGACTTAACCCTGTCTATCATCCAAAATGAAACGGCCGGAGGGAAGGTGGATTATGAAAAAGAGTGGGCTCCAAGAAATGGTGAAGGATCGGGGGAACGGCGAGCACCCTTCGCGACCTCGTTGAGAGAAGGCTTGCCTTTGAACGGGCGGTGGCCTCCTTTTGCCGCTATCAGAGGATCTTGCTTGGGGTAGGGATCGTCTCGGGGAGGACGATCCCCAGCTTCTTCTCCGCAGCAAACTTCTTCAGCTTCTCGAGGAGCTTCGGCTTTTGGCCCGAGAAGCTGTACTCGAAGACCTCGCTGATGGAGGTTACGGGGATGATCTTGATCCTGTCCTTGAAGGTCTCGTCGATGAGGACGTCCCCCTCGTTCGACTTGGGGATGAGGACGGTGGTGATCCCGGCCTGGGCCGCCGCCTCGATCTTCTGGGTGACGCCTCCGACGGGGAGAACGTCTCCCCTCACCGATAAAGACCCCGTCATCGCTATGTTCTGCTTGATGGGGACGCTCTCGAGGGCGGATATAACCGCCGTCGCTATCGATATGGAGGCGCTGTCCCCCTCGACCCCCTCGTAGGTCCCTATGAACTGGATGTGGACGTCTTTATTGGTGATGTCCTCGCCGAGGAACTTCTTTATCAGAGCTGAGACGTTCTGTACCGCCTCTTTTGCGATCTCCTGGAGCCGGCCGGTGGCGATCACCTTCCCCTCCTCCTTCGACTGGGCTGGGGTGACCTCGGCCATGATGGGAAGAACAATCCCGGAGTCGCCGACGACGGCGAGGCCGTTGACCCTGCCGATCTCGGCTCCGGAGTTCTTGAACATGCTGTAGTCCTTCCTCCTCTCCAGGTACATGTCGGCGAGCTGCTGCTCTACGGACCGGGCCATCTTCTTCGCCTCGAGGACGTGTCTCATCTCGGTGAGGACCGCCCCCTCGGACCGGGCGACGTCGCCGGCGACCCGGATCAGGCCGCCGAGGTCCCGCAGGAGGAGGGTGAGGTGGCCCTTCCTCCCGGATCGCCTCTTCGCCTCCCGGACGATCTCGGCGACGGCGTCCCTGGTGAAGTGGGGGATCTTCCCGTCCCGGTTCACCTCCTGGGCGACGAATCGGACGAGCTTCTCCCGGTTCTCGACGGTGTCGTCCATGGTGTCCCTCATGTAGACCTCATAGCCGTACCCCTTGATCCGAGACCGCAAGGCAGGATGCATCCCCGCCATGGCATCGAGGTTTCCAGCGGCTATCATGACGAAGTCGCATGGCACGGGGTCGGTCCTGACGAGGGCCCCGGAGGACCGCTCGCTCTGGCCGGTGATGGGGTACTCCCCCTCCTGGAGAGAGGTGAGGAGGCTCTGCTGAGACTCCAGCCGAAGGGTGTTCACCTCGTCGATGAAGAGGACGCCCTTGTGGGCCCGGTGGATGGCGCCGCTCTCGACCCGATCGTGGCTCGGGGTCTCGAGGCCTCCGGACTGGAAGGGGTCGTGCCGGACGTCGCCGAGAAGGGCTCCGGCGTGGGCCCCCGTGGCGTCGACGTAAGGGGCCTTCTTCTGTTTGCTGTTGTCCACGAGGAGCTTCGGCACCATCGAGTCGTCCTTGGGGATGAGGTACCGCATGGTGAGGAATATCAGGGCGGCGGCGATGATCCCGAAGAGGAGCTGGCCCATGTAGTAGGCGTAAACGAGGAGGCCCATCATGATCAGCATGAAGAACATGTTCCTGGTCTGGGTCTTCTTCCGCGCCTCCATCTTGTGGGCATCGACTATCTGTCTCCCCCTCCCAGCCGGGACCACCCGGATCTTGGGATTGTTGTTCTCCTCGGGGTTGTGGTAGACGAGAACGTCCTGGAGGTCCTCTACGGGGAGTAGCTCGCTCATGGCTTTTCCCAGCATCGATTTGCCCGTGCCCGGGGAGCCGATCAACATCACGTGGCGACGCTGGTGAGCGGCCTTCCTGATCACCTCCACCGCCTCATCCTGGCCGATCACCTGATCGATCAGGCTCTCGGGAACCTTGACGGTGCTGGTGTCTTCGAACTCGGTGCTGCCCAACAGATCCTTCTTCTCATCGTCCAACAAAATATCGGCCCTCTCGACCATAGGTGAACCTTCTAGCCTATATAACTGATGCTGGATCGTCAATTCGCCTTTACACCTCGAAATCCTTCATCAACCCCTGGTAATCCGCCGCCATCTCCGGGGTCAGGTGAGGCTTCACCCTATCGAAGGCCTCCCGGAAGTGCCGCCCTTCCACCAGGACCCCCTCGAGGATCAGCTCCTCTCGCCTCATCCCGGGGATGATCTTCTCCCTCAGGGCGATCATCCCCGCCTCCCGGCAGAGGGTCTCGACGTCAGCGCCGGTCCACCCCTCCGTCATCCCCGCGAGGGCGGAAGCGGAGACGTCCCCGGCGAGGGGCATCCCTGAGAGGTGTATCTCGAATATCCGCTCCCGAGCCTCCCGGTCCGGCATCGGGATCCTGATCAAACGATCGAACCTCCCCGGTCGGAGGAGAGAGGGATCCAAGAGGTCCGGCCGGTTGGTGGCGGCGAGGACGACGACGTCCTTCAGCTCTACTACGCCGTCGAGCTCCGTCAGAAACTGGCTCACCACCCTCTCCGTGGCGTGGGAGTCGAGGCCCGAGCCCCTGGCGGGGACGACAGAGTCGACCTCGTCGAAGAATATGAGGGATGGTGCCGCATGCTTCGCCTTCCGGAAGACCTCTCTCACCGCCCGCTCCGACTCGCCGACCCACTTGGAGAGGAGTTCGGGGCCCTTCACCGATATGAAGTTCACCCCGGTCTCGGTGGCGACGGCCTTGGCGAGGAGGGTCTTTCCCGTCCCAGGAGGGCCGAAGAGGAGGACGCCCCGGGGCGGCCTGATCCCAATAGAGGTGAAGGCCTCGGGGTACTTGAGGGGCCACTCCACCGCCTCCACCAGCTCTTCCTTAGCCCGGTCCAGGCCGCCGACCTGGTCCCAGTGGACCTCCGCCATCTCCACGAAGACCTCCCGCATGGCGGAGGGCTCGATCATCTTCAGGGCGAACCTGAAGTCCTCCTCCGCCACCACCAGACCCTCCAGAACCCGGATAGGTATCGCCTCCTCGGAGTCGAGGTCGGGGATGAGCCTGTTTAAGGTGTGCATCGCCGCCTCCTTGCAGAGGGAGGCGAGGTCGGCTCCGACGAAGCCATGGGTCCTCTCGGCGATCTCCTCCAGGTCCACATTCTCCGCCAAGGGCATCCCTCGGGTGTGGACGTAGAGGATCTCGAGCCTTCCATTCTTGTCGGGGATCCCGATCTCCATCTCCCGATCGAATCGCCCCCCCCGCCGGATCGCCGGGTCGAGGGAGTTGGGCCGGTTGGTGGCGGCGATGACGATCACCTCGCCCCGAGAGGCGAGGCCGTCCATGAGGGAGAGGAGCTGGGCCACGACCCTCCGTTCCAGGTCCCCCGCCACCTCCTCCCTCTTCGGGGCTATCGAGTCGATCTCATCGATGAAGACGATGGACGGGGCGGTCCTCTCCGCCTCCTCGAAGATCTCCCGGAGCCTCTTCTCCGACTCGCCGTAGAACTTGGAGGTGATCTCCGGACCGCTGATGCTGATGAAGTTCGCCTCCGTCTCGCTAGCCACCGCCCGAGCGATGAGGGTCTTCCCCGTCCCTGGCGGGCCGAAGAGGAGGAGGCCTTGGGGGGGCCTTATCCCCAGCCGCTCGAAGAGCTCGGGGTGACGGAGTGGGAGCTCGATCATCTCCCGGACCATCCTGATCTCTTCCGCGAGGCCTCCGATGTCCTCGTAGGAGACGTCCCTCACCGCCATCTCCTCCAGGGTATCCTTCAGGATTTTTATCTCCGTCTCGGCAGCCACGACCACCGGCCCCTTCGGGGCGGTGCTCACCACGACGAAGCCGAGGGCTGACGAGATCATCTCGATCTTCAGCTGCTCCCCCTTCACGATCGGCCTGCCGAGAAGGATCCGGAGGAGGTACTGGGGGCCTCCGACGAGCCTCGTCCTGCTGGTGGGGGCAACGACGATCCTGGTGGCGGGCCTAGCCTCGCTCTTCTGGACGGTCACCCGATCGTCTATCCCGACGCCAAGGTTGCTCCGGAGGTTCCCGTCTATCCTGATCACGTCCTTCGCCTCCTTCGGCGAGGCCTGCCAGGCGACGGCGTAGATCGTCCTCTTCCCCTGGATCTCCACCACCCCGCCACCTTCGACGCCGAGATCGCTGATCAGATCCTGAGCTAATCTCGCGATCCCCCGGCCGACGTCCCGGTGATAGGCCTCCGCCACCCTGAGAGTTGTGGTCATGGTCATGCTGATCGAGATCCGAAATCGGTCATATCGTCCAAAGCTCGCCCCGCTTTTGAACCTTCCCCTGGGCTGCAAGATCCCTCAGCTTCTCCTCGACGACCGGAGCGGGGATCCCAAGCCTTCTCGCCAGGGCCCCCGCACCGGATTCGCCGGAGACGAGGACGGTGAGAATCTCCGCCTCCATCTCGTCGGAGGCGAACTCCCCGATCAGCCCCGTAGCGAGCCGCCTCACCACCATCTCCTCGGAGGCGATCTCCTCCAAAAGCCCCCTCAGCCGAAGCCTCTCCACCTCCAGCTCCCGGAGGTGCGAGCAGACCTCCTCCAGCTCCGGGGGTCGGACAGCGCCCCTGACCGATCCGACCGGAGCCTTGGGACCCGACGAGACCCGGCTCGCCCCCTCGACGGCCCTTGTAGGCTCCGGCCTTACAAGAGGCCGAGGGCGGTAGGTCCTGATACCGTAGGAATGGGGGGAGAAGGCGACCTCGAGGACGACGTTCTCGGCGATCCTGAAGTACTTCCGGCGCCGGTCGTCCCGGTAGCACTCGACTAGCCCCGCCCGCTCCAGCATCTCCAGGTGGTCTATCACCGCCTTGGGACCGAGGTCGAGCCGCTTGGCCATCTCGTTGAAGTAGAAGGGGCGGCAGGAGAGGAGCTGGAGGATCCTTCTGCGGTTCTCGTTCCCCAGTATGTCCAGAATCTCCACGGGATCCAAAACGAAGCCTCAAAAGGTAATTATTGATTAGTAACCACAGGTGAATATAAATCTTTCGTCGATGGTCGATGGTAATCGAACGCCCCGGATCTTATGGCGGGATCCGGCGGCAGCATCGGGACCCGTGCTGGCGATCTGGAAATGAGATGATATCTATTGGCCATATTCTCCATCGGGCCTATTCAGGGGCGTGATCAACAGCTTATCGACTCGGTTGGAATCCATGTCCACGACCTCAAAGCGGAGATCGCCCCATTCGAAGTGGTCGCCGGAGGAGGGTATCCTCTCAAACTGCGTCATGGCAAACCCGCCGAGGGTCTGGTAGACCCCCGCGTCCTCCTCGGGCATCTTCTCTACGTCGAAGTTCTCTTTGAAGTCGTCTATCGAGATCATGCCATCCACGAGCCAAGAGCCGTCTCCCCTCTGGATTATCGAGGGCTCCGTCAGCTCGTCTATGTTAGGAATATCCCCTACTATCGCCTCCAGAAGGTCTGTTAGGGTGACGACCCCCTCCACCTCGCCATACTCGTCGACGACGATCGCGAGGTGTATCCCCGTCTCCTTGAACCGCTCAAGGACCTTCAGCCCCCTCATGCTCTCGGGTACGAAGAGCGCCGGGAAGAGCACCCCATCGAACTGGACCTTCTCGACCCCTTCCGTCCTGAAGAGGAGATCTTTGGCGTGGACGACCCCCATGACGTTGTCCAGATCGACATTGCAGACGGGAAATAGGGTGTAAGCCCTTCCGGATACCTTCTCCTTGATCGTATCGGGAGTGTCGCTCGCGTCAAGCCAGACGATCTCCGACCTCGGGGTCATCAGGGTTGCAGCCTTCCGGTCTCTGAGCCTAAATACCCTATCGACCATCTCCTTCTCCGCCTCCTCGAAGACTCCAGCCCCGGCTCCGAGGTCGATCAAGATCTTTATCTCCTCCTCGGTGACGGGGGGGCCGTTGTTCGGCCTTATGCCGAGAGCCCTGATGACGACGTTCGTCGAGCCACTGAGGAGGAAGACTAGGGGGGCCGCCGCCCTGGAGAATAATCTGAGGGGCGCTGCAACGATGGATGCGATCCTCTCCGGGTCGTTCAACGCCACCCTCTTCGGGACCAGCTCCCCCAGGATCAGCATCGCATACGTTATCCCGATGACGACGATCCCGACGCTGAGGAAGACGCTGTGAGAGGCGAGGGCCGGAACCGCCTCCAACCAGCCGGCGAGCTCCTTTGCTACCGTCGCCCCGCCGTAGGCCCCAGCCAGGGTCCCGACTAGGGTTATCCCGATCTGGATCGTTGATAGGAAGGCCGTCGGCTCCTCAGCGAGGTCGAGGGCCACCTCCGCCCCCCCATCTCCCCCCTCCGCCAGCTCCTGGAGCCGGGACCTTCTGGAGGATACGACAGCGATCTCGGACATGGCGAAGAGGCCGTTGACGATTATCAGCAAAATTATGACGACGATCTCGAAGTTCATGAAAGGACGCTCTTTCCCCGGAGTTCAGCCGCTCATAACTTTATATTTTGCGTTCTCCAATGATGGGATAAAAATAAAATTGAGGATGAGGCTATGACGCCCCGGCTACTGCATCGCAGAGAGGCGCGCGATCCTCTCCTCAGTGCTGGGGTGGGTCGAGAAGAGGGATGCGAGCTTCTTCCCCTTGAGGGGGTTGACGATGAACATGTGGGCAGTCGAGGGGTTGACGTCGGCCTGAACCCTCCCTGAGGCCCCCTCCAGCTTAGAGAGGGCGCTCGCGAGAGCCATAGGCCTTCCGCAGAGCTCCGCCCCCCCGGCGTCGGCCCCAAACTCCCGAGACCTCGATATCGCCATCTGGATGATCATGGCCGCTATCGGCGCCAGGATCGCCATGGCGATGACCCCGACGATGTTTCCGCCGTCGTCGTCGTTCCCGCCGAAGATGAGGGACCACTGGGCCATGTTGGCGACGAAGGTGATCACCCCGGCGATGGTGGCGGCGACGGAGCTGATGAGGGTATCCCTGTTCCTGACGTGGGATAGCTCGTGGGCCATCACCGCCTCCAGCTCGTCTCTATCCAGGATCCTCATGATCCCGGTGGTCGCCGCCACAGCGGCGTGGGAGGGGTTCCTCCCGGTCGCAAAGGCGTTGGGCATGGGGGTGTCGACGATGTAGACCTTCGGCATCGGCATCTGCGCCCGCTCGACCAGCCCCCGGACGATCCCGTAGAGCCCCGGCGCCTCCGTCGGCGTCACCTCCCTCGCGTGGTACATCTTCAGCACTATTTTGTCGCTGTACCAGTACGACCCCATGTTCATCACCAGGGAGAGGAGGAGGGCTATCGCCATGCCGCCCCTCCCCCCCAGGGCTCCCCCGATCAGAAGCATCAGCCCCGTGAGGCTGGCCAAAAGTAGGGCAGTCCTGATTCCGTTCATCATAGTAACGGGATAGTTCCGGCTCATACCCCAAATACTTTGCGTCTATCGATTGAGCCTCTGCCATCTCATCAGAACGCCTGCAGCTCCTGGAGCCTCTGGAGGGCCGCCGCCCTGTTCGCCCTGGCGTCGGCGAAGGCGGGGTCGATCTCCAGGGCCCGGCCGTAGCAGTCGGCCGCCTCCGAGTAGCGGCCCAAGTTGTAAAAGGCCGCCCCCTTGTTGTTCCAGGCCCGGGCGTGGACGGGGTCGATCTCAATCGTCCTGTTGTACGAATCCAGGGCCTCCTCGTTCCTCCCCAGGGCGGTGAGGACGACGCCCCGGTTGTTCCACCCCTCGGCGAGGGCGGGGTCCGCCTCCAGGGCCTGGTCTATGGATTCGAGGGCCTCGTCGATGTTGCCGAGGGTGTAGAGGATCCACCCCCGGTTGTTCCACGCCTCGGCGTGGTCGGGTTCGAGCTCTGCCGCCCGGCTGAAGTGGGCCAGCGCCTCCTCCGGCCTCCCGGAGGAGTAGGCGAGGATCCCCTTCCTGTACCATGGGGGCTCGTACTCGGGGTCGATCTCGACGGCCCGATCGAAGGCCTCCACCGCCTCCGCCGTCCTCTTCAGGTCGGAGAGAGCAACCCCCCGGTGGTACCAGGCCTCGGCCCTCTCGGGGTCGACCTCCAGAGCCTTCTCGTAGCAGATGAGGGCCTCTCCTGGCCGGTTCATTCTGTAGAGGGCGTGCCCCTTGCTGTGCCAGGCTTCGGCGGACGAGGGGTTGACCCGGATCGCCTCGTCGAAGGCCTTGATGGCATCGAAGTACCGCCCTTCCAGGTAGAGGACGGAGCCCCGGTTGTACCAGGCTATCTCGTAGCCCGGATCGATCTCGACGGCCCGGCCGTAGCTCTCCAAGGCCTCCTTCTCCCTGCCCAGAGCGGCGAGGGCGGCGCCCCGGTTGTTCCAGGCGAGGGCGAAGGCGGGCTCGACCGCCAGGGCCGAATCGTACGCCTCTACCGCCTCCTCGTACCTTTCGAGGTCGTATAGGGTCCTCCCCCGGTTGTACCAGGCGAGGGCGAAGGAGGGATCGATCTCTATAGATCGGTTGTACGACTCCAGAGCCTCCTCGGAGCGGCCGAGGTTCGCGAGGGCGAGCCCCCGGTTGTTCCAGGCGAGGAGGTAGCCGGGGTCGGCCCGGAGGGCGGAGTCGAAGCTCTCGACCGCCTCCTCGTACCTCCCCAGGACCCCCAGGACGAGCCCCCTCTCGTTCCAGGCGGCCTTGTCCGCGGGATCGGCCCCGACGGCCCCGTCCAGCCGGTCGAGGGCCTCCTCCTCCCGCCCCAGGGACCGGAGGAGCTCTGCCGCCCCCTTCCAGGACCCGACGAGGCCCGGGTCGATCGCCAGGGCAGAGTCGTAGCATTCGAGGGCCTCTTCCACCCTGCCGAGGGCCCGGAGGGCGTTCCCCCGGTTCTGCCACGCCGCCGCAAGCCCCGGGTCAGAGCTGATGGCCCGCTCAAAAGAGAGAGCCGCCTCCTCGTACCTCCCGAGGGCCCCCAGGATCAGCCCCCGGTTGTTCCAGGCCTTCTCGTTCACTGGATCGATCGATAGAGAGCGGTTGTAGGCCTCGAGGGCCTCATCGACCCTGCCGAGGAAGGAGAGGGCGTTGCCGAGCTCGTACCAGGCGGCGCCGTCGTCCGGATCGAGCTCTAGGGCCCGCTCGAAGGCCTCGACGGCCATCTCCCGGTCGGTGAGGTTGTAGAGGGCGATCCTCCCCCGGAGGACCCAGGCCTCGGCCTGGTCGGGGTCGAGGGCGAGGGATCGGTCGAGGGAGGAGAGGGCGAGGTCGATCTCCCCCTCCCGGTGAGAGCGGTTCGCGTCATCAAATAACTCCCGGGCCGACTCGTCATCCCCCAGGGCGTGGGGGGCCAAGGCGAGGAGCAGCATCAGCAGGAGAAGGACGCCAAGTCTCATGAAGGGCGGGATCTGACTCGCCTCCGATATACCTTTTGCTGGCCCTCCGCCGATGGGAGGGGAGAGGGGTGCCGTCGGCGGTTACCCCGAGCTGAGCTCGATGAACTTGTCGTAGCACTCGACAGCCTTCCTGTGCTGCCCCAGCTTGTAGAAGGCGTCCCCCTTCCGGTTCCAGCTCCTGGCGTCCCCCGGATTTATGGCCAAGGCCCGGTCGTAGCTCTCTATCGCCTCCTCATGCCTCTGGAGGCCATCGAGAGCCGTCCCTCGGATGTACCAGAGATCGGCGTCCCCTGGATCGATCGCAAGAGCCCGATCATAGCTCTCGACCGCCTCCTCCAGCCTCCCAAGGCTCTGGAGGACCGAGCCCCTGGAGCGCCATACAGCCCCGTCGGTGGGGTCGATCTCGGCGGCGGTGGCGTAAGAGTCCAGGGCCTCGGAGTACCTCTTCATTCCAGAGAGGAGGTCCCCCTCTTTCTTCCAGGCCTCGGCGGAGGAGGGGTCGGCCTCAGAGGCCCTCTCATAGCTCTCCAGGGCCTCTTCCTTCCGGCCCAGACCCTCCAGGACCTGACCCTTCAGGCGCCACGCCTCGGCGTCGGCGGGGTTGGCCGCGAGGGCGGCGTCGAAGCATTCGATCGCCTCCTCTGCCAGCCCTTGGGCCTCGAAGACGGTCCCCTTCCCGCGCCAGGCCTCGGCAGAGGAGGGGTCGAGGGCGATCGCCCGATCGTAGGAGGAGGCTGCATCCTCCAGCCTCCCCGCCTTCGCGAGGGCCCGTCCCCTCACAGACCACGCCTCCGGATCCTCCTGATCGAGGGCGATCGCTCGATCGTAGGAGGCGACGGCATCCCCGGACCTTCCCGCCTCTTCGAGGACAGCGCCCCTCCCGATCCAGAGGATCTTCTCCGAGGTGTTGATGGCGATCGCCCGGTCGTAGCTCTCTATCGCCTCGTCGTACCTCTGAAGGCCCGCCAGGGCCTGCCCCCTGCCGTGCCAGGCGCCGCCGTCCTCGGAGGCGTTCGCCAGGATCCGATCGAAGGAGGCGACGGCTTCCTCGAACCTCTCGAGGCCGAGGAGGGCCTCCCCCCTCCCGCGCGCCGCCTCCAGGTCTCTGGAGTCCTCCTGAAGGGCGAGGTCGTAGGAGGCGAGGGCGCCATCGTAATCTCCCAGCTTCAGGAGGACGAGACCCCTCTTCAGCGAGACCCCTTCATAAGACGGGTCGAGCTCGAAGACGCGGTCGTAACATTCGGCGGATCTCTCATACTCGCCGAGGATCTGGTGAGCGAGACCCTTCTGATACCAGGCCTTCGCCTCCAGGGGGCTCACCTCGATCACCTTGTCGTAGCATTCTATCGCCTCGTCGTACCTCCCGAGCAAGTAGAGGGCGTCTCCCTTCTCGTACCGGTCGATCTCGATGACCCTGTCGTAGCATTCTATCGCCTCATCGTACCTTCCCAGGCCGAAGAGGAGGCCCCCCTTGTTGTACCAGAGGGAGACGTCCGACGGGCTGATCTCCAGGGCCTCGTCGTAACAATCGATCGCCTCCTCAAACCTGCCGAGGTCGTAGAGGGCGAGCCCCTTCAGCTTCCAAACCCCCTCATAAGATGGATCGAGCTCGATCACCTCATCGTAGCTCTCAACCGCCTCCTCCAGCCGGCTCGCGTTATAGAGGAGGAGACCCCGGTTGTACCAGACCGTCGGATCACCGGGATCAAGGGCTATCGCCCCGTCGTAAGATTCGACCGCCTCGTCGTACCTCCCGGCGCTGGCGAGGGCCTCGCCCATCCCGTGCCACGCGTCGATTCGGGACCCGTTGAGGGCTATCGCCTCCCCATAGCTGGTCGCAGCCTCCTGGTACCGCTCCAGCTTGTAAAGGGCCACCCCCCTATTGTACCATGCGTTCTCGTAGCCGAGGTCGATCCCGATCACCTCGTCGTAACAGCCGACGGAGTCGTTGTACCTGCCGAGGGCGTAGAGGGTGTTGCACCTGTTGTTCATGACGTCTGGCTGCTCTGGGTCTGCCTTCAGGGCCTCGTCGTAACAGCCGAGGGCTTCCTCAAACCTGCCGAGGCGGCCGAGGGCGAGCCCTTTGTTGTACCAGACTTCCCCGTCCCCAGGGTCCATCTCCAGGACGTGGTCATAGCAGGCCGCGGCCTCATCGTACCTGCCCAGGCTGTAGAGGGCAAGCCCCCGGTTGTACCAGACGTCCTGGCGGCTCGGGTCGATCTCGATCAGCCGGTCGTAAGCCTCGAGCGCATCCTCCCCCCTTCCAAGCCGGTGGAGGACGACCCCCAGGTTATACCAGGCGTTAGAGTAGTCCGGATCGATCTCCACCGCCCTCCGATAACATTCCAGAGCCTCCTCTAACCTATCGAGGGTGTAGAGGGCGTTCCCCTTGTTGTTCCAGACGGCGACGAGGTTGGGGTCGATATCGATCGCCCGGTCGTAACAGGCGATCGCCTCCTCCGCCCTCCCGAGGCTGTAGAGGGCGAGCCCCTTGTTGAACCAGGCGGGGTGGTACAGGGGATCGATCTCGACGGCGGCATCATAGCATTCGAACGCCTCCTCGTGCCTTCCAAGGCTTCCGAGGGCTATCCCCTTATTGTACCAGACGTCGGTTATGGACGGATCGATATCGATCGCCCGATCGTAGCAGTCGATCGCCTCCTCGACTCTGCCGAGGCTATAAAGAGTGAAGCCCTTGCCGTGCCAGGAGGCGGCGTCCTCTTCGTCGATGATGATGGCGAGGTCGTAACACTCGAGGGCCTTGTCGTAACTCCTCATCCCCAAGAGGGCGAGACCCTTCTGGTACCAGACCTCCCCCTCGGCGGGGTCTAAGACGAGGGCCTCATCGTAGGAATCCACCGCCTCATCGTACCTTCCGAGGCTGTAGAGGGCGAGCCCCCTCGCCCGCCAGAGGTCGGGGTCGGAGGAGTTGAGCTCTATCGCCCGGTCATAAGCCTCCATCGCCTCTTCGTCGATCCCCATTCCGTATAGGACGAACCCCTTGCTGTACCAGATGTAGGGGTCCTGGGGGTCGATCTCCAGGGACCGGTTGAAACAGATCAGAGCCTCGCCGAACCTCCCGAGGTCGCTGAGGATGTACCCCTTCAGGTTCCAGGCGTCGGGGTAGGCTGGATCGATGTCAAGGGACTTGTTAACATAAAGAAGAGCTAGATCGTAAGATTCGTTAGAGTAGAAGCTTATGGCCTTCCCGAGCCACCCTCCTGAAGGGTCCTCCCCGGAGGCCAGAGGCGTGAGGACGAGAGCCATGATCAGGATCGACAGGGCCGCGAGCTTCATGAGCGAATAAATCGCAGTATTTGTCGATATATTTTGTGGTTTGGATGGAGACCCGGTCCCTCGTCGCGCGGACGACGGTGGAGAAGGCGGCTTGAGATCGGTCCCGCCTCCGGCCCTCCCTATTTGAGCCTCTTCGTCATCAGAAGGGCGTCCCTTCCGGGGCCGTAATAGTCCAGGAGGAGCCCGGCCTTCTCAAAGCCGAGGCCGAAGTAGAGGGCGATGGCCCTCCTGTTCTCCGCCGAGACCTCGAGGATGGAGGCCTCCGCCCCCTGGGACGCGAACTCCTCCTCCAGGGCCTCCATCAGCCTCCGTCCCAGGCCCCGGCCGCGCCGTTCGGGAAGGACCTCCAAGGTCACCACCTTCCCCCAGCTCCCCCTCGAAAAGCCCGCGACGAACCCGACTATTTCGCCCTCCTCGGCCACCAGGGTCGTCGCCGCCGCCAGGAGGAGGGCGACGGTCTCGGGAGGGAAGGCGACCTCTGGGGAGAAGCAGGACCTCTCGGCGGCGAGGATCGAGGGGAGATCCGAGGGCTCGCCCCCCCTGATCCTCATCTATTTCTAGATACCTCTTTTACGACCTGGGTGTAAGCCCCGAAGACGGATGGAATGTCTATGGTGCCAACGACGTCGACGACCCCCATCGCTGCAATTACTTCGCCATCCCGATCGAAGATGGGGGAGACGGATACGGGAACGCCCTGGTAGACGCCTCTCTTGGGGACGGTCCTGACAGCCTTTCCGGAGGCCATCGCCTCTTCGAGGGCGGGTCCCGAGTAACTTTCGTCGAGGACCTTCCCCCCCTCCACCCTGACCCCCGGTGCCCTCAGGCTCCTCAGGGTTACGGGCAGGCCCAGGATCTGGTTTACGGCCAGCGCGATGGGGGCAAGGTCGGAGGACCCCGAATTCTCCGATATTATCAGCTCAGCCATGGGATAACTTCAGGCGCCAATTGTTGATATAGTCTCCCCTCACCGCTTCGCCAGGAACCTCGCCTGGAATCCGTGGTACTTGGCAAAGCCCTCAGAGTCCCTCTGGCTCAGAGTCTTGCTGTCGAAGGAGACCATCTCCTGGTCATATATGGCGTCTGGCGACCTCCTGCCGACGGAGAAGGCCCTGCCGCAGGATAGCTTCATCCTGACGACGCCGTTCACCCTCTTTTGGCTCTGGTCGACGAAGGCGGAGAGGTCGGAGTATAGGGGATCGTTTACCAGGCCCATGTAGGCGAGCTCCGACCATGCCTCGTCGACCGAGGCCTTGAACCGCAGCTCCGCCCGGGATAGGACGAGCCTTTCTAGATCCCGATGGGCGTTGAGTAGGACCGTCGCTGCGGGGTGCTCGTAGTTCTCCCTCGCCTTGAGGCCGAGGACCCTGTCCTCGACCATGTCGGTCCTACCGACGCCGTGATCTCCGGCGATCCTGTTGAGGTTCTCGATCAGCTCGACCCCACCCATCCTCTGGCCGTCGAGGGCTATCGGAACCCCCGCCGAGAACTCGATCTCGACCGTCTGGGGAGCAAGACTCCTCTCTGGGGACCTGGTCCAGGCGTAGATCTCCTCGGGGGGCTCGAAGAAGGGGTCCTCCAAGAGGCCACCCTCGATGCTCCTCGACCAGAGGTTCTCGTCTATGGACCAGGGCCTCTCCCGAGTCACCGGGACGTCGATCCCGTGATCCCTAGCGTAGTCGATCTCCCACTCCCGGCTCAGGTCCAGGTCGCGCATCGGCGCCACCACCCGCATCTCCGTCGCCCTGAAGATCGCCTCGAACCTCAGCTGGTCGTTGCCTCTGCCGGTGCAGCCGTGGCCCAGGGCGTCAGCGCCCAATCGTTCTGCCATCTCCACCGTCTTTCTCGCAATGAGGGGCCGGGCGATGGCGGTGCCGAGGACGTACCCCTCGTAGGAGCCGTTCGCCTTGATGGCGGGGAAGATGTAGTCGCTGACGAACTCCTCCTTCGCGTCGATGACGTGATGCTCATCGCTCAGCTTCTCTGCCCTCTTGTTTCCCCTCTCGATATCCCCCTTCGGCTGGCCGACGTCTGTCAGGACGGTTATCACCCTATCAAATCCGTAACGCTCCCGGAGGAGAGGGATGCAGACCGATGTATCGAGCCCTCCAGAATAGGCGAGGACTATGACTCCAGACAATTCAATATCACCGGGGGCTACTCGGCGATCAGTTATTTTAACTCTATGGCCAGGACGATCGATCGATAACTCTATAACTTCTAGACCGAGATGAGAACCGATGACCCCTCTACTGAAGACCACCGCCCTGACGGTGGACTACGACCAGGATAGGAGGACGCTCCAGGCCCGAGGAGCGATCTCGGTGCTGGTCCAGCCGGCCCTGAACAAGATAAATCAGAGGCTGGCCGAGGAGAAGCCCGCCCTGGTGAGGGAGGATGACATAGTCGCCTCCACATGGCTTCCTCCCATCCCCAGCGGCCCCTTCAAGAGGTTAGTCCTCAGCGAGGCGAAGATCGCCATCGGTAGGTTCGTCCCTCAGACCGTCAGCATCGAGGTGACGAGGGCGTGCGGCTGCAGCTGCGACCACTGCCTGATTAAAGAGGGCGAAGGGGAGCTCGATACCGAGGAGATCAAAAGGATCATCGACGAGGCCCTGGACCTGGGGGCGAGCATCATCACCTTCACCGAGGGGGACCCCCTCCTCCGGGAGGATATCCTCAAGCTGATCCGCCACGTCGACCCGGAGCGGGCGGTGGCGAACCTCTTCACCCCTGGCCTGGAGATGACCCCGGAGAAGGCGAGGGAGCTGAAGGCTGCCGGCCTCTACAACATCCTGATAGGGATCTACAGCAGAGATCCCTCGGTCCACGATCGGATTCGAGGAGTCCCCGGCGCCCATCAGAAGGCGATAGACGCCATAAAGATGGCCCTGGATGCGGGGCTCCTCGTCACCATGTCGACCCACATCAAAGGAGACGGGGTCTCGGAGATCTTGGACCTCTACGACCTGGCGGCGGAGCTCGGAGTCCACGAGTTCTCGATCTGGGAGGGGATCCCAACCACTCCGGCGGAGGAGCTCACCACGCTGGATCGGGAGACGATCCTCCGGTTCTACAAGAAGGTGAACCGGACCCCGGGAGGACCGCGAGCCTTTGCCAGCACCTACTTCGAGGGGCAGATGCTCGGCTGCATGGCGGGACGCCGCTGGCTCCACGTAGGGGTCGACGGCAAAGTGAGGCCTTGCCCTTACCTCGGCGAGGTTGTAGGAGACGTCCGGGAGCGTCCTCTCAAAGAGATATGGAAGGACGCCAGAAGCTCTGGCGAGTTTGAAGAGTTCAGGTCCGACTGCCCAGCCCAGGGCCAGCCCCTCTGAGGGCCGGCGGTGGCTCGCAGAGGCGGCGACTTGCCTTGTTTGTGAGCCAGCCCAGCCAGGAGAACGCTCATCCGCCGGCTTCTCGCGATCGTCGAGAGAGGCAGCTCTGGGTCGGCCAGATCCAACCGATGAGGGGTCAATTTCTCGCCGCCTCTCGCATCAAAAGTCGAGACCATCGGCTTCTGGATCGATCCAACGGCTAGGGACCTGGAGGGAGAAGACCGAAAGCTATCGGAATTCCAGAATTAAATTTGGACCTTTGACTATAAAAAAAGCGGTGGAAAATTATTAGTACCTACATGATCATCTTTCAAAGAGAGGATTGGGCATGAGCGTCATCAGAAGTCTAAAGATGAACTTTGCCATCTGGATAAAATGGATCATCGGTAAAAAGAGGGCCAGAATAGGCATATACGGTCCGCCCAACGCCGGAAAGACGACCCTCGCGAACAGGATCGTAAAGGACTGGAGCGGGGTTGAGACCGGCGGCATATCTCACATACCTCATGAGACCAGGAGGGCGATGAGAACCGATGGCGTGGTGATAAACGCCAACGGATCCAGCGTCGAGCTGGACATCGTCGACACGCCGGGGATGGCCACCAAGATCGATTTCAGGGAGTTCATGGCTTACGGCTTGGAGGAGGAGGAGGCCAAGAGGAGGGCCAAGGAGGCGACGGAGGGGGTCATCGAGGCGATCAAATGGCTGGAAGATTTGGACGGCGTTCTTCTGGTGATGGACTCCACGGAGGACCCCTATACCCAGGTGAACGTAACGGTGGTGGGAAACATGGAGGCGAGGAAGCTGCCCCTCCTGATCGTCGCCAACAAGATGGACCTGCCCAAAGCCGCTCCATCAAGGATCAAGGCGGCCTTTCCTCAACATCCCATCGTACCCATCTCGGCGCTGGAAGGTTCGAACATCGATGAGCTTTATGCGGCCATAGCGAGGCACTTCGGGTGAGATGATGCGGGAAGTACAGATGGATCTCATCTCCGCCGAGAGGCTGGAGACCATGTCCTCCATGGAGAAGATCCGGCTCATTCTGAGCAAGGTCAAGAGGGGAAACATCGTGGTGCTGGAGCTGGGCCTGACACCAGAAGAGGAGGTCAAGCTGATCGAGATGACGATGACCGAGATCCGCCTCGACGAGTTTTCTGGGATAGAGATCGAGAGCTACCCGGTCAAAAACGAGTCTACGTTTTTAAACAAGATCCTCGGCAAATCCGGGATCAAGACGAGGATGACCGTCATAGGCCCAGCAAACCAGCTCCGGACCGTAGAGAAGGACAAGTACCAGATCAGCACCAAGGTCTCGGTCGGTGACTGATCGCCATGCCCCACCTGTGCACCCGATGCCGCAGCGTCTTCGAGGATGGGATGGACGTTCTAGAGGGGTGTCCCGTCTGCGGCTGGAACAAGTTCCTATTCGTCAAGTCAAAAGACAAGATAAAGGAGGTACGTGGTGCGCTGAAGGCCTCGGAGATCGGGGGGCCCTGCGAGCCCTGGCCTGAGGGGGACGGCTCCCTCGGAAAGATCCTGAAGGCGTCTCCGAGCGGGGATATCAAGACGGACCTGTCCAAGACCGATCCGATGAAGAAGAATCCGCCCAAAAGAGGGCGACGAGAGAGGTCGGGCCGGAACGAGAGGCCGATGGATAGGGGCCGGGGAACCCTGGGATTTATAGATCTGGATTCGAAGAAGGATATATCCCAAAAACCCCCGGAGCGAAAAACCGAGATGCATAAAATCGATGAGGATAAGACGCTGGAGAGCATCAGGATGCCGGAGCCAGGCACCTACGAGCTGAACCTCCCCACCCTCTTCGAGCGCGACGAGCTGGTGATGGCAGTAAAGGAGGGCACTTACCTGATAGACCTCAACTCTGCCTTCAAAAAGTCCAAAAAGAATTGAAGCCCATCATCTCGCCCGATCGTCCCGCTCCACCTCGACGACCATCCTCTTCCATTGGGGATCGACCCCCCGGAGGGATTCGGCCACCCCCGATACCACCTTCTCCATGATCTCCTGGGTGAAGGAGTTCATGGGGATCGCCTTCCCGTCCACCAGAAGCGTCACCTTCAGGCTTCTACACCCCCGAATCTCTACGATCTATTTTAAGGCCTCAGAGATGTCTCATCCCCCTCGCGGAGGCCTAGATTAAGGCCTTCAGGCCCCCCCGAAGATGGCGATGGGCGGAGTATAAACCGATACGCCAGAGAGGGTCCTGTTGCTATCGGAGATCGAGAAGGGGGGGGTGTAAACCGTCGTCCGCGAAAGGGTCCTGTTGCTCATGGATATTGAGAAGCTGGGCGTGACAGTTATGGGGGTTGAAGCTCTCAGCTCCATAGGGTCGACGCTTCCCGTGCCGGGGAAAGTCCCGAAGCTTCTGCCCAGGCTCCTGACATCTACGGCGTCGGTGGTGGCCGTGGGGACCTCTCGGGCATAGGATATGACCACAGGGGTCATGCTGGCCTTGATCTCGGACTTTTTGCCAAGAGTGCTCAGATCAATAGGAGTTTTAGCAGCTGCGACCATGCCCACCAGGAGCATGGTGACGATCAGCACCGTCAAAATTATTCTCATAGATAACCTAACCTCCCTATTCCTATGGGCCGGGTCTTTGAATTATTACCATTTATTCCTTTTGATGAGAGGCGGCGGTGGTCGAGCCGATGCCGACCGCCGGACGAAGGGGATAGCTCCCACGGTCCTCTGAGGCGGCAGAGAATGCAGATGAAGGGCAAATGGGGCTCGCCGCCCCCGGAGAGATATGGTGCTAGGCCCTCCCGCCCCGCAAGCCCGGCGCCGCTGGAGGCCTCCTCCTCCCCACCAGCAGAGGCCCTAGGGAGCGGCCCGATGGAGGGCCTCACCTCTCCCAGCTCCGGGAGGCCTCATCATAGCGGGCGACGGCGTCGCTAAGATAAGATCGGATCCTCCGCTCTCCCGTCGATCCGACGGCGCTGTGCCATACGACCTCCGTCCCCCCGCCTGGCCCGGGCCCCAGGGTCAAAAAGACGGTCAGGGGAACGTAGATGGGATCTGCCCTCGGATCCCCCTGGGGATAGTAGACGAGGAGCCCCCCCCAGCCCTTTTCGTATTCGCTCTCTGTCAAGACGTCCTGGTAAGCCACCTCGTCTCCGAGAACTCCTAGGACCCGTATTATCGCCGCCTCTTGCTGGACGCAGGCGGCGCAGTGAGAGCTGTGGAAGAGGATCATCACCGGCCTCTCCTCCAGGGGATCGAGGGCCCAGGAGGGATGTTCGACAGACGACCCCGCATACGAATGCTGATCGGGGTAAGTTATCCACCAGTCCTCGGGTCCCGACCCGATGAGATGCTCAAAGACTGCCTCTTCCGCCGCCGCTCCCAGAACGGAGACAGCCAGGAAGAAAACGAGCGCCAGGCTGAGGGATGACAATGCTTACCAGCTCCCACTACCCCCTTATGCCTTCCGGAGATTTATCTTCTTTTCCCCCGCCCTCTCCGTCCCGGCGGACCTCGGCCCATCCTCCTGCCGGGGAAAGGAGGGGCCTCGTACCCATCGTCACGCCGGCGTGGTGCCCCTCGATCCTTTGGTGGAGAGGGGAGGAAAACTGGGGCCTTCCTTCCGGAGCGGCTGGGGAGGGGGCCGCTACAAAGCCGCCCTCTCCTCGGATTTGGTGATTCCCGACCGAATATGTGATAAATATGGAGATCCAAGGTGGGGACCGTCCATAGGAAGCACCCCTGGGCTTAGGGGATGGGGGCGGGAACGACTGCTGAATGCCAGATCCGCGGCAGAGAGATGGTTGCCGGGGGTCAGAACCCCATGAGGTCTGGATCGGACGGCGACATTCGCCTCAGAGGCGAGGTGGACTTTCCCTCAAAAGCGGTCGATTCTGCCGCCAAGAGCTTTCGTAAAACCGATTGAGGATTACAATAGATTGCGGAGAATATTATTATGCAGACTGAAGGAAGGCTGTCATCAAAGATCGTAGCAGTTATCGTGGTTGTAGCCTCCCTGACGGGCGGAGCTTCCGCTGGCTGCAGCGCCTGCGGCGGTGGTTCCACCTGGATGGGAGGGTCGTCTATGGGCATCTCCTGGGCGGAGCAGACTTTGGAGACTGGGACCACCACCTCGGCGGGATCGAGCTCTTCGGCGGGGACTTCTGCCGCTGCCGATGGGGAAGAGGTTGACGGATCGGCTTCGGCGATCTCCCCGGAGGCGCTATTCATCGACCAGAACGGCGAGAGGAGGCTGGTCGCCGCCTTCGTCGGGGTCCCCGGGGAAGCCTCCTACATCGAGGGGTCGATCCACCTCCCCCTCGACCAGGTCTTCGCCGAGGATGGAGGCATCAAGTCCCCCGCCGAGATCGCAGCCATCTTCGGAGCGGCGGGGATCGCTGAGACCGACCCCCTCGTCATTTATGGCGACTCCTTCGTCAACGGGTACGACACCTTCGCCTTCTGGGTCATGTCTTACCTCGGCCACGAGGAAGTCCTCCTCCTGGAGGGGACGAGGGCCAACCGGGAGGCTGCAGGGCTTGAGTTCGTGTCTGCCCCTGCGGTCAGGGCGGCCGTCGCCTACAATTCCACCCCCAACCTCGGCCTCCTGACGGTCGAAAGCGAGCTCGCGGATGAGCAGCTGGTGGACCCCAGGACCCCGGCGGAGTTCTCTGCCGGCCACCTGGACGGGGCGATCAACGTCGACAGCACGACGGTCATAGGGATCGACGGCCTCGCCAGCGACTCGGCTCTGGCCCAGGCCTTCCGCGGCCTTGAGAAGGACGAGCCCGTCGTAGTCTACTCCAGCCGGGGAGGCGTAGCCTCGATCGTCTGGTACGCCCTCTTCGACCAGGGGTTTGTGCCAAGCATCATGATCGTGGGCTGAAGGAAACGAACAGGGGAGAATCGCGGGTGGCTACCTCGCCCCCCCACCCCCCCGGGTCCAATCCTCAAATCGGCCAGAACCACAGGATCAGGGGGATGGCGGCGAGGGCGGCGACGCAGCTAAGGGGGAGGCCGAGCCGCCAGTAGTCCCCGAAATGGTAGCCCCCTGGACCCATCACCAGGGTGTTGGACTGATGGCCGATCGGCGTCAGAAAGGCGCACGAAGAACCGATGGCTACGGCCATCAGGAAGGGGTCTGGTGAAGATCCCAGGAAGTTTGCAGAATTGAGGGCTATCGGTGACATGATCACTGCCGCAGCGGCGTTGTTGACGATGTTTGTCAGGATCATCGTCCAGATCAGAAGAGCCGTCAGGATCACCATCGACGAGTAGGAGCTCAAGACCGCGAGCATCGCCGAAGAGATCAGCTCGGCTCCACCGGTGCTCTCCAAGGCGCCGCCTACCGGGATCAATCCTCCCAGGAGCACTATCACCGGCCAGTCGATGCTATCGTAGGCCTCTCGGAGGGTGAGAAGGCCGCTCATCACCATGGCGACAGCAGCCGCCACGAAAGCCCCCTGGACGGGGAGAAGGCCTGCTGCCACCGCCAATATCGCCGAGCCGAAGATCCCCACGGAGAGGACGATCCTCTTAGGCTGGCCTAGGCGGAGGCCGCGTTCCGCCAGGGGTAGACATCCTATGGTGCTGAGCACCTCGGGGAGGAACTCTTTCGGCCCCTGGAGGAGGAGGACGTCGCCCGCCTGAAACCGGATCCTGCCCAACCGCTCTTGGAGGCGGGCGCCGTGGCGGGCTACGGCGACCAGGTTAACGCCGTATCGCCATCGCATATTGAGGGACCTCGCGGTCCTCCCGATGAGGAGGGAGTCGGTCTTGACCACCGCCTCCGATACCCCCATCTCCTCGGAGCGGAGGAGATCCTCTCCGAGCTTCTTCCCCACGGCGAGCTCGAAGCCTGTGGCGGCGAGGAAGGTCTTCAGCACCTCGGCGTCGGACTCCACCAAGAGGATATCCCCTGGGAGGAGGGGATGAAATACCGACGGGGATGCGAACCGGGTCTCGCCCCTCAGAAGCCCCAGGACCTGGAACTCGGCTTTGGAGGCCTCCCTCACCTCCTGGAGGCTCTTTCCTGCGAGCTTCGATCCCTCGGGAACCAGGACCTCTGTCAAGTAGTTCTCGATCTCGAAGAGGTCCTCCCGCGAAGATGGAGCCTTACGCCTCGGGGTCAGCTTCCAGCCGATGAGCCATATGAAGAGGAAGCCCGCCACCAGGACCCCCGCCCCCACGGGGGCGAAGTCGAAGATCTTGAAGGGAGCCCCTAGGTGTTCTTCTCGATAGGCGGAGACGATGATGTTCGGCGGAGTGCCGATGAGGGTCAATAGGCCGCCGAGGAGGGATCCGAAGGCCAGGGGCATGAGGAGGATCGACGGTGGATTACCGCCCTTGATGGCCATCCTGATGCTGGCGGGCATCAGGAGGGCCATGGCTCCTACGTTGTTCATGAACCCGGATAGGACGGCGACGAGGCCGGTGAGGGAGGCGACCTGGCGGGTCGGCGATTCCCCCGCCCGGGAGAGCCAGCCGGCCATGACGTCGACGACCCCCGAGTTCTGGAGGCCCCGGCTGGCGACGAGGACGGCGGCGACGGTGATGACGGCGGGATGGCCGAAGCCGAGGAAGGCATGATCCCAGGGGACGAGGCCTGCTATCGTGGCCGCCAGGAGAGCCAGAAGAGAGACGACGTCGTACCGCCAGCGGCCCCAGATGAATAGGACGAGGGTCAGAAGAAGAATTCCAAAGATCGTCGTCTGATCTATGTTCATTCCGAAAATGAGTGGTAGGCCCGCCATCACTCCCTCAATTATGGCAGAATGGAATTTATAGATTTGGCAGGGGGATAATCCCATCGGGTCGAACTTTGGGTGCCATCCCGGAGTCCAGCGGGATACCTCCAAATCGATCTCAAAGCCGGATCGCCAGAACCGCCCCGGTAGGGAGTCATTTCTTATCTAATATCTTTATCAAGTGGTAGCCGAAATCGGTCTTCACCGGGCCGACGACCTTCCCCTTCTCCCCTGCGAAGGCGGCTTGCTCAAACTCCGGGACCATCTTCCCCTTCCCGAACCATCCGAGGTCGCCCTTGTTCTTCGAGGAGGGGCAGTCGGAGTACTTCCGGGCCATCTCGGCGAAGCTCTCTCCCCTGCTGATCCTCTCGAGGACCTCCTTCGCCTTCTTCTCCGTTTTTACAAGAATGTGGGCCGCGTGAACCTGTTTCGTCATGGATAGGTCGTTGGCGGGGCCGGATAAAAAGGTTCTCTGAGCCTCTAATCCGGCGGCATCTCTCCGCCCTCCTTCTCCATCGGCGAGGATATCATCATGGACCCGAGATCCGCCCCTCCCCTGGCCTCATCTCCTGGATGACCCCCGTCATCCTCACCGGACGACCACTCTCGTCCCATGAGACCACCTTGCCCCGGCCCGAAATCCAGACCCAGAGCCCGTCTTTCGACCTCATCCTGTGTTCGGTCTCACAGTAAGGGGTCAGACCCTCCAGGTGATCCATCAGGGACTGCTTTACTCTTGCCCGGTCTTCGGGATGGACGAGACGGTCCCAGATACCGAGGTGGGTCTTCAGCTCCTCCGCAGAGTACCCCAATATATCTCCCCATTTATCGCTGAAAGCCTCCTCCCCCGTCTCCAGGTTCCAGTCCCAGATCCCTAGGTTTCCGCCCTCGATGGCCATCTTCAGCCGCTCCTCGCTCTCCTTCAGGGCCATCTCAGCAGCCCTCCGCTCGGTTACGTTCGTGACGGAGACGATGTACTGCCTGGTTCTGGGGATGATGCTGGCCCGAAAAAGGCCCCGCTTTATGCCGCCCCATCTGTCGATCAGGTCGGCCTCATACTGGGCGGTGGGGATCTTCAGCCTCCTCTGTCCTTTCCGGAAGAGCTCCCAGAGCCCTTCCCGATCCTCCTCGGCGATGAATTCATCCCACCTCATCTTCCCTTCGATCTCCTGGGGAGGGCGTCCAAAGAGGACCTCGGATTCGGAGTTAACCTTCGATACGATGCCGTCCTCCTCCACGATAGCCATCGCCGTGCCGCTGTTCTCGAAGATGGCGCGATAGTACTCCTCGCTCTTCTGGAGGTTCTCCTCCATCCGCTTCTGTTCGGTGATGTCTACGCTGACGTCCAGGGCGGCCCGCATCTGTCCTGACTCGTCGAAGAGGGGGTAAGTCGAGAAGATGGCAGGAAACCTCTCGCCGTTCTTTCGTACCAGCGTAGTGAACCCGGAAAGGCCCCGACCCCCTGCCCTCATCTGCCGGTGGACCTCGGAGAAGAGGGCCACGTCCTCTGGGAGGTGAAGCCTTGAGACCGGCTTTCCCACCATCTCCTGGCGACGGTAGCCGAAGATCATCTCAGCCCCGGGGCTGAACTCAAGGACGGTGGGATCTGGGTCGGATCCGTCGGTTATGACGAAGGAGACCTCTGCTGCCTCGAAGATCGCCCGGAGCTGCTCTTCACTCCGCCTCAGCTCCTCCTGCGCCCGCAGTCGATCGATAGCGTTTCCTGTCATGGCGGCGATCGTCTCCAGGCCGCTCCGTCCCGCAGAGGGGATCTCGTCGGCGGTGTGGGACCCGACGCTAAAGTAGCCTATTACCTCCCCCTCGTGGTGGATGGGGACGGCGGCCATGGCCCGGAGCCCCTCCCGCTCTCGAGCCTCTTGAAGGGGCAGATCCTTTTCTTGGTAATTTATGTAGATCGGCCCTTCGGCCCTGGCGATAAGGGAGGTGCTGGGATTCCGTCTCCTCTTGGATATCGCTGCGACATACTCGGGGGAGAGACCCTCGGAGTGGCGGAGGACGAAGCACCCCGAGGCCCTGTCCAGAAGGTACATCGTCCCGCAGTCAGTCTCCGATACAGCAATCGCCGCCTCAACACAGCGCTGAAGGGCCGCCGATAGGGAGGTGGCTCCCGATAGTTGGAGGGCCAGGTCCCTCTTAACGAGATCCTCCCTCCTAGAACGATATCGTTCGGCGGCCTGGCGGATCTGATGGGAGAGCTCCACGAATAGAACCGTCGGTCTTCCGTCCTTCTGGAGGTAGTAGTCGGCGCCGGAGTTCAGCGCCTCGATCACCACCTCCTCGCGGCTCTTTCCGGTGAAGAGGATGAAGGGGATCTCGAGCTTCCTGCTCCGGACGGCCTTGAGAAAGGCGATCCCGTCCATATCCGGCATGGCATAATCGGAGATGATTACGTGGTAGGGGCCCCCGTCGCCCTCCAGCCGTTTCAAAGCATCGGCCGCCGACTCCGTCCCATCTACCTGGATGTCTCCCGCCCTCTCGAGGAAGATGGCGGATAGCTCCAGAATGGTGGGGTCGTCGTCGACCATCAGAATCTGGATCACGATCTACCTCCCGGAAGGCCGCATTTCATCTCAGAAGGCCTCCTATCTTCCGCCCCGACGCCTCTGAAATCCCTCGAGGCTCCACCCGGGCGATAACCCTTCTAAACCCATCCCTCGAAGGTGATCGCGGCCATCCTCCGGATGGGGGAGGGAGGCCCCCAGGACGGCTCCTCCTCCGGCGGCGAGGTTCGAGCCGCCCCATCGGGCCCCGCTGAAGGGTCATCGTTCCAAGGCTTGAGGATGAGGAGTAGGCCGGCGCAATATCGGGGGGCACTATCGGGCTCAATCGCCCCTATCTTGGACCGCTGTGGCGACCCTGGACATCAGGGGCGCCTCGGGGGCGAGGTCGCAGACCTCCCCCTTTATGAACCTCTCCAGAAGCTCCCTCGCCACGAAGTCCGGATACTGGACCGGAGGATGCTTCATGGTGTACGCCGAGATCTCCAGGAGAGGGCCGCCGATCTTCCTGTCGATGGCCATCTTGCAGACCCTTATGGCATCTATCGTCGATCCGCCGCTGTTGGGGGAGTCCTCCACCGAGAGCCTCAGCTCCAGGTTTATCGGGACGTCCCCAAAGATCCTACCCTCCATCCGGAGAAAACAGATCTTGTTGTCCTTCTGCCAGGGGATGTAGTCGGAGGGGCCTATGTGAATGTCGTCAGCCATCAGGGGTACGTCCAGGACTGACTGGACCGCCTCGGTCTTGGAGATCCTCTTGGATTTGAGACGGTCCCGACTGAGCATGTTAAGAAAGTCTGTATTTCCTCCGGTGTTCAGCTGGTAGGTCCGGTCGAGCTTGCAACCTCGGTCGTTGAATAGCTTGGCGAGGGTCCTGTGAACGATGGTGGCTCCAATCTGGCTCTTTACGTCATCCCCGACGATCGGGATCCCCGCGTCCTTGAACTTCCTCGCCCAAGCCGGGTCGGAGGCTATGAAGACCGGCATGCAGTTGACGTATCCCACCCCGGATTCCAGGGCGGCCTGGGCGTAGAAGCTGCTCGCCTCCTCGGAGCCGACGGGCATGTAGTTTATCAGGACCTCGGCCCCGCTCTCCTCCAGCTCCCTGGCGACGTCGCAGGGCTCCCGGTCCGAGACGACAAAGGTCTTGCTCTCATCGTAGGAGGCCATGTGAGGGGCGACGCCGTCCAGGACAGGACCCTTCTTCACCTCCACCCCCATGAAGGGGACGTTGGAGTAGAAGGTCTTGGTGCAGTTGGGCGGGGAGAAGATCGCCTCGCTGACGTCCTTTCCCACCTTCCTCTCATCGATCTCAAAGGCGGCCACCACCTCAATGTCCCCCGGCCTGTAGCCGCCGATGGACCGATGCATCAGCCCTATCCAGTTATCTTCGTCGGAATTTTTATAATATTCAATCCCTTGGATGAGAGAGCTGGCGCAATTGCCGAGACCAGCAATTGCTAATTTTATCTTTCCCAATCTCGTCGCCTCCCAAATTGACCTGAAGTAGTAAAGCTCGACGTGCTATCGAGTATGCTACATTTCTATTAGATAAATCTATAGGCCATCCTGAGGTCGTAATTTGGGGTCCACGAGGTCGACAGAAGTCAATTTTCGTACTCTTGGTGATCCCCGATCCTCGATGGAGACGGTGGAGAAAATGCCCCCGATCCGGGGGGGCCGGGAAGGAGGAGGGATGGCATTCTCCGGGTCAACGGCGCTGGAAGGAGTCGAGGGCTCATAAGACCTCCGGGGCCCTCAGCTCCGGACCCCTTCAAGGTCCCCTCAGACCCCGAACCCGCACCTAGTCGGTCCGCGGATAGGACCCCAGGACCTTGGTCACCGCCGCCCTCTCCCGGATCCTCGCCAGAGCCTCGGCCACCGGGGGGTCGGTGGCGTGACCCTCCAAGTCTATGAAGAAGTAATAGTCTCCGAGAGCCCGCTTGCTGGGCCGCGACTCGATCCTGGTGAGGTTTATCCTCCTCTTCGCAAACTCTCCCAGAACCTCCCAAAGGGCTCCGGGCTCGGCCCTCTCCAGGTACAAGGCGAGAGATGTCTTGTCCCTGCCCGTAGGCGCCGGCGCCTCCCGCCCCACCACCACAAACCGGGTGACGTTCTGGTCTGAGTCCTGGACGTCTCTCTCGATCACCGAAAGGCCGTACCGCTCTGCTGTTTCGGCGTCGGCGATGGCCGCCATCTCCGAGAACTCCCCGGCGAGCTTGGCGGCGTGGCTGGTGGATCCGGTCGTCCTCAGCTCGGCCTCTGGAAACCGACGTTTTAGATAGCCCCTGCACTGGGCGAGGGCCTGGGGATGGGAGAGGATCACCTTCACCCCCCCCGCCTCACCACGGCCGAGGAGGCAGTGCCTCACCTGGAGGTTTATCTCTCCTGAGATCTCGACTTTCCGCCGGAGGAGGGCGTCTAAGGTCTGGCCCACCGACCCCTCCAGGCTGTTCTCCAGGGGGACGACCCCCGCCTCCACCGCCCCCTCCTCGACGGCGGCGATCACCTCCTCGAAGTCCCGGAAGTAGCGGATCTCGGCTCCGGGGCTGAACCGCTTTGCCGCCTTCTCCGAGAAGGTCCCCTCCGGCCCCAAGACCCCGATCAACTGGCTCATCTCATCTCACTGAGCAGCTCCCTTGCACGATCGACGTTGATCCTCTTCTCCGCCGCCATCTTCGCCGCCACCGCCTCGATCTCGTCGCCCTTCGCCCCGGCCTGGACGGCGACGTTCCGGGCGTGGAGCGACATGTGCCCCCGCTGGATCCCCTCGGTGGCGAGGGCCCGGAGGGCTGCGAAGTTTTGGGCGAGGCCCACCGACGCCAGGATGCGGCCGAGGTCGTCGGCGGATCTGAGCCCCAGGACCCGGACGGCTGCCCTGGCGACGGGGTGGACCCTCGTCGCGCCGCCGACGGTCCCGACGGCGACGGGGAGCTCTATCGAGCCGACGAGGTCTCCGTCCCGGTTCTTCTCGTAGACGGAGAGGGACCTGTACCTCCCGCCCCGGGCAGCGTAGGAGTGGGCCCCGGCCTCGATCGCCCTGGTGTCGTTTCCGGTGGCCATCGTCACCGCCGTGACCCCGTTCATGATCCCCTTGTTGTGGGTGGCGGCCCGATAGGGGTCGCTCTCCGCCAGGGCGGAGGCGAGGACGATCCCGTCGACGACCTCCGGCCCGCCGATCTCCCCGGCCCTGAAGACGGCCCGGGCGCGGGCCAGCCTCAGGTCCGCGAGGTTAGATATGATCCTGAGGTAGACCCTCCCGCCGGTGATCTCCTCGATGAAGGGAGCGAGGGCCTCTGCCATGGTGTTGACGGCGTTGGCGCCCATGGCGTCCCGGCAGTCGACGAGGAGGTGAACAACCACCATCGGTCCCTTCCTCGTCTCGACGACCTCCGCCTCGACCCCGACGACCCCGCCCCCGTAGCTGACGAGCATCGGGTCCTTCTCGTTAGCCCTCGACGTGATCTCTTCGGACCTGGATAGGATGGCGAGCCGCGCGCCCCAGGGGTCATCGACCCCCGTCACCTGGATGAGGGCCCTCATCACCGGCTTCGTGCTGCTGGTGACGAAGCCACCCCCGGCGAGGGCCATCTTAGCCCCGTTGCTCGCGGCCGCGATCACCGAGGGCTCTTCCGTCGCCATGGGGACGAGCAACTCCCGGCCGTCGATGAGAAAGTTGGTGGCGATCCCCAGGGGAACCTGGAAGAGCCCCACCACGTTCTCGACCATCTTGTCAGCCTGGTCGAGGGAGAGGCCCACCCTCCCGATCGCCTCCACCTCCGCCTCGGAGAGGCCAGCGTTCTCTGCCACCATCTTCAGCCGATCCGGCGCTGAAAGCTTATAAAACCCCGAAATTCTCGACGTCTTCAATGAAAATCCTCCACGAAGCCCAGAGAGGAGAAACCTCGTCCCCGGAGGGGAAAAACTTTATGCCAGCCAGCACTTCTTTTTTATGTGGATGGATCACCGACCCTGAAGGTGGACGAGGAGATCGCGAGGCTCGAGGAGGCGGTGGGTAGACTCAGCCCCGTCCAGAAGATGCTCCTGGGGACCGACGGCTCTGTCACCTGCCTCCTGGAGGTGGTCACGGGTAGCCCTGTCGAGATCGAGACCCTCGCCCAGAGGGTGGTGGCGGCAGACGAGAGGACCGCCCGGGAGCTGGAGATCGAACCCGGCGACGAGGTGAACTATCGGGTGGTGAAGCTGAAGAGCTCCGCCTCGGGGGAGACTCTGATCCACGCCACCTCCTTGGCCCCCATCAAGCGGCTCGAGGACCGATTCAAAACCGACCTGATGCGGGCGGATACGCCGATCGGCACGATCCTCAAGAAGCACCGGATCGAGTCGAGGCGCGACCTCCTGAGGTTCCGGGCCTTGAAGGATGCGGCCGAGATGGGAGGGATCTTCGACGTCCTCTCCAAAGAGCCGCTCCTGTCGAGGGACTACAAGATCATCCGGCATGGGAGGCCTCTGATGGCGATCACCGAGACATTTCCCTACCACAAGTTCCAGGACAGGGATCGGGTGGTGGTCCAGACCCCATCTCGGATCCACATCACCCTCACCGACCTCGCCGGGGACCTGGGGCGCGTCGACGGGGGGGTCGGGATAGCCCTGGAGGAGCCCTCCATCTTGGTCGAGGCGGAGAGGGGCGAGGCCCTCACCGTCCGGGGCGATAACGTCGACCGGGCGAGGGCGGCGGCCCTCGCGGCGATGGATAGGTTCGATCTCGGCGGAGCCGATATCAGGATTCGTTCCTGCTACCAGCAGCACGTCGGCCTCGGCGGTGGGACCCAGCTCGCCATGGCCGTCGGAAAGGCCCTATGCGAGCTCTACGGCCTCTCTCCTCCGGCTCGCGAGATCGCGAAGGCCGTCGGGAGGGGCGGGACGAGCGGGATAGGGGTCGCCGCCTTCGAGGGGGGCGGGTTCATCGTCGACGGCGGCCACTCCTTCGGACCCGGGAAGGAGAAGGAGGACTATCGCCCCTCCTCAGCCTCGACGGGGGTCGCGCCACCGCCGGTGATCATGAGGGCGGAGGTACCTCGGGACTGGTGGTTCCTCCTGGCGGTGCCGAATATACCCAAGGGTGCCCACGGCACCCACGAAGCAGACGTCTTCGAGACCTTCTGTCCGGTGCCGAGGGAGGAGGTCTCCGAGCTCTGCCGCGAGATCCTAGTCAGGATGGTGCCGTCGGTCCTGACGGGGGAGATCGAGGGCTTCGGGAAGGCGATCAACAGGATCCAGGAGCTGGGGTTCAAGAGGGTGGAGGTGGAGCTCCAGCACCCGCTGGTGCGAAGGCTGATGGAGGTGATGAGGGAGGCGGGCGCCGTCGGGGCGGGGCTCAGCTCCTTCGGGCCTACGGTCTACGCCGTAGCCGACTCCAGCACGAGGGAGATCGAGGCGGCGGCGATGGCGGCGATGGAGGATGTAGGCGGCGAGGTTGTCGTCACCAGGTCCCGAAACTTGGGGGCGGAGACGAGGATCTGCTGAACTGAGGGCTTTGATTAGAACGATGCTTATGGAAGGATGAAAAGAGATGAGCGAGATTGAAAGGCTTCTTGAACGGCTGAGCAACGCCCACGGGATATCTGGGAGGGAGGGTTCGATCCAGGAGATCGTCCGCGAGGAGATAGGACCTGTCGTCGACGAGGTCAGGGTCGACAACCTCGGAAACCTCGTCGCCACGAGAAAGGGTGAGCGACCGTCGGTGATGATCGCAGCCCACATCGACGAGATAGGCCTCATGACCAAGTACGTCGACGAGAAGGGGTTCATCCGGTTTGTCACCATCGGAGGCTGGTTCGACCAGACCCTCCTCAACCAGAGGGTGATCATCCACGCCGACGCGGGGCCGATATACGGCGTCATCGGCTCGAAGCCCCCCCACGTGATGACCCCCGAAGATCGGAAGAAGCCGATCGAGGTGAAGGACATGTTCGTCGACGCCGGCTGCCCAAGCCAGGACGAGGCGGAGAGGCTGGGGATCAAGCCCGGGACCCCCATGAGCATCGATCGGACCTTCGCCAGGCTTGCCGGTGAGATGGCGACGGGGAAGGCCTTCGACAACCGGGCGGGGGTCGTCATAATGATCGAGGCCCTCAAGAGGACGAAGACGAAGTCCACGATATACGCCGTGGGGACGGTCCAGGAGGAGGTGGGGCTGAAGGGCGCGAAGACCTCCGCTTTCGGCCTCCGTCCCGACGTCGCCCTCGCCACCGACGTCACCATCCCCGGAGACCATCCAGGGATCGATAAGAAGGATTCGTCCCTGGAGATCGGGAAAGGGCCGGTCATCATCATCGCCGACGCCTCGGGGCGAGGGATCATCGCCACGGAGAAGGTCGTCACCTGGCTCGCTGAGACGGCGAAGGAGTTCGATATCGCCGTCCAGATGGAGGTCTCCGGCGGCGGAACGACCGACGCCACCTCGATCCAGCTGACCCGAGAGGGGATCCACACGGGGGTGATCAGCGTCGCCACCCGATACATCCACTCTCCCGTCGAGGTTTTGAGCTTGAAGGACGTCGACGCCTGCGCCGAGCTGATCGCCCGGGCCCTGGAGACGGCAGAGAGGCACTTCAAGCCCGATTGATATGGCCACCGATCTCGGCAGAAGGCCGACGTCGACCCATTTTTCCCTAGATCACTTTTCCGAATGATTTCATGTCCTGGGGGACGGACCGGTAAAAAAGGGATGATAACGCCCTCCGCGAGGAGGGCGCCTGTCTGGAGAACTAGCTGCCGCCTATGAGGCTTATGACCGTATAGGCCAGGAGAGTTCCCACTACCAATACTACCGCGAAAGCTGGAAAGGCGATCCCGGAGGATATCATCTCTACTGCCATTATGATCATCTCACTACGAGGACGGGGCAGGAGGCCCAATACAGAACTTTCTGGACGACGCTTCCGATGAGGAGCTTGGTGACGCCGCTCTCACCATGGCTTCCCATGACGATCAGATCGACCCCCTCGGTCCTGGCGAGGTCGACGATGGCGTTGGCGGGAGCCCCGGACCTGACCATCGTCTCGACGGCCACGCCGGCCTCGTCGGCCATCTTCTTGATATCAGCCACGGCCTTCTCTCCGCTGGCCTGGAGCTTCGCCTCGATCTCCTTCTTGTCTGCGCCCAGCTGCCTGACGGCGCTGGCCACCACGACCTCATTCACAATGTAAACTCCGAGCAGCTTCGCGCCCGTGGCCTTGGCCAAGTCCACGCCGTGCTGCACTGCGACCTTGGACTTGGCGGAGCCGTCTGTAGCAACTAAAATCCGATCGTACATCTTATCACACCTCTCAAATCTCCCTACAACCTTCAGAACCCTTTGAGTTCATCCATTACGCCTTTGATATAAATAGGTATCTTTCCGATACCGGCATCAAGAAGCCTTATAAAGGGCATATATGCGCCGCTGGAAGAGCCCCGTCATCTCACTATCATCACCGGCACAGAAGACCAGTTCAGGACCTTCTGGGCGACGCTCCCGATCAGCTTCGAAGACAAGCCTCCCTCGCCGTGGCTTCCCATCAGGATCAGGTCGGCCCCCTCGATCTCCGCCGTATCGACGATCCTGGAGGCTGGGTCCCCCTCCTTTATGAGAGGCTCCACCCGAACCCCCGCAGCCTCCCCCATCTTGCATACCTCAGAGACAACCTCCTCGGCGGAGGCTTTGAGGGCCCGCCTCAGATCCTCCTGGGCGAACCCCCTGCCGATCATGGCGGCGATTACCCTCGATATCGCCATCTCATTTATTACGTAGAGGACCACCACCTCGGACCCGAGGAACTTCGCGAGCTTGATGCCGGACCTGCTGGAGTTCATGGAGGTAGCAGAGCCGTCGGTGGCTATCAGGATCTTCTCGTACATCTTATTACTCCTCCTGGATCTTTCCACCCTAAGGCCGATCTTTCGCCCTCAATATCCTCACCGCCAGGAGGGCGGCGTTCTCCCCCGCGTCGATCCCCACGCAGGCGACGGGGACCCCTGGCGGCATCTGGGAGATGGCGAGGAGGGCGTCGAGGCCCCCCAGCTTTGCGCTCACCGGGACCCCGATCACCGGCCGATCCGTCCGAGAGGCGATGAAGCCGGGGAGAGCGGCGGATAGCCCCGCCACGGCTATGAAGATCTTTGCATCCGTCTCCTTTATGTAACGGTCCAGAGCGACGGGATCTCTGTGGGCCGAGAGGATACGCTCGTCGTAGTCGACCCCCTTCTCCACCAGGACCCGCAGGACCTTCTCCACCACAGAGCTATCCGATTTGGACCCGGATATGACGGCGATATCGGTCATGACACAAAACCTCTCCGTTTTCTGAACCCGAAGGCCTCGAACCGCAGACTAGGGGAGGTTATTCTCACCTTGAAGCTCGTGCTGCTTCTCCAGGCTCATCCTTATCAGGATCGCGAAGACCTCCTTCACCGCCCCAGCGTCAATGCCGAGCTCCGTCGCCGAATCGAGGGCCCGCTTCATCACGAGCTTCTCCTGTTTTTTGTCCTCGATTCCGACGCCCAGTGCCCGTTTGGCCTCGAAGATATCCTCCGCCAGCCTCACCCGTTCGTAAATCAGCCGTATTATATCCCGGTCGACTTTTTGGACTTCTGCGCGAAGATCTTCCAGGCTCATCGTCGCCACCCCGGTCCTTTGATTGAGCCCCTGTTGTTAACCTTCGTCCTTATCACCCTTCCGCCCAGTGGGAGCCAGGCCGCCTCGACATCGCCGATATTTTCGTCCTCGACCAGGGCGGCGTAGGCGGGACCCGTCCCCGAGAGGCTGGCGCCTTTGGCTCCGCCGCCGAGGGCCGCGAATATGGGGTCGGATGATAGGCGGAGGGCGCTGCAGTAGACGAGGCCGTTGAGGGTCATCGCCCTAGGATAGTCTCCCGCCAGGGCGAGGTCAAAGATCGTGTCCGCCACCGGGGCGAGAAGCCTCGACCTCCTGACGTCCGTCTCCCTCGAGAAGATCTTCTCTGCCGGGACGAGGAGGAGGACCTCCGACTCCATCTCCTCCCTCTTGAGGAGCTCGAGCCTTCGGTTGTCGGTGACGACGACCCCCCCCAGCATCGAGGCGGCGGCGTCGTCGAAGGCGCCGGTGATGGTGACGCCGGCGTCCATGGCCGCCGCGACCCCGGTCCTCGTCGCCTCCAGGGGGTCGAGGTCCTCGCCGAGGGCGTCGAGGGTGGCGAGGACGACGGCGTTGGCGGCGGCGCTGCTGCTCTTCAGCCCCCGGGCCAGAGGGATATCGCTCCACGTCCTGACGACTCCTCCAGCGACGACGCCGAACCTCTCCAGGACCCTTTCGACGGACCTGACGATCAGACGGTCGTCTATGCCGGGTACGTCGCCTTTGACCGGCGGGGGACCGTCCAGGATCACCTCGGCAGAGGTCTTCAGGTCGACCCCGAAGGCCGACCCCTTCCAGTTGGCTACGGCGTTGAGGACCGTGGCGGCGCCGAAGGCCGTCGCCGTTCCCCTCCGCCTCACGGCAACCCCGCCTCGATGATCGCCTTCAGCTTCTCAAAGTCCTCGGCCACCTCGGGGCTCCCAGACCGGTGGTACTTGTCGATCAGCTTATCGATCAGCTCCAGCTCCGATACCGCGGAGCTGAAGGAGGGATCATGGCTTCCGAGCATAAAGAGGGGTATGACGACCGCCCCTCCCCGAACGGTCTCCTCCGTCAGCCCATTCACCACCACGACGAAGGTGTAGGCCCGGTAGCCTAGGCCTGCGGCGATGTTCTTGGCCAGGCTTCCGATCTGCTGGATCCTCCGGGTCGAGAGGTTCTTGTAGGCTGCGACCGAGTCCTTGTACTCCACGAACATGAGAGCTTCATCGGTCCAGAGGATGGCGTCGTACTCCACGATCGCGACGGAGTTCTTCATCGCCACGACGTTGAATAGGACGCCGCGACACCATGAGAGGTTGAGGTTTATCCTGAAGTCCAGCTCCGTATCCTGGACGGTCCTGGACTTCAGGACGTAAGGGTCACTCCTCAGCTCTATCATGGTGGAGGAGACCCCCTGGTCGGTTAAAGGATTTTCCTCTCTTGGGGGGCAAAGGGATAAGGCCGACCTCATGAGAACAGACCTCCGGTGAAGTTAATTGACGGATAAAAAAAGGATGGAGCAGCTGGGGGTCAGGATCCCCGATAGGCTGGAGCCGGTGTACGCGAACCTGATCAAGATCAGCCACGCCGACGACGAGGTCACCCTGACCTTCCTCCACAAGATCCCCGAGACGAATTTGGCCCAAGGCAGGGCGATCGTTACTATTACGCCGCAGCACGCGAAGAGGCTGCTGCGGGCCCTATCCGCGAACCTGAAGAGGTATGAGGCGACCTTCGGCGAGATAAAGCTCCCCGAGGACGGCGGCGCTCGGGAGGAGAGCAGCAACGTCGAGGTGGCCTGACCCCGGCCGGACCGCCCCTGAGCCTCCGACCCGCCAGGACCGAAACCTCCCCCACCGCCCCCTCCAGGCCCTGATCAGCCCTGGAGGAGGCTCCAGACGAGGGCTGGGATCATCCTGGGGCGGGATCGGGCGAGGGCGACCCCCGACGATAGCCCTTTTCTGAATAGGGATCCCGAAAGGTCGAGGTCTCCCTCCGCGAGGCCCGCCGCCAGCCGGTCTATATCCTCGTCGTCCATACCCCCGAGGGTCAACAACGAAGCCCGCCCCATCCGGTACTCCAGGCCGAACTCCCGGCGCCAGAGGCGGACGTAGGGCGAGAGCCCCCGCCCCGAGACGTCCCCAGACGCGACGGCCCGGGCCGCCACATCCCCGGCGATCGTCCCCGCCCGGATGGCGTAGGCGATCCCGCTCATGCCGGCGGCGGCGCCCGTCGCCATCAGGGAGTCGGCGACGATCTCCCCCGGCAGCGCAGCGATGGCGTCCCCTCCCCGGTTGATGGAGACGACCTTCATCTCCCGGACGTCGTACTTGGCGGAGTTGCGGTGCTTGAAGAGCTCCACGAACCGGTCCAAAAAGGGGCGGACGTCTCGGCCGCGCCCCCGGACGAAGACTCCCAAGGTGGCCAGATCGCCGCCGCCGGGGGAGAAGGTCGCCTTCCAACCCGGAGAGATCGAGCCGACGAAGTACTCGAACCGCCGCTCCTCCCCCAGGCCCGCTAATTCGACGACCGCCTCGGCGGCCCAGGCGACGTCTTCAGGATGCTGGAGCGGCGAAAGCCCCTCTCTTCTCGCAATCAAGCCATCGACCCCGGAGGCGTCTATGACGACCCGCGCCCCTATCTCCCCGGCGTCGGTCTCGACCCGCCGCCCGGTGCCCGCCGGGGGGGCGCTCCGTGCCTCGCCCCGGAGGAGCCGGGCCCCGGCCCTCTCGGCCCGTTCGAGGTAAAGCGCATCGAACCTTGATCGGTCGATGAAACTCCCCGGCGCCGGGATCTCGACGGCGTGGCCAGCGGGGGAGATGATCCGCATCCCTTCGAGGTCGTGGAGGACGTACTCCCGCTCGACGGCTAAACCCGCCCGGGAGAACATCCCGTCGAAGAAGGTGTTCGCCGGGTGGTCGAAGCTCCCGCCCATGTCTTTATCAAGGAGTATCACCTCGGCGCCGCTTTTGGCGGCCGAGGTGGCAGCGGCGATCCCCGAGGGGGAGGCCCCCACCACCAGAACGTCGCAGTTCACGGTTGTTTTGTGGGGGGAGGGGGGTGATGAAGGTTTCTGATGGGGACGAAATTGGTGGTCTACCTATAAACGAGTTGTTGCAGATAAAAACCCTAACAAGCAACCCGATCCAATATGGTGGCTCTTTTTGGGCCAATCCGATGCAACCGACCACCTTCGTCTCGCGATATTCCTTGAGAATCTGCTGCAGAAGTCTCGTGGATACCTTCATGTTGCTGGCGATATCTTTTATAGCCATACTATTGCGTTTCTGACGAATGATCCAACGAATCTTCGTCTTGTTCGGTTCATATCCCTGAGGACGATTCTGGGCCTAGTGCTATGGAACATTAATTTTGCAAATTAAAATAATGCCTTTGAAGTTTTTTCCTGGC
>LUYE01000026.1:0-15123 GCA_001602645.1 Methanosarcinales archaeon Methan_01
GGGAGGCAGACCATGTCGCAGGCGTTCATCCACTCCTCTTTTACGTTGCTGGGGATGTAGCCGAGGAAGATGCAGGAACCCTCGACGCCCAGCTCCCGGGCCCGCCGCTCGCACTCCGACCTCATCTCGCCGTCGCCGATGAAGACGAACTTGGCGTCCCAGTGGCGGGCTAGGATGGAGGGCATCGCCTCGACGAGGATGCAGGGCCCCTTCTGGTAGTTCATCCTCCCGCAGAAGAGGACGACGGGAGCGAGGGGGTGGATCCCGTGTCTCTCCTTCACCCTTCCGGGGTCGACGGCCCGCCTGAAGGAGCCGATGACGAGGCCATTGGGGATGATCTCGATCTTCTCGGGGGGGATCTGGTAGAGCATCATCAATTCGTCCTTCATCCTCTGGGTGGTGGTGATCACCATCGCCGACTCGTAGCCGGCGAGCCATTCCCGGTGGGCTATCTCCCGGGGGATGTAATCGGTGCTGAAGTTGTTTCCGCACCTGCCCCACTCGGTGCTGTGGAGGGTGATGACGTAGGGGATCCGATAAGCGGATTTTATCTTGTTGAGGGCGGTGACCGGGTGCCAGTCGTGGCCGTGGACGACGTCGAATTTTCCGAAGAGCTTTTGAACGTGCCAGAACCGGTCGAAGATGGCGTCAGACATCCGATCCATCTGGGCGAGGATATCCCCGGACGGGTCGGAGTCGACCCTCTGATAGTGGACGCCGTTTATTTCGTCATAGGAGCCGAAGTCGCCCCTCCGGGTGAAGACGTGGACCTCGTGCCCCCGCCGCGCTAGAGCTTCGGAGATCTCGGAGACGTGGGGGGCGACGCCCCCGACCTTTGTGGAGTACAGGCTCTCCCAGGAGAGCATCCCAATTCGCATAAGTTCACCAAATCAAGATCCAGTAGCTTTTGGTCGCTCGGCCGTTTCGGGATAAAAAGAGCCCTAGGCCGCTCAAAGGCGGCCCGGCGAGGGCGATGGGCCCCTCGGCATCGATCCGGGCTCAAATGACCATCCCTCGGACAATTCCGCTTCAATTTCTTATGCTGTCGTCTCATTAACCTTTCGGTTTTCCCCTCTGGAAGGGGGGTTTGGATGGCGGTTCGACCGATCTGCAGCATAACTGGGAATCGATCCTGCCCAAGGCGCCTCCGGCCCGGAGGTCCAGGCCCTCAGACCTCTCGGAGCTCTCGGGCCGCCACCTCGGGAGGCACGGAGTTGATGAAGATGCCGGTATTCTTCTCAAAGCCCGCCAGGGCGGACATCGCCGGGTGTATCCTGAGGTTGAGGTGGTAGCGGGGATGGGGGAGTTGGCGGATGGAGTAGTTGTAGGCGGGGCCCGACAGGAGCCGGTCCTGCCTCCGGAGCGCCTCCCCCAGCGCCTCGGCCAGCTCCTCGAGCCCCCGGGGGTCGAGCCCCTCCAGGGACGAGGCGTGCTCTTTTGGAAGGATCCAGGTCTCGTAGGGGACCTCCGAGACGAAGGGGGCTATGAGGACGAACTGGTCGTTCTCGAAGATCAGCCTATCCGAGGCCGCCTCCCGCTCGGCGAGGCTGCAGTAGGGGCATCTCGGGGACTCTCTGATCGCCTCCATCTCCCTCAGAAGGGCCGGGGGGACGATCGGGAGGGCGACGAGCTGGGAGTGGGTATGGCTGAGGGAGGCCCCCGCCACCCTCCCCCAGTTTTTGAAGATCGAGACGAACTTTACCCCCGGATCGGCGATGCGGCATGCGTATCTATCCCTGTAGACGGTGACTAGCCGCTCGAGCTCCTGGCGGCTGAACTTCGAGGGGTCGCCGTCGTGGTCCGGGGACTCGATGATCACCTCGTGGAAGCCCCGGGCGCGGTCCGCAACCCACTCCTTCGTCGGCGGCAGAGGCTCTGCCGTCACCGCCGGATAGAGGTTGAGGAAGGATCTGGCCCACCAGTTCCTGACCCTCTCGTCCCCGTCGGAGCCTACCCCTTCGTCGGTGTAGACGGCGACCGCCGGCGGGGTCATCTCCTCGTTTCCGGGGCAGAAGGGGCAGGTCCTCGGGTCGGACGTCTCCGTCCCTCTCTCGCGCCGGAAGTTGGAGGGCCTCTTCCTCCTCTCGGCGGCGATGATGCAGTACTCCTCGAGGAAGTAGTGGCGCCTCATCTCCGGGATGAGATCACCTTCTCATAGATCTCCAGGGTCTCCCTCGCGGCCCGGGGCCAGTTGAAGACGTCGAGGCACTTCGCCCGCCCGTTCCTCCCCCACTCCCTCCTCCTCTCGGGGTCGGCTAGGACCAGGTTGATCCCCCAGGCGATGTCGCTGGGGTCATTTGGGTTGACGTGGACGCCGGTCGGCCTTTCGGCAGAGGGGTTGTCGACTATCTCCCGAAGGCCGGAGACGCCGCTAGCGCCGACGACAGCCGGCCGCTCCATGGCGGCGGCCTCGACCCCCACGATCCCAAAGGGCTCGTAGAGGCTCGGGAAGACGCAGAGGTCGGCGAGGGCGTAGTGGTGGATCTTCGACTCCAGGTCCAGAAAGTCGGTGACGACCTTCACCGATCCGCCCAGGACCTCCGCCATAGACCTCACCTTCCCCTCCAGGGTCCCCTTCCCGACGACGAGGAGCTTCGCCTGGGGGTGCTCTTTTAAGACTTTTGGCATAGCCTCCAGGAGGGGGATCACCCCCTTCACCGGCTCGAGCCTCCCGACGAAGAGGATCACCTCGTCCTCCTCCTTTAGGGAGTACCGCTCCCGGAGCTCTTCGATCCTCCTCTTCTTCGTCGCCGAGGGGCTGAAGACCTCCGGCTCGACGCCGTGGTAGCAGACGTCTATCTTATCCCTGGGGATTCCGAGGCTGGAGAGCTGCTCTTTCATCGCCTTGGAGACGGTGATCACCCCGTCGGCGAGGCCGGCACCCTTCAGCTCCAGCTCGACGATCTGGGGGTTTGGGGCCGTCTCCCTCCCCACCTCCAGGCTGTGGACGTGGAAGATGAGGGGGGCCCCCAGGACCCTCTTCGCTGAAAGGCCGCCGGGGAGGCCGAGCCAGTCGTGGGCGACGGCGAGGTCGAAGGGGCCGTTCTCCCTCAGAGAGGCGACAGCAAGCTGATTGTAGCTCAAAAGGTCGTGGAGGAAGTCTACCCCCTCCCCCCATGCGCGGGTCCTGTCCGACAGGAACGGCTCCCACCCGTCCCTCATCGGCGCCGGCGTCTCCCGGAAGACGGTGACGCCACGAGCCGTCTCTCTCCGCCTGAGAGATCCGTCTCCCAGGGTGAAGACGGAGATCTCCTGGCCGAGGGACGCCAACTCCTTCGAGATCGAGTCGGCGTATACGCCGAGCCCCCCGAAGACCCGGGGGGGAAACTCCAGGCTGATGTAGGCTATCTTCATAGAATCACCCCAGATCGAAGCCTCTCGTCACCGGAGGCATGCACCTGTCCAGCTCCGAGCTGACCATCAGGTTCTTGTAGTACTCCAGGACCGGCTCCGTCCAGTTCATCAGCTTCGCCAGGGAGAAGGACTCCTCGCAGAGGAGCCGGTACTTCACCTGGTCTTCCAGGTAGGTCCAGGTGAAGTAGTCGAGGGCGAGGGCGTAGTCGAGGATCATCTCCTGGTGGGATGCCTCGATGTTGTCGACGACGACGACACCGCCAAGGCCGGTGACCAGCCGCTCCACCTTATTCAGGGCGTCGCTGAAGCCGCAGGCCCGGCTGACGATGCTGGGTGTCCCCTCCCTCCCGGCCTCGAGGCCGGTGAGGAGGAAGGGCTCGTACTGGGAGGGGAATATCCCGGCGACGCACCCTGCCATGATCTCGTCGACCCTCATCTCCATGCCGCCGTCGTCGGGGCCCGCCCACTGGGGGTAGAGGACGGCTGACACCTGTTTTCTGCCGGCGGCGAGGTTTCCGGCGTCGATCCCGAGGTCCCGGATCATCTTGTTCAGCCTTATCTCCTCCCCCACCAGGACCTCGGCGGGGAGGTTGATCGGGAAGTCTTCGGGGAGCTTCTCCCTCGGCTTCGGCCCGTGGGAGGTGATGAGGAGGCAGACGACCCTCATCTTCTCGGCGAACCTGTGGTCCATCTTCCGGTGCCTTATCAGGTGGTTCTGGAGGAGGAGGGAGTCGATGAGCTGGGGGTAGCCTTTGTTCTCGAGCTCGAGCCTCGATATGGTGAAGACGGGAAGGATCTCCTCCGGGTCGATCTTCTCCCCGCCAAAGACCCGGTGGAGCTTCTCCGAGAGGAAATTCTGGATCTTCCTCCGGCAGGCGTTCTTCTTCTCCCAGTCGATCCGGCTGACCTCCAGCTCTATCCCGTTTCTTATGACGATGCCGTTCAGATTGTGAAATAGCATCGCCTCCCTCATCGTCGAGTCGCCGACGAAGGAGACGACATCGGCGTACTTCGCCAGGGACTCGAGGGTCGCCATCCCCACCGGGACGTTCGGATCCCAGGAGCTCTCGTTCTTCGCCACCTTCTCCAGGGATCTGTACCCGGAAGACCTCCCAGGGACGGTGGCGTGGAGGGTGGCCATCGTCCGGACGGGGACGCCGAGGCACTTCAGCCGCGCGAGGGCGTAGAAGGTGGGAAACTCGTGGCAGTGGAGGGAGACCCGCATCTTCGGCATCACCGAGATGGCGAACTCCGAGATCGCCTCGTCCCCGTACTTCTTCGCCTTCTCCTCCCCCAGGGATACGAGGTACCGGACGAACTGGGAGACGGCGTAGGAGAGGCCGAGGTAGTGGGTGTACTCCGGGCCGTAGGGGGCCCGTTCATACTGCATCGAGTCGAGCCTCGACATCTGCCACGCCTCGGCCTTGATGGCGTTCGCGAGGGTCATCTTCGTGTCGTACATCGTCTTGAAGATCGAGTCGTAGTAGGCGGTGTTGAAGAGGAGGTAGCCGATGGGGATGCCGGCGACCTCCGTCTGGGCGGCCACGACCTCGATCCCCTCGGCCTTGAGGTGATCGAGGGCGGATGTGAGCTCGTCGTTCATCTCGAGGGGTGCCAGCCCCGATACGTCGGTGACCCTCGCTTTCCCCTTATTCCAGTCTGCCCCCTGGGTGGGGTAGTAGGGGCCGGCGACGAGGATCTTGAGGTCACACTCGATCTCCTTCCTGGCGGCGAGCCTCGCCAGCATCCTCGCCTCGGCGTCGATGACGTCCCATATCCCGCCCATCTTGTTGCAGACGGGGCCTCCCTCCTCCCCCGCCAGGACTATCCAGCGCTTTATCATGCAGAATCCCTCCTCGCGAGCGGCTAGGGATAGGGCGAAAGGGTCGAGACCGCCATCCCTTCGTCGGATATGTCTAGGACCCGAATGCTGTTCGATATCCTGGAGCCCCTCATCTTCATGATGTAGATCGAGCGGACCATGTTGTTTCCGATCCTCTCCCTCTTGAGGATGGTGCAGGAGTCTGCCCCGTACTCCATGATCTGGGTCATCCCGAAGGCCTCGCCTATGGTGATCACCGCCGTCACCGCTAGGGACCGGAGGTCGCCGAAGAGGTCGTCGGCGAGGGACCTCATGACGAAGGGGGACTCGACGGCGGTGAAGAAGGCCATCAGGTCGTCGATGAGGACACGCTGGGGCTTATCCTCCCGGACCTTCTTGTCGACGAGCTTTCGAAAGTTTATCAGAAATTCGACGGGGTCGGTCTCGATGCTCTTCTGAAGCCTCAAGACTGGGTCGGTGACGTCGACCACGGCGAGCTTCCCCTCCTCCTCCAGCTTCCAGAAGTCCCACCGGAAGGAGGAGTAGAGCTCCCTCTTCAGGTACTCGGCGCTCTCCGAGGGCATGATGATCATCCCCTTCTCGCCGTTTTTTATCCCCTCGCGGATGAACTGGGAGGCGAAGACGGTCTTGCCGGTACCCGACGCCCCCGTGACGGTGTTGACGGTCCTTCGGTGGAACCCCCCGTTCACCAGGTCGTCGAAGCCGGGGATCCCCGAAGGGACCTTCTCGTATGATTTGGATGATTCGTCCACTTTTTTTCCCCTCCTGAGAGTCCTTATTCGCCCGAGAGTAATTATTTTTATCGGTAAAGGGCGAAAGATTTTCTTCTCAAATCAGCCGGCGTTCGGCAGAGAGATGGTCTCAAGTTCGATCTTCTTGAATCCCTCATCTCGAATCGTCCTCCTCGATTCGTTCTTATCAATTCGATCTCTTCGGAACATCAGTCTATCGTTCGATCTCATTTGACGATCTTCTGATCGAATCTCAGTACTGCTCGTAGACCCACGACCTCTCGGCCGGGAAGAGGGCGTCGATGAGGCGAACGGTCTTGTCCGACGCCGAATCCACGCCCGGTCCGACGTACATCATCGCCGGGAAGATGTCCGGCCGCGTGAACTGCAGCTCTCGCCAGGTCCGGTGGCCGAGGACCAGCGGAATGAAGAGGTCTTCTGGAATGAAGAAGGCCTTCTCGCATTCTCCTCCCCTCCCCGAGGTGACGGATTCGAGCCTTCCTTCAGACCAGATTAGGTCGACCTGCTCTCTGTAAAAATCGAGCCGCAAAATCCCGGAGAAACCGGCAAGGCTGCTCTCCTTCAGCCGCGCCTCCAGGATGGGGGCGATCTTGGTGAGGAACCTCGTCTTGTCCGGGATCTTTATCTGCCAGGCGTAGGGCCTCCCCACCGACGCCCCGAAGGAGATGGCGGTCTTCGCCGCGGTCGACTCCAGGGCGAGGTTCAGCCGGATGTACGGCTTATTTCGCTCTGCGCACATCTTCTTGCAGAAGGCTAAAAGGTTCGTCAGGGCGTCGTCGGATATCCCCTCGCTGACCTCGCTCACGATGAGCCCCGCTCCGAAGCCCTGCCGGGGAATCCTGAAGTAGCATCTCTCTTCTGTCTCTCGCCCTTCCATGATCCAGAACTCCGAGCCGCATCCGATCTTCGGGCTGAAGGTCAGAAGGTACTTCCAGTGGGCATCGTCCCTGAAGGCGGAGAGGAAGTTCGATCTTCTATACCGCTCGTCCTCCCCCTCCAGGAAGGCCGCGTCCTCGGATTCGGCGAGCCGAAACTCGTAGGCTCCGCCGTCTCCATCGTCGTCGCCAGTCGAATCGGGGACCAGATGGAGGGGGATGTCGATGTGGGGCTCGAGGGGTATCGAGTAATAATATCCAAAGCGGTTATAAAATCCCGGTATCCCCTGGACGACGGCGAGGTCGAACCCCTCCTCAGTGAGGGTCGCGTCGAACTCCCGGTACAGGAGCCTCAAGAGCCCCCTGTTCCGGTGTCCCTCTCCCGTTCCCACGATCCCCATCTCGGCGACTTTGAGCTTAGTCCCCGCCATCTCCCAGGTCCAGGGGATGAGGGCGAAGGCCGAGGCGATCTCTCCCGTCTCCTCCTCGACGGCGATGAACCAGCGCTCATTTCTCATCCCCGGTAGGTGGGTGAATATCGTCTCGGCGAACTCTCCCACCTCCTCGGGAAGAAAGATTTTGTCGAAATGATGGCGTAGCTTTCCGGCGTCGTCGGGAGACTCCGCCCGTCTTATTACGTACTTTGATTCCATGGAATCGATTACCTCGCATTTTTTGATGTCCATCATCCACCTTGAATATTCCGCCGATGGCAGGCCTCCTTCCGAGCCGGGATATGCTCAGCCCCGTCGAACAATTATTTATTGAACTTGATGGCCAATATATGATCATGCCATCGATCCCGCCCCTCACGTCCTGCTCAGGTTTCCTCGATGCCGACGAAGACGCCGCCGGTCCCGGTGAGCCCTCATGACCGACGTCTGCCTCTGCTTCGAGGTCCACCAGCCCCTGAGGCTCCGGAGGGACTTCTTCTGGGGAGGCTCCCCGATGAGGAGGATCGAGCCCGAGCAGATCTTCGACTTCTACTTCGACGACCCCGAGAACCGGCGGATATTCGATCGGGTGGCCGAGAAGTGCTACCTTCCGGCAAACCAGGTGATCCTCGAGGAGATCGAGAGGCACCAGGACTCCGATCGCCCCTTCAAGGCCGCCTACAGCTTCTCGGGGGTCTTCCTCGACCAGGCCGAGAGGTACAACCCCGAGGTCCTCGACTCCTTCGCGAGGCTCGTCGAGACCGGGATGGTGGAGGTTTTAGAGCAGACCTACCACCACTCCCTCGCGAGCCTCTACGAGGACGGCAAAGAGTTCTCTGAGCAGGTGAGGATGCACCGGGAGCGGATCTGGGACGTCTTCGGCACCAGGCCCCGGATCTTCGAGAATACTGAGCTACTATACGACGATCGGATCGCGAGGATAGTCGAGGGGATGGGGTACGCCGGGATCTTCGCCGAGGGGGTCGTCGCCCATCCCAACCACGTCTATCGGCCGGAGGGGTGCGAACGGATCTCGCTTCTCCTACGGGACTATCAGATCACCGACGACATGGGTTTCCGGTTCTCGGCCCGGTGGTGGAACGAGTACCCCCTCACCGCTGAGAAGTACGCCTCCTGGATCGCGGCGAAGCCCGGCGACTGCGTCAACATCTTCTGCGACTACGAGACCTTCGGCGAGCACCAGTGGGCTGACACCGGAATCTTCGAGTTTCTCAGGTACCTACCGAGCGAGATCCTCCGGTGGGGGCACCTCAGGTTTGCGACCCCCAGCGACGTAGTGGAGAATAACCCCGCCCTTCAGACCCTCTCCGTCCCGAGGACGACCTCCTGGGCGGACATCGAGAGGGACACCAGCTGCTGGCTCGGAAACGCCCTCCAGTGGGCGTGCTATTCCTACCACCGGAGGCTGGAGGGGCCGATAAAGGAGAGCAAAGATCGAGGTCTTATGGAGGTCTGGAGGATCCTCGGCCTCTCCGACCACCTCTACTACGCCTTCACCCACGGGGGCGCCCCCGGCGAGGTTCACAATTATTTCAGCCCTTACGGCAGCCCCTACGATGCCGCCGTCACCTTCTTCGCCGTCCTCGCCGACCTCCACCACCGGGTGAAGACCTGGGTCGTCGCCGCTGAGGATCCCTTCCTATTCTCGATTGGGATCGACCAGTTCACCGGCGACGTCGTATGGGGGCCGAAGGGGCTCGCCGAGGCCTTCGAGCGGGTGGGGACCGACTCTCTCGAGTACCATGCGAGACGGGGGGACTTATCGACCTGGGCCCGGGAGAGCCTCGCCGACGCCGCCCTCGCCGAGGGGATCGAGGCGGCGGAAGGCCTTCGGGGCGATGCCCTCCGGGCCGCCCTCCTCGAGGCGGCGACGGAGGCGGTCAGGAGGGCCGGCCCCATCCAGGAGGAGGGGGGTGGAACTGGGGAGAGCTTCACCGGCGGCTGCCCCGCAGCTTTTGGGAGGGACGGGGCGATGGAGGCGATCGACCGGAGCGGGAGGACGAGGAGATGACCTCCGATCCCGTCCTCTCTCCGAAGAGCTATCATGAGGGGGCGGAGCGGGAGTGGCTGGTCACCAACGGCCTCGGAGGGTACGCCTCCTCGACGATCCTCGCGTCGAACACCCGCTCCTACCACGGACTCCTGGTGGCGGCGCTGAGCCCCCCGACGGGGAGGACCCTCCTCCTCTCCTCCCTCGACGAGGAGCTGAAGGTCGGATCGAGGAGCTACCACCTCGCCTGCCACCAGTACCCCGGCACGATATACCCCCAGGGGTTCCGCCACCTCGAAGAGTTTCGACGATATCCGGTCCCGACCTTCTGCTATCGAACCGATGACGGATCGTCCATCGAGAAGCGGATCTTCATGGTCTGGGGCGAGAACACCACCGTCGTCAGCTACAGGATCGATGGCGTCGGCCTCTTCAGGGTCGTCCCCCTCGTCAGCTGCCGGTCCTTTCACGTCGCCTCCGGCGCCCCACCCATGGACCAGTTTCCCCTCTCAGTCGAGGGTCCCGGTGGGGGCGTCCGCCTTCGGTCGGGTTGCGACTTCTCCATAGTCTCCGACGGGGCTCGCTACCTCCGGGAGGATCTCTGGTACCACAGCCTGGAGTACGAGGTCGAGAGGCAAAGGGGCCTACAATGGCGGGAGGACGCCTTCTCCCCCGGCAGGTTCGAGGTCGAGGTCGACGGCCCCCTCTCCTTCAGCATCATCGCCTCCGTCGACCGGCAGTCCCCGGAGGGGGCAGGCGCCCTTCTGCTCCGGGAGGAGGAGAGGGTCAATAGGCTCCTTGAAGGGGGGAAAGATCCGCGGTTAGGCGTCCTCGCCGTCGGAGCCGACCAGTTCCTCGTCCGGCGGGGCGACGGGAAGAGCATCATAGCCGGATACCACTGGTTCAACGACTGGGGAAGGGACGCCATGATCTCTCTCCCAGGCCTCCTCCTCACCACGGAGAGGTTCGAAGACGCCCGAGAGGTCCTCACCACCTTCGCTGGGGCGATGAAGGACGGCCTCCTCCCCAACGACTTCGGGGCCGAAGGGTACAACACCATCGACGCAGCCCTCTGGTTCTTCTGGGCGGTCTACAAATACTGGTCGTACTCGGGGGATGGAGAGCTGATCCGGCAGCTCTTTCCCACCCTCCGGGCGATCCTTCGCCGCTACGCCGGGGAGACCCCCGGATCTTACTTCGACGAGGACGGCCTGATCGCCTCCAAGCCCGGCCTCACCTGGATGGACGCTAAGGTTGGCGAGGTGTTCGTCACCCCCCGGGCGGGGAAGGCCTGCGAGATCAACGCCCTCTGGTACAACGCCCTGAAGGTGATGGAGCTCTTCACCGAGCGGCTCGGCGACGAGGCGGCGGAGGTGGGGTACGGCGACCTGGCGGAGCGGGTCCGAGTTGGCTACACAAAGTTCTGGAACCCGGAGGAGGGCTGCCTCCGCGACATGATCGACGGAATTGACCCATCCATAAGGCCAAATCAGGTGATAGCGGCGTCCCTCCCCTTTACCCCCCTCGACGCCTCCATGGTCCGGGGCGTCGTCGACGCCGCGACGGAGGAGCTTCTCACCCCCTACGGCCTGCGGACCCTCTCCCCGGGGGATCCGGCCTATGTGGGGAGGTACGAGGGTGGCCCCGCCGAGAGGGATCGGGCCTACCACCAGGGGACGGTCTGGCCCTGGCTCATGGGGCCTTACATCACCGCCCGGATCCGGGCGGGCCGCCAATCAAAAAAGGAGCGGGTGGCGGCCGGAGATATTCTAGGACCCCTCATCGGCCTGGAGGGGCAGATCGGCGTCGGTACGATCTGCGAGGTCTTCGACGGGGATGAGCCCCACCGCCCTGGAGGCTGCATCTCGCAGGCCTGGTCCGTCGGAGAGGTGATGAGGGCCTGGCACGAGGACGTGATGGATGGGGCGAGGGGCAGGGGGCCCCTTTAGACGGGACGGCCCCCATCCCCCTCCTCCTGAGATCTCTCTTTCTCCGATTCAGTTTCTCTCGCCTCATCCAACGCCGGAGGATCTCTTATCGGCGGCGTCCTTCTGAAGAGCGGTCTATTGCTCGACGTCGGCTTCTTCAGGGGGCTGGGAGATCATCGCCATCAGAAGGTCGAGCCAGGAGGGAGCGGTCAAAGCCTCCTCCGGCACCTCTATGACGATCGGCTCGTTGAATCCGGAGCAGATGACCGTAGTGTCGGATCGGATCGTCATCTCGATCTCGTCCATCTCGCCAGCGGGGATGTTCATCATCTCGGAGGTGATGGTCAGATCCAACATTATCAGATTCTTCAGTGGAAGGCCGGAGTCCTTGGCGATCCAGGCCGTCCATTCCATCTCGCCCCCCTCGAAGATCTCGGTGACGTTCATGGCGTAGAGGGGGACCGAGCCGACCTGCTGGCTGAGGATCATGGCGAAGGTCTCCATATCCGGAACCACCTTCACCTTGTAGGCATCCACGCCATCGACCTTCTCTGAACCGATGAACTCGATCTCGGAGGCGTTGAGGAGCTCCGCCTGGTTTTTCACCTGATTCTGCTGGTCCCATGTCTCCTCAGGCATCCCCGGCATCCTCGTCCAGTTGCCGTCGACCTTGGTGTACATGGTGTCATTTATCATGTACATCTCCATCTCCGTGACGACGCCTTTGACGTCATCGGTGCTGGTGGTGGTGGTCATGGTCATCTTCATGGTGCGGGCCGATAGATTCATCGCCCCCTCCCCCACCGACCTCGTCTCAAAGTTGATCGTCCGCAGAGATTTGTTCGTCTCCTGGGGGTTGACGAGCTTTATCGCTTGATCCGCATCCACGGCGAAGGCGGCGGTCTCCATCTTCTCCACCGAATCGATCATCATCGCCTTCAGCTCCTCGGGGCTCGGCTTCTCCTCGACGCAGCCGGAGAGGGCGACGACGACCAAGGCCCATAACAGTAATAGTTTCTTCATGCGGCAGGCCATCTCTACGGCGAACTATTTCACCCTATCGTTCGGCTTTAGGCCCTCCACCGATCGGCGTGAATCCGTTGCTTCCGATGGAGGGTTTGGGATATGCCTCCTCTCCGGGGCGGACCTGCAACGCTCTCATCATCTGCCGCCTCGCCAGGGCTGCGGTCTCCCCCGAATTCGATCGCCCTCTCCAGATCTCTCCCCCCCACCGGGCTTCGGGATCGAAGGGTACAGCCCCCCAGATCGGCGGAGCAGGACTAATGCACAACCCTTATATATAACGTCGATATTTAGACATTATAGTACAAAATCATACATTAAGGTGATCTTATGAAGTATCTCCAACAAGTGGTGGAGGGGAGGGACCTCACCGTCTCGGAGGCGGAGGCCCTCCTCGGCGAGGTCTTCAATGGGGCGACGGACGCCCAGATCGGGGCGCTCCTCGTCGCCCTGAAGATGAAGGGAGAGGCGGTCTCGGAGATCGCTGGGCTAGCAAGAGCGATGAGAGCCCAAGGGGTCAGGATCAGTCCGCGGGTACCAGGCCCCCTCGTCGACACCTGCGGTACTGGCGGCGACGGGTCGAACACCATCAACGTCAGCACCTGCGCGGCGATCGTCGCCGCCTCATCTGGCGCCTTCGTCGCAAAGCACGGAAACTACGCCGTCAGCTCCGCCTGCGGGTCCGCCAACGTCCTGGCGGAGCTGGGGGTGGAGGTCGCCCCCGGCCCCGAGAGGGTCTGCCAGGCGATCGAGACCCTGGGGATCGGCTTTCTCCTCGCCCCCGTCTTCCACCCCTCCATGAAGCGAGTTGCCTCCCTCCGGAGGGAGCTCGCCACGAGGACGGTCTTCAACATCCTCGGCCCCCTCACCAACCCCGCCGGGGCGCCGTTCCAGGTTTTGGGGGTCTACGACCCCCGCCTCTGCGATAAGCTCGCCGCCGCCCTCAAGATCCTGGGAGCGGAGAGGGCGATGGTCGTCCACGGCTCCGGCCTCGACGAGATCACCAACACCGGCCCGACCCGGATCTCCGAGCTCAACGATGGACGCCTGAAGAGCTACACCGTCACCCCCGAGGAGTTCGGCTACCCCGTGGCTCGGATCGACGAGATCCGGGGGGGGAGCCCCGAGGAGAACGCCGCGCAGCTCGTCGAGATCCTCTTGGGGTCGATGGGCCCCGGGAGGGACGTCGTGGCCATGAACTCGGGGGCGGCCCTCTACGTCGCCGGGATCGCCGAGTCGTTATCCGACGGCGCGAGGATGGCCGAGGAGTCGATCGACTCGGGACGGGCCCTCACGACCCTGAAGAGGCTGGTCGCGTCCTGCGGTAGCCCTGAGAGGCTGGAGCGGTTCCTATGACCAGGGCGAAGATCTGTGGTATCAGGGACCCCGGGGCCAGGGACGCCGCCGTCGCCTCAGGAGCCGACGCCGTCGGCTTCGTCGTCGAGATACCCCGGTCGAGGAGGTCGATCGGACGGGAGGAGGCGAAGAGCCTCATCCGGGGGCTCCCCCCCTTCGTCTCCAGCGTCGTAGTGATGGAGCCAAAATCCGCAGCAGAGGCGGCGAGCATCGCCCTCGATACGGGAGCCGACGTCCTCCAGGTGAACGGGACCCTTGCCGCCGAGGATCTCTCGACCCTCAGGGAGATGGTCGCCGCGAGGCTCGTGGCGACGGTCCCGGCGGTCCCCGGCGCCTTGGAGGAGGTCCGGCGGATCGCCGAGGTTGCTGACGCCCTCCTCGTCGACAGCCAAGAGGGGGGAAAGCTCGGCGGGACCGGGGCAGTCCACGACTGGAACCTCTCCGCAGACCTCGTGGAGGCGGTCGGCGCCCCTGTCATCCTGGCGGGGGGGCTATCGCCCGAGAACGTAGCCGAGGCGATAAGGGCGGTCGGCCCCTACGCCGTCGACGTCTCCACCGGGGTTGAGACCGAAGGCAGAAAGGACCCGGCGAAGATCGCCGCCTTCCTCAGGGAGGTGAGGTGTTGCCCTCCGCGGTGAAGCCCGTCCCCGTCGATGGGGGTCCGGCCGTGGAGATGGGTTCGGTCCCCCGTCTATTCGAGGTGACCGACCTCCTCGACCCCCAGGCCCCCCTCAGCCTCTACTCCTCCCTCCGGGAGGAGAGGCACCCCTTCCTCCTGGAGTCCGTAGAGAAGTCTGGGCAGAGGGCCCGGTTCTCCTTCGTCGGGGCGAGCCCCGCCGCGGCGGTGAAGGTACGGGGGAGGAGGTTTGCGGTCGAGGTCTTCGACGGCGGAAGGGGGCTAGAAGAGCTCCTCAGGGGGAGGCTACTCGCCTCCGCCGTCGTCGACGGCCCCGGCGGGGAGGGGCATCCCATCGCCGGCGAGATCAGGCCCGGGAGCGACCTCTTCGACCTCCTCCGGTCCGCCATCCCCACCGAGATAGGCCCCTCGAAGTTCGGAAGGCAGGCCTTCCTCGGGGGAGGGATCGGCTACCTCGCCTACGACCTCGTCGCCGAGAGGATCGATCGGCCCAAGACCTCCGATAAGCCCGACGCCATCTTCGGGATCTTCGATAAGAGCTTCGTCTTCGACCACCTGACGGGAAGGGTCTGCCTCGCGGTCGCCCCCCTCCTGCCGGGGGTGGACCCCGAGGAGATCGCCTCCGATGTGATCGATCATCTCGGGGACCTGGACCTCCGGGAGCCACAGGCCGGAGACCTCCTTCCTTTATCGGTGGAGGCGGACCCCGCCGACCCCTTTGAGGAGTCGGTCCGGAGGGCCAAAGAGCACATCCTCGCGGGCGACATCTTCCAGGTGGTCTTGTCCAGGAGGACGAGGGTTCGGCTCGGGAGGCCCGACCCCGTAGTCCTCTACCGGAGGCTCCGGGAGATCAACCCGAGCCCCTACACCTACATCTTCGAGTTCGGGGACCACTCCCTGGTGGGGGCGT
>LUYE01000026.1:15173-24437 GCA_001602645.1 Methanosarcinales archaeon Methan_01
GACCTCCTCGCGGCGAAGATGCTGGAGGACGAGAAGGAGAGGGCGGAGCACGTGATGCTCGTCGACCTGGGGAGAAACGACGTCCGGTCCGTCTCGAAGGCTGGCTCGATAAAGGTGGAGGAGTTCATGGCTGTCCTCCGGTACTCTCACGTTCAGCACATCGAGACGACGGTCCGAGGGACGCTCCGGGACGGATGCGACTCCTTCGACGCCGCCCGGGCGATCTTCCCCGCGGGGACCCTCTCGGGGGCCCCCAAGCTCCGGGCGATGGAGATCATCGACGATTTGGAGGGGAGGGAGAGGGGGATATACGGCGGCGGGGTCGGCTACTTCTCCGTCGACGGCTCCGCCGACTTTGCCATCGCCATCCGGAGCATCGTCATGGAAGGCGACCTGGCCGTCGTCCAGGCGGGGGCGGGGATCGTCGCCGACTCCGATCCCCACCGGGAGTTCCTGGAGACGGAGCGGAAGATGGCGGCGATGAAGCGGGCCCTGGGGGTGGGTCTGTGACCAAGAAGACGATCCTCTTCATCGACAACCAGGACTCCTTCGTCTGGAACCTCGTCGACTACGTCTCCCAGTTCCACCCGGAGACGGAGGTGGCGTCAAATAAGATAGAAGTCGCAAAGGTGAAGGAGATCGACCCCCTGGGAATCGTCATATCCCCGGGGCCGGGCCATCCCGCAAACCCGAGGGATATCGGAAGCTGCATCGAGGTGATGAGGGCCTTCGAGGGGACTCCTATCCTGGGGGTCTGCCTCGGCCACCAGGCGATAAACCTCGCCTACGGCGGCACCATCAACAGGACCCCCCCCGTCCACGGGAAGGCCTCGGAGATCTTCCACGATGGCCGCGGAATATTTCGGGGGCTGGAGAGCCCCCTGAAGGGCGGTCGTTACCATTCTCTAGCCGTCGAGGACCTCGCCCCTCCCCTGAGGATGACGGCGACGACCTCCGACGGGGTGGTGATGGGAGTGAGGCACCGAAGCCTCCCGGTGGAGGGGGTCCAGTTCCATCCCGAGTCGGTCCTCACTCCGGAGGGGAAGAGGCTGATCACCAACTGGCTGGAGGGGGTCGGCCTATGACCTCCGAGGTCATGAGGCAGATCCTCGACGAGACGGAGGCGAGGCGCTCGGAGCTGCCGAGCCTCGCCACCCCGATCAGGGTCGCCGATCCTCGGGACCTCCCGGACCGGGCCCGGGCCCTCCGGTCGAGGGGGATCAGTCCCATCATCGCTGAGATCAAGCCCCGGATCCTGAAGAGGACCCTTTCGCCGGAGGAGGTGGCGACGATCGCCCGAAGGTACGAGGCGGATGGGGCCAGTGGGATATCGGTCCTCACCCAGCCGACCTACTTTCTGGGGTCGCCGGAGAACGCGAGGGTGGCGAGGGGGGCATCAAGCCTTCCGATCCTCCGAAAGGATTTCATCCTCGACGAGAGGCAGCTCGATGAGGTCGAAAGCGACCTCGTCCTCCTCATCGCCGCCCTCGCTTCGCCCCTGGAGGGGCTGGTGGAGGCGGCCCTATCCAGGGGCCTCGAGCCCCTGGTGGAGGTCCACACTGAGGCGGAGCTCGACCACGCCCTCAAGACCGAGGCCCGGATCGTGGGGATAAACAACAGGGACCTATCGACCCTCAAGGTCAGCCTGGATACCTTCGAGGGGCTGGGGCCTTTGGCTAAAAGCTCCGGCCTCTTCGTCGTCGCCGAGAGCGGCATAGAGACGAGGAGAGACGTCCTGAGGATGGAGGAGGCGGGGGCCGATGCCCTCCTCGTCGGGACCTCCCTGATGGAGGAGCCCGGCCTCCTCCGAGTCCTGAGCGGAGCCGCCAGTCCCTGATGGCGGGGCATATGCGGAGCGGACGACCAGACAAAGATGGGAGCTGATGAAGATTTGATGAAGATCACAGATGCGTCGATGACGAGGTTCGGGAGGTTCGGCGGACGGTTCGTCCCCGAGACCCTGATGCAGCCTCTTAAGGAGCTGGCGGAGGCCTACGGCCGCCTCAAGGAGGACGCTGGATTCATGGAGGAGCTCACTTCCCTTCTGACCGACTACGCTGGAAGGCCCACCCCCCTCTACCTCGCCAGGGCCCTATCCCGGGAGCTGGGCCGGAAGGTCTACCTGAAGAGGGAGGACCTGGTCCACGGCGGGGCCCACAAGCTGAACAACGTTCTGGGGCAGGCCCTGGTGGCCAAGGCGATGGGGAAGACGAGGCTCATCGCCGAGACGGGGGCGGGGCAGCACGGCGTCGCCTCCGCCATGGTGGGGGCGAACCTCGGCCTTGAGACGGAGGTCTACATGGGGGAGGTGGACATCGAGCGGCAGAAGATGAACGTCTACCGGATGGAGCTATTGGGGGCGAAGGTGATTCCGGTGAGGTCGGGGTCGAAGACCCTCAAGGACGCCATCAACGAGGCGATGAGGGACTGGGCGGGGAGCTACGAGACGACCCACTACCTGATGGGGACGGTCGCAGGCCCCCATCCCTACCCCCTGATGGTGAGGGAGCTTCAGTCCGTCATCGGGACCGAGGCGAGGGAGCAGATCCTCGTCGCCGAGGGGAGGCTCCCCGACTCCATCGCCGCCTGCGTCGGCGGCGGCTCCAACGCCATGGGGATCTTCTCCGGCTTTCTTAAGGACGATGTGAAGCTCGTAGCCGTCGAAGCGGGGGGGAGGGGGATCACTTCCGGCCGAAAGATCGCAGACCACGGAGCTTGCCTCAACTTCGGGGAGGAGGGCGTCCTCCACGGGGCGATGACCAAGATCCTCCAGGACCCCTATGGCCAGATCCTCGAGTCCTACTCCCTGGCCGCAGGCCTCGACTACCCCGGCGTCGGCCCCGAGCTCGCCCACCTCGCCGAGGTCGGCAGGGTGACGCCGGCGGTGGCCGACGACGAGACCGCCCTCCTCGGCCTGAGGCGGCTCTCGGTCCTGGAGGGGATCATCCCCGCCCTGGAGTCCTCTCACGCCGTCGGCTACGCCCTCAGAAACCCCGACGCCCTCGGGGAGGTCTCGATCATCAACCTCTCAGGAAGGGGAGATAAGGACCTGGCGACGGTGATGGAGCATGAGGGGAGGGTGGGGAGATGAGGCTCGCCGAGGCCTTCAGGCGCCGCCCCCTCCTCATCGCCTACATCTGTGCCGGCGACCCCAGCCCCGAGGCGACGGTTGGGATCGCAGAGCTTCTGGCGAGGGCCGGGGCCGACGTCGTAGAGCTCGGCCTCCCCCACTCGGACCCGATAGCCGACGGTCCCGTCATCCAGGCGGCGGCCCAGAGGGCGATCGATGCGGGGATGAACACCGACCTCTACTTCGAGGTCGCCTCGACGATCAGGGCCAATGTTCCCCTGGTCTTCATGGGCTACTACAACATGGTCTACCAGCGGGGTCTCGATCGGTTCGCCTGCGACTGCGGGGCGAGCGGGATCACCGGCCTCATCGTCCCCGATCTCCCGCCGGAGGAGGCGGGCTCCTTGCGGGCGGCCTGCCGGAGGGCGGACCTCGACCTGATATCCCTCGTCGCGCCGAATACGCCGGCGGAGAGGATCCCCTACATCGCCGAGAGCTCCAGCGGCTTCCTATACCTCGTCGCCCGGGCGGGGGTGACGGGCGCGAGGTCGGAGGTCCTGCAGTCGACGAAGGCCCTCATCGAGCGGGTGGACACCGAGCTGCCCAAGGCCGTCGGCTTCGGGATATCGACGCCCGAGCAGGCGGCGGAGGTGATCCGGGCTGGGGCGGACGGTGCCATCGTCGGCTCCGCCTGCGTCGATCTGATCTCTAGGAGCGACCTTGTGGGGCTGGAGGAGCTGATCCGCGGGATGAAGGCCGCGATCGGAGAGGCGCGGCCGATCGAGGCGGCGGCGAGGATCTGATCCGGGGGACGAAGGCGGCAGAGGCGACGGCCAGGGTCTGAGGGGGGGGGCGCCGAATTTTCTCCGCTTTTGGGGCTTTCTTCCCTTCATCCTCGGCCAAGAGGCCTTATTTCGACGGGGAGGATGGTTGAAGGGCTCGGCTCCAAAATTGAGCAGAATAAGTTCCGGTCCGGGGACCCTCAAGACCCCCGAACCGATCTTCTTCGCCCCCTCCGTTTCTGACCTTTTCCCTCACATCGCGAGGGTGTAGGCGTAGCCGCTTCTGAAGAACCGATAGTAGGACCTCATGTATCCGGGGCTCGTTATCTTGACGCTGTGGTACTGGTTTCCGGGGACGGTGAAGCTGACGATCCCATCAAGCCTCCCGTCGCTGACGTCGTTGTAGGTTATGGCGTCGTCGACGGTGACGGTGTACCCCGAAAGCCAGCTCGACCTGACCGTCACCCGGGCGTAGGAGGGAGACGGGCTAGGACCGGGACCTGGCGGCCATCCGCCGCTCGATACGTCGACGATGATGGCGTTGGACGGCTGGTTGTTGGCGATGAAGAGGAGGATGTGGCGGCCGGGCTCATTGGCGTAGAAGCTGATGCTGCTATATCCGGGCCAGAAGCCGTACGAATCCACTTCCACCCTGCCGCTCTCGTATATCTCGTAGAAGGTCGTCGATCCGCCGCCCGAGGAGTAGGCCAGAAGCTGGAGGTAGGCGCCCAGAGGACAGGTGGCGTACTGGGACCAGCTCCAGGCCCCCATGATCCAGAGGGAGTTAACGCCGCCGAACATTGAGCTGTAGGTCGAGTACGAGGTGGACTGCCCTCCGTAGAAGACGGTGGAGGGCTCATGCCCCGATATCGAGTACTGCTGGACTTCAGCCCCGCTGGAGGGCGGAGCCTCCAAGCTATAATAGGCCTCCCCAGCCCCGGACGGACCGGGGGCTCCGAAGGAGTCGGAGCCGCCGAGGAGCCCCATCGTCTCCGGGGACGATCCGGCATCGCTTCCGTAGTAGCCCGCCATGAGCCCTTCGGCCTCCCCTTCTCCGGCGATGTCGGTCATCGGCTCTTCGGTCCATTCGGCAGAGGCCATCCCGACGAATAATATGATCAATAACGAAATCAACCTCGATTTCAAGCTCAAGAGGAACACCCCCGCTACCCATTATCCCTCTGGTAGTACAAAAACTTTTGGAGTCTCTGGGGCGGCATCCCCCACTGGGGCGGGGCCGTCCTCAGCCGAAGGGTTTCATCGCCGTCTCCGGAAGGCCGACCCCCACCAAAACTTTCGGGGATCGCCCTATCTCGAAGGCGATCGAAGCTTCTTTCTCTGCCTTCTGATCCTGGCGCCCCACCGATCCCTGTGGGGAGTCGGCTCTCATTTTACATCGATTCGAGGGCTGGGATCCCCAAGGTCTCCAGGGTAGCCCGGAGGCAGTTTCGGGCCGCCTCGACGAGGGCGAGCCTCGCCTCCCGGACTCCGGGGTCGGCCTCCAGGACGGGGCTGGCCCGGTAGAACTGGTTGAAGATCTCGGCCAGCTCCCGGGCGTAGGTCGCAAGAAGGTGGGGCTTCAGCTCCCGGGCCGCAAGGTCTATGGCGAGGTCGAACTGGGATATCTTCTTGACGAGCTCCACCTCCTCGGGGCCTGAAAGGAGGCCTGGGTCGAAGTCGCCGAAGGATCCGGCTTTGTCGAGGATGCTGCAGGCCCTGGCATGGGAGTACTGGATGAAGGGGGCCGAGAGCTTCTCGAAGTCGAGGGCCGCCTTCCAGTCGAAGACGGTCGCCTTCTCCGGCGATACCCGGACGACGTCGTACCTCACCGCCCCCAGGGCGACCTCTCTCGCGACGGCCCGCCTGAACTCCTCCCCCTCCTCGGGCCTTCTGGCGGTGACCTCCCGGTAGGCCTGGGCCTCCACCTCGTCGAGGAGCTCGTCGGTGGAGATGAACTTCCCCCTCCTCGTGCTCATCGATCCCGTCGGGAGGGAGACGAACTCGAAGATGACGATCTCCGGCTCCCGGACCCCCATGAGGCGGAGGGCGGCCCGGAGCTGGCCGGAGATGAGCTTGTGGTCCGCCCCCAGTACGTCGATCATCCGATCGGAGCGCTCGGCCTTCCACCGGTGGTACGCCAGGTCTCTTGTGGTGTAGAGGGAGGTCCCGTCCGACCTCTTCAATACGAGCTTCTTCTCAAACCCCTGGCCGGAGAGGTCGAGCTGGAGGGAGCCCTCCTCCCATCCGGTCAGCCCCGTCGCCTCCAAGGCCTTCAAGACCTCAGCCGTCGATCCGTCCCGGACGAACTCGCTCTCCCACCGGCGGGAGTCGTGGGCGATGTTCAGCCTCCCCAGGGTCTCGTCGATCCCCGAGAGGGCGTACTCCACCTTCTCCCGGAACTTCGCCGCCGTCTCCGGGTCTCCTGCCTCGTAGAGCTGCATCAGCCTGTCAACCCCCGCCTTCAGCTCCGGCGCTGCGGCGAGGTCCTTGTTCGCCTGGATGTAGACTTTGGCGATGGCGTGGTCGGGCTTCGATCCGTCCAGGGGATACCTTCCACAGCCCCAGACGACGATGGCGATCTGTCTGCCCATGTCGTTGACGTAGTACTGGGCGTCGACCCGGCAGCCCGCCCGGCGGAGGATCCTGACCAGGGTGTCGCCGATGACGGAGTTTCTTATGTGGCCGACGTGGAGGGGGCCGTTGGGGTTTGCGGAGGTGTGCTCGACGATCACCCTCTCCGTCATCGACCCGGTCCAGCAGTCGTCGGCTGCAGCCTCCAGGACCGTCGATTCGAGGAACCTGCCGCTCGAGAAGAAGTTGAGGTAAGGGCCCATCGCCTCGGCCCGGTCGACGGTCCCCTTCCCTTCGAGGACGATCGCCTCCTGGAGCCTCCTGGAGATCTCGGCGGGGCTCTTCTTGAGGACGGGAGCGAGCCTGAAGGATATGGTGGAGGCGAGGTCGGCGTGGGGGCTCATCTCCAGCAGAAGCTCGTTTCCTTCGACCTTCCCGTCGGCCTCGGGCAGAGGAAACCCGCACCGATCCAAGGCGTCGCGCAGGAGCGCCTCGACATCTCTCCAGAACTCGAGAAACATAAGAACATCACCGTACGACTCAGGGCAGGGAAGTTCGATATACCGATATAAGCGTTGCGACGCCGTCCAGCGAGACGAGGATGGGTTGGCTCTCGATGCCTACCGTCGGTGAAGGCTCGGGACTGAAGTGCGGCTGGAAAAACATAATATAATAAGGCAGCCTATAGGCCTCAGACAAATCTGGAGTGGAGATCATGAAGAATATTCTGGCTTTTCTGGTCCTGATCCTGGCCCTTTCCCAGGCCGCCATCGCCGAAGAAGGGCCGGCGGGGGTCGAGGCTATCACGATCCTCAGCCTTCCCGTCGACTCGGTGACGATATATCCCGACGGCCTCGCCACGGTGAGGAGGACCGGGGAGATGGAGATGACGGAGGGCGTCCACCAGCTCGTCCTGGACCTGCCGCCGTCGGTGAATATGGAGTCGGTGAGGTTCGGGGTGACGAACGCCACCGTCGAGAAGGTCGTCTACGACGACGATCCCGAGTACACCCTAAACGTCTCGTCCCCCGGCCTTCAGAAGTTCGAGCTCGTCTACCTGATGCCGATGGCTGGCCTCTGGGCGCCCAGCTACTCCGTCCATCTGGAGGAGGAGACGGTCCTGGTATCTGCCCAGGCGGTGGTGGTAAACAACTTCGGCGAGGACTTGGAGAGCGTCAGGCTGAAGCTAGTCTCCGGCCCGCCTCAAGAGGAGCCCGAGGCCCTCTATAGAGAGGCGGCTATGGTCGACTATGCCGTTGCCGGAGAGGCAGCGCTGATGGCTTATGCCCCCAAGGCTGCCCCTGTGACTGCCACCGGCGAGCTTGAGACCCTCTATATCTACGAGCTTTCTGGCAGGAAGGACCTGGAGATGGACAAGGAGGTGGGTTTCCCCCTCTTCGAGGAGACCGCCCCCATAATGAGGAGCTACCTCTGGGACGCTTACTATCAGAATGAAGGGCCAGTGACGGAGGTCGTCAAGGCTAACAACACCATGAAAGACCCCTGGCCTGCGGGAAGCGCCCTCCTCTACAAGAACGGCGAGTACGTCTCGGAGGTGGAGATCCCCTACACCCCCACCGGGACTGAGGCCGAGATCGACGTCGGGTCCTCGGCAGACTTGAAGGTTGAGCGGAAGCTTGCAAACTACACCTCTGCCGAGGAGATCGTCACGATTCCGGGTGCCGGAAACGCGAGCTCTGCGATGAAGGTGACGACGGAGACCTGGACCTACCAGCTCAGCCTCAAGAGCAACGTCGATAGAAACGCCACCGCAGAGGTATCGGACACAAAGCCCCTCAAGGCCGAGATGATCTCGGCGGAGCCGGAGCCCTCGGAGATGACGGCTACGGGCCTGGAGTGGGTCCTGGAGATCCCGCCCCGGGAGGAAGTGGCGATAGAGTACACCTACCAAGTTGTGACAAAAGAGGTGATGGCGAGCAGATGATGAGCTCGCCATCTTGAAATTTTTTATAGTTCCTCCCAAAGCTTCTCAATAATACTTCGAATGTTTTTTCCTTCATCAACTTGCTTATATGGATTAGGATGCCTCCAAGCTAATACTGGCTTCCCCTCTTCTAAGTCTGGAAGCAAAGTAGCATCACCGGGATTGTTTGTCTTGATAGCTCTAATAGAGTTTGTCTCTTCATTCAAGATAAAATACGTGAAATCAATTGGGAGCCGTAACTCTCTAAGAAAATTCCATGATCTCCATCCCCAGTCCCTAAATTGATCACAGGGTACATTATCATTGAAGATATGCCAAAGTGCTACATGATCAAATCCAAACCGCAAGTAAGCGATTGCCTGATCAATACCCTTATAATATGAATTATTAAATCCTCGCTTGCTCGCAGTAGGTTTAAAATATTTTATTTCAATTGCATTTAATTGTGAATCATTCTTAATCAATAAATCGATCTCAGGTTGAGTAAGCGGCGGTGTGCAAGAATATAGATCACGCCAAATTTCAGTAAATCTCGTATTCGCAAGGTTGATTCTACACTTCACTTGCCATATACGCCTTCGCTCCAACTTGTCTTTGATGATATCGCCTACATCTTTCTCGCGGATAATGCTTTTGCGTAGAGGCATTACTTTATCTCCAAGTCGACTCATAATTATGATACATTATCTTCAATAAATATTGATGTATCGGTTTTGTTGGTTTAGGATCTTTTCAATAGTCAAATTGGCGGCGCACACCGCAGCTTTCTGCGGAATGGGCTGCCGCCAGTCTGACTTTGTCTCTTCTTTATGGAATTCACTCCACGGTGATCGAGTGGGGCTTCACCACGATCAGCTTCGGCAGGCGGACGACTAAAACGCCATCTTCGTACTTGG
>LUYE01000065.1 GCA_001602645.1 Methanosarcinales archaeon Methan_01
GGAAAAAACTTCAAAGGCATTATTTTAATTTGCAAAATTAATGTTCCATAGCACTAGTGCCGGCAGCGATACTGCTTGGAATAACATTTCCCCAGTCCTTATCGATATTCCATGCAAAATGCGTATCGTCTATCTTTCTGATTGCGCTATCCGGGATATTCGATCGATACCAGATAGTGCCTAAATCGTGATTCAACACAATGTCCGTTTGCGACACATGGCCCTTTATGAATTTAACGTTGTCCTGTAATTCCACGGTTCCACTATTCGCAAGGAAAACTTTCTGTAGTTGTTTCACACGTTCCTCGGGATAGGGATAATCAATACGTTCCCCGGATGATGGAGTCCGGCCATAGGCCACCATAATATCCTGAGTCGGAGCCGTATTGATGTGTCTTGGATCGTCGACATTAATCGTCTTGACTACCTCGTCCAGCGTTGAGTTGAGCGAATTTTTGGCATCGTAACTGATAGCTGATAAAAGATTCTCTTTACCCTTTGGTTTAGCTGAAGAATGGATTACAATAGTTAGGTCATCATTTTGGCCGCCTAGAGGCTCAATGTTGTTTGTAGTTAGATCTATAGAAGCAAAACTGCTGCCATAGGTGAATTTGGAAGTCTGATCAACTCGTTCTCCGTTTCTGTAAACGAAAAGGGTCTGATATATCACATCAGACTCTCCAACCAGATTCATGTAGCCACAGGAATAAAGCTGCTTGTCGGATTTTTTGTAAAAAACATCTTGTACCTCGGCATAGTTCTCAAATCCCTGCTGGTTGGGTCCGGCAGCCATTGCCCGGTTTGCTGCATAGTCCTGTCTGGTCTTCTGCGCAAGTAAATAATGAGCTGGAAAATCCTTTTTGAAGCGGTCTTCGCCGCCGAACATCTCGTTTACGCAGCGGTAGTGATCTTCGTTTGCGAAATCTAGGAAAATCGTCCCTCTCTGTTGTGAACTGCCTGAGACGATTCTGTAAATCTCTCTTGAGTAAACTTCAATATCATACATATGTAATCTCTCCATATATGATGTCTATAAGCCGCAGAAATCGTAGCAACTCATATATAATAGAGTATTAGTTACATATTAATGTATTTAAACTTTTCTTATACGTTTAGAGGCTAGCTTTGTCGTAGCATTTGGAGACTATTCAACTCTCTCTGCCCCCATGTTGCCAGTGTTTACTTGTGCAGATTGTCATTATTACTTCGGGATCGGAGAGGGTCACGAATATCCGACCTTTAGGTTAGGGATACCGCGAACCCGCACATGTTTTTGTGTTCACTTAATCGATATGACTGCTGAGGAAACTGAACGCAGAGATTCAATGGTGCAGAGCGACGGAATATGAGCAGCGATGACTCAAAGATATCTGAAATGCCTATCTGAAATGCCGAAAACCGGGCCGCACGGAATTTGATATCTGTGCAATGCCGTACATTTCCCCATGAAGCTCGACATAAAATAACCCCGCCATCAGCAGCCAGCGAAATCCTTTTCAACCAAAACCGCTCACCCCCGCCCATCATTGTATATTATCGTACATGATTGGAGGAGAGATCGATTTGAATCCAAGAGACCTCACACCGACGCACCCTAACGCTCACGATTCCCCGACGCGGAGGCGGACCTGATGTTCCTCGCGCCGACGCCGTACCTGACCCTTCTGGCCTCGATGATACTGATGCTCGCGATCACCTTCTTTGTCATTCTGAGGAGATCCGATGATTAACCAGGTCCTTCTCGTCGTCTACGTCGCGGTCATCGTCGCCCTCTCGATAAGGCTCCGGCAGGGGACCTTCTCGGGGTTCGTCATATCGGATAGGAACGTCATGTACCCCGCCGTCATCGGGATCGCCTTCACCGCCGCCTACTTCAGCGCGGCGTCTTTCCTCGGCGGCGGCGGGTACGGCCTCATCGCCGGGTTCCCCTGGGTGATCTGGGCGACCCTGATGCACGTCGCCTTCGCCTGCCTCGCCTGGATCATGGCGCCCAAGATCTGGGCGATGGCCAAGTCCTACGACGCCAAGACCGTTCCTCAGCTGCTGGAGCGGCGGTACGGCTCTCCTGGAGGGCGGGTCCTCCTGGCGGTGATCATGCTCGTCATGTACACCGTCTACCTCATCGCCATCTTCAAGGGGTGCGCCCACCTCTTCGAGGGGCTCCTCGGGATCAGCTACATCCAGGGGCTCCTCGTAGCCGTCGTCATCGTCGCCATCTACTACGCCGTGGGGGGGCTTCCCGCCATCCTCTGGATCAGCTTCATCCAGGGGATCATAATGCTCGGCGGGGCGGCCCTTCTGTACGCCGCCCTCCTCTACGCCGGCGGGGGAACGGAGATCTGGGCGAACATCCCCGCCGCGGTGACGAGCATGTCCGGAGACCTCGTCCCCTGGCAGACGACGGTGGGAACGGCCTTCTCCATAAGCCTGGGGCTGCTGGCTCTACCGGACCTTCTGATCATGATCTTCTCGGCGCGGGACAAAAGGGTGGTCAAGTTCGCCGGGATCTACAGCCCGATCGCAGTCTCCGTATACGCCCTCGCCATCTTCTCGATAGGGGTTCTCGCCTACGGGGTCTTTTCCGCCGAGGAGCTGGCGCCGTTCATCAAAAACCCCGACAGCCTCGTCCCCTTCGTCGCCACGTCGCTATTGCCGCCGGGCTTTGACGCCATCATCCTCCTCGCGGCGATCTCGGCGGCGATGTCGACGATCAGCGCCATCGTCCTCGTGACGACCACCTCCCTCACCGCCGACACCCTCCGTTTCCTCCGGCCCGATATCCCCGACGACCGGGTTCTGGTGCTGACGAGGGTTGTGGGGCTATTGATCATCGCCGTCTCGGCGCTGATGGCAAGAAACGTCCCCGAGCTTATTGTGCCCCTCGTCTCCCTCAGCATGGGGGTGATCGCCTGCTGCGTCTTCATCCCCCTCATATTCGGCATCTACTGGGACCGGGGGACCTCGGCCGGCTTCGTATCCGGCCTCGTCGCCACCTTCGTCTCCATCGTCGCCTGGAACTTCTACGGCAACCCCCTCATCCACCCGGTGATGGTCGGGGTCGTCGTCGGGACGGCAGCCTACCTGGCAACTAGCCTCGTGACGAAGCCCCCGGATTCCGCTCAGATAATCTCGGTCGGAGGCGGGAAGGAATAGCCGCATATCCGCGCCGGAGCCAGTGGTCTGGCCGGGCCGGGGCAAAGCCGGCCAGAGTTCCAGCAAGAAGATATACCCAGACGGGGCCTGATGGTGCATGGCCAAAGGAAGTTGGAAGAGAATTATCCACAGTTGTGGTGGTGAGATATGCCCACGATGAAGATCCGCGGCGGGGACCTGGATTTGGTGGAGTACGAGTTCAGCCCCTTCTCCCCCGGCGAGAAGGTCAACACCCTGGGGATCAAAAAGGACCGGAAGCTTGAGCCGATCGAGGGGAAGGTGAGGGTCACAACTCCAGGGAGGATCCACCTCACCGTCCTGGACATGAACCGGTTTGCGCCGAACAGGCCTGGCGGCGGCGGAGTAGGCTTCGCCCTCTCGATTTACTGCTTCGCCGAGGTGGAGTGCACGCCGGGAGAGACGGTCGTCGACTACTCGAGGGAGCCGATCGTCCGCCATTTCGCCGAGGTCTTCAAAAAGACCGTCGGCTACTCCGGCGGCTTTCGGATCTTGGTCCGGGACCACGAGCAGAAGCACGTCGGCCTCGGCTCCACCGGCTCGGTCCTGGTGGCCCTCGCCACCGCCATGAACGAGGCCGTCGGCTCGCACCTGACTAAAGATGAGATCCGCCTTCTGATCGGGAACAACTACGTCGAGGAGACCGAGGACGGCCGCGTGACGTTGGGCTTTGAGACCGGGGTCGGCCCCGCCGCCGTCACCTACGGCGGGATGGCGGTGACCGGCGACGAGCTCTCCCTCGCCTACCACCACCCCTTCGCCGAGGGAAAGAACGTCTTCGTGATCATCCCCGATACGACGGTCTCCTCCTCGGGGAGGGAGGAGTTCGACCTCCTGATGAACAGGGCCCGAAACCTCGACTACCAGGACCGGGAGCTGAAGGCCTACTTCATCCTCATGGACCTGATCCCCGCCCTGGAGCGGGGCGACCTCAAGAAGATCGGGGACGTCATCTGGGAGATCGAGTTTCGGGGGTCGAAGCGGGCCGAGGTCGAGCACCACGGCTTTCTCATCTACCAGCACATGAGCCGCCTTCGGGAGGCGGGGCTGGAGTTCGTCGGGATGAGCTCCGTCGGGCCGTCGATAGCCGTCGTGACGGAGCGGCCGGAGACGGAGATGGCCGAGATCCTCGCGCCGATGGGCCTGAAGGTCGCGATATCCACGAAGGTCGACAACGTTGGCCTGAAGGTGGAGTGGATCGAGTAGGAGCCGCCTTCGACCCATCCCCCGCCGAGACCCTTCCTCATCCCTTATTTGGACCCCTCAATCCCTGGTAGACCGGCAGCTTCTCCTCCGGCCCGTAAGGAAGGGTCGCCCTGTGCATCACCAGGCTCTCGTCGAAGGCGAGCGCCCGATTCAGGACCAGCCTCTTCCCAGAATCGGTGAGGGCGTAGACGGGTATGGAGATCCCGATCTGAAGCTTCGCCCGTTTTCCGACGACCTCCCGGACCTCCCGCGAGGCGCAGCCCCAGACGACGTCGCAGGTCTCGGCCAGGACCTCCGCCTGATCCTCGGCGACGTCGAGGTTGTGGACCGCGAATATCACCGGCTCCTCGCCCGCCTGCCCGCAAGCCGAGGCTGAAG
>LUYE01000066.1 GCA_001602645.1 Methanosarcinales archaeon Methan_01
GACCTTCTGGCCGAGAACGTCCACATCGTCTACGGGACGCCGGGGGCCTACGGCGTCATAACCCGGCCGAAGGGGGTGAGGGTCGGGATCAACCAGTACATAAAGGGGTACCTCCCCGAGGAGAACATCCGGATCCGGTCGGAGCCGATCGTCTTCGAGGTCCACGCCCCTCGGGCCGAGAAGGACGTTCCGATCTTGGCAGCGTACGGCTCCTTCACCAAGAGGTACTCTTCGTTCGTCCTGGAGGCGGAGCGGGGCGAGATCAGGAGGGGGGAGGTCGTCGGCATCCTGGGGCCGAACGGTATCGGAAAGACCACCTACATCAAGATCCTGGCGGGGGCGGAGGTCCCGACGGCCGGCGGTCTCGACCTCAAGCTGAAGGTCTCCTACAAGCCCCAGTACCTGAAGGCGGAGGCGGACGTGGCCGTCGAGGGATTTCTCCGAAGGATCTCAAAGGAGTTCGACTCGAGCAGGTACCAGTCGGAGTTCGTCAAGCCTTTGGGGATAGAGAAGCTCCTGGAGCAGCCGATGGACGAGCTCTCCGGCGGGGAGCTTCAGCGGGTCGCCATCGTCGGATGCCTCAGCCGGGAGGCGGACTTATACCTTTTAGACGAGCCGTCGGCTCACCTGGACGTCGAGCAGAGGATGATGGCGGCGAAGGTGATGAGGCGGTTTGCCGAGAGCTCCGAGCGGTCGGTCCTGGTCGTCGACCACGACATATACCTCATCGACCTCCTCTCCGAGAAGCTGATGGTCTTCGAGGGGGTCCAGGGGAAAAACGGCGTCGCCCACCCCCCCGTCGAGATGAGGGAGGGGATGAACCGGTTTTTGAAGGGCATAGGGATCACCTTCAGGAGGGACGAGGACACCCGCCGCCCCCGGGTGAACAAGCCCGGCTCGAGGCTCGACCGGTCCCAGAGGGAGTCGGGGGAGTACTACTACGCCGCCGACGCCGCCTGAGGCGGCCCGCCCTAATCCATTCCGACCTCAAAATCATTCCACCCATTCTATCCCATTTCGCCCATTTTATCCCGGCCTCAAATCGTTCCATCCCATTCCACATTCCATCCCATTCCATCGGAGGCGGCCCGCTCCCCTCCCCCCAGGCTTCGTCATCGGCACGCTGCGGGCCGAAGGCCATCCCGATTTCGAGGATAAACCGCCATCTACATATCTATCGGATCTGAAACCATCCTCCAGGAGACTTGGAGATGGAGAGGGCAAAGGCCGGGGACGCCGTGCGGGTCCATTACGTCGGGAGGCTCGAGGACGGGACGGTCTTCGACTCCTCCGCCGGAAAGGAGCCCCTGGAGTTCACCATCGGCGGCGGGATGGTGATCCCGGGGTTTGAGGCGGCAGTGGTGGGGATGAGCCCCGGCGAGAGGAAGAGGGTGAAGATCCCCCCCGAGGAGGCGTACGGCCCCCGCCGCCAGGAGATGGTGATGGAGGTGGAGAGGAGGTGCATCCCGCAGGAGTTTGAGCCGGAGGTGGGGCAGGTCCTCCAGATCGGCGGGTCCCGGGAGAGGATGCTCCAGGTGGCGGTCTCCGAGGTGACGGAGTCCTCCGTCTTCCTGGACGCAAACCACCCCCTGGCGGGCAAGCCCCTCCTCTTCGAGGTCGAGATGGTGGAGATCCTGGGGAGCAGAAGAGACGGCAAGGATGATGGGACGGAGGAGAAGCAGGAGATGGAGGAGATGAGAGGATGAGGCAGGCAAAGGAGGGGGACTCGGTGAGCCTCCACTACAAGGGGAGCTTCGAAGACGGGACGGTCTTCGACAGCTCTGAGACCCACGGCGCGCTGAAGTTCACCGTCGGGCGGGGTACGGTGATCCCGGGCTTCGAGGAGGCGGTGGTGGGGATGAAGCTCGGGGAGGCGAAGACCGTCACCATCCCCCCGGAGAAGGGGTACGGCC
>LUYE01000067.1 GCA_001602645.1 Methanosarcinales archaeon Methan_01
ACCTTCGGGAACCTGGCCTTCGACCCCGACAAGTACCACGAGGCGATCGACGAGGTTATAGCAAAGCTGAAGGTGTGACCTCCCACCCCCTTTTATTTTTAGGGGGACGATCTGACGCATCGTCATGGGGTCTATCAAAATAGCGATGATCGAGCTCACGAAACTTGGATTATCCGGGTTTGAGCTCTGTATGGCAGCGGAGGGGGGCGAAGATGGGCGGGGTCAGGGCTGGCGGTATCTCGCCTAAAGATCCAGCTCAATGGATCGCTCTCAGCGTGGCCAGGGACGACGGACCGATGATATGGGGGGGGCGATGGCTTGACCTCCTTTGCCCTCTGGTTTGCTAGCGCACTCTGATCTGGCTACGAAAGCGGTCGGCGGATCTCTTGATCCCCTTCGCCCTCTCTCCGACTTCCATGCATCTGCATCGAGCCTTTGCAAGATCTCGTATTGAGGTGAGATGGCGATCGGTTCTATTCTTGGGTTTTGATGGAGGCAAAAGCCTGAGCCTATTATGGCGTCGAAGTTCTGCGCGAATTTTGTTCTGGATATAATATGCTAGATGGGAGTTGTAGAAATGGCAGAAGAAATCGAACTGGACATGTCCCCCATGTACGAGGGGGAGCGGATCAGGAAGGGCGACATCTGGGTAGAGATGGGCGGTCCGAAGGCCAAAGCCTTCGAGCTCTCGGTCGCTGGCACGATGGACGAGGTTCAGGACGGCAAGGTGACGGTCGTCGGTCCCGACATCAACGAGATCCCTGAGGGGAGCACGATCCCCTTCGGCATGATCTTCAAGGTAGCAGGCGAGCTTATCGAGAAGGACCTGGAGTCGATCATCGAGAGGCGTAACCACGCTCTTCTCTCCTACGTCCACGGCCTGATGCACTTGAACCAGCGTGACGCGATCTGGATGAGGGCGGGCCTCGACCTGAAGAAGGCTGGAGTAACTTCCTTTGAGCAGATCTTCAAGAACGTTATGAACCTCTACAAGGCCGAGATGCCGTTCATCGAGAAGATGGAGGTTACGATCCTCACCGACCCCGCGGCCGTCCAGAAGGGTCTTGATCAGGCCCACGCCGCTTACCAGGCGAGGGACGAGCGAGCCAAGGGTCTCCACGACGAAGAGGTTGACGTCTTCTACGGCTGCACTCTTTGCCAGGCCTTCGCGCCAACGAGCGCCTGCTGCGTCACCCCCGACCGACCCTCGCTCTGCGGAGCTATCACCTGGTTCGACGGCCGTGCTGCAGCCAAGGTCGACCCCGAGGGTCCCCAGTTCCCGATCCCCAAGACTGGCGTCATCGACGAGATCGCTGGCGAGTACGAGTCCGTCAACGATATGGCCGCTTCTCGATCTGGCGGTGAGTATTCGAGGATGGCTCTGTACACGTTCTTCGACGCCCCCCACACCTCCTGCGGCTGTTTCGAGACGATCGGTTTCTACATGCCCGAGGTTGACGGGATAGGGATCGTCGACCGTGACTTCAAGAACCCGACGCCCAACGGTCTACCGTTCTCGACGATGGCGGGTCAGGCCGGTGGCGGCAAGCAGGTAGTCGGTTTCCTTGGGATGGGCATCTTATACTACTTCTCGCCGAAGTTTCTCCAGGCCGACGGCGGCTGGAGACGTATCGTCTGGATGCCCAAGCAGCTGAAAGATCGGGTTAAGGACGGGATCGACCCCGAGATGTTCGCGAAGATCGCGACGGAAGATGACGCTCCGGACCTGGCTGCCCTCAAGAAGTTCCTTTTGAAGGTCGACCACCCGGTGGTTGACGGCGTCGAGCGGAAGGTCGACGGCAAGAAGGTCACCGAGGGCTGGAAGGTGGAGGACCCTTCGGAGTTCGAGGAGCAGGTGATCGCCTTCATCGAGGAGACGGGCGGCGACATCGACGTCGATGCGATCAAGGCGAAGCTGGGCATGAGCGAGGGCCAGTTCATGCAGGTGATCGAGTACCTGCAGGAACAGGGCATACTGGAGTAAGAATTTATAGTATCTCTGTATTTGAGGGTGTAGGAGGTTATAGGAATGGCCAAGAAACTGTCACTTAAGCTGAAGTCGAAGGAACCTGGAGCATCTGCCGCGGCGGCTCCGGCCGCCGCAGCAGCAGCCCCGGCGGCAGGAGCTGCCCCCGCCTTTGCCATGTCGGCGGGCGGAGCCGGCGGGATCAAGCTGATCCTCAAGGACGCCAAGGTTACCATCGAGAAGGTGACGCTCGCCAAGTGAGCGTCCACC
>LUYE01000068.1 GCA_001602645.1 Methanosarcinales archaeon Methan_01
GGGCTATAATCGGTTTTACATCCTTCGGGCATGAGCCCTTGGGTCATGAGGGTTTCAAAAAGAAGTATTGTTTTAAAGCCACAAGAAAACGGGCGAGGGTTCACTTCATCCCCGACCTAAAGGTCGGGGTATTCGTGACCCTCCGCGCTCCCGAAGTAATAAATGCAGCCTCTGCGGTGGGAAGCTTCTCAAGGGCAAGACGGAGTTCTTGGTCAAGGTGGAGGATGAGATCATCTCCATCGAGGAAGTCCCTGCCTATATCTGTGATGATTGCGGCGAGGCCTATTTCACCCCCGAGGTATCAAGGAAGATTGACGTGGTCATGAAGAAGTTCCATCAGGGAAAGCTCCTGGCCAGGCCAATCCCCGCGGGCGAGGTGGAGCTCACCATTTGACAGGAGATATTAATCTTGGAAAAGAGAGAGGTGGATGGGTTGGCATGGGCGCTTTACTACAAGTCCAGAGAAGTTCTGGCCATCGGCAGAGAGGAGCTGGAAGATCTGGAAGAGATACGTGATGAGGTATGGATGGGAGAGAAGAAGGGATTAAGCTTTGCGGATTTCAATTCGGTGAGGTAGGATATGTTCGAAGATCGGATAGTCATCGATCCCGAAGTCAGGCACGGAAAGCCGATCATAAGAGAGACCAGGGTTCCCGTAGATCTGATTCTGGGAGCTCTTGCCGGTGGGATGGACCCGGCAGAAATAGCGTCCGAGTACGGTATAGAAAAGGAGGATATATTGGCCTCCCTGGGATATGCGGCGAAGATCGTAGCTTTGGAAGAGATCGGCGCCTATGCCTGATCCAAGATTCCTCGATCGACGGGAGAGCTGATCAGATCTCTGGGTTACGATATCGAGGACGTCAGAGATATTGGCATGAGGGCAGCAAAGGATCAGGAAATCATCGATTATGCCCTCAAAACAAAGAGGATCATAGTGACAAGAGACACCGATTTTGGAGAGGTGCTCAGGTATCCCGATCGTCCTGGGGCTATAGTTCTCAGGTTCCCCTATATGTTCACGGCGAAGGAACTGAACCGAGTTGACAAAGGCTGTAGCGATCGTGGAATTGGGGCGGTACAGGAGAAGGCCGATTTGATTCTGTGACTGCGGCCCGGGATCGGAGCCGATCTCATGGGGGCTCTCGACTCGCCCCCCTGGGCCCGCGTCTTGCCCACGAAGATGCACTACCTGCTTGGTATGGCGCCGCCTCCGACCGCCGAGCTCAAGCTAACCATTGCCCTTAATCTCTGCGATGGCGGCCTTGATCTCTGCGATCTCTCCTTCGATCTTCGTAAATCGCTTCTCCATATGGTCCTGAAAGTCAGATCTCATTCCGCGGATCTCTCCGATCGTTTCGTCCTGTCTCTCGATCATTGTGTCCTGCTTCTCCAACATCTTCTTTCCTATGGCTAGGTTCTCCTTGCTGACTGCCAGGTTCTCCCTACCAAGCGCCAGGTTCTCCTCGCCGATCTCTATGCTTCTGTAGAGCAGTCCTACCGCCACGTCGAATCTCTCGCCCAGCTCCTCCTGCCAGTCTCCCCTCAGGATCTTGAAGTAGGGGAACTCGCCTGTGGCCTCTGACCAGCTGACCTCTAATTCCCGTACATGGATCGGACCCCTCTTTATTTTGAGCGCCTCGATGAACTCCTTCAGGCCGTCTTCCTCTCCCTCGGCCACGATCCTGACGTCGTATGGCTCCCGGTTCTCGACGGTGCCAGAGAGGCCCAGGTCCCGGCCGATCTTCTGGACCACGTCCCGAAATCCGACCTTCTGGACGTCTCCAGAGGCGATGATATCGACTCGCTTCATATACATCTCATTTTTATGCGCTCCTCGCATGTCAGGATGTCGGTCGGTGGGGTGATCTCGATCAGGACTGACTGCTGGGGGTGGAGGCGCAAGAGGCTTCGCCCCCGTGGACCGGATCTGAGGGCGGTCCGGGCGGCAGGGGCCCTCTGATCCCTCGACCGAGCGCGGGCCGTCCTTCGTGACTGCGGCCCGGGATAGGAGCCGATCTCATGGGGCGCTCTCGACTTGCCCCCCTGGGCCCGCGTCTTGCCCACGGATGCCCTCTGCCTGCGGGGATGGCGCCGACTCCGACCGCCCGAGCTTCGAGATCGGGCGCATTTGCCCATCGCCTCGGGGGGGGGCTCGGGCTGCCTCCTCCTCCTCCTCCGCCGCCGCCCTCGACGTCCGCCTCCGCCGGATAGAGGCGGGACCGCGGCGAGAGTGTTGTCGGCCCTGGGGTAGAAGGGCAGCCTCTGACCGCTTTACGGCCCCCCCATCTTCGATCCCGCCCGGAGTATCGGCGGGGGCGGAGCCGACGGATATCCTGAGGGCTATTTTCTTCTGATCCGGATCATCCTGGGGCGCGGGCTTTTTCGATTGGTCGGATCCGGGACTTCTGGATAGGTCCAGCGATGGTGGCGGGGAGAGCCGGGGGGGTCGGGCGCGGTCGGAGCCCACCGGCCGCCCCGCCCTCGACGTTCGCCTCGACCGGATGGAGGCGGACCGCGGCGAGGGTGTTGTCGGCCCTGGGGGAGAAGGGGATCCTCTGAGGGCCTGGGGCATAGGCTCTTTTTTATAATCGATATCTACCGGCGGCCTCTGCTCACCGCCTTTCGACCTCTGGGCGGCTGAACCGATAGACTCCGCCGCTCTTTCCGCAAAAGAGGGCCGTCCCCTCCTCCGCCCCCGCCCTCGGGGGGAGACGGGCCGGCCGCCTCCCGCTCCCTGGCCCATTCTCCTTCTCCCCGAATCTTCTCACTCTCAACCGTCTCCTCCGCCACCACCTTCCCCGGCGCGTCACCCGACGCTAGAAGATGCCACCTTCCCCTTCTCCTGCAGGGGACGAGAAGACTTATATCAAAATACTCTACTTTGCTCAGCTGATGGAAGGTTATTTGATCTGGGTTTCCGGAGATGTCCAAAAATATGAATACAGAATCCGGGTTGTCACGATGGCAAGGGCCTTGGGGATCAAAGGGATGGTCCAGACCCTTCCCGACGGAAGGGTGAAGGTCATGGCCGAGGGCGAAGAGGCCGACCTGGAGAGGTTCGCCGAAGCCCTGAAGATGGAAAACAGCTTCTTTTGGGTATCGAGCGTTGAGATAAAGCGCTTTAATCCACATGGAGATTTCAATGACTTCTATCTGGCCTTAACTGAAAGGGATTACGAATTTTGGCTGGATGAATGGATAAAATATCTCGAAGAGCTGCTGGACGTCACCAAAGAGGGGTTTGAGCGGGTAGTAAGAGGTACCGATAGAAACCCCTCCCTTTAGGGAGGGGAGCATTCACCAATGATGGATAAAAATAACCGGATTCAAGACCAGATGCTCGACAGGCAGGACGAGACGACGGGAGAGGTCCGGGGGCTGCGGTCCGACCTGAAAGAGAGCCTCGACGTCCGCCTCGACCGGATGGAGGCGGACCTGGGCGAGAGTGTTGTCGGCTCTGGGGGAGAAGGGCAGCCTCTGACCGCTTAAAGGCCTCACCTTCGATCCCACTCGAAGGGTCGGCGGGCCCCTCCGGCGCCGTGGACGGATCCTGCCGTGGACGGATCCCGCCGGGAGGGGGGCGGGGGCGGAGCCGACGGATATCCCGAGGGCTTTTTTCTTCTGATCTGGATCGTCCTGGGGCGTGGGCTTTTTCGATTGGTCGGATCCAGGACTTCTGGATGGGGCCGGCGATGGTGGCGGGGAGAGCTGGGGGCGTCGGGCGCTTCTGGGGGGGGGCGGCTTACCGAAAGAGGGTCGCGCCTGCGGACGGCTGGTGGTGGTGGGGGCCCTCTGATGCTCGACTGAGCTTTCGCCCGGCGATTGAGCCGTCCTTAGTGACTGCAGCCCCGGATCGGAAGGCATTCTTATGGAGGCTCTCGATATCGCCCCCTGGGCCCCGCGTCTTGCCCACGTTCTTGCCCACGGATACCCTCTGCCTGCCGGGATGGCGCCGGTGCCGACGGCCGAGCCTCCCGATCGGGCGCCTTCTCCGCCGCCGCCCTCTGGGGGATACGGAGCCCGGGCGGCCGCCTGGAAGAGGAGACCGATCTTCTGGACCACGTCCCGAAACCCGACATTCTGGACGTCTCCAGTGGCGATGATCTCGACTCGCTTCATGTCCATCTCCTGTAACGCTCTGCTCGCATCTCAAGATGCCGGTCGGAAGGCTTTCATCTTATCGCGGCCAAGGCAGGAAGGGATGATCAGCTTTATCAGGTAATAGCTCCATTTCTCTGTTGAGGTGACGCGGGTTGGTTGAATATCTGGTCTCTTTGAAGATTGAAAAGTTGGAAGAGGGCATGTATCTTGCGACCAGCGACGATCTGCAGGGACTGGTGGCCCAGGGACGGACGATATCCGATACCGCCGAGATAGCTCAGGACGTGGCTCGAAATCTCATCGAATCGATCTTTGCGCACGGAGATCCTCTGCCCGATGGGATAGCTCCAGCGACAAAGCCCGTCCAGAATCTCGAGATACCTGTAACAGTGTCGGTATGACCAAGCTTCCAGTATTGACCGCCGCTCAGGTGATCCCACAGGCTCGGCAGCATTGCGAACGCGATGGTTCCTATGAAGACTATTATGTTCATCCAACATGCGTCGGATCGTCTGAAAGAGAGGGGCATATCGCCAGAGGCTGTCGAAGAGACGATCGGAAATCCGGACTATCTCGATTTTGGGGACGAAAAGCGCAGAGTCGCCCAGAAGCTGATGGGGGGAAAGTTGTTAAGGGTTATATATGAAGATGAGGAAGATGCCATTGTTGTAATAAGCGCATATAGCACCTCAAAAATTCAGAAATATTTGGGATGATCTTGATGAAGATTTCGTATGATCCAAAATATGATGTTCTATATCTCAACTTCTCGGAGAACAAAATAGTTGATACCATCGAGGTGGATCGTGGCGTCTTGATCGATCATGGCGAGGAGGGCGAGATGGTAGGAATCGAGATAATCAACGCCTCAAAGCTGATAAGATCGAAGCCTCTTCAAGAGATCGTTATCAAAATAGAGGAAGAGGCGGAGGCTTGAAGGCGTTCCAAGGATATTTGCGCCCGATCCCGTCGATCGGAGGCCCTCTGATTGATGCAACAAATAATAACGGTGGTTATGAAAATGGGTGCCGTCGAGGTTGAGAAGGTTCAGGGTGAAGTTGATCGGAGTGAGGCGGCCTGCGTGGATGAGGAATACGAATATCTTCTCAAAAACAAGGATCAGGGCATCACCTTTGAAGAGTATTGCCGTCGACGCGGGATAGAGCTCTGAATGGCTTCCTTGATCTCTTTAGCGGTGAAGCTTGGATTATATCTCAAAGCATTGGCCACCTCCATCAACAGGAGATCCGGAACCACTATCTCACGTTCTCCTCTGTAGAACTCCTCCCGGAGCCTGAGGGCCTGGGAAGTCCCTTCCTCGTCCAAAAACCATTTAAGGATCACCGAGGCGTCAAGTACGTTCATCGAGCCTCGCGCCACTTCCTGATCTGCGAGACGCTATCCCATCCTGCTGTGGCCTGGTGACCTCTCCTGATCGCATCCTGCCTCTCCATAGCAGATCTCTTTTTATCCGTCTCCCGCAACCTCGCTCCAGACAAATAGCTGATGCGTTTCTCGATCAGGGTCATATGGTCATATTCGCTTTGTGCCTTATTCACAGAAAGACCGCCTCCTTTTATGGGATCTCCTTTTCCGCCGGAACGGATACCACCTCCTATCCACCATTTATTTTGCCCTTGGCGGCAAACCTCTTGATCCATAGCTCCAGGGCGAGGTCGAGGAGGAAGACCCGATAGCCGACGTCTTGGACTTTATCTATCTTAATCCTGGCTTCGCGGCTATCATCTCATCCAGAAGAGGGGTTGTCCGTTGATTTATAAATTCTGGTGATGGATCGGGGGCGCCGGGCGCGGTCGGAGCCCACCAGCCCTTCCGCCCTCGACGTCCGCCTCCGCCGGATGGAGGCGGACCGCGGCGAGGGTGTTGTCGGCCCTGAGGGAGAAGGGAAGCCTCGGAGGGCCTGGGGCATAGGCTCTTTTCAGATTCGGTATCGACCGGCAGCCTCGGCTCTGGGCTCGCCGACCTCGGGATGGCAGAACCTAAAGCTTCCGCCGCCCTTCCGCAAAAAGGGGGGCCCAGGCGGCGCGAAGGGTTGCGAATATCCCTCGAAATAGCGAGATCGGGCGATGGGCTCTTCGCCGGGTAGCAAGGAGGGGCGAAATCTTCAGATTGGCAAAATTTGGGAGGGGGGACATTTTTTGGGGTATGGAGCCCCTTTTTCTGCATGATATGAAGATGTTTTCAAAATATGGTTAAGTTCAAATCAAAAAAAAGTCTGACGGCGACGCAAATGCCCCCGCAGATTGTTCTGGGGCGCGCCCGGAGCAACTCGACTTATCGCCGCCGAGTTCAGCTCACTTTCGCCCTTATCTCGGCGATGGCCGCCTTGATCTCGGCGATCTCCCGGCTGAGCTGCTCGTACTTCTCCTCCAGGCTGCCGCTTTTGAGGGTTGATATGATCTCTTCTCTCTCGCGGCGTGCCTCATATCGAGCAGCTGAGACCTCTTCCTTTATGGCACCTATCTCGGAAGTGTCCTCTTTGATATTTTTGAGGATAGATATTGTAGTGTCTTGCTTATCAAGCATCTGGTCTTGCTTATCGAGCATCATCCTTCCTATGGCCAGATTTTCCCTTCCTATGGCCAGATTTTCCCTTCCTATGGCCAGATTTTCCCTTCCTATGGCCACGTTCTCCCTGCCAAGCGCCAGGTTCTCCTCGCCGATCTCTATGCTTCTGTAGAGCAGGCCCACCGCCACGTCGAAACGCTCCCCAAGCTCCTCCTGCCAGTCTCCTCTCAGGATCTGGAAGTAGGGAAA
>LUYE01000027.1 GCA_001602645.1 Methanosarcinales archaeon Methan_01
CTCTCCGCCCTCCGGAGGGGCGAGAGGGTGGTGAGGCTCCACAGCGGCGACCCCTCCCTCTACGGCGCCATCCTCGAGCAGATGAGGCCCCTGGAGGAGGCGGGGGTGGAGGTGGAGGTCGTCCCCGGCGTCTCGTCATTGTTCGCCGTCGCCGCCGCCCTCAAGACCCAGCTGACCCTGAAGGGGGTCTCCGAGTCGCTGATTGTGACGAGGCCCGCGGGGGCGACCCTCGTGAGGGACTCTATCCGGGAATTTTCCAGATTCGGGACGACGATGGCGATATTCCTCGGGGCGGACAAGATAAGGGAGACGATGGAGCGGCTCGAGGTCCCGAAGGAGACGCCAGCGGCCGTCGTCTACCACGCCTCTTGGCCCGACGAGCAGGTGATCGTCGGGACCGTCGGGGACGTCGCCGACCTGGCTGAAGAGGCGGGGATCACCAAAAGCGCCCTCATCCTCGTCGGAGACGTCATATCGAGGAGCGGGTTTGGGAGGTCTCACCTATACCGAAGTCGGTAGCCGTCCTCGTCTTCCGTCGGAACCTCGCCGAGGGGGAGAGGATCTCTCAGGCCATCAGAGACCGGTACGACCCAGAGATCGTCGTCTACCGGCGAGAGGGACCCGAGGCGACCCTGGAGTCCCTCGCCGGCTTCGACCTGGTGGTGGCGGTGATGGCCGTTGGGATCGTGGTGAGGATCCTCTGCCCGTCCCTCAGGGACAAGTGGACCGACGCCCCCGTCGTCGCCGTCGACTCCTCCCTCCGATCGGCCGTCCCGGTGGTGGGAGGCCACCACGGAGGAAACGATCTGGCGTATCATCTATACGAGAAGCTGGGGGCGTACCCCGCCGTCACCACCGCCACCGACGCGGCCGAACGGCCATCCCTGGAGGGGACGGCGGATCGGCTGGGGGCCGTCGTCGTCAACAGGTCCTCCTCGAAGGACGTCAACCTCGCCTTCCTCAGGGAGGACCTCCCCATCCACAGGATCGTCGGACCTAAGGTCGTCTTGGTCGACGATGGGGTGGCGGTCCTCAAGAGCAGGGGGGGGATCGTCGTCGGCCTCGGCGCAAGGAGGGGGGTCGGGGCCTCGGAGGTCCTGGAGGCGATCGGGTCCGCCCTGGAGGCGGTGGGGAGGTCCATAGAGGAGATCCGGGCGATCGCCACCGCCGATATTAAGAGGGACGAGACCGGCATCTCCGAGGCGGCGGAGAGGCTGGGGCGGCCGGTCATCTACCTCGACGATGAGGTCCTCAACGCCCAGAGCCCGACGACGGAGTCCCGGGCGAGAGACCTCGGCCTCATCGGGGTGGCAGAGCCTGCGGCCCTGGCCCTATCCGAGAAGCTGATCATGCCGAAGAGGGCCTACGGGAGGGTGACCGTTGCCCTCGGCGAGTAGGCTTTACATCGTCGGGATCGGCCCCGGCAGCCCCGGCCTCCTCACCAGGAGGGCGAAGGAGGCTTTGACCGAAGCCAGAAGCGTCGTCGGCTACGGCCCCTACCTTGACCTCGTAAAAGACCACCTTTCGGGGAAGGCCGTCCGCTCCACCGGGATGGGGCGAGAGGTGGATAGGGCGAGGGAGGCGGTCGACCTCCTCGAAGATGGGGATGTGGCCCTCATCAGCAGCGGAGACCCGAACGTCTACGGGATGGCGGGGCTCGGGCTGGAGGTCGCCTCCGGGAGGGTTGAACTCGAACGGGTAGAGGTCGTCCCCGGAATCACCTCCTTCTCAGCGGCGGCCTCTAGGGCTGGGATCACCTTCCGAGATTCGGTGGCCGTTCTCAGCCTCAGCGACCTCCTCACCCCCTGGGAGAGGATCGAGGAGAGGGCACGGACGGCATCAGAATTGGGGATGCCGATGGCGATCTATAACCCTCGGTCCAGGAGGAGGACCTGGCAGCTGGAGCGGCTCCTCGATATCGTCACGGGGAGCGGCGAGGAGGACCGGCACCTTCTGGTGGCCAAGAACGTCTCCCGGCCCGGCGAGAGCCTCTGGTGGACGACGGCGAGAGAGGTTCTGGAAGAGGCTCTCAGGGAAGAGATCGACATGTTCACCCTCCTCATCATCGGAGGAGAGGGGATGGCGAAAGGATGGGGGTGGGGTGAGGGTATGGGAAAGGCGGAAGGTGTGGGTGGTGGTGATGGGATCGCCGCGGTAGAACCCGCCCCCGATGCGAAGATACGCCTGGTGGGGGTTGGGCCCGGCGACCCCCGCCACCTCACCCAGGAGGCGGAGGGGCTGATCCGGGGGTCTGACCTCCTCCTGGGGGCTGAAAGGCACCTCGCCTCCGTCGGCGCCCTCCGGGGGGGCCTTGCGGCAAGATGCCTTTCGATCTCCACCACAGGGAGGTTCGAGGAGAGGATCCGGGCGAGGCTAGCGGCGGCGGAGGAGGCGGCCAGCCGGGGCAAGACCACATCGATCCTCTTCGGAGGGGACCCCAGCACCTTCAGCTCCGCCTGGAGGGCCCTCTCCCGCCCAGGGATCCGCGTATCCCCGGGGGTCGGCGCCTTCGCGGCGGCGGCGGCGAGGGTCGGCGCCCCCCTGGTGAGCGACTTCGCCCTCCTCTCGGGGCTGGACGGAGAGGCTCGAGAGAAGGCCCAGCGACTTCTGGAGGCCGGCTTCGCCGTCGTCGTCTACAACCAGAGCTCCGGAGAGCTGAAGGCCATCGCTGAGGCCGCCTCCTCCCTCGACCCGGAGAGGCCCTTCGCCCTCGTCCAAGACGCCACCCGGCCCGACGAGCAGATAGCCATCGGTAGGGCCTCAGATCTGGCGAGGCCGAAGTTCGATGGCAGAAGGTGCACCCTCATCCTCGCAGGGCCGGCGGCCGATATGAGAGATGGGATGATCATATCCCGGAGAGGGTACGAGAGGAAGTACGATTACTGATAGATCAAAACCGGTGGCGTTGAAGATGATCGAGAAGAAATATTCAGATCTGGGGGCGGTGACCCCCGAGGCGAAAAAGATCTACAACAAGAGCAGGAGCCTCATCGCCGGGATCGTGGGGGATAAAAACCCCGAGGACAAGATAAGGCAGCGGTGCGTCATCGCCACCGGCGACCCCGCCGTCGCCGAGATCCTCAGGTTCAGAAACGACCCCGTGAACGCCGGCCTCGCCGCCCTGGAGGCGGCCGCCGCCATATACGTCGACATCAAGATGGTGGAGGCGGGGGTGGTGAAGAGGGGGCACAATAGCCCCATCATCACCGCCATCGGCAGGGGGGACGACCTCGCCGAGAGGGAGGGGATCACCAGGACCTCGGCGGGATTTCGCGAGCTTGCTGGGGAGCTATCCGGGAGCATCGTCGTCATAGGAAACGCCCCCTCAGCCCTTCTGACGGTATGCGAGATGATCGAGAAGGGCGAGGCAAAGCCCGCCCTCGTCATCGGCGTCCCCGTAGGGTTCGTCAACGCCGCCGAGAGCAAGGAGAGGCTCCGGAGGATCGACCTTCCCTCGATATCGACGGAGGGGACCCGGGGCGGGACCCCCATCGCCGTCGCCGCAATAAACGAGATCATAAACATCCGGCAGGAGAAGAGGAGGGCCTGAGCCCTCCGGAGGGGGGCCGGCCCGAAAGATGGCCACCAAAGACGGCGGAGGAGGGAGCTCAGGGATGGAAGAGGAGGGGCAGGGAGAGGAGGGGCCGAAGGAGGCGGGGCGGAATGAGGAGAGGCCGGAAGAGAGGGGTAGAGAGGGAGGGGTGAGAGATCCCGTCTCCGGCCTATCCATCCCCATGGACTGGATCGAGAGGTCCGCCGACCCCCACGTCCTGGAGAAGGCCGAGGGCGGCCTCTGGGCCCTCCTCTCCGACGGGACCCTCCTCCGAAGGGGGCTCACCACGGGGACGACGGCCGCCGCCGCCGCCAAGGGGGCGGTCATCTCCCTAAGGGGGCCGGTTTTGCTGGTCTCGATCCTCACCCCGGCGGGGATCAGGGTCGCCGTCCCCGTGGAGGGCAGCGGAGGAAACTGCACCGCCGTCAAGGTCGGGGGAGACCACGCCTCCGACGTCACCGCTGGGGTGGTGTTGATGGCGAGGGCGGAGGCCATCGAGGCCGAGGCGGGAGATGAGGCGGCCGATTGGGAGGATCGCGGGCCGATCGGATCCGACGATGCCGTCCGGAGCGAGGGGGCCGGGCCGGGGAGGGAGGGGCCGAGAAAGAGGATCGAGCTCTTCGCGGGGGCCGGGATCGGGCGGATCGGGGCTGGGGGGCTCACCGCCCCCCTGGGAAAGCCAGCCATCAGCCCCTCGGCGAGGGGAGAGATAGAAACGGCTATCGAGGAGGGGATGGACGAGGCAGGCCTGAAGGCGGTCCGGGTCGAGCTCGCGGTCTTGAACGGCGAGGCGATCGCGAAAGAAACCCTCAACCCGAAGGTCGGTGTCCTCGGCGGGATCTCGATCCTCGGTTCGACGGGGTTCGTAGAGCCCTGGAACGAGCACCTCGCCGAGAGCCGCGAAGCCGAAGTCCTGGAGGCGGAACGGGTGGTCGTCACCACCGGGAGGGTCGGCCTCAAGTACAGCCGGTTTCTCTTCCCAAAATACAGGGCCGTCCTCCTGGGAAACAAGCTCGATCGGCTCCGGTTCAGGGAGGGGCAGGACTCCGTCCTCTGCGGCCTCCCCGCCCTGATCCTCAAATGGGGGATGCCCGATCTCCTGGAGGGGACGGAGTACAGGACCGTCGCGGAGATGGTCGAGATGGAGCCGGACCACCCCCGGATCGACGGGGCTCTCCGGATGGTCGGAAAGCGGCTCCCTGGAACGAGGATAGTCCTCATCAACAGGGACGGCTCGATACTCCGGGACCTACCCCCCACCCCCCCAGCAATCCCTCCGGGCTCCCAAGAGCCAGCTCCGCCGGTCAACGAGTCGGGATGAGATAGGATAAATTGAGGTAGGTTCTGATGAGGTGGGTTCTGGGATGAAGATCGTCGGCGTAGGAGCAGGCCCCGGGATGCTGACCATCGAGGCGGCCGAAGCGATAAAGGAGGCCAGGCTGATCCGGGGATCGAGGAGGGCGATCGAGCTGGTCCGGGAGGCGATCGCCCCCGGCTGCGACGTCGCGGAGATCGAGAACTACAGGGCTCTCCGGGAACTGCCGCCGGAGGCGGTGATCCTCTCCACCGGAGACCCGATGCTCAGCGGCCTCGGCTACCTCGACGGGGAGGTGATCCCAGGGATATCCAGCATGCAGGTCGCCTGCGCCAGGCTTAAGGTCAGCCTCCTCAAGGTCGCCCCCATCACCGTCCACGGAAGGAGGATGGATCCCGAGCCGATCGTCGCTGAGTTGGCTCGGGGGAGGTCCGTCTTCCTCCTCGTCGACGACGCCACCGACCTTCCGGGGCTCTGCCGGCTCCTGGAGGAGAGGGGACTATCGAGGGACGTAGCCGTCCTCACCGACCTCGGCTACCCAGAGGAGAAGATCCGGCGGGGGAGCACCAGGAGCCCGCCGCCCTCGAAGGGGCTCGCCTCGGTGATGATAGGAGATCTGGGCTTTCCCCGCTGAGGGTGGGATGAATACTGGGCTTCCGCCGCGGATGATGGGAAGGCTTCTGCTGGCGACGACGGATACGGGCCTCGGCTGGCACGAGGGGTAGATCGGGGGTTGGAGGGCTGATAGTGGATCTGGGTCGGGGGGGGTCAGGATTATCGGGTTCTATAAGACCCCATCATTTCCACTGGAGAAGCCGAGAAGATTAATAAAGATTGAATATATAAAAAGCTCCTAATTGGGATTGCAGACCTTGCAGGGCACGTAGCCAGCATCCTCTGCCTCCTTCTTGGAGCGGAATTTTATAATATTTTCTGCCTTTATCTTCTTCGCCGACTTGCAGTCGGGCCGATGATACTTGTCGGAGGTCTTGCTCCCGACGTATTCATATCCGAGATCATCTGCCGAACCGGTATCAGTCTCCTTCTCCCCGTCGATGGCAGAAACCGAATCCTGAGATCCGTCATCCCTTTCGAGCTCCTCGGCGGAGTCTGCAAAGTCTCGAGATGCGTCGGTGGATATCGATGAGAACGATGAGAAGGAGGGAACCACCGTTGCCGATCCGTATCTTGAACGGGGCTCGACGGACGCCCTCTCGGAGGGAGCCTCCAGGGGGGGCTCCTCCGATCTAGGCCAGATCACCCTTTGGGGATCATCCTCTGCCACCAGGCAATCACAACGCTCCGCTATCGTCACCCCCTCCAGCGATAGGAGGCCCTCCGGCTCCTCCACCTCCAGAAGACAGGAATACCCCACCTCGGGGCGGAGACGACTGATCTTTCTGATGTCGAAATCCCGCCCCTTTCCCGGCTCCAGATCCATCATCATATACCTGGACCCATCGACGAGCTGATCCCCGTCCCAGAGGGTGGCGTTGAGGATGAGGTAGGGGATCGGCGATCCGGTCCGGACGGCCACCGAACCCCAGGCTCGGAAGAGGGTGCTGCTGACGGAGGAGTCGAAGTCGAGGACCTCCAGGGCCTCCGTCGAGGAAGAGGGGGCCGAATCAGGGGCGAGATATCCTGAACCCGGATCCACCCCCTGCGGCCCCGGATCTTCTGCGGTCCTCAAGGGGGGCCCGCGATACCCATCGCCCCTCGAATAGGGCGAAGATCGAGCGTCCTGGATCCACGCCCCCCAGTTCTCCAGCACCGATGATATCGCCCCTGCCGCTGGAGGGAGGACCTCAAACCCACCTCCAGAGTGGAGGTACGCCCCAAAGGCGAGGAGGGCCCCCAGGAGGAGGGTAAAGATAACAGCCCTTTTGCGGGATCGAAGCCTTTTCGTCAGATGCAAACCCCCTTATTTCCACTGGAGATCGAAGGCATGAACCCCTGCAGGAGGGGGCTTTTTCAATGCCTTTTATGAGAGGGATCTAAAACAGGTAAACCAGCCCTATCCGAGCCGGTCTGACCCTGAGGCCGCCCCGAGACCCCTCAACCTCTCCAGAACCTCCAGCGCCTCCTTCAGGCACTCCAGCTGGCTCTTCAACCTGCCCAGATCCTGTTCATCCCGCATCTTATCGGAGATCTCCCCCACCTTATCCAGGATCGCTGCCTCCATCTCCTCAAAAGCCAGATCCTTCGGTCCTTTCTTCCCCCGATCCCCAGATGACCTTTCGCGATGGGAGATCCCCCCGCCAGGTCCCCTCTTCTGACCCCCTTCGTCCTCCCGCTCCACCCCTCCTTCGTAGTCGGTCCCCCGGCCCTCCCCCCTCTCCTCCCCCGAAATAGAAGCCGATGCCCCTGAGGGTCCGGCCGGAGTTCCAAGGGATGGCCTTTCAGCCTCGGGGTGGGGCTGAGCCCCTCTTACGTCTTCAAAGGAGCAGACCGGGCAGACCAGATCCCCCTTGTAGCGGAAGAGAGGTGCCCCGCAGTCGTGATGGGCGGCCAGCATCGTCCCCCCCATCTCCAAGAGCCTAGTTATCCTTCTGATCGCCTCTTCTTCTTCCATATGCCAAATCACCCCACCTTCATCCCAGCCCTTTTATCCTCGGCCACAGGCTCCATCACGATGGCTCTGGGCCAGAGGCCTGGTCGCAGAGAGTTCGCAAGCCGCGAGAAGTGAACGGCCTTCCCTGAGGCCGACGACGATCTCCAAGCATATGGCCAATTAGACGCTTCAGAGCCACCATATGTTTAAATATGACTACCATGTCATAACTTGATGGGACGGATTTATCCTATAACCTTTTTGCCGTCTTGAAAATGTGGTGATTCCATGGCAGCTGAAAACGTGATTAAGCAGTGCGTCGAAGTTTTAGAGCGCATCATGAGCGACGATACCGTTCCCAGAAATATAAGGCGTTCAGCAGATAGCGTCAAATCAACCCTTCTCAACGACCAAGACTCTGAGGCCATAAGGGCCGCGTCCGCCATATCGATTCTGGACGAGATCAGCAACGATCCCAATATACCCCTCCACACCAGAACCCTGATCTGGAACGTCGCAAGCCAGCTCGAGACGATTCCCGTCGAATGATGCCGTAAAAAAGACCTCGTAGGGTGGCGGCCTGCGGGCCATGGGCTTACGGCCTGCGATTCAAGGAGGGAAAGAAGAGAATAAAGAGGTTCTAAATAGGATTTTTGGAGTTTTGAGCCGTTCAATACCCCTTAAAACCCCGCAAAATCGGGTAATAACCCTTCAACCCTCGTTAATCTCGAACGATTTCGAGAACTGAGGGGATGTTCGAGTTTTCTGTACCATCGGCCGGCGAACTATCGGGCTCTTATCTTGCGCCTCTTATTCCGTCCACCCCTTTGTTTCCACTGGAGCCCCCCACCCCATTGTTTCCACTCGAACCTCTGAAATACCGGAGCCCGGACCAATTCGAGGAGTAGTTAAAATAATATCAATATATTTTATTCATTAAAAAAGAGATCGCGTTGACTTTATCCTTAGATTTCTACTGGAACCCCACTCCCCCTTTATTTCCACTGGAGGTCAAGAGGCCTTAAGCTGGGATATTCATCCCGATCATTGAGCCAGAAATGTAGATGTAAAATCGTGAGGATCCCCCGGAGACATAGGACCGGATCACCGGAGATAAGTGAGGGATTTTCCTCACAATCAAAGACCCCATAGATTTTAGCGCAATCAGGTCGTTAGATGATTTTATTTATTTTAATTGCATCCATAATCTTCACCATTCTTCTAAAAGATCCGATCAGAATCTTTAAGTATGATCAGTAAGCAAGTTACAAATGGATATATTTCTTATATTTCTTTCTCTTCTCATCCTGGATATATTCTGCTCTCCAGTGGAAGCAAAGGGGTGGGGGGGTTGGAGTCGAAATGGAGGAGTATCACCGCAACTCTTAATAACAGATAGAACGTATTTGGATTTTTGTTCGGGGGGATTTAATCTTTCATGCCAGGCGGATTATTTGCGGAACTCTTGAAGAAGGGGGAGATATTCGAGTGCAGAGACGTCTTGCGTTCAAGCTACACGCCCTCGGCTCTTCCTCATCGCGAGGATCAGATCAACAGCATGGCCTCGATCTTGGTCCCTGCCCTCCGGGGCGAGACCCCGTCCAACGTTCTGATCTACGGCAAGACCGGGACGGGTAAGACCGCCGTGGCCAAGTACGTCGGCTCGGAGCTGGAGGCGGCGGGAGCGAAGAGCGACTCAAAATGCACTTTCATCTACATCAACTGCGAGGTGATAGATACCCAGTATCGGGTCTTGGCTCACCTGGCCCGCTGTTTTGGGAGGGACGTGCCCATGACCGGATGGCCGACGGATCAGGTCTACGAAGAGGTAAGGACGTCCCTGGATGCGGACCATCGCATGGTGGTGATGGTCCTGGACGAGGTCGACAAGCTGACGAGGAAGGGGGACGACATCCTCTACAATCTCACCCGGATCAACTCGGACCTGGTGCAGGCCGGCGTCAGCCTGATCGGGATATCCAACGACCTGAAGTTCACCGACTTCCTCGACCCGAGGGTGAAGAGTTCCTTGGGGGAGGACGAGATAATCTTTCCTCCCTACAACGCAGAGCAGATCAAAGACATTCTGGAACAGAGGGCCTCGATGGCCTTCAAGCCAGGGGTTCTGGACGAAGACGTCATCCCCCTCTGCTCGGCCTTGGCGGCCCAGGAGCATGGCGATGCCCGCCGGGCCCTCGACCTGTTGAGGGTCTCGGGGGAGCTGGCGGAGAGGGTGGGTTCCGACAGGGTGACGGAGGATCAGGTGAGGGCCGCCCGGGCGAAGATAGAGCGCGATCGGGTTCGAGAGGTGGTGATGACCCTCCCGACTCAGTCGAAGCTCGTCCTCTACAGCGTCCTCCTCCTGGAGGAGCAGGGGGTAAAGAACGTCACCACGGGGGCCGTATACGGGATGTACAAGCAGCTCTGCCCCCTGGTGGACCTGGATTTTCTGACCCATCGGCGGATCGCCGATCTGATCGCTGAGCTCGACATGCTGGGGATAATCCACACCGTGGTGGTGAGCAAGGGGCGGTACGGCAGGACGAAGGAGATATCTCTGTCCATACCTCTGGCTAAGCTGAAGGCGATGATCCTCGACGACTATCGGCTCAAGGACCTCGTCGGCGGCGCCACGTCCCTCCAGACCAGGTGGGTCTGAAGGGTCTCGCCTCCCTTCAGAAGAGCATGGGGCCTTGGCCCCCAAATGAGGGATCTGAAAATCCGAAAATAAGATGCTAAGAGTGCGCCGACCGGGATTCGAACCCGGGTTTAGGCGTTGGCAACGCCTAGTGATGACCACTACACTATCGGCGCTCAGGTCTTGGCCGCCACACACCCCATAACGTTCCAGCGTAAAAACATTGCGGGCAGACCGGGCATCATCTTCCCCAGCCCCATACCCTTCCGCCCCTCCCTACATCGGAAGAGAGCTTACGCTTGAAATGGGCGGGATTGATCTCCTCTCACGCCTCCCATCCCCGGCCCCATGGCTGGCTCGAGGCCTCATCCTGCCTTGAGCCAAGCCGTCTATAGACGGCTGCCCTTGTTGGCTGCACATATTTTATCTATCATCAAATCAGACCCGTTATTGCGTTGGTGGTGTCCTCTCTTGTACGACGTCATAATCATCGGGGCGGGGCCGGCCGGCCTTACCGCCGGGATGTACTGTGCTCGGGGCGGGAAGAAGACCCTCATCCTCGGAAATGTCTACGGATCTCAGCAGTCGATGGGCGGCCTCTACGAGAACTATCCGGGGTTCCCCGACGGGATCCAGGGGATCGAGCTCTCGGAGCGGATGCTGGCCCAGGCCAAGAAGTATGGGGCGGAGCTCCACGAGGAGGTCGTCTCCAAGGTCGTCTCCCTCAATGGGGTCTTCAGGGTGAAGACCGAGAGCTGGGAGTATCAGTCCAAGACCCTGATCTTGGCGACGGGCGCAAGCCACCGGAGGCTTTCGATCCCCGGGGAGGAGGAGTACGCGACGAGGGGCGTCTCCTATTGCGCCTACTGCGACGGCGCCCTATTTAGGAACAGGACCATCGCCGTGATCGGCTACGGCAACGGTGCGGCCCGGGCGGTCCTGTATCTCGCGGGGATCTGCACGAAGGTCCACCTCCTCAACGTCCGGGAGGATCTGGTGGCGGAGGCGGTCTACCTCGAGCGGATCAAGAACCTCACCAACGTCGTCGCCACCCCGGGGGTCGAGCCGATCCGGATCCTGGGGGATGGTTTCGTCACCGGCGTCGAGTTCAGGGCTCGGGGAAAGGTCCGGACCCTCCAGGTGGACGGCGTCTTCGTCGAGATGGGCGTCTCTCCAAACGTCGATCTGGGCGTCGATCTAGGCGTCGCCCTCACCGAGGGGGGCTTCGTCAAGGTCAACCGGCTAACTCAAGAGACGAACGTCCCCGGGGTCTTCGCGGCGGGAGACGTCACCGGAGGGAGGATGCAGGTGACGACGGCCGTCGGAGCGGGGACCTCCGCCGCCATCAGCGCCATGAGGTTCATCCAGTAATCCGGTGGTGTAAGAATAGAGAGAGCGAGAAGGACGAAGCCCGATCTGAAAAGGCCGGTGGCTGTCTGGAGGTCGAAGGACCTCCTGGATGGAGAGGCGGCGGGGTCTCTGACCATCATACTGCGGACCCGGGGGTGCCGGTGGCGTCGTTGCACCGTCTGCGGCTACGCCTCCGAGGGCGGACCCGCCACCGAGGAAGATCTGATCGCCCAGTTCCGGGCCGCCACGAGAGACCTCTCTTCTGAGGATAGGGTCGTCAAGATCTACACCAGCGGTAGCTTCCTCGACCCCCTGGAGGTCCCTCCTCCGGTGAGGGTCCAGATCCTCGACGGCCTGGCGGCGGCCGGGGTGGAGAAGCTGGTCGTCGAGTCTCGGCCGGAGTACGTCGCTATCGAGGCGGTGGAGGAGTCGGTGGCTCGGATCAGGACGGATTTCGCCATGGGGCTTGAGACCTCCAACGACCTGGTGAGGGACCGCTCCATCGCCAAGGGCTTCTCATTTGAGGAGTTCGCGGCGGCGGCCAGGGTCGTCCACGACGCCGGAGGATCGGTAAAGACCTACCTCCTCCTCAAGCCCCCCTTCCTATCCGAAGGGGCGGCGATCGCCGACGCCCTCCGGTCCGCCCGGGACGCCATCCCCTTCTCCGACGTCCTCTCCCTCAACCTCTGCAACATTCAGAAGGGGACCCCCCTGGAGAGGATGTGGATGCTGGGGGACTATCGCCCCCCCTGGCTCTGGAGTGCCGTGGAGGTGCTGAGGGGCGTGGCGGGAGCCCCGATAATATGCGATCCCGTCGCCGCGGGGGCGAGGCGGGGCCCCCACAACTGCGGCAGGTGCGATGAGGCCTTCGCGAAGGCGATAAGGGAGCACGCCCTCACCCAGGACGCCGGGGCCTTCGAGGGCCTAGAGTGCCGGTGCAGGTCCGCCTGGGAGAAGGTGGTGGAGCTGGAGGACCTGGCCTTCGGCGCCCCCCTGGATGCGGATACCAGGAGGTTGTAACGCACGTTTTCATTCCGTCGGAATATATATCAAATATACCGGCAAGCGGCGTTTGGCTCCGTGTTCAAGGGGGCTGCAATCTCGTAGCTTTCATCAAGGTACGGTGGGAATAGTTGCTGCAATCGTGATCCTGCGCTTTTTTTGCCTTAATTTTATTCATTTTAAATTTCCTCATGGCGGGATCTCTTTTACGGTCGGTAGATTGAAATATAACGGATTTGATAATATTAGTGAAAATCCAGAGAATTGCAGGGCGGTATAAAAGCATGTTCGAAACGGTTTTAGTTCCTACAGACTTCTCTAAGTATTCGCAGAAGGTTCTCGAGTGCGTCGGCGGATTGCCTGGAGCAAAAAAGGTTGTCCTCCTCCACGTCATCGGTTCTTCAAAGCCTCTGGCGAGGGTTTTGGACCCCAAAGACAAGCTCAACGAATCGATGAAAAAGCTCGCAGAGCAGGCGAGGATTCTGGAGGCCCAGGGGCTTTTTGTCATCCAGAGGGCAGAGCCCATGCTGGAGGGGGATATCTTCAGGAGGATCCAGGCGGTATCCGACGAGGAGAGGGTAAATCTGGTGGTGATGGCGGCTCGAGGCAAGGGTTTCGTCCGGAACATCCTCCTCGGAAGCGTAGCGAAGAGCACCCTCCTGTATGGAGACAAGCATCTCTTGCTGATGCGCTACAAGATGCTGGAAGAAGGGGAGGGCCATCTCGAAGAGCATTGCTCCATGATATTCTCCAAGGTCCTCTGCCCTACGGACTTCTCAGAGCCCTCAAACGAGGCGATCAACATCATCAAGGGGATAAAAGGAATCGGCGAAGCTCTGTTATTTCACGTTGTCACCAGCGGCGAGAGCTGGGAGCAGATTGATGCCAAGATGAAGGAGGCTGCGATTAAGCTCAGCGCCATCAAGGCGGAATTCGAGAAGGCGGGAATCAAGGCCTCCGCTCGGGTCGCCGTCGGCAACCCTGTCGAGGAGATCGTAGCGGCGGCCGAGGAGGAGAACGTCTCTCTGGTGGCCATGAGCTCTCACGGGAAGGGATGGGTGACGCAGCTTATCGTAGGCAGCTTCGCCTACGAGGTCTCCAGGAGCGGCAAGAGGCCCGTTCTGGTGTTGAGGGCCGGCAAAGCGCCCTGAAATCTCCCGAATTTCGGCTCATCGTCGCGCGGCACCCGTTACGTTTCATCTCTATATTAATACGACTATTTATTTAACTTCAATTTTTATTCGACACTCCCGGAGCATTAGGCGTTTTATTTTAAGCAATTTTTGCATCAAAGGTCGTTTTGCTTTTTTGAATTGGCCTTTTGACACAATAATATAGTTCATCCCTTTGTTTTCGAAGCATACGTTATCATAAATCATTGCCGCATCATTTTCCTCATTTAAAATCGTCATAGATCCTTCGGTCTCGCAAAAACTTTATACTGCCATGTATATCACTATTAATCGTTATACATCATATTTTATCATTATAAATCGTTATATTAGTCTTTTCAAGCCCAAAAGCAATTAAAACGGTTTTTTATCATTATTAATCATTATAATCGTTTATTGACCCAAAAGGACTTAATATCAGGAGTTTAACAGGGCGGGTTTGGTTGGAGGATTTATATGCCCAATACGAAAAAATCACGATCCAAAGGGAAATGCCTTCTGTACCTATTATGCGCTGCGATTGTGTTTCGCACAAAGTGGCTCCAAGGCTGGACTTCGTGGACGAGAAGGGTCTCGGATATTGTGCCAGACAAATCGACCACGAAGAAGAGGAGATCTCAAACTCCTAAAAAAATAACCGAGTCGCAAAGGATGTAAAGTTGGTATGACCGTTATAATCTCACATAAATCTGTATGTTTAAGCGGTGCCGTCATGCGAATGGCGGGCCAACAGGCACAATAAAGCATGGAGGATAGATTTTATGGTGAGCACAGTCGACATGGGTTTGTTCGGCATATTCTTGCTGGTACTGCTATGCCCATTTTTCATAAAGAAAGTTGAGGAGCAGCTGGAAGCGTTCCTCTTTGTTATGGGCGTATCTGCGGTCACAATTGCCAACGCCTGGCATATGGAGCTTGTGATGGAGGCCATCGAGGAGCCGATCATAAAGGGCATAGTTCCCGCGGTGCTGGTCGCCGGCCTGATATTCTACTACGGAAGATCTTATGCGAAGCGGATAATGGACGTCCTCTTGGATAAGATCCCTCTCAAGATACTGGTCTTTATTATTGTGGTGGTCCTCGGGCTCGCAGCAAGCCTTATCACTGCCATAATTGCTGCCCTGGTGCTGGTAGAGGTGGTGAGCCTCATGCCCATTGACCGCAAGACTAAGATCAACCTCACGATAGTTGCCTGTTTCTCCATCGGCATTGGAGCAGCACTGACCCCGGTGGGCGAGCCCCTCTCGACCATTGCCATCACCAAGCTGCAGGGTCCGCCATATCATGCCGGTTTTACCTTCCTGCTGGATACGGTAGGCATGTACATAATACCGGGCATTCTGGCCTTCGGCGTACTGAGCACGATCGTCGTGGGAAAAAAAACCACCGAACGGGAGATAGACGTCTTTGCGAAAGGTGGTGAAACCCTCAGAGATGTCGTGATGAGGGGTGCAAAGGTTTACCTCTTCGTGATGGCTCTCCTCCTCTTGGGGAGCGGCTTCAAGATCATCATCGACACCTACCTGATTCACATACCAGCAATGATCCTCTATTGGGTCAACATGTCCTCTGCAGTGCTCGATAATGCGACTCTGACGGCAGCGGAGATCGGGCCAAGCATGGAGATTGGTCAGATCAAGGCCATTCTTATGGGTCTTCTCGTCTCTGGCGGCATGCTCATCCCCGGCAACATCCCCAACATCATATCTGCAAACAAGCTGGGCATCACCAGCAAAGAGTGGGCTCGCACTGGAGTTCCCATCGGCCTTGTGGCGATGCTGGTCTACTTCGGGTGGATATTCTACCTTTGAATTCCTGGGAGCGTATATCAGAGGATAAGCTGATGCGAGGATGATTATAATGTTCGAAAAGGTGTTAGTTCCAACAGACTTTTCAAAGTACGCGCAGAAAGTCGTGGAGTGCATTGGAGAGCTTCCAGGTGTAAAGGAGATAGTGCTCCTTCATGTGGTGGATGCTACCCATCCTTCAAAGGTGGGATGGACTCGCGGACCCGAGGTTGAAGATGCAAAGATCGATCTGGGAGACGTAAAAGAGCGGCTTGAGAAGCTTGGCTTCAAGGTCACCACGAGGCTTGAGGTGATCACCGAGGCTGACGTCTCAAGGACCATTCAGAGGGTAGCAGACGAGGAGAACGTCTCTCTTATAGTGATGGGTGCTCGCGGGAAGGGCCGAATTTCTGGGGTCCTTCTGGGAAGCGCCTCTACCGGGGTAGTCCGTTTCAGCGACAAAGATACCCTCATCATGCGCTACAAGATGCTCGAGGGGCTTGAGGGGACGACCTACGAAAAGTTCTGCCCCATGATCTTCTCTAAGGTGCTCTGCACCACGGACTTTTCAGAGGCTTCTATGTCGTCTCTCTCTACGATCAAGGATCTGAAGGACGCCATAGGGGAATTGATTCTGGAGTATGTCGTCTCCAATGGCGAGACCCAGGATGAGATCGAGGGCTACGTTGCAGAGGCGAGGGAGCATCTCGAGGCGATCAAGGAGGAACTCGCCAGCTCTGGCCTCAAAGTGAGAACTCACGTCGATGTGGGGAGCCCTCGCGAGCAGATCAAGTCCTTGGCGATAAGAGAGGATGTATCTCTCATAGTGATGAGTTCCCATGGCAAGGGTTGGCTTAAGCAGCTGATGGTGGGAAGCACCACTTTTGATGTCGTGAGGACCGCGGAGCGACCGGTTCTGATCGTGAGATCCAAGAACGAGGGTTAGATCTCACCCCCATTAGCTGATGAGAGACAAGGAACGTTCCACAGGTGGAACGTTCCTCTGATCCTTTTCGCTTGCATCGTCAGCCTTTGAGGCCCTTTCCTCGATGGGGCTTTGTTTTTGGTGGTATAATAAAGGTCGATAGGATAGCGGGCACGATTAAGGCGCAAATCTTAACTATTAAGAATGATAGACTAAACAACAACTGGGCAGGTGGCAAGATATGCACAACACGGAGAAATCGAAATCCAACAATAAATTTTTGCGGACTAAAGTCTCCAGGTGCCTCCTATTTGTATTCATAGGTGGAATAGTATTCCGTACGACTTGGCTCGAAGGCTATTCAACGCGTCCGAGGTGGCTCCCGTCTGCCGTGCCGAATAAATCCGTCGGTGAAATGAAGAGGGATCTTAGGATTTGGGGCTCTGTACTAGTGGCCATCGGCGTCTTTGGCATCTTGCTCTCCGGATTTCTGGATCCAGTATGGGGCATAGTGCTGGTGATCTTCGGGGCGACAGCGCTGGGAATTCAGGAGCGGAGCATGTTCATACCCCTTGGAATGGCCTTGCTCTTCGCAGGTCTTATAAATTTAAGCGCTGGCGGATTTGGGGTTGAATCTATATTCGGCCTTCTCATGGTCGTTTTGGGAGCACAGGAGATTAGGACGATCAGGATATATGCCCCAACATCAGCTTGACGGACGGAGCAGATCTTGAATGTTGATAAAGGGCCCCTCTTTCGGCCCTTTCGCCCTCATTTTAGGTGAAATAAGAATCCTCTGATTTATGCCGCCCAAATTTTAAGTCAGCCCATCAGATGGAGTTCAGAGGATAGGTCGACAGCCCTCGGCGGTCAAAAAAGCAAGGGTGGTTTCGGTTCCCATCGGGTTATATCTGATGCCTGTCCGCGTTATCTCGCCTCAGTTGAAACCTTCAAGGGAACCGGAACTGGGATGGTGGCTTTTGGCGAGGGGCTATCTATCCTTCACTTGTTTTTATCAGCAAGACGTCTCTACTGCCGTCTCCAGTGGAATCTGTACCACCCGTGATGATGTAACCACCATCGGCCATTTCATCGACTGAATTGGCCCAGTAGTTGCCCTCTCCACCAAAGGTCCTGTTCCATTCTGCATCTCCTTTAGAGTCTGTCTTGATCAGCCAGACGCTGCTTTTGTCAGCTGTGTTTAACAGCCAGGAGTGTACCGCGCCCTCATTGTGATGCGTTGTGTAACCTGCTACAATATAGCCTTCATCTTCCGTCGCCTGAACGGCTATGCCCTCATCAAAACCGGGTCCGCCAAAGGTTTTGTCCCATTCTTTGGTTCCGTTTGAATCTGTCTTGATCAGCCAGACGTCTTTGCTGCCGTTGCCATACGATTCTGTGCTTCCGGCGATGATATAACCTCTATCCTTTGCCTCCTGGACTGAGAAACCGATGTCTTCGCGGGGTCCGCCGAAGATCCTATCCCACAGCTTTTCACCGTCCGGATCCGTCTTGATGAGCCAGATGTCGCTACCGCCCGCCCCATTGGATGTTGTGTAGCCCGAAATGATGTAACCACCATCTTTTGTCTCCTGGACGGATGCGCCTTCATCAAAACCAGATCCTCCAAAGGTTCTATCCCAGACGGAAATTCCCTCCGAATCCGTCTTGATCAGCCAGAGGTTAGCATTTAGGGGGGTCTTTACCAAAAAGGCGTTATTAATGCCAGAGCCGTATGATTCCGTGCCGCCTGTGATGATGTAACCCCCATCGGAGGTTTCCTGGATCATATTGGGCCAATCATTGCCCCTCCCGCCGAAGGTTCTATCCCATTCGGGGTTTCCCTCAGGATCCGTCTTGATCAGCCAGATATCATAATCTCCAATCGTATGTGGTTTTGTTGCGCCCACGACGATATATCCTCCGTCTTCGGCCTGTTGCACTGAAAAACCTATATCCTTTCCCAGCCCGCCAAATGATCTCTCCCAAACGACGCTCCCCTCTGAATCCGTTTTGATCAGCCAGATCTCACCTATGCGGGAAGCCTTTATCAGCCATGAATAAGCTATGTTCTCCTTGTGAGATGTTGTGCTACCTGTGATTATATAGCCTCCATCCTTCGTCTCTTGGACTGTAGTTCCCACATCTTCACCGGCTCCGCCGAAGGTTTTCACCCAGCCTTCGTCCGTAGTTGTAGCTTCGTCCTTTGCTAATGCTGCCGAAATTGTCAGCAAATAAATTAGTACAACGATCAGCCCTCTTTTATTGGTAGCCACAATTAACACCACCTGCTCGGCAGTTCTTCACGATCAATAATGATCATTATTAATAGTTATGGTATAAGTGTTTTATGTTAGTCCAGATCGCTCCACCGGAGCAGTTTTAGATATCTATATTTAAATTATATTACTATACCATAAAATGTGTACCCATTCAACTTGACACTATGCCGACCCTCTCAAAATAACATTTGCCTATTTCTTCGTAATTAACTGGAAATATTGGACATAAAAATCATCATCAACAAGTCTAATAACATCGAATCGATCTTAATTGAATCATAATTAAATCTAAAACTCGATCTGTATTAGATTCATGGCAGCACCCCGGTAAAAATATAATCTAATAATATAATAT
>LUYE01000028.1:0-37161 GCA_001602645.1 Methanosarcinales archaeon Methan_01
GGCCACCAGGGCGAGTATGCAGGCATCTCCAGCGCCGCTCACGCGGGCCGCTTCGACGCCTACGCGTGCAACCCCCTGATCAAGGTCTGCTTCGCAAACCCCGCCCTCATCTTCACCTGGGACGACATCCGCAAGGGATACGGAATGGGTGGAGCGAGAGAGTTCCGCGCGGCCGGCGAGAGATCTCTGGTCATGCCCGCAGTGTAGGCGAGAGCCTGCACACCCCTTTTTTCTTTATTTTCCAGCCGATCCTTCTATCCTCAAATTCCGGCTATATTCGTCATATCGGGAAAAAACTCCTCATTATGGCGAGTTGATACTGAGATCCTCCAGATGAGATGCTCTGGGATGGGTTTTCCTGGCTATCGATCCGAGGCGTTCTTCCGGATCAGATCTCGGATCTCCTCCCCCGAAGGCAGAAGCTTGATCCTATGATCTCTCAGGACTTTGGGAGCCTTCAGGGACGGCTCGTCGTTCAGCCTCAGGGCCACCAGATTCTTCTTCATCCGGAGGCTCTCTCGAACCTCCCAGTCGACCCATTCGCAGTCTTGGAAGGTCTTGCCCACCAGGACGAAGACGATCGATGACGCCTCGATCCTTTTCGTGATGCAGCGTCGGACGTAGACGGCGTTCTCGTTCTTGAAATGGACCTTCAATGCGAAGTCTATGAAGTCGAGGCGGGGGTCGACCCCCTTGGCGAAGCTGCAGAACTCCCGGACCCGGTCCAGGTCTTCCGCCCGGAAGATGAGGAAGGCCCTCCTCCGGGGGAGGAGGGCCTGAGGCTTGAATACCTCCCCCCGCGCCATCTCCTCCAGCCTCTCCATAGCCGATTTAGGCTCTGAAAATTCCGGATCGGCGATCTCAATCATCCCTTCACTCCCTCCCCAGGGGGTCGACGACGGCCTTTCGGGCGGTGCAGCTCCTGCAGATTCCGTTTCTACCGGGGTGGCAGCAGAAGGTCTCCTCGATGGGGAGGCCGTACCATCTGGCGGTGTTGAGGACGTCCTCCTTTGTGAAGTTTATGAGGGGGGTGAGGATGGTGATGAAGTCGCCGAAGGCGGAGTTGATGGCGAAGTTGGCGTTTACGAGGAACTCCTCGGTCTGGTCCGGGAACCGACGGCTCTCATCCGATAGGAGGGCGATGGCCACGATCTTTATCCCTCGCTGGTAGGCGTAGGAGGCGGCGGCCATCAGAGCCATGAGGTTTCTCCCCGGGAGGAAGGCGTTGATGTAGCTCGCTTTGCACTCTCCCCGGACGTCGGACTCTATCGATCTGCAGTAGCCGCTCAGGTCTATCCTCTCAGGCGGCGGAAGGTCGCACCTCTCAAAGACGCTCCTGCAGGCCTCCCACTCCTCATCGCTGGATATCTGGCCGAAGTCGATGAAGATGGGGTGCTGCTCCTGCCTCTCGTTGTTGAGGATCTTGCACATCACCAGGGAATCTATGTCTCCGGAGACTATCGGCACCACGGCCATCTTGATATCTCCTCTCCAGGGGGATCTGGAGCTCATTTATGCGGAATCCGCCGCATACCTCAACCCCCCCTCAAGCTATTTATCTCCACCGCGCCACCTCGACCCACCTTCCATCTGCGTCGGATCAACGGGATCTGCCACAAAATTGCCCCTCGCCAGGGCCCTGGATGATCGAGCTTGCCTTCATATGTAGGCAAATTTATCTCAGGCACCTCGAATATGGTAGCATGTCAAAAAAGGTGAAGGTCATCTTCCTCTCCGCCCATAACTCCGCCCGGTCACAGATGGCCGAGGGGCTCCTCCGCCACCTCTACCCCGACCGTTACATCGTCCGGAGCGCCGGGGTGAACCCCCGGGAGATGGACCCCCTGGCGGTGGAGGCGATGGCCGAGAGGGGGATAGACATCTCCCGGCAGAGGTCGAAGAGCGCAAAGGAGTTCTGGCGCACGGCCTTCGACGTGGTGGCCAAGATCCGCGACTTCGATTCCGAGCCCTGCCCCCTCTTCCCCAGCGGGAGGTGGAGGGCGTTCTTGCCCCTGGAGGACCCTTCGATGGTGGAGGATCCGGAGGAGCGGAGGCGGGCCCTCTCGGCGGCGAGGGACCGCCTGGAGCGTTGGATCGTCGAGACCTTCGGAGAAGAGACCTTCAGAGAAGATGGCGGGTGAAGGGGATCAGACGATCCTGCCTCGGTACTTCGCGAGAAGGTCCATCACCCTCCTCACGTCCCTCCCCTGGACCCTCGCCTCCTCGAGGAGGGCGGAGTAGATCCCGCCATCGACGATCCTCGGGACGGGCCTGCAGCTCATCCCGTGGAGCATCAGGTTGAAGCATCGGGCTTCGGCCTCCGAGAGCCTCAGGGCCCGATAATCGCCGGCGTGCTCCCGGTAGAGGGGGTTATCCTCCTTCGGATATTCCAGGGCGAGCTTGGCGAGGGGCGTTCCTGGTATCGGCTCGGCGACGCTGGCGAAGACGTCCTCGAGCATCGCCTCCTCCATGAAGTCGAGGGTCGCCTGGTAGTCCTCCTCCGTCTCGCCGGGGTAGCCGACGATGAAGCTCCCCCCGACCTTGACCCCGGACTGGTGGGCGAGCTCCACCGCCTCCAGGTTCTTCTCGGGGGTCGTCCCCTTCTTCATCGCCCTGAGGATCCCGGGACTTCCCGACTCGATCCCGAAGAAGACCCAGCCGACGGTGTACTTTCGGATAGCCTCCAGGATCTCCTCGTCGACGAAGTCGACCCTCATGTCCGGGACTGAGAGGTTCTTCGGACCCAGGATCTCGGCGAGGGACCGGAGGAGCTCGATGAGGGCCTCCTTGTTGACGGCCCCGCCGTAGCCGAATAGGGACCCAGTCCCGCCGCTGACGGCTACCCTGGTGACCCCCCTCCTCCTCATCTCTCTGACCTCCGCGAGGATGTTCTCGAGGGACCGGGACCGGATCGATCGGCCGAAGAACCGGGGGACCTGGCAGAAGGTGCAGCCTCCAAGGCATCCCCGATGGGTCTCGATGTAGACGTTGGCGCCCCGGACGTTCTGGCTTTTCAGGTCGTCGGGGATGAGGGGCATGACGTGGTCGAGATCGGAGACCGGGACCGGATCGGTCTTGACGACCTCGCCGTCCCGGCGGAAGGCGAGGCCGGGGATCTCCTCCGATGGCCCCCCCTCGACGAGGTCCCCGACTACTTCCTCCCCCTCGCCGACGACCACCGCATCGACCTCCAGCTCTCCGAGGACGATCTCGGGGACGAGGCCTACGGGGCCGCCGACGTATATCCTCGGAGATCTTCTCGCAAAATCCCGGATCCCGGGGTCGAGGAGCTGGGAGGTGGAGAAGAGGCTGAGGAGGGTCAGATCCCCGTCGGATGATAGGTCCCTGGTGATCGAGGCGGCGTGGCCCCGATCCCTGAGGACGCCGCCGAGGACGAGGGAGCCGTAGGTGTAGACCTTGGGGGATACGATCGTCGTCTTCATCTGAATCTCCATCCCCATGGTATCTTCATATCCGTCTCAGACTCCCAGGGCGTTGATCTCATCGATCAGCTCGGCGAAGGCCTCCACCTCCACCTCCAAGACCTCTTCGGGGGTCATGCTGATGGACATCTCGCCGTCGACGGTCAGCCTGTCGGGGCCGCGCCGGACGAGCCTCTTGACCCCGTCCCTGGAGAGGACCCGTTTGATCTCGGGGTCGAAGGCCATCGTCCTCCCCGGGAGGATCACCGTCTCCTTCAGCCCCGAGAGGTCGAGGTCGAGGAGGTCCTGGATGGTGATGAGGCAGCCGATCTCCTTTTTTACGGCGACGACGTTGACGAGGTCGCAAAGCTCATCGAAGATCGCCGATAAAAGTGGTTGGGCGACGGAGCTGGTGATGAGGGTCGCCCCCTTCCGGACTTGGGGAAGCCTTCTTATCAGGTCTTTGTGGTGGGCGAGGGCGAAGGGGGACTTCGTCACGGGGTCCCAGAGGGGGGTTCCCGCCACCCTGAAGCTGTATCGATCGTTCGTCTCCGTCACGATATCCCGGAACTCCTCGACGGTGTGGGGGACGACCCCGGGGATGATCGGCTCGTTTCCGAGGATCAGCCCCTGCTCCCGAGAGTTTGCAAACCTCATCAGGATCAGGTTTTTGACCCCCATCTCCTCCAGATCCCGGCAGGTCCGGTCGAGCTCGGGGCCGTCGTTGACCCCCGGGATGAGAACGGAGGCGGCGTAGACGTCGCACTCCTCGGCGAACCGCCGGAGGTTCGCGAGGGCGGCCTCGGGGTGGCGGTCGTTCATCTGCTCTCTCCGAAGGGCCGGGTCCGTCGAGAAGACGGTGAAGGAGACCTCCTTCACCCCCGCCTCGATCAGGTCGTCGGCCTCGTCGCCCTTCGTGAAGCCCTTGCCGCTGGTGTAGCCGAGGTGGATGGGAACCCCACCCTGCCCCACCATCCGGGCCAGGGGGAGGAGCTCTGGGTAACAGCTGAGGTCGCCGCCGCCGCTGATCGTCACCTTATCGGGCCTCCTCCCGAAGGCGGCTCCGGCCACCTCCATCGCCACCGTCGCCATCGGCTTGAAGCCTGGGTAAGCCTCGGCGATCGCCCGGGAGCAGTAGTCGCACCCCTTCTGAAAAGGTAGGCACCTCTTGCACCCGAAGGGCTTCAGCTCCTTCAGCTTTACTCCCTTGAAGTAGCAGTAGCTGCAAAAGCCCCTGCAGTCTATCCCCGGCCTTCCGCCGACGTCCGCCAGAATCTCCATCCTCAAACTCTCCTGACCTGGATCGGCCCGGAGGGGTAAAGCCTTTGCGGAATGGGCGGGTCTGAGAGGATCCAGCTGGAACGGAGACGGATCTCAGCCTGTCTTCGAGGTGGTGATCAGGAAGATGATGCTGCCGCCCCCATGGGTGAAAGAGCGTTTCAGGACCGTCGCAAAGCCAGCTCGCTCAATCGCCGCTCTTCAGATCGGAGATGGCGACTTTCATCTCGGCGCCCTCCTCCCGAAGATGGCTTCTTCCATCCCCGTCTCATCCGGGGGATGAATCGGGGAGATGATCGGCGACTAAGATAAATTAGTATTTAAAATTATCATAGTTGGGATGAATATGGGATGGTACGTTTTGATGTGATATGATTATTGGCATTTTCCATACAAAAAATCGCGGTGTCGAAAAGTATAATAAGATGCTTGACCAACAGACAGTAATGATTCCTGATAAGGAATCAATATTGAATTAGAATGGGTCGGAATTAGAGCCCATCTCAGATCGAGGGCGTTATGGAATATCGATCGTCCCTTGCGGCGATGATCCGAGATGGCGTCCTTGTGGGGTTCAAGAGTCTCCAACCCATCTCATTATCGTGATCAGTGGAGAGTATATATAGGAAGAGAGAGCAACATCACTGGGGAGAAATTATGAGACGAATAGGATTTGACATCTGCCTGATGGGGCTTGTGGCCGTGATGCTGATGGGGACCGGGTCAGCGCAAACAGAAGGTTCGACTGTAATCTCATCCCAGTTTCCTTCGTATATAACGGTTATAGCTCCCGCAGGAATAACCGACTGGACTATAAGTGTAGGAGATAACACGTATCCTGGAACTGCAACAGCGACCATCAGATCGAATTATGATGGTTCTGTCGATCTTAAGGTTCGCGATGCTCGGACGGGCTTTGTCTCCCCGATGGTGGCGGGCAAGATGACGAGCTCCACGGACCCGGCGGCAGCCGACTACCAGCTAGAAAATCCGATCGAGGTGGGGGCTACGACGACGGTGAGCCTCTCTGGAACAGAGCAGACGATATATACATTGGACTCCCCCGGAAATGAGCAACCTGCGATCTCTTTCGGCCAGGAAGTCACATACGACGATTATGCTGCCAGTTATTCCATGACCGTCACCTTCATCGGGACCGTCTCCTTGTAAAGCTTCTGAAAATGTGAGTTGAGATTCTAATCGGAGGTGAAAAAGAGCATGAGATCGAGATCATCTATATCCGCATGTTTTATCGTATTGGCCCTCCTGGCGATCGCTCCCGCTTCGGGCATAACAGTTCAGGGCATCGCTTTCGTCGCCGAGGTATCGCCTGGAGAACGGATCGCATATAATATGACCGCCACGTCCGATGCCAACGTGACCGAGGAGGTTCATGCCCACGTTTATGGGATGACCCACGATGAACACGGCGAAAGGGTGGGCATTGAGCCTGACGTGATGCATCCCTACTCTGCGGCACCGTTCTTGAAGGTCGCTCCAGAAGTTGCGGTCGTAGAGCCGGGAGCCTCGCAACTGTTCGTCCTGGAGGGGGTGGTTCCTGAGGACGTTGGCGATGGCGGAAGATATGCCTTTGTCTCTATCCACGCATCGGTCGATGAGGGCGATATGGTCGGGTTTGCGCCAGAGGTGCAAGTTCCAGTATTCCTGACGATAACGGGCTCCGAGATCATCGAGACCGGAGAAATCCGTGATCTGAATATATCCGAGGGAGATGATGGCGGTCTGGTGGCGACTTTTAGGTTTAACAACACCGGAAACTACCACTACAAGACCGACGGAAAGGTCGTATTGAAGGACGGCGAGGGGAACGTAGTCGACGAAGTCTCTCATTCCTCGGGGTCCAGCTCGCTGCTTCCGTCGGAAGGACGTACTTGCGTCTTCGAGCTCGCCGAAGAGGTGGACCTCGCTTCTGGCACCTACACCGTCGAGGCGATCGTGAGCAAGAGGGACGGAACGGTCTTGGATGCCGAAGAGGTGACGGTCGAGGTCTGAGGGATAAACAACCTCGTATCAGGGACGCCCAGGGGGGGCGTCCCCTCCTCCTGTGGGATCTCGATGGGTGCGGGATCGGGGCGGTGGTCCGGCCGGTGGGCCTCGATCGGATTTGAAGAGCTTTCTATGACGGGGACGAACCAAGCTGAGGCGGACCTATGAACCAAAAAAGCTCGATCACCTCATCGGCTCTGGGGATCCTCTTTCTTTTGGCTCTCCTCCTCGCCACCTCCCCTTCGGGCGGCCAGGCTCCGGGGCAGCTCTGCGGAAGCGCCACCGTCTGGGACGAGGAGCCGGATTTTATCCGCATCACTGCTCCGGCTGACGTAGAGGGATGGACCCTCGCCCCAGGGGTCGTCAACCTCCGATCTGGAACGCTGAAGGTCGATGCGTCCGCACCTTGGAGGGCAACGGCCAAAGATGCTGATCTGCGGACCTCCGGGCGATTGACGAAGTACGACGACGGCACAGGGACTTACGATACCGGGGTGAAGCTCAATAGCCCCCTGGTCATCTCAGCTTCGTCGGAGGGCGGAGATGAGGTCACCCTCTCCCCCGTCGGCCAGGAGATCATCTCAGGGGTTGCGACCCCCGAGGGAGGCCGAGATGTGAGGATAGAGTTCAAGCAGCTGGTGGGCTGGAACGATCTGGGGCTTGAGAGCGGCTCCTCCTATCGGCTGGTGGTGACCTTCGCGGGGTCTCTTACGGGCTAGGGGAGAGGATCGAATTATGGGGTTGAAGCTCAACCTTCTGGCGCGCGCCCTTGGCGTCGCCGTCCTCTTATCCTCGGCCCTCGGCGCTGACTCCGCCGGGTTCGGGGTATCGGGGGCCATATTAAAGGCCGAAGCTCTTCCAGGGGAAGAGATCCGCCACCAGATGGTGGTGACGGTCGCGGAGGAAGGTTCACCCCTGGAGCTGGCTGCCGAGGTGGTGGGGTTCGGCCAGGCCCTGGACGGCGGACCATTTAGGCTTGAGCCCGAGGACGACGCCTGCCCCCATTCCGCCCGCGAATTTCTGAGGGCATCTCCGGAGAGGTTCCATATCGAGCCCGGCTCCTCCGAGGGCCTTCTCTTGGAGGGCGAGATCCCTTCAGATGTCGGGGCTGGCGGAAGATACGCCCTCGTCGAGATCAGAACCCTTCCCGTCGGCGATGGACCCCTCGGCATCGCCTTCACCGTATACGTCCCGATCTATCTGACGATCTCTGGGACGGAGCTGGTGGAGGCCGGCGAGATCACAGCCCTCGAGGTCGAGGAGGGGCCCTCGGGAGGTTTGGTGGCGTCATTGACCTTCAAGAACACCGGAAACCACCACTATCGGCTTCGGGCTGGGGCCGTCCTCAGAGACGAAGGAGGGAAGATCCTGGCGGCGGGCGAGGCCCCTCTGGAGGAGGCCTCCATAATCCCCACCGCGTCGCGGCTCTTTGAGATCCGCCTCGATGGGGCGGGGGATCTCTCCAAAGGAGCCTTCCTGGAGGCGAGGGTGACCTCGGAGGACGGCAGAGCCCTGGACGAAGATGAAGTCGCCTTATCCGGAGGTCTTCCATGACGATGGGCGGCGGGAACGCCCGGCGAGCGGCCGTCATCCTGTTTTTGGCCCTCGTCGCCATCCCCGGCGCGTCGGCGGGCCTCTACGTCGTGGACGTCGATCTTCCGCAGCAAAGCCCGGTCCACAACGTCGTAGTCACCTACAACCTCCCCGCGGGGGTGATCTACAAGATTGGCAGCTTCAGCGCGAGCGGTGCTCCGATTTCATCGCATCAAGAGGTGGTGAGCACGCCCAACGACGGGTCCGCCCCCGTCACCGTAACCTGGACCATCGAGAGCGTCTACAACACCGGGAACCAGGACATAGAGATCCAGTTCGACGGCATCGTCGCTGATGTGGCAGGAAACCAGGACGGAGTCCAGCTCCCCCCCGGCACCGTATCGTATACCTACGACGGCGGGCCGGGAGCCAAGACGGGGCGATCGCAGCCGACGGAGATAGTGGAGCCGGATCTCAAGATCGAAAAGAGGCGCATAGGCAAAACCGGCAATCAGATCGATTATGAGCTTTCGGTCTACCACACCTTAGAGAGCCATTCAGACGCCTTTGACGTGGTGATAACCGACGTCGTACCTCAAACTAACAGATATAAACCTAATTCGATAATAATTTTTTCTGGTCCAACGGATCCATTGGGGAATCCATTGGGAATCGCAGATGATACTGCCGTCCCTGTTCTAACGTGGTCTTTCGACAAGATTGATACAACATGGAAGGACGATAATAAGGTAAGGCTCAGATACTCGATATTCGATAATCAACAGGGCTCCCCTTCGCCAACTACCAGAACCCTGGACTGGACCAGCGCCGAGGGTGATGGTTACGGCCAAGATAGGCACTACTCGCTGGGATATGACGAGGAGTTTTTGATGGTGTCGATCTCCTGCGATGCTGAGAGCGTGTCGGTGGGTAAGGTGATCACCTACACCTACACCGTCACCAACGTCGCCTTTGGCACCACCATAACTGGCATTACGCTGGTCGATAACAGGCTCGGACCAGTAACACTGAGTACGACGTCCCTGGGATTCGGAGGATCCGCCACCGGCACCAAAAGTTATACAGTTCAGGAGAGCGACTATCCCGGCCCCCTGGTGAACACCGCCACCGCCACCGGCACCTATAGCGGCACGATCGTCACCGCAGTGGGCACCATCTCCGTCCCCTTCGGGATCGATCCCATAGACGTAACGAAGACGGCCCTCAACAAGACCGTCGCGCGGGGCGAGAGCGTCACTTACATCATTGAGATCTGCAACAAATACGGGACGAATGAGCCGGGAGCGCCCGCATACGAAGTTGTCGCCGAGGACATCTTCAGCCATGAAGTGGAGTTCGTCTCCGCCGATCCCCCTCCAGCCCGCGATTACAGCGATGGAGAGCGCTTCCGCAAGATCGCTTGGACCTTGGGTACGATTGATGATAAGTGTGAGAAGATCACCCTCGTGGTGAAGGTCCCCGAGAGGCAGGACTTCGAGTTCTCCTCGGAGAGCGGCGTCACCGGAGAGGGTTTCGTCAACGCCGCCAACCATTACACCACCTCCCTCGACCCCTTCCCCCTCACTAACTGCATCTACGTCACCTACCTCAACGGGACGAGCAATAAGTACGAGACCATCTCGGACTGCGAGACCGTGGCCGTGGGGAGGGCGGGGACCGAATTGTCCACCCGGGAGCACGGCTCCGGCGCCTACGAGAGCGACGATCTGGTGAAGATGGAGACGGAGAACGACCTCATCTCCCTGGAGAAGGATATGGCCGCGACCTACGGGGCCACCACCCTGACACTGCCCAGAAACAGGACCGTCACCTACTCCTCCCGGTGGACCGGGGAGGCTTCGGCCAAAAACCGCGTCACCGGAGCTTCCATGGCCGAGTCTTATCGATATGCCACCACCCTCGACCGGGAGTCGGAGTTCTTCTTAAATGAGAACGAGTCGGAGATGGCGATCAGCGCCGAGTTCGACGGGACGGCTCAGATCGGCTTCTTGAAGATGCCCACCAACACCTCCACCTTCAAGGCGACCCCCATCTTCGAGTCCCGGGAGGATTACGCGGGAAGCTTCCGGATCATCGAGCGGGTCGACGAGTACGGCTCCGCCGCCGCCTCGAACAAGTCGGCAGAAGGACTGGGGATTGTCGTCGTCGATAAAAGGATCGGCGATGCCCAGAGGAGCTATGAGTCGGGCACAGGCAGCTACTCATCCGAGGAGCTGGTCAGGACCTACACCAACTACATCGCAAAGGATATCCGCCTCAAATACTCGCCGACGGGCCTGAGGCTCACCGATGGCGCGTCGGCCAACGCCTCCGGAAAGTGGAAAGAGGGGATCAGCTCTGCGACCCCCGGCACGAGCCTCATCGCTGAGGAGTATTCGAGCATCACTGAACTTGATAAGGAGACGGTGGCTCGGGGCCTGAATGAGATGGAGACGGAGGCGAACTTTTCGGGCCGGGCGAGGTACAGGACGATCTTCTACGGAGCCTCGCCGGCCGGATTGGATAATACATCGACGAACGAATCAGAGAATGCATCCACGAACTCATCGGCGAAATCTCGGCTGGTGCCCACCATCGACTTCGACGAGATCTACGAGGGCGACTACTCGATCGCGAGGCGGATCCTGATATCCGGAGCTTCGAGGTACGACCGGCCCCACCTGAACGTGACCAAGGGCTTGGAGGGGATCGAGGAGGAGACGCTCCCCTGGGGGAGCGATGAGCCTCATCTTCCGGGGGAGACGAAGACGAGGAAGATCGCCGCCTACGCCATCGGGATCGAGAACGACGGCAACCGGGCCCTGGGGCCGATCCGTGTCCAGGACCTCTTCCCGAAGGGTGCCGGCTACCTCAGATCCTCCCTGAGGCCGACGGAGATGACGGCCGAAAGCTGCAACTGGACCCTCACCCACCTGGCCATCGGAGATGTCGCCGAGATAGAGATAGAGCTGGACGTCACCGGCTGCCCCGGTCCGGAGCTGACGAACCGCGTCTTCGTCTGCGCAGGCGAGGGCGACGAGGAGATCTGCGCCGCCAACTTCAGCTCCCTGGAGATCGGCTGGCTATCGTGGCCTTCCGACGAGATCTCGGGAGCGAAGGCCGGAGAGCTCGACGAGGCAGAAGGGGGGCGCGAGGACTGCGGCGGATGGAGCCTCCCTAGCTGGGATTTCGAGCGCCTTGGGAGCGGAGCCGACCTGGCCTGCGAGCCCGCCTCTGCCGAAGACGACCTCGGGCTCTGTTCCTGAACGGCTCCGCTCATCTTTTCAAGCCCGTCCGCGATCTCTCCCGGTCTCCAGCGTGGCACCCCCGAAGGATTGCCGGCGGCAGGGCCAGATCGGCCTCGATTTGAGGCTGCCGATCATTTCGTCAAGGCGAGGTCTGGGAAAAAATCGAGAGCCGGAAAACTATTAGTACCTTGAAGAATACCAAAAAGAGCGTGGCTCAGAAAAGGCCTTTTCACGTGATGATCATCCCCACTTTGGGTTGTCCATCCAGCTGCAGCTACTGCTGGTCCTCCGATGAACGGTCCCCCATAATGACGATCGACACCGTAAAAGAGATCGTCGAATGGCTGAAAGATTTCCGGGACGACCCCGTCACCTTCACCTTCCACGGCGGCGAGCCGCTCCTCGCGGGCGCCGACTTCTATCGCGAGGCACTGGCCTCGATCACCCAGGGCCTCCGGCCTCGGAAGATCGCCTTCGCCCTCCAGACGAACCTCTGGAAGATGACCCCGGAGCTGGCCTCCGTCCTCGCCGAGTACCAGATCCCCATCGGCTCAAGCCTCGACGGTCCGAGGGACCTCAACGACCTCCAGAGATCGAAAGGATACTTCGATAAGACGATGGCAGGCTACGCGGTCGCAAAGGCCCACGGCCTCTCCGTCCAGTTCATCTGCACCTTCACCTCGCGCTCGATCGACTTCAAGGAGGATATCTTCAACTTCTTTTTAGAGAACGGCCTCACCCTCAAGCTCCATCCCGCCCTCCCATCGTTGAAGAGCGACGACCCCAATAAGTGGGCCCTCGATCCCGAGAAGTACGGCGAGCTCCTCGTCTACCTCCTCGACAAGTACCTGGAGAATATGGACGAGATCGAGGTAAGGAACATCAACGACCTCGCTAGATGCGTCTTCACCGGCCGGGGGACGGTCTGCACCTACGTCGACTGCATGGAAGACACCTTCGCCGTGGGCCCCGACGGCAGCATCTACCCATGCTACCGGTTTGTCGGGATGCCGGAGTGGGTGATGGGCCACGTCCGAGACCGGCCGACCCAGGCAGACCTCGCGGGGTCCGATGCGGGAAGGAGGATGCAGGATTTCAAAGAGCGGGTGGACAAAGAGTGCAAAGGATGCCGACATCTCAGGTACTGCCGGGGAGGATGCCCCTACAACGCCATAGCGCCTTCCGGCGGGGAGCTATTGGGCGTCGACCCTCACTGCGTCGCCTACAAGAGGATCTTCGACGAGATCGCCGACCGGTTCAATAAAGAGATCTTCGGCTCCTTCCCGATGGGGCCCACCTGCCTGCCCGCCGAGCCTCCCCGGGAAGGAAAGCCCGGGATCACGGCCCTGATCCAGAAGATCGTCTCGAGCTAGAGGGCGGCGGCCGGGGATCTCTTCTCCCATCCCGTTCTCAGATCGCCCCGGGATCAAACCGTCCTCAGATCAGATCGTCCCGCTGTCCCTTATTTACAGGATCGTCAGGATCGCGATGACCTCCAGGAGGTATATCGCGACGAGCAGGCTCCCCTCAAACCTGGTGATCCTGTTGCCCAGGATCATGAACCCCAGAAGGAGGCTGATCAGCACCACCACGGGGAGGGTGACGGAGACGAAGGCCTCTCCCGCGGCCACGTCCCCCACCAGGGAGGAGGCTCCGAGGATGATCAGGGCGTTGAAGGCGTTGGCGCCCATGATGTCTCCCATGGCGATGTCTCCCCGGCCATTCTTGGCGGCGACGATGGCGGTGCTGATCTCGGGGAGGGAGGTTCCGATGGCGAGGAGGATCACCGCCACCACCCCCTCGGAGATCCCCAGGGTCGAGGAGATCGACTGGATCGCCTCGATCATGTAGTTTGCGCCGACGGACAGGATGAGGACCCCGCCGAAGAAGATGCCCAGGCGCCTGGGATCGAGCTTCTCGCTCCCCTTCGCCTCCCCCTTCCGGTGCTCGGAGATCTCGTGGTGGATGAAGGCGAAGTAGACGGCGATGAGAACGACCCCCTCGATCCAGGTTATTCTGTAGTCGAGGAAGACGACGTAAATCGCCAGCATCGAGGCCAGGAGGAAGGATAGGTCCGTCTCCAGGATCTTTCTGTCGATGTATATCCCGTAGAGGGCCGCTGCCGCGCCGAGGGCGAGGCCGGTGTTGGCCAGGATCGATCCGAGGACGTTTCCGGCGGCGATCTCGGGGGTGCCGCCGTCGGCGACCATCGCGACGATGGACGTCGAAAACTCCGGAAGGGCGGTGCCGAAGGCGACGACCGTCGCTCCGATGACGAACTCGGAGATCCCCAGGACCTTGGCGAAGTGGACGGCGCTATCGGTGATCGCCCTAGCCCCGCTGTAGAGGGCGACGAGAGAGACGGCGAAGGTCAAAAACTCCAGCAACGAACCAGCCCCGAATGGTTGGTCGTTGGTCCTCGTTAATTAATCAATCCATCTCTTTGCAGTCAAAGATAGGGGAAACCAAAATATAAACCATTGAATAGGTATTTTAATGAGAAGATACAACGTCTCCGGAGATAGATCGACCAGGGGGTCTTCGGGGCCATACCGGCTCCGAGATTGGGCGGCCGGAAGGTTGATGAGATCTCCCGGACCGGGTTGGAGTAGCAAAGGTGGTCGAGGTTGCACATCAAGGAGATAGAGCTCGTAAACTTCAAGTCCTTCGGCAGGAGGGCGGTGATACCCCTCAAAAACGACTTCATCGCCGTCACCGGGCCCAACGGCAGTGGCAAGTCCAACGTCGTCGACGCTCTTCTCTTCGCCCTATCCCTATCGTCCAGCAGGGCGATGAGGGCCGAGAGGCTTCCTGACCTCATTTACCGGGGGGACAACGGGAAAAACCCCGACTTCGCCCAGGTGACCGTCAAGTTCGACAACTCCGAGAGAGGCGTCCCCGTCGACGTGGACGTCGTCGAGATATCGAGGAAGGTCAGGCTGACCAAGAACAAGTACCAGAGCATCTACTATTTTAACGGCAACCCCTGCACCCAGGCGGAGATCCACGATCATCTCTCCCGAGCCGGGATCACCCCCGAGGGGTACAACGTGGTGATGCAGGGGGACGTCACCAGGATCATAGAGATGTCCTCCCTGGAGAGGAGGAGGATCGTCGACGAGATCGCGGGCGTTGCCGAGTTCGATGAGAAGAAGAAGAAGGCCCTGGAGGAGCTGGAGGTGGTGAGGGAGAGGATCGACCGGGGAGACGTCATCCTCGAGGAGGTCGAGTCCCAGCTATCGAGGCTCGCCGAGGAGAGGGACCGGGCCCTCGCCTACCAGGCCCAGAGGGAGGAGAAGCGGCGGATGGAGGCGTTCCTCCTTCTGGCGAAGCTGAAGGAGGCGGAATCGGAGCTCTCCGACCTCGAGGCTGAGGTCCTCGACCTCCGATCGGAGGAGGCGGAGCTCACCGGTCGGCGGGACCGTTGCAGGGCGGAGCTATCTTCCTTGGAGGGGGAGCTGAAGGGGCTGAACGCCGAGATCACCTTCAAGGGCGAGGACGAGCAGATCGAGGTAAAGCGGCGGATGGTGGAGGTGAAGGGACAGATCGAGGCGGACGAGGGGCGGATCGAGAGGTCCGACGGCGAGATCGCCGAGCTGGAGGCGGAGCAGAGGTCCGCCTACCTCGAGGCCGACCGCCTCGGCCGGGAGGCGGAGGAGCTCGCCTCGCGGGTCCGGGACGCTTCCATCCGGAAGGCGAGCATCCTCGCCGAGATCCAAGAACGGGAGGAGACCCTGGCTTCGTATAGAGAGAAGATAGCCCGGGCCGACGCCCGGTATGCGGAGGTGAGGGACCGGCTCGCCATCGCCAAGAAGGAGGTGGAGGAGGCCAAGTCGAGGGTGGCGGACCTGATGAGGGAGAGAGACCGCCACCTAGACGCCGCCAGGAGGCGTTCCATCGAGCGGGAGGAGGCGGCGATCGAGATCTCCGAGGCGAGGGAGGCGATGGCGGGGCTCGACCGGGAGAGGGGCCGGATCGGCCGGGAGCGGGATGAGCTGGAGGAGAGGATATCGATCTTCGAGGAGGAGAGGGACGACCTCGACTCCGCGCGGATATCGATAAGGCGAGAGATGGCGCGGGTCGATGAGAACCTCCAGCGGCTTCAGATGGAGCGGGCCCGGGCCGAGGCGAGCCTCCGGTCCGCGGGGGAGGGTTCTGGCTACAGCAGGGCGGTGGAGGCGATCCGATCCGCCATCAGTCGTGGAGAACTTGCTGGCCTCTTCGGGACGATCGCAGAGCTCGGAAACGTCAGCGAGGGTTACGCCACCGCCCTGGAGGTGGCGGCGGGGGCGAGGCTCCAGAGCATCGTCGCCGAGACCGACGGGGATGCGGCCCGGGCGATCGAGAGCCTCAAGAGGTCGAAGGCGGGGCGCGCCACCTTCCTCCCCCTCAACAAGATGGCATCGGGCACCCCACCGGCGGCTCCGAAGGAGCCGGGGATCGTCGACTACGCCATCAACCTCGTCGCCTTCGACCCCCGATTCCTCCCCGCCTTCTGGCACGTCTTCAGAGACACCCTGGTCGTAGACGACCTGGAGACGGCCCGCAGGCTCATGGGCCGATATCGGATGGTGACCCTGGACGGCGACCTGGTGGAGAAGGGGGGGGCCATGACTGGGGGCACCTTCAAGTCGCGGCTCAAGTTCGCCGCCGACGAGCGGCAGAGGCTGGAGGAGGCGAAGAGGAAGGTCCTGGCAGCCCAGGCCGAGAGGGATGCCCTGATCGAGCGGCTCGACCGGGTCGAGGGCGAGGTCTCCTCGGTCCGGAGAGGGGTGGAGGAGCTGGGCCGGGAGGTCTCGCGGATCGAGGTCCGGATCGAGGAGATCGACGGCCAGAGGGTCCGGCTCGAGAGGCTCGTCCAGGACCGGGAGAGGAGGCTGGCGGAGCTGGAGGCGGACGCCGCCGGGGTGATGGAGGGGCTCGACCTCCTGGAGCGGGATATCGGGGGGAAGGAGGCCGAGGCGAGGGGGTTGGAGGAGCGGGCGAGGTCCCTGGAGAGGGACCTGGAAGGGTCGGAGATCCCGGAGCTATCGGCCCTCGCCGACGGCCTGGAGGCCGAAGTCCGGTCCCTCTCCCGGAAGGCCTCGGAGATCGAGGCTGAGATCACCAGCCACCGCCTCCGGGAGGAGAGCCTCTCCGCCCGAAAGGAGGAGCTCTCGGGGCGGCGGGATGCCCGGGAGGAGAAGAAGAGGATGGCCCTGGAGAAGAAGGGCGCCGCAGCCGATCGGATCGCCTCGGCGAAGGTTGCCCTCGCCGACCTCGGCCGGAGGGAGAGGGAGATCGAGGAGGAGCTGACCGACCTGAAGGGGACGAGGAGCCGGCTCCTCGACGAGGTGATGGCCAAGGGGAGGGAGGTCGACTCCGCCGACCGGGAGCTCGAGCGGATCCGGGCCCGGTCCGCCGCGGCGGAGGGCGCCGCCCTGGAGATGAGGTCGACGGCCGACGGCCTGCGGGCCGAGATCGAGAGCTTCGGGATCGACGCCTCCGAGGAGCCACCCAAGAGCCAGACTATAATCAGAAAGATCAACGCCCTGGAGAAGTCGATGGAGGAGCTGGAGCCGGTGAACATGCTCGCCATCGAGGAGTACGACCGGGTCTTCGACCGGCGAGAGACCCTCCGGGACCGGCGAGAGACCCTCCAGCGGGAGAGGGAAGACCTCCTCGCGAAGCTCGACCGGTACGAGGAGATGAAGAGGGAGGCCTTCATGGCCGCCTTCGACGGGATCAACGATAACTTCAGGGATACCTTCAACCGCCTCTCCGATGGCGAGGGGGAGCTGGTCCTGGAGAGCGAGGAGGACCCCCTCAGCGGCGGGATGACGATCCGGGCGAGGCCAGCCCGGAAGGCCTTCCACCGGCTGGAGGCGATGTCCGGGGGGGAGAAGAGCCTCACCGCCCTCTCCTTCATCTTCGCGATCCAGAGGTTCCGGCCCGCCCCCTTCTACGCCCTGGACGAGATCGACATGTTCCTGGATGGGGCGAACGTCGAGAGGGTGGCGAAGCTGATCAAGGGCATCGCCAAGGCCGCCCAGTTCATCGTCGTCTCCTTGCGAAAGCCGATGATCCAGGAGGCGAAGTACGTCGTGGGGGTGACGATGCAGGAGAACAACATATCGACCGTCACGGGGGTGTGTTTGAACTGAGCACCGTAGAAGCCCTGGAGGTCGTCGAGGCCTACGGGATCGAGCCCGACCCGATCATGGTCCTGCTGGACCTCGCGAGGCGGGGGGAGATCGACCCGTGGGACGTGGACCTCTCCGAGGTGACGGAGAAGTTTTTGGAGAGGATCGAGGCCCTGGGGGATCGAGACCTTCCCGCCCTCGGCAGGACCCTCCTCTACGCCAGCATCCTCCTGAGGATGAAGTCCGACTCGATGGAGGGGGACGAGATGCCGGAGGAGGAGTTCGATGAGGTAGAAGAGCCCCCCGTCTTCAAGAGGCGGCTGACCGAAGGCCTCCCGACCCCTCCCATAAGGAGGAGGGCTAGGAGGCCCGTCACCCTCGAGGAGCTGATATCCGAGCTGAGGAGGGCGGAGACCGTCGCCGATAGGAAGGTCGCGAGGGTGAGGGAGAGGCCCGAGCCGACGGTGGAGGAGGCGATGGAGCGGGCCCACGATGAGGGGATCGAGGACCGGATCCGGGGCCTCCGGCCAGCGATCTTTGAGATGCTCGAGGATGCTGATAGGATCTCCTTCTCGGATCTACCTGAGAGGGACGTATTGAGCTACGTCTCCCTCCTCTTCATGGCGGGGAGGAGGGAGATTTGGATCGAGCAGGACGCCCTCTTCAGCGAGCTTTACATCATGAGGCACCCCGGCGGGCCTGGAGAGCCGGTGGCTTGAGGGGGATAGATCTTGGCGGGGGAGGCTTCTGAGGAGGGGGTGGAAGGGGCGGGGAACGGGGAGGAGGCGGTAGTGGAGGCCGCCCTCTTTGCAGCCGGAAGGCCCCTCACGGCGGCGGAGATCGCCGAGCTGACGGACCTGCCCATAAGGGTCGCAAGGCGCTTCGCCGACGAGCTCGTCCGGGAGTACTCCGAGAGGGCGGGCGGACTCGAGGTCAGGGAGTTTGAGGGGCGGTACGTCATGCAGGTCCGCTCCACCGTCGCCGATCGGGTGAGCAAGGTCGGCCCCCAGGAGCTGGATCCCCCGCTTCTGCGGACCCTGGCCGTCATCGCCCGTCACCAGCCGATCCCCCAGAGTGAGCTTGCGAGGGTGAGGGGCAACAAGAGCTACGGCCACGTCCGGGAGCTCCTGGAGCGGGGGCTGATCCGGGCCGAGAAGGACGGCAGGACCAAGATCATCACCACCACCAAGAGCTTCGCCGAGTACTTCGGCCTCGACTTCGACGACCCCGACTTCGTCAGGAGGGCTATGGAGGGACGGCGGCTTGGGGTCACCCCCATGTACAGGAGCCTCGCCGAGAGGATGGGCCTCGAGTACGACGTCGTCAACCCCTACCAACCCAACAAAAACGACATCCAGGCGATGAAGGGCCTCGACCTTCTGGTCATCGCGCCGGGCTATGCGGAGAGGGCAAGGGAGCACTATTCTGGGGAGCTGATCGAGGCTGGCGTCAGAACCTTCACCCAGCTGAAGGAGAGCATACGGCTGATCGCCGAGATGGCTGGATCAGCCGATCCTGCAAAGGCCGCATCCCTCCTCGAGGAGGTCGATGCCGTCCTCGCCGGTTACAGGGAGAGGGCGATAGGAGCCCAGCCGATCAAGCCGCTCTCGCCGATGATCGAGGAGATCTCCCTGGACCTGGGCATCTCGACGGACGAGAAAGGGATCCCTGCCGCTCCCGATTACAAAGGCGTGGAGGCCGAGATCCAGGTTCCGACCCACCAGCCCTACGAGATGGACATCATCGAGAGGATCAGGGAAAGGTACGAGGCGCTGTTGAAGGGCGTGGCTGATGTAGGAAGATCGAAGGAAGCGGATCAAAATGACGGATAAGGACGAACTCGTCGCAGACTGCGAACGGTGCGGGCGCGAATTCCCGGCCGAAGAACTGATCGAGGAGGGCGGAAGCCGGATATGCGAGGACTGCTACATCAGCGCCCACTCGAGGATCAAGGCCTGTGACCCCTGGGCCGTCCGGTCGAAGAAGATCCTGAGGGAGAAGGCCGGGCTCGTCGGCGCCGAGGGGCTGACCGACGTCCAGAAGGAGATCTACGACTTCATCGTATCCAAGGGTGGTGCCACGAGGGACGAGATCGCTGAAAGGTTCAGCCTACCGCCCGAGGAGCTAGAGAACCAGTTCGCGATCCTTCGCCACTGCGAGCTGGTGAAGGGGCAGAAGCGCAAGGACGGCGTCTACATCGTCCCCTTCGAGGAGTGAGGATATCTCTGGTGGACCAAAGATGGACGAAGGCGCCGTCAAAGAGCTCTATTGCTGGTTCTCCGATTACATTCGGGCCTTCAAGGCCGGCGATCCCGAAAAAGACGAGAACATACTCCTGAAGGAGGAGCACACCGCCCGCGTCCGCCAGGAGATCCGCGATATGGGGGAGTCCCTCGGCCTCGACGGCGAAGAGATCCGCCTCGCCGAAGCGATGGCCCTACTTCACGACCTCGGACGGTTCCCGCAGTACGCGACCTACGGAACCTTCTCAGACCGGCGATCCTGCGACCACGCCGCCCTATCCGTCGAGGTTCTCATCGATAGCGGGGTCCTGGACGCCCTCGATCCCGAAGAGCGGGAGCTGATCCTCAAGGCGATCTCCTATCACAACCGGGCCAGCCTTCCGGAGGACGAATCGGAGCGTTGCCTCTTCTTCTCCAGGCTCCTCCGAGACGCCGATAAATTGGACATCTGGGCCATCCTCCTCGACTACTATCGGCGGCGCGAGGTGGTGGGATATCGAAATCTTGCCCTCGAGCTCGACCTCCCCGACGAGGCCGGGATCAGCGAGGAGGTCCTCAGGGATCTATCGGCGGGCAAGATCGTGAAGCTCTCCGATGTCAAGCGGCTCAACGACTTCAAGCTCCTCCAGGCGAGCTGGATCTTCGACCTGAACTATTGGCCCGCCCTCCTGGCGGTGAGGGAGAGGGGCTACCTCGATCGGGCCCGGGAGGTTCTCCCCCGGACCGAGGAGGTCGATCGGATCATCGACCTTCTGAGAGCCCGCCTGGATGAGAGGATCCGATCGGAACTGCCCTCGGATGAAGGTTGATCGATCGGCTCCATCGGAGGCCCGCATATTTTAGCCCGCTCGCATCCGCCACCTCCACAACAACCCGGGGATCTTTTTCAAAATAAATCTTTTATATCAGTAGGTGGTAATATCTCCTTCAGGGAGATTGTTAGCATGAAGGCGATTAGACTATTGATGGCCGTCCTGGTCATCGGCCTGTTCTCGGTCTCTCCCTCCCTCGGTGGAGACGGGGGGAGCGGCACGTCTTTGGGAGATAACTGGCCCCTATGGGGAGAAGGCTTCGATCTCGGCGGCGATTGGGCCGTCGGGAGCGTAAAGGCGGATCAGCCCACCTCTTCGGCGGCGAAGAATGCCGATGAGGTCATCGAAGGGGCGGCGTTGGAGGGGTCGGATGTCTACCCCGTCGACGACTGGGTCATCGATGATAGCTTCTACAGCGACGCTGCGGAGTATGAGGGGGAGGAGTTCGGATGGGGCGACACCATCGACCATCCCGGAATGCCGGGCCCCGATGAGAACGCCCTCTGGATAGTATTCCCTTACAGCACCAACGTCCGGACCACAAAGCTCGTCATTCAAAAGGGGAGGTTCGCGAAGGAGCTGATAATTCCGGGGATGGATGGGAAGTTGACGATCCACGAGTTGAAGCCCGACGGCACAGAACAGACCTACGTTCCCGAATGGCAGGTGAAGGCGAATAGGGCTTATAGGGTCTGGTTCTCTGCCGACTCCGTGGGCGACTACACCGTCTGGTACGAGGTCAAAAACCAGGATACTATGGCCACGACCAAGAGCAATGAGGTCAAGTATCGGGTCTTCGAGAACCTTGCCGTCATCGTCCCCAACGAGGTCAAATGTGAGGGACGTACCGCCACCCTGCGGGCCCTCGTATCGGGATGCTACGAACCCGTCTACCAGTGGTTCAAGGGGATCACCTCCGAGGATGGAACCCCCATTCCTGGAGAGACTAGCAGCATTTACATCATAAGAAACGTCTCTCCGGAGGACGCGGGTTACTACACCTGCAAGGTGACCTGCAACGGATACGTCGATGAGGATGCGGGATATCTCCGGGTCTGCACCAGGGACGAGGAAGGGAACAATTGCAGGGGCAGATGATGCGGCGGCTGAATAGAGCTGGGATATAACTCTTCATTAGGGAAAGGCCATGACCCTATCCGGGTCATGGCGACGTATTTTCGTCCCCATCAGACCTTTTCAGCTGAACTGGAGCTTGCAATCCATCGAAGCCTCCATCATGTAGGCCTCGCCCGGAATCAATGGCTCGCTCCTCTCGACGTGGACCCATTTTCCGTCCCTGTAGTGCCAGAGGAATGCGGAGACTATCCCCTCCTCGACCGCCTCGGAGTAGGCATACCTCTTGTGGTTCGCCCTCACGGTGACGTTCGCCATAACGACCGTCTCGTTGGTGGGGGTTCCCACCAGGTTCCACCCCTCTTTCAGCTCCACCATGTAGGGGAGGTCCACAGGCTTCCCGGCTATCTCCAGGGAGAAGCTCTCCAGGCCGTCTATTATGTACCCCCTTCCAGGCTCTAGGTCGGTGACGTTGGCGGCGTGGTCGTCCTTGATGGTGTAGTTCCAGCCGTCTCCTGAGAGGACGAATATCCCCCGGTAGCTCTTTCGATCTAGGATCTTGGAGATGGAGGAATCTTTCGGCTTCAGGTGGAGGGAGAAGGGGGTCCAGCCCACCGAGACGTTGACGACCTGGACCTCACCAGGGACGACCCGGTACTCGACGGTGTAGTTCCTCGCCTCTCCCAGGGTGGGGCTCAGAACCGGCCAGATCACCCGCTTCTCCGATCCTATCAGCTCCTCGCCGTGCCAGACCGCCCGTCCCCTCTCCTTCACCACGATCTCCTCGGCGTCTCTGGCGATCTTCACCTCGCCGATGAGGGCTGGAGGGGCGTTCAGGCTGAGATACCCGTCGGACGAGTCCTCTAGAATCCAGTAGATCCAGTCGCTGGACCACTCCGACGTAGGCTTGATCGATACCGAGACCTCGTTCGATTCGTTCGAATCGGTGACTTCGGAGGTCTCGATCTCGTAGGGAAGGTCCGGAGTCTTCGGGATCGTCGGCCTGAAGGCGGGATCTCCAAAGAGGGCGTATATGCTCGTCGTCTGGTTGAGCATATCCTCGATGGAGATGTACCAGGGCTGATATTCGTCGATCTTTTCGAGATCGATCCCCTCGGTGGCCAGGATCTTCGATACGTAGAGGTTGTTGGCAGCCATCATCGCCTCGCCGATGGTGGCGTTCTCGAAGACGAGGGCCTGATGCATCCTTCCAGCGTAGTCGTCGGATACGAAGATCCAGGAGTTGGCGCTTGGCCCAGCGTAGTTCGCGGCCCCCGCCCTCAGGAAGGCCAGGGCCATGGAGTCCTCCAGCCTCGTCGGGATATATATGTCGATCCCGTCCCTGTAGGCGAAGACCTGCCCCTTCAGCTTGGTGGTGAGACAGGCCGATGTGGTGGTAGTCTGGGGGGCGAGGGTCATCTGCTTGACCTGCTCCTCGTCCAGGATCTGGTCCATGAGGGCCCAGATGGAGAGCTGCCAGCCCCAGTCGACCCCATGATAGTCGAAGTAGACGATGTTCTGGCCGCTGTTCATCTTCGATGAGACCCTCTGGTAGGTCGCCTCCTCCCACCGGAGGTTCTCGGCGTTCAGCCCCGCTGCCCTCAGGTACTCTCCAATCCGGAGGGGTATCGGCGACTGGGGCCATGTCGTGGGGTAATCGGCGGGCGAGGATATCACCAGGGCGGAGTTGCGCCATTCGCCTCCGATCCTTTCGTAGGCGAAGGTCCGGGCGACCGTCTGGGAGGCGTCGTAGACGCTGAGGCCGATGATCCTTCCGGTCGCCACGTCCTGGTAGCCGTCGTCGTCGAGCTCGATCCCGTACTCGCGGCATATATCGTACTCAAAGACCCCCGACGACTGTCTTCCTCCCGTCGATATGACGGGGAGTGACCCGGGGCCGCCCACCACCATCAGGTACTTGGGCGATATCCCCTGGTCCTCCACCAGGGCCCGGAGGTCCGCCTCCACCGCCGATGGATTGAGGTTCTGGGGGTCTGTCGCCGCGTCGAAGACGACCCCCCTCCTCGCCCCGGCCATCTGGGCAGATAGGAGGGATAGCTTCGGGATCTTGGTGTGGCTGAAGGCGGTGACGTTTATGGGGCTGGCAGACGTGGCGACGGTGACGGTGAAGTTCTTTGTTCGGTGATCTATCGTCTCAGAGCTCGTCCAGGCCTCGAGGTTGAAGGTCCAGGTCCCCGGCCTTCCGAGGAGGACGGTGGCGTTCGAGACCTTCCCGGGGCGGGAGTCGGTGAAGACCTGGCTGGCGGCCTTGCCATCGGGGTTGTAGTAGTTGAGAACGACCCTGGCAGGCTGCCTCGTCACCTCCCAGGATACGATGGCCCATCCAGGCGACGTCCTTTCTGGAAGGGTTATGTTGATGAAGGGTCCCTCGTCGAACCTCCTGGTTCCCGCGTCTTCCGTCTCCTCGTCATCGTCACTGTAATTCACGGAGATGCCCCCATCCAGGGGCTGGGTCCATCCGGCGTCAAGGGCGTGGAGGATCATGATCTCCAGGTTAAGCGTGGCGAACTCCCGGGGCGCGAGGCTGTCGATCGTCCAGTTCAGCCTCGTCCCGCTGAAGAAGGCGCTGTCGGGGGTCGGCGCAAGCCCCGTCGATGGGTCTGTGAGGTCGACCTTCCCCGACGGGGAGCTCCACCAGGCCACCATCCTCCCCGGGAGGATCAGGTCGGTGAAGGTGACGTCCTTCAGATCCTCCTTGCCGCTGTTCTTGAGGGTGATCTTCAGGCGTACGATCTCTCCCTCCCGGTCGGAGGGTATCTCAGCGGGGTTCATCTCCACCTCCAGGACGAGGTCTTCGCCGACGTTCGTCCTCGTAAGATCCGACTTGGGCTTCGGGCTGAGGAGGGAGATGTCGCGAGAGTTGGTGAGGACCACCGACTCCACTTCGTCTCCTCTGGCCTTCATCTCCCGGATCAATAGCTCCCTGTTCCCCTCCAGGATCGTGAGGTTCAGCTCGGCGAGCCGGGACCTGACGCCGTCGGAGATGGGGCCTGATGTTATCACCTGTCTCGACCCGAGGCGGGCCAGGTCCTCCTCCGTGGTGTTCGTCAGATCTTCACCGACGAAGAGGATCGGCCAGTTGAGGTAGGATGCGATGGATGCTGCTGTGAGCCCGGCGCTGTAGTTGTCACCGACCAGGACCGCCCCTGGCGACTTATCCCACTTCGAGGCGACCTTCGAGGCCATCTCGAAGCTGTCGTTGTACTCGATCACCGCGTCGGAGCCCCAGAAGACGTCCCCTATCGCCAGGGTCCGTCCATCGAGCCTCTCCATAAGCCACTGGACCGAGGAGGACGGAGGCTGGAGCTCCGACCAGAGGGGGGTGTAGACGACGTCGTACTCGAAGACCATCCCCGAGGCCCCCTCCTCCGCCAGATCTTCGATCCGGCCGACGGTCCCCTCTACGTTCTGGGTGGATATGGTGTACTCGATGTAGTCGTCGCTGAGCCTGACGAAGACGGGAGCCCCTGCCATCGACGAAACCACTCTCATATCCGCCGGCTCGACGGGGCTCACCACCACGAAGTCGGCCCGGTCCGATATCTCCGCGAGGTTATACCCCTCGCTCCGATCGAAGGGGTCGCCGAGGGCCACGCCGAGCTTTGCGGGGCCCAGCTCCCGGGCCATCCTCCCGACCTCATCGATGATCTCCAACAGCTGCTCCTCCTTCCACCGGCTCCAGAGCTGGCGGTTGTAGCTGCTGGACCCCGCCCTGGAGAGGTCTACTCCCGTATCGTTGTAGAACTCCTCTTTGCATACGTCGCAGAAGCAGTGATTCTCGTCAAGAAACCCGAAGTTGTAGAGGACGACTCCGTCGGCCTGGTAATCGTCGATCACCTCTTCGACACGGTCGTAGAGGAGATCTCTCGCATCGGGGTCCACGGGACAGAGCCTCTCGGAGACGACGACCCCCTCGGAGAGGACGGCGATCTGGGCCGAGTCGGGGTAGAGCTCCCGGTACAGATCCGGGACAGGACCGGATCTGTTGGCGGATTTCGTCTCCCCGTCCTCCGCGAGCATCCCCTGCAAAAGGCTTAAGGCGGCTCCTTTATCCGCCGCCGCCAGGACTTCCTCCTCGGAAGCTCCAGATTTGGAGTCATCGGGAACCTCCAGGGTGGCGGTGACGTAGGCTTTGATCCCCTCCTTCTGAGCAGCCTTCACCAGGCTCTTGGCGAGGTCCCCCTCGGCGTCGATCACCAGGGCCGAGACGTTTGCCGCCGCCATGGCGTGGAGGGTGGAGGTGGGGCCGTACCGCTCCAGGTCCGCCTGATCGATCCATCCGAGCCTCTCTTCTGCCCGGATCTCTCTCGGCATTATGAGGAGGGGCCTCCTCTCTATACCGGCATCCTCCGACCAGATGGCAAGAGGCGTCGAGGCGACCGCTGCTCGCCAGTCGTCAGCCCCCACCAGGATGATCTCCTCCAGGGAATCCGATTTCGTCCCCCTATCCATCTGGCCGTCGGCGGCGATCGCGAGGATCGCAAACAACGCCACGATCGTCAAAAAGCCTCTCATTCATCCCACCTCCTCGATGGTCAGGCCCGCCTCTCTCAGCGATTCCGCCGCCGCAGGATCTACTCCGCCCCCCCAGATCAGGGCCCTGGAGAGGCCGGATCCCATCATCTCGCCTAGGGCCGACGCGCTCTCCTCCGAGAGGGGAGAGCCGCAGATCACCAGCGGAGCTTTGATCTTCTTCGCCTCTTCGTAGGCGGCAAAGGCCTCCAGCTCGTCGGTTCCGGCGATGACCACCGCTTCTGCACCCTCGGGCCAGAAGGCAGAGGCGAAGAGCCACGACGTCTCGCAGATATCGGATCCCGCCATCCTCTCTGCAGGCATCATATCCAGGATCCGCTCTTCGACCTCGGCGGAGACGACCGCCTCGTCGCCCAGGATTATCACCTTGGCCAGGGGCAGCTCTTCCAGCATCTGGATGTCCTCTTCAGAGAGCTCGCCGCCCCTCAGGGTGATGACGGGTACCGTTTCGTTCGCCACCCCCTCGGCGTAGGAAAGGGCTAGGGCCCGATATAGGAGGCCGTCACCGGTGACGATGGCGAACCGGACCGAGTCCACCACCAGAACCTCCGCCCCCTCCGCCGGCAGGGGGATCTGGTAAGAGTCGTGGAGGATAAACTCGACCCTGTACTTTCCAGGCTTGGTGGCCAAAAGCGTGAACTCGCCGATCCCGGACCGCCCCTCCCCGACCGATATGACCTGGCTTTGGGGCATCACCAGAACCTCCTGAGGCGCCACCACCTGGATCGATATCCTCTCGTCGACGTTCAGCTTTATCCTTATCGATCCGGCGTGAGTTCTGTTGGTCACCATCACTGTCGGCAGGTCGATGATCGCCTCATACTGGCGGATCTCCTGGTTCACTTCGATCTCCGCCGTCACCGTGGCGTTCTTCGAGGTGTCGCTGAGGGAGGTCGCTTCGATCTCGATCGCTCGGAGCTCTCCAGCCCTCTCGCCCACGATCTCCAGGCCGAGGACCCGGCTCACCCCCGAGGAGAGGGTGAGGTTGTAAGGCATCTCCATCGCCTCGGTCCCGTCGAAGAGGGTCGCCGTCCATAGGGGAGGGAGGCGTGGCGTATCGATGGATATGACGTCCTTGAAGCGGCCCGCGTTTCTGACGTAGATCTCAAACTCTGCGGGCTCATCCGGATCTGCGGTCGCGGTGGACGATCTCGAATCGTCGATGCTGAGGCTGACCCCATAGCTCTCCTGGGCGATGACCTCCACCTCAAACTCCACCCGGAGCGGCAGAGAAGATACTTCATCGAAGAAGTAGACGAATCCGGGATAGGTTCCAGGGCTGATCTCCGGGGGCGTCGAGAAGTTTATATCGACCTCCACATCTTCCTCAGGTCCCAAGACCTCAAACTCCGAGATCTCCATCGTGACCAGCTCCTTCGCCTTTCCGGCTACGGGGATGGTGGCGATCCCGAAGATCGGCTCGTCGCCAGAGTTCGTCAGGGTTAGGGTTCGTTCGGTCAGCTCACCGGGATGGAGTTCCACTTCGAATCGGTCTATATCTGCTGTCAGCTCTGCCGCAGAAACGGCGACCAGCAGCAACGGGATGGCGAGCAGGCTTATCAGCTTCATCTGGGCACCACACTCGGTTGATCGCGGCTCATGGTTATCGCCTTCGTCTCATCGGCTGAGGGCGGGGCATCTTCCGCCCCCCTTCCAGAGAGACTGGATTATAGTCCTGATCGGCGCCATCTGCTGATCCGTCCCGGCGGTTTGCCGGGCTGGGAACGCCGGTGAGAACTCTCAGGTCTTATTCGCGCCTTCGGAGGGACTGCTTGGATCATCTCCGTTTTCGGATATAAATCAATTATATGCGCAGGTTATTTAGAAGAACTATGGATGAATAAGCTTTGCGGCCAAATTCTGGCCTAAAAGGTCGTCAATACCGGAATCTTCCGAGAACTCCCTCCATCCTCGGTGAAGTAGGTCAGGCTCGCTAATTTTAGATCCCTGAGCGGCTTCCATCTGGAGATGGCATCACGACAAGTTATAAATGGTGGGCCCATAATACTAATATTGTATAACCACTTATGGGCTAGGTGAGCTTATGGAGAGGGGGTCACCTCCTTTGGAAGTGGGCCGTCCACAGAGCCCATGGGCTGAAAGTGAGGTGGGATAATTGAATAAACAGATGGGATTTGTCATCGCCTTGGCCGCCCTCGTCTCGATGGCGGCGATCTCTTCAGCACAGCCGGGATATTCGATGCCGCATTCGGACTACGATCCGTGGTCTGAGATGGGCGGCTGGTCGGGTTCCTGGGACGATAGCTGGTCGTTTTTGACGGGATACAGCTGGCCATATGAGTGGCGGGAGCCTTATACGACGACGGAGCCCACCACCTGGCCGACGGGGGATTACTCGGATGGCGAGCCGACGGCCACCAGGCCCGGAGGCTACCAGCCGGAGAGCACGCCCTCCGCCTCGACGGGGTCTCCGATATCTTACCTCTCTGATGGCCTATCTCTCTCGGAGCATGAGGTGAGCAGCCTTCCGGGCGGCTCGAGCCTTCTGGCTCCAGGGGGGCCCGGCTCGCCCGTGGCTTCTGGAGGGCCGGAGGTTTTCCGGAGCTACTACGGCGGGACCGAGGCTTTCCGGAGATACAGCGGCGGACTCCAGCAGTGGATCTACTACAGCGGAAGGTGGACCTACGGTCCCGCAGCTCTCTGGTTCGGCCAGCAGACGAACACCATAATAAGAAATGATCAGTATCAGGTGATCTGGTCCTACGAGAGGTACCCCAACGGATACGAGGCGTGGCAGTACTGGGGGTACTGGTACCCAGGCTACCGGCACGCCTGGTTCGGTGCGGATTACAAAGGCTGGCACCAGATCGCCGTTTGGGGGAGCCGCTCGGGATGGAGCAACCCCATATGGGTCTATGTCTGGTGACCTCCAGAAGGTCTCCATCTTCCCGAGGAGGAAGATGCCAGCGAAACTCATAGGTTGAAGGAGGCGGATTTCAACCCCGCCTCGACCCTTTTCCCCTCGAATCTTTTGGCTCAACATCGCTGATCGACATCTATTTCCGGCGGTGTGGAGTGGAGGGGGCATGAAGTGGTTGACCCCTGAGGGGCGGTGAGGCCATTGGATCGAGATCGGGCGTACCTGGTGGCGACCCCCTTCAAGAAGCGGGACAAGAAGACCCTGAAGATAAGCGACTTCGTATTCGCCATATCTCTGGACCTGAAGTGGGGCCCACCTGAGAAGGTGAGAGCCCTCCTCCAGGAGGCGGCGGACGAGGGTCTCGTCCGGATCGAGGGGGATTACGTCCACTCCGCCTTCGAAGAAGGCCAGGCCGAGGTCCCCCTCGGCTTCAGCCCCCAAAAGGAGGAGGACCTCTTCGAGAAGGCCGTCCGCCTGATCGTCACCTCCACGGGGATGGGGAGAAGGGAGGTGATCTCGATGGTCAACGAGAGGCAGGACTCCCTGATGGGGCTTGTGAACCTGGAGGCGGTCGCCCTCCTGGTGGCAAAAGAGATGGGGGTGGAGGTGAGGGAGCTGACGGACTTGGCCTACAGGAACCTGATCGAAGAGGCGAAGCAGGGCCATCGCGATGGAGCCCCATCTTGAGGGAAGCCCGCTCCGGGATGGGTCTTTAATGGATCATCCATGATTTGAGATCTCGGTCAGCGGCAAAGGCTTTATCCTCGGCGTGCCCTCTGAAGCTGGGGGATTTCTCTTGATTTCGGCATCGTCGAGGTCCAGGGGGCTGTATCTCGCCTCATGTATTCTCTTATCCATCGGCGCCTGCCCGGCTTCTGCCGTCGACGAGGGTGGGACGGCGGCAGGTCTCTTCCGGATCGAGGATGGGGCTGTCGTCATCGACTGGTCGCCGGGGGTCGAGTTCGGCCTAGACTCTCCAGGCGCTGGGGAGAACCTGACGGCGGCCGGAATGGGCATGGAGAACCATGGCCTCAACGCGACCCTCGGAGCCCCCCAGGCAGGAGAAGGATCTTCAGATCGGGGCGGGTCCGCCCCCCTCAGCCCTGGCGTCGTGGGCGCCTATGCTGGCCTCAGCGGCGCCCACCTGGGATGGGCCTCCGGAGGCCTCCAGGCCGGCGGCACCGGCCGCCCCGCCGAATATGGCCGGAGGGTCACCGACATCGTGGGGATCTTCTCCATCGATATGACGATCAAGCTAGGATCGAACAGCTCCTCCCCCGGGAGCGGGGAATGGATCGGCTGCCCCTAGGGCCGCCAGCTCATCATCACCAGTCCCGTCTCTCCCACTTTCGGCCCACCGGCCTTCGAAGCTTCTTCGGATCCGACCGTTTACTTTAATATCTTCCCGCTCCATCTCAGGACCGGGGGAATGCCATGAAGGCTATGGCAATTTTATTCAGTCTATATGCTCTCGCCCTTCTGGGCGGAGCTGAGGAGGCCCCGACGCTGACCGTCGTCGGCGAGGGGATGGCTCTCGTCCCGGCGGACGTCGTGTACGTATCGATCAGCTTCACGGCCGAGGATGAGAATGTCACCGAGGCATCGCTGAAGAGCGCCGAGGCCATGAACCGGACTATAGAAGCTCTCATCGACGCAGGAGTCGATGAAGGCGCCTTCCAGGGCGGCCGCGGCAGGAGCGTCTCGACGATCAGGACTGCGAGCAGGGTCTGCAACAACTCGACCTGCGTGATCGTCGCGGAGGAGGGGGTGACCCTGGTCAAAGAGGAGGTGACTATCAGGTTCGACGCCAGCGACGAAGCCCTGATAAACAGGAGCTTTGAGGTCGCTGGGGAGGAAGGCGCTGATGCCTACATATCCGGGTATGCCCTGGTTGAGCGGGGGGCGGCTGCTACAGAAGCCCGAGAGAAGGCGGTCCAGGATGCCAAGGAGGATGCCGAAGCTCTAGCCACCGCCGCGGGCCTTAAACTCGGAGAGCGGCTGGAGATCTTCGAGAGGTCGAGCCCCTCCGTCCGGGAGTTCCGTTCCTTCCGCGATCCTCTGGGGATCGGCATGATGGACCTCTTCGACCTCTTCTGGGATGAGTCCTACGCTCCCCGCGAGACGGCCGTATCTGCCGAACCGGGGATGATGGAGGTCAGATCTCGGGTCCTAGTCACCTATGAGGTCACGCCGTGACGGGGCGTTCCTGAACCTCCTGGGATCGCCCATCGTCAGAATTATTTTTATTTATTTTTTCCCTTTAATCCCATTCGGTCCGGACCGTTCTGGCACTCCCTGTACTTTCGAAACATAATTTACTTATTCTATAAAATCTATCAAAGGATGATGGTCCAAATGAGATGGCTGAATCTTCTCCTCCTGACGTCGATCGTCGCGTCGGCTCCGGAGGCACTGGCTCTGCATTTCGTCGCTGACGATCTGATCTCCATCGACTCTCCGGTGGAAGACGACCTATTCGCCGGGGGGAACTCTGTGAACGTCAACTCTCCGGTAGATAGCGCCGTTATCGTCGGCGGGATCGTGAGAGTTGACGCCCCGATCGAGGAGGATCTGATCGTCTTCGGGGGCGAAGTGGACATAAACTCCGACGTTGGCGGAAAGATCGTGGCTCTGGGGGGGACGATCAACCTCCGAGGGAGGGTCGAAAGGAACGTGGTGATGGCCGGCGGCCAGGTCAGGATCCTCTCCTCCTCTGAGATCGGGAGGGATGCGGCCTTGTCCGGCGGCGACGTCTACAACGCCGGGAACGTGACGGGGACCCTATGGGTCAGCGCCGGAAACTTCGTGAACGCGGGGACCGCTGGAGATGTGAGCTTCCAAAAGGTGGAGGCGGACGGGGGCGCAGAGAGGTCTGGGGCCTTGATATCGACCTTCAGCATCCTGGTGATTCTTGGGTTCTTTTTAGTAGGCCTGGTCCTCCTGAGGCTATTTCCAGGGTCCGTCTCCGCCGTAGATCGGGAGGTCAGGAGATCTCCGCTGATGACCGCCCTCCTCGGCCTGGGGCTTATCGTGGCCACGATGGTCCTGGCGACCGTATCCGCCCTCACGGTGGCGGGCCTTCCTCTGGCTCTCCTCCTATTGGCGCTCTTCGTCGCTGCTCTCCTCCTCGCAAACCTCTTCGTCTCCTTCGCCCTGGGGAAGTGGATCTCCTCGGCAGCCAACCAGACCCTGGGCGATCTTCCCGCCTTCGTCATCGGTTACCTGGTTCTCAGCCTCCTCTTCCTCATCCCCTACGCCGGATCCTTGATAGAGCTGGCATCCATCAGCCTGGGGTTCGGAGCGATCTTCAGCGCTGTAAACGAGTGCCGAAGGAGGTCCTGATGACGCTGAAGGGGATGGTACGGATTCGGACCCGGCCCACCGGATGGCGGCGGCCCCGGCTGGATCAGAGTAGAGGTAACGCCCCGAAGGCTATCCCTGAGATGGTGGCGAAAGGCACCATCCCAAGAACTTTTTTCGATTTGTCTTCTGCAGGATATCGCAAATTAATAACGAGAGGATCGGATCTGACGCTTTCGAGAGCTATTTCGAGCTTACTATGAAAAAATCCATATACCAATACGCATCTAAATCAAGGATGAAGAAGCCCAGGTGATGGACTTGAAGTCGATTATAGATGAGGCTCTGAACAGAGCTGAGCTCGAGGGCCGTACAGCTCCGCCGGGGGCCATGGAGAACGACGACGATCTCGAAGATGAGAGAGTTCGGTCGAGGGCCATGGAGAACGATGACGACCTGGTGGCGGTTCTGGAGCAGCTCACAACGGTTATTCGGGTAATCGGCTGCGGCGGGGGTGGGTCCAACACCATCGAGCGGCTCGCCGAGACCGGGATCGAGGGTGCCGAGCTCTTCGCCATGAACACCGATGCTCAGCACCTTCTCCACATAAACGCAGACCGGCGCCTTCTGATCGGGCGGAGGACGACCCGGGGTCTGGGGGCGGGTAGCCTCCCATCCATCGGGGAGGAGGCGGCCAGGGAGAGCATCGACGAGATCAGGGCAGCCATAGAGGGGGCGGACATGGTCTTCATCACCTGCGGCCTTGGAGGTGGGACCGGCACCGGGGCGGCTCCGGTGGTGGCGGAGGTGGCGAGGGAGATGGGAGCCCTCACCATCTCGGTGGTGACCCTCCCCTTCGCGGCGGAGGGGGCGATAAGGATGGCGAACGCCGACGTGGGGCTGAAACGGCTCCGCGAGGTCTCGGACACCGTCATCGTCGTACCCAACGACCGGCTCCTGGAGGTCGTTCCCGATCTGCCCCTTCAGGCCGCCTTCAAGGTGGCGGATGAGGTGCTGATGCGTTCGGTCAAGGGGATCACCGAGCTGATCACCAGGCCAGGCCTGATAAATCTGGACTTTGCCGACGTCAGGACCATCATGTCCAACGGGGGCGTGGCCATGATCGGCCTCGGAGAGGCCCAGGGGGAGATGAAGAGCAAGGACTCGGTGATAAAGGCCCTAAGAAGCCCCCTCCTGGACGTGGACATCTCAGGGGCTACCTCGGCCCTGGTCAACGTGGTGGGAGGAACGAATATGACGATCTCCGATGCCGAGACGGTGGTAGAGGAGGTCTACGAGAGGATCAATCCGGAGGCCAGGATAATATGGGGGGCCCAGATCGACCCGAGCCTCGAGAACGGCATCAGGACGATGCTGGTGGTCACCGGGGTCTCGTCTCCTCAGATCCTGGGAAAGGAAGACTCTAGACAGAGCCGGATCGTGTCCAAGCACGGCATAGACTTCCTCAGAAGACGAGGGACCGACATCTGAGGCCAAAGCCTGGAGCTTCTCGATTTAAACCAGTCAAGATCAAATGCTGCTCCGGCGGAGGTGGCTCCGCCGGGGTCAGCGGCTCACCATGACGAGGCTGGCTGGCCGGGGCGGGGTAGTCTCCTGATTCTCTCCGGCGGAATCCTCCCGGAGGGACGGGTTCTTTGGGACGTCGCCGTCGACCACCAGTTCTACCTTCTGCATGTAAAGGAGGGTCTGGCCCACGCAGGGCAACTCCTTGAAGGTTTCAGGATGGATGTAAATGGTCTTGAGCTTGTGGCAGGCCTGGAGCATTCTATATATGTCTCGGTTTGTGGGGACGAAGGCCACGACCAGCTCCTCGTCGGAGGGCATAAGCCGGGCCAGGTCGAACTCTGAGTTCAGGATTCGCATCATATAGAGACCACCACACATCCTTTCGCCAGAAGGCCCTCCCTGGGCAGCATAATCCCTCAGCCAACTCTTTTTCATTTTATATTACTAGCAACGATCCTCTCGTATATGAACCTGTTGATTTAAAATAACTGATGATTGATCCCGAACCAATGTCATGTCTTATCAAGCCATGGCATTTCATCTGATGACGTGGCATATATCTTGGGATTCTTTGGAGGCCCCGCCTAGCCATCCTTGGATAAAAAATGAGATCCCCCTCGAACTTCCATATATCTGGGCTAAAATGGATTGGGGAGGTCGCCAAGGCCGCCTTCTTCAAGGGCGACCCTCCGAGCGGCTCCAGCACGGCAAGGCCGCTCCCGCCATCGCGTCTCGGTCTGGTGGGGCCGAAGGCGGGTCGGCCGGGGCGCAAATGATAACATGCACCATGTCAATCGATGGAGTTATAAGGTATAGAGATCGCTTAATAAATATTGTTATGGATGCTGAGACTGGATGTGAAGATATGGTGACAGAGAAGGTGAAACGGGAGCTTGAGATGCTTAAAAGGCACCTGATAATCTTGAAGTACGTCGTGGAGAACGAGCCGATCGGCATCCTCAAGCTGGCTGAAGAGACGGGTATTCCCAGCCACAAGGTCCGATACTCTCTCCGGGTTCTGGAGCAGGAGGGGCTCATCGCCGCCTCGGCGCCGGGAGCCGTCACCACTGAGCAGACGGGGACCTTTCTTAGAGATCTGGACCAGGCCATAGATCGGCTCCAGGAGATGGCCCGAGGGCTCAAAGATATCAAGATAGAACGGTAGCCTTTCGATGCTCCCTTACCTAGAGATCGCAAGGGCTCTGGAGGATGCCTCCAGAGAGGAAAGGAGAGATGCCAGGGCTGATCTGTTGGCATCTCTTTTGAAGGCCCTGCCCCCCGAGTCCGTCCGTCCCGTCGCGAGGCTGCTATCGGGCCGACTCTGGCCCCCCTGGGAGCCGCGGGAGATGGGGATAGGGCCCGAGACCCTGGAAGAGGTCCTCGAAGAGATCTCCGGGCAGGTACCATCCCCCGAGGCGAAGGGGGCCGACCCGGGGGATCTGGCGGAGAGGATGGTTCAGGGCCGGTCTCAGCGGACCCTCTCCCCGACGACGCTGGACGCCCTCCAGGTCTACGAGGCCCTCCGCCAGATATCATCTCAACGTGGGGTGGGCTCGACGTTCAGGAAGAGATCCATCCTGAGGGGCCTTCTTCTCAGCGCGTCGCCCCTGGAGGCCAAGTACATTGCCAAGACCGTCCGTGGGAGGATGGCGGTGGGGCTGGGGCCGTCCCTGTTGGCGGAGGCCATCGGTAGGGCCTTCGGCGTCGATCCGCTCCAGGTGAAGAGGGCGTACTCCTACAATCCTGATTACGGGACGGTCGCCCTCCACGCCCTCCGGGGGGAGGTCTGCGATCTGAGGCTCTCCCCTTCACATCCCTCACGGCAGATGGCGTTCCGGCGGGATGAGCACCCCTGGGATGCGATGGGGGTGGTAGGTCGGAGAGCTTATGTCGTCAGGTACGGTGGGCTGAGGGTTCAGGTCCATAAATTGAGCGACCAGGTCTTCTTCTATACAAGCCAGCTTCGAAACGTCACCCATCCTCTTCGGGACCTGGCGGAGGAGGTGATCCGGGTCAAGGGAAACTTCATCTTGGAGGGGGAGCTAATCCTGGTCGAGGATGGTAGGATATTGCCCCTATCGGTGATCGTCGGGAGGATCAACCTCCGGGGAAGGTCCAGAGGCGAGGCGGTTTCGTCGCTGGCGGCATCGGATCTCCTATACCTGAACGGAAGGGACCTGATCGACGAGAGCTATGCCGAGCGGAGGCGGTCCTTGGTCCAAGTCCTGAGGAACGTGGCAGGAAGGCCCCTCGTTTCCAGGGTATTCCTCGCCGAGGAGGAGGTTTTAGAGGATCCAGATGGGGCGAAGAAGTTCCTCGGAAGGTCTCTGGATCGGGGGTTCCGGGGGGTTATAATGCGCGATCCCGAGGGAGCTTATATTCTGGGCGGCATCAGTCGATGGGACGAAGTGATATCAGAGATGCCGGAGGATCAAAATCCCCTCCAGGAGGATCGCCGGACTTACCCGGGAAGGGCGGGCCGTTGACCGCCTCAAGAGAGGCGCAGCGGCGTTTTCCTGGAGGCGCTACGAATTGATCTCGGGATCTTCTTTACAAGTTCTAAATAGACATCTGCAGAAGCGTTTTCTGAGTTAATAGCCCACGAAAGTCTATATATGTGAAGAATACTCAGTTCCTTGAGAGCCGGTCAGCAGGGCGGTTCTTGTCAGAGGGGAGAATATTTAAGCTCAGTATGTGAATAAGTTTAGAGAGGTATCGGAGGAAGGATTAGATGACCAGAGGATTCTTGGCGGTTTCGGCGGCCTTTCTGATGGCTGCCATCATGTTATCGCCGGCGATGGCATATACTATTTGCAGTTCAGCAGCTCCATCTTACACCATAGGATCGGGAACGCCTCATCAGTATTCAATAGGAACCATTGGCCTTGAGGCTTACTCGATCGGTTCGGGAAGCCCCGAGCAGTACTCTGCCGGCGCCAGCGGCCTTGAGGCTTACTCGATCGGTTCGGGAAGCCCCTACCAGTACTCGGCCAGCACCGGCGGCATTCAGACCTACACCTTCGGCTTGGGAACACCTCATCAGTACAGCATCGGGTCTGGAGCCCTTCAGACCTACTCCATCGGCATGGGAACCCCCGCCGCCAGCACGGGATCCTGTCCTGTAGTGGCGCCAGCAGTCAAGGCCGAGCCGGAGGAGGTT
>LUYE01000028.1:37193-60372 GCA_001602645.1 Methanosarcinales archaeon Methan_01
GTCAACGTAACCGAGCCGGAGGAGGTTCCCGAGGTCAACGTAACCGAGCCGGAGGAGGTTCCTGAGGTCAACGTAACCGAGCCCGAGGTAGCGGAAGAGCCCGTTCTTCTGAACATCGTTGAGACGGCTTCCGGGGCTGGCAATCTCAACACCCTGGTCACGGCGGTAGAGGCGGCGGGTCTTACAGACGTCCTGGCCAGTGAGGGACCCTTCACGGTCTTTGCGCCCACCGATGATGCTTTCGCGCTGGTGGGAGACCTCGACCTCAATGACACCGATGCTCTTACGACGATCTTGAACCGCCACGTCGCCTTCGGCGCTTATATGGCCGCAGACGTAGCGAACATGACCACCATCACTACCCTTGAGGGCTCAGATCTCACCATCGAGGTCGGCGATGAGGGCGTGCTGGTCAACGGAGCCAGGATCGTCCAGACGGATATCGTCTGCAGCAACGGCGTAGTCCACATAATCGAAGCGGTCCTGATGCCTTCTGAGGGGGCGGAAGAGCCGCCAGCGGAACTCCCACCCGTGGAGGTGCCCTCCGCACCAGAAGAGCCGCCAGCGGATCTCCCCACCCCAGCAGAAGCTTAATATTGGAACGTAGTAGGGAGGGGCTTGGAAGGACCCTCGCGGTCCAGCACCGAGTCTCCCCTACCTCGAAGTTTTGGCGTATCTTTGTGGGGCTCGGCTTGCTTATTGCGCCGATTTTGCATCGTTTACATATCCATCGCGGATCTCTCCCTTCAGGCGTCTAGATCATATCGCGTTGGGCTCCATAAAGGGGGCGATGGCTCGGATGCCAACGCTTCTCGCTGGTTTGAGGAGTCGATCCTTGACGAAGCAAAATGGGGCCAGATCCTCCCTGGTCTCTGGAGCTCTTCTGGAGCGATCTGGGAAGATGGACGATCTCCAATCGTATATTGGGCTCTTTGGGCCGGAATCCTTTTCTGGATGGCGGGATCTAGGGTATTTGGGGTAGATAGATGCGATACGAACTCTTCATCGCTTTTATCCTCGTCCTATCCCTCACCACGGCCTGGGAAGCGGATCGACCCCTGGTCGTCGCCTCCGATGTGGAGGATGCTCCCCTGGAGGGCGAGGGGGCCCTTCCTATCGGTTCTCAAGGTCTGGACGATGCCGAAGGATCTGGCCCAAATCTATCGACCTCTCCGGGCGGCGGGGCCCAGGGGACCTGGTTATTCTGGGCTGGATCAAACGAGGCCCTCCCGCCGGTCTCCATCCTCCTGAACAAGGCGGTCTGGTTCGAGATAGAGAACCGGACCCTGGAGGGGAGCGGCCCCTACGGGCGGCTCGAGATCAACCGCGTCCCCACCGCATCTCCCGACTTCAACCGGCTTCTGGAGGATGCGGGGTACGCCAAGGTGAGGGACTTTGGGAACCTCACCGCCTCCACTAGCTGGTGGAAGGATCCCGGAGCGCCGGAGATTCCCCGCATAACCGGTGAAGGGGTCAACGGCTCCGAGACCCTCCAGGTCAAAAGGTTCTATGTCGGATGGGCCTTCTCGAAGACCTATCATTATCCGGACTGCCGGTGGGCGAAGAACATCCCCGCCGGGCAGCAGGTCTGGTTCTCAAGCCCCGAGGAGGCGAGGGCCGCGGGGTACGCGCCCTGCGGGAGCTGCCAACCACCCTGACCAGGATAGGGTCGGCGTCCCCTCCAGGCCGCGGACGAGGGTGCGAGGATTTTGCGCCTCCCGGGGGAGGCGGCGGATGGGATCATCCGGCGGGCGGCCGGGCGGCGCAAAGCCCTCGGGCTGGCTCCATCTGGGCATTGTGTTTCGTAAAAGTAGATGGAGAGGTTCATATGTGTAGGCGTTATTCTCCAAATCATGGGCAAGGCCACGTGGGCGGCCTACTCGCACAAAAGGGGGGCCGTTGTTATCGCTCAAGTTAAGGGACCATTGCCTATCGATACAGACATCTCAAGCCTGCTCGGGATTCAAAATTCTGCAACGGCTGGTGACAAGTATCTTCCCGGTAAATTCATAATAAATTCTTCATCGGATAAATTCTGTGATAATGTCTTGATTACATCGTCTCTGCTCGCTCGAATCATGCCAAAATGGTTGCATTTTTCATTTTCTTTTCGGAAAAACGATAGGCTGTATTGCCGAACATCTGTTTTGGAGTTTGATAAAGTTTCAAGTATGCTCCGTGACCACTTGTAAATGTATTCTCTTGTCCAGGAATCAGAGTTTAAATATGGTATAATTATATTGAAATGACAACTCCCAGATTCTTTAACCCAAGGTACGCTTTTTAGGACTGGATTATCATGTAAATCCCTAGATGTCCAAGAGCTGTTTGACATTAGATCTTCGGATTGATCCCAAGAAACGACCCCGATGCTCTTTAATCTTTCAGAGATTATCATTGTTTCTATATTTAGTTTTTCTTTACTCCAAATTACAGCTTTCTCTTCAATATTTGTTGCTTTATCTTCATTTTCGTTCATCAATTTATCATCTATTTGTTTCCGAACATCAAATGCTTGTGTCAGAAGCGATTTAATTTGTAGTAGGGCTATTATTGATGACGAACAAATAAATATAATTGCCCCATTTTCAGTTAAGAGCCATAATCGTGTGCCAGATCCGATGCTGAGAACTAATGGATAACATATGACAACTAAAAATAATATTGATGCTCTTAACCATCCTGCATATTTGGTGTACTTGGTGGAGAAAATCTTTGCAATATAACCTTGTTCAGCAGTAGCTTTTAGAATATCCACTAAAAACACAATAGCAAAGATCCAAAAAGCTACGCTGATCAACTTTATTGATCCGATTATTGCGAAAAGACTAACAACACTAGCTCCCACTAACAAATCCAAAAGAATTTTGCCATCAGCTATCAGCAAATCTTCTAAAAGAGTGCGTGTATGCTCCAGCCGTGAAAATCCTTTTTGTAGCCAGTATATTAGTGCGGCATATACTAATCCAAGTAGTGTGCCAGTGACTGGCAACATAATCTTACCCAAGTCATTGAGATTAAGCGAATTGGGTATACTCGGATTAGAAACAAAATCATACACGTATATAATTTCGTTGCACATATAATTCGGTCGTCCTTAATCCCGTACCATCATCCCCATCAGCCGCCACCCCTCGACCGTGCCGCACCCGCCGCGCGCCGCCTCCCGCTCGGAAAAGGCCGCCATCCCGTCGGCCTCGATCCCCGAGCCGATCATCGCGAAGGGGACGGGCTCAGCGGTGTGGGTCCGAAGGGCGAGGGGGGTCGGGTGGTCGGGCAGTACGAGGACGCGCCACTCGTGCCCCGATCTTTCGAGGCCGGCGAGGACGGGGCCGACGATCCGGGCGTCGAAGCGCTGGATCGCCTCGATCTTTTCGTCGAGCTTGCCATCGTGGCTCATCTCGTCGGGGGCCTCGACGTGGAGGTATACGAAGTCGACCCGGTCGAGGGCGTCGAGGCAGGCGGCGACCTTCCCCTCGTAGTTGGTGTCGAGGACTCCCGTCGCGCCGGGGACGTCGATCACCTCCAGCCCCGCATAGACCCCCATCCCCTTGAGGAGGTCGACGGCGGAGATGACGGCGCCCTCTATGCCCCACATATCGCGGAACTTCGGCATCGACGGCGCCTTCCCCTGTCCCCAGAGCCAGATCATGTTCGCGGGCCGCTTTCCCTCCTTCGCGCGGCGGAGGTTGATAGGGTGTTCAGCGAGGATCGGGACCGACGCCAGCATCATCTCGCGCAAGGCGGCCGCGCCCTCTCCCTTCGGCAGGTATCCCTCTATCGGCTGGCCGGAGATGTCGTGGGGCGGGGTGCAGACCGCCTGGAGGCCTTCGCTGCCTCCCTGGACGAGGAGGTTTCGGTAGCTCACGCCTGGATAGAGCCTCGCTTTTGGATCGCTCTTCTGAAGGGCGGCGATCAGCTCGCTCCCCTCCTCCGAGGAGATGTGGCCCGCGCTGTAGTCGACCATGACCCCACGATCGAGGTCGACGGTGACGAGGTTGCACCGGAAGGCGACGTCCTGGGGGCCCAAGGCCACCCCCATCGCCGCCGCCTCCAGGGGGGCGCGGCCGCTGTAGTACCTCCTCGGGTCGTAGCCCATCACCGAGAGGTTCGCGACGTCGCTTCCCGGCGGCATCCTCGCGGGGACGTTTCTGGCAAGGCCGCCTCTTCCGGTCCGGGCGATCCGATCCATGGAGGGGGTCTCTGCCGCCTCGAGGGGGGTCTTTCCGTCCAGAGCATCGATGGGATGGTCCGCCATCCCGTCGCCCAGAAGTATAATGAGCTTCATCCTGATCTCCCAAATTCTCCGGCCCTCTTAACCCCTTGCCTAGCGCATCTCCCGTCCTTGGCCCCTCGCGCTCTATTCCGGCGGCGCCTCTCCCCCTGCCACCTCATAACGGAGCCATACGAAGCCGCCCCTCACCCTCTCCATATGGGCCAGGGAGAGCGGGATGAACCCGCCGCTGGACTCGATCTCTCCTTCGTCGAAGAGGCTCGTCCCTCTCCGCCCCCCTATCAGGGTGGGGCTGATGAGGACGCTCACCTCGTCGACCAGGCCCGCCCGGAGGAGGACGCCATTCAGCCTTCCTCCACAGTCCGTCCGCACCGACTTTACGCCGTACCGGACCTTCAGCTCCTCGAGGGCCTGCCGGAAGTCGACACGATCGTCGCCGACGATGAGGTATTCCAGGTGCCGCTTGGCCAGATAATCCAGGTAGGATGGAGGCGTCGCCTTTGAGCAGAGGACCACAATCTTCCGCCACCACGGCTCCTGCTGGAGGAGCCTCCAGTTGTGGATCCGCCCCCGGCTGTCGGGGACGACGAGCAGCGGCCGAGGCTCATAGATCAGGCCTTCCGTCCCCGGAGGCGGCGCCTTCCGGGGCGGGTCGGGCTCTTCCGTCGCCATCTCTTCCACCTCGTGCCCTCCCAGAACGAAGATCGTCTCGCTCCCCGCGAGGATGGCGTCGACCTTCCAGCGGTACGATAGCTCGTAGTAGAGGAGCATCGCCTCCGGCGAGTCTGCGACCCTGTCCACCCGCCCATCAAGGCTTACGAGGTTGTATATCGTGACCCTCGGCAATGTCGCGGCTTTCACCCTCTGAACCCCCCCCTTTATACGAAGAAGGTGCTCATCCCGCCACCGGCCTTAGCCTCTTCTGCCTTCTTCTTCGCCCTGGCCTTCCGCTCTGCCTCGGGCAGCTCCTCCTCTTCCCTCCTCGTCCTCTCCTCCCTCTCCATCCGGGCGAGGTGGTGGTTGAGGACCTTGGCGAGCCGGTTCAGCTTCTCCCTCTGACAGGTCGCGCCCCGGGTGACGCCGTAGACGATGTCGACGACGGTTCCCAGGGTCTCGACCTTGTTCCTCGGGGGCATCACCAGCCTCGTCTTCACCCCCACCTTCGCGAAGTCCTCGAAGTCGACGGGGCTCTGGCAGACGATCACCGCCGGGATCTCCGCCAGGGCAAGAACCTCCTTCGCCTTGTATACGACGTGAGACCTGATGTTTCCGAGGTGGATGACGGCGATCTTGTGCCTCTCGATCTGCTCGATCTCCTTGGGGGAGAGGCCGAAGGTGGGGCCGAACCCCTTGGAGGCCGCCGGGAAGCTGTCTGGAACCCCCGCCCCCGCCTCCAGGACGAGGACGCTCGTCTGGACCCCCTCCCGTCGGAGACCATAGGTGATCTCGCAGACGGGCTTGGTTATATGCCGCCGCCCCGGGGACATGGCGATGGCGATCACGTCTGGCCTTGAGGCCTCAGAGAGGGTTCCGCGCTGGGCGAGGCCGCCTCCCTTGGCAAGCCCCATGCTCTCTCGGCAATCTACAACCTGGGTCGTCCTGCCGATCATGAGAATTTATTCGGAGGCTAACGCATATTAGCCTTTGCCAGCCGTTTTCCTTTCGGCCGAGGCCTTTAAGCCCTCCGGCGGAGATGGGCGATCATGCTCTCTTTTGTTGGCCTGGGGCTCTACGACGAGAGGGACGTCTCGGTCAAGGGTCTACAGACGATCATGGACGCGGATCTGGTCTATGCGGAGTTCTACACCTCTCGGCTCATGGGAGCCACCCCTGAAAAGCTCGCCCGTTTCTACGGCAAAGAGATCCAACTCCTGAGCCGGGAGGAGGTGGAGGTGAGCCCCGAGGATTGGATGGGCCGGGCCAAGGAGGAAAAGGTCGCCTTCCTGGTGGGGGGAGACCCCATGATCTCGACGACCCACCTGGACCTCCGCCTTCGGGCCCTCAGGATGGGGATCAAGACGAGGATCGTCCACTCATCCTCCATAGTCACCGCCGCATCCGGCCTTGTGGGCCTTCAGAACTATCGGTTCGGCAGGTCCACCTCGATACCCTACCCTTACGTGGCGGGAGGGAGAAGGATCGTCGCCATGAGCCCCCGGGACGTCGTCGTCGAGAACCTCGCGAGGGACCTTCACACCCTCCTCTTCCTCGACATCCAGCCGGAGAGGTACATGACCGCCGGTGAGGGGGCGGCCCTCCTCCTGGAGATGGAGGCGGCCGCGGGCGCCGACCGTCTCAACTCCTCCTTAGGCGTCGGGGTGGCGAGGGCCGGGTCCGAGGACGCCGTCGTCGTAGCCGACTGGCTACCTCGGCTTCCGGAGCGGGATCTGGGAGATCCCCTCCAGATCCTCATCGTCCCCGCGAGGCTCCACTTCATGGAGGCGGAGGCGCTGGTGGCCCTGGCCGGCGCCCCGCCGGAGATCCTGGAGGTGGCAGAGCCCTGAACAGGAAAGGTTTAATAATCTGCGGGTATTCCCCCAGGAATACTGGAGGATTATAGTGCCCAAGATATCGGTGGAGATTCCCCAACACATCATCGACGACGTCAATCGCCACGTCGGCGACGATGGAAAGTTCGTCACCTTCTCCGACGCCGTCCGGACGGCCCTGAGGAAGATGCTCGACCAGCTCGACGAGATAGACCGCCGCCAGGGGCGGCTGAAGGATGGGGACGAATGAGGATGGGCCTCTCCCAGGAGTTCGACGCCGCCCATCGTCTTCCTGGATACGACGGCAAATGTTCGAGAGTCCACGGCCACACCTACGACGTGGAGGTGGTCCTGGAGGGTCCTGTCGACGAAGAGACCGGCTTATTGATGGACTTTTACTATCTGAAGCGGGCTCTCAGATCAGTCCTGGAGGAGCTGGACCACCGCGACTTGAACGAGATCCTCGATAACCCCACCGCCGAGAGGATCGCAGAGCGGATCAAGGCCGGCATGGAGGAGCAGCTCCTCGGCACCCCCGCCGCCCTCGTCTCGGTGAAGCTTTGGGAGGGGAAGAACAAGTGGGTGATGATCGGATGAGGCCGAAGGCGGTCTGCCTCTGTTCCGGAGGGCTCGACTCGACGGTGGCGGCGACCAAGGCCCTCGACGACGGCTTTGAGGTTCACATCTTCCACGTCCTCTACGGCCAGAAGGCCGAGGAGAGGGAGAAGATGGCGATCGCGGAGGTGGCGGAGGCCCTGGGGGCGGCAGAGGTCCGGTTCGCGACGACGGACCTATTCCGGAAGATGACCCCCCTGACGACGGCCGGGGCCCCCATACCCACGGGGGACGAGGTCGATATCTGGGCTCCCACGGCCACCCCTCCCACCTGGGTCTTCTGCCGGAACCTCGTCTTCGGGTCGATGGCGGCGGCGTATGCGGAGTCGATGGGGGCAGAAAGGGTCTACGTTGGCTTCAACGCCGAGGAGGGGAGGTCATACCCCGACAACAGGCCGGAGTTCGTCGAGAGGTTCAACCTCCTCCTGGAGAGGGCCGTCGCCTCCTTCAGCATCCCTCCGAGGATCGAGGCGCCCCTCGTCCACCTCCAGAAGCCCGAGATCGTGAAGCTCGGATCGGATCTGGGGGCACCGATGGCCCTGACCTGGTCCTGCTACCTGGATGGCGCCCTCCACTGCGGCGAATGCGAGGCATGTCAGCATCGGAGGTTCGGCTTTCTGGAGGCGGGCGTCCCTGACCCCACCAAGTACCGGTGACGTTGGCATCCTGGGAGAGGTCTTCACCTCCTTCCAGGGGGAGGGGCCGCTCATAGGGAGGAGACAGGTATTCGTCAGGACCGCTGGCTGCAACCTCTCCTGCTCTTACTGCGACTCGGCGAAGTTCCGCCGCGACGTGAAGTCTTGCGAGGTGATCGCCTCCGGCCTCCGCCGGCGGGCCGAAAATCCCGTCACCGTCGCCTGGACGATGGTGGAGGTCCGGGCCCTCTGGGGCAGAGGAACTCATAGCGTCTCGATAACCGGTGGCGAGCCCCTCTGCCAGCCCGAGTTCGTTGAGGCGCTGGCGAGGGCTTGCGCCGCCGAGGGGATGGCCGTCTACCTCGAGACGAACGGCTTCTCTCGCCGTCGGTTCTCTAAGATGATCCCCTGGATCGATTATGCCTCCATCGACATAAAGCTTCCAAGCGCCGGACCGTCTTCTCGGAGGGGGTCGACGGATCTAGTCGAGAACGAGCTGGCCTGCATCGAGGAAGCCTCCCAGCGGGGGGTCTTCACCATCGCCAAGGTGGTCGTCCTCGCCTCGACTTCGAGGGAGGAGATAGAACGCCTCAGCCCCAGGCTGGCGGGAGTGGAGGCGACGGTCGTTCTCCAGCCAGCCCACGGATGGGGGAGGCCGTCCCCAGAAAAGCTGACCGACCTCTTCGAGGCTGCATCGGAGCGTCTCTGCAACGTTGTGGTCATACCCCAGGCCCACAAGACGATGGGAGTCCTCTGAGCTGGCCTGGCTATCAGAGGCTGAGCTCCTCCTTCTTCTCGGCGATCCTCTCCTTGACCATCCGCCTTCTCTCATCGGCGTTCCTGTCGTACATCTCCCGGTATCGATCGGAACGCTCGTTTCTCTCCCATCTCGCTATCCTCTGGTCGAGGGCCTCGAACATGTACTTCTCCGCCGCCTTCACCGTATCGAAGTCCCCGCGGAGGACGAGGATCTCCCTCTCCTCCGACTCGCCGTCCAGAAGGCCGACCTTGGCGTTCCGCCTCACCGGCTCCAGCTCGAATCTGTCCACCAGATCCTGGATAACGCTGAGGGGCATCCCTATGGGGATCGCCAGGTCGTAGAGCCCAGAAAGTTCCTCTCTCTTCTCGATTTCGGCATCGGCCATCTCTTCATCACCTCCAGATCCTCATCCCTTGAAGATTTAACTCTGTCGAAAGGCCATTGGTGGGAGCCGCTCCCGAAGCCGAAGGTCCCGTCGATGAGGTCGGATCGGCTGATAGAGCCCCGTCTCCGAAAGAGCACGGTCCAGAACCGGGACTCCGACCCTTTTGGCGGAAGATGCCGATCGTCAAAATATGAAGATGAGGCGGCCCTAGGCTCCGATATGCCGGATTCTAGGGAAACTGTTATTAAGGGGTGGCTCAATCAAAAAGGCTGCCGGGCCCGTAGCTTAGCATGGTTGGAGCGCACGGCTGATAACCGTGAGGTCACGCGTTCGAATCGCGTCGGGCCCACCAGAAATCTGTTATTAATCTTTTATCACCCCAAAAGCTCCCCTTCGAAGCCCTCCTTTTGCCGGAATCTCCCCTCCTCGGTGATATCCTAAGCCCCGGATATATCTCCGCTGAGGTTCGTGTTCATGACGTAATCGAAGCCGAGGGCCGGGGTTCCGCACCATCCCGCCTGTTCGAGGATCCCCATGAAACAGACCCCTATCAGCTTCTTGTGCTGGATCTTCCCCAGGAGGGCTGCCATCTCCTCGATCGAGACGCCGATCTTCGGCATCGCCATCCCACCCAGGATCACCACCACGTCGGCGTCGGGGCTGGCGGCTCCGCCCAGCTCCATCCCGTGCTCCGTCGCCACCAGCGATCTAGTCTTCTCAACATCCAGGCCGGGGACGAAGGCCAGCCTCTTCTCCCGGACGGGAAACCCGAGGAAGGTGGCGAACGGCGTGCAGAACCCCGGAGTTCCGACGAAGGTTATGCTCTCGTCATCCTTCACCAGCTCTCGAAAACCGTTCAGCATCCCGCCAAGGCCCTTTATATCGTTGATCTTCTTCACCAGATCCCTCCTTACCACCATAGACGCCCCAAAGGTTTTAAGCTTTAACCATCTACTCTCCTGCTGGCCTTCCCCGGATCTCCGGATGAATTGAATGCTATCGATCGGAGGGAGGGGGATCGATGACCTAGCCTCATCGGTCCGTCATGAAATTTGTCAGACGATAAATTCCTTTGGATCAGATTATGGGGCGGCATTAGCCGCTGAGGCCGCGAGGGATGATGGGAACGGATCTTAAAAAGATGTTTGACGTCAGCCGGGACGATTCTCCTATATTGAAGGTGAGGCGCAAGAGGATCGCCTTCTTCAGGGAGCTGGCGGCTCCCCTCCCAAAGCCCCTGAAGATCATAGACGTCGGCGGGACGGAGCTCTTCTGGGAGAAGATGGGGTTTGCCGACGATCCGGACTATGAGATAACCATCCTTAACCTCTCGAGGGCGGATAGCCACCACACCAACATCCGCCTCGTCGTTGGGGACGCAAGGGAGATGGGCGAGTTCGGGGACGGGGCCTTCGACGTCGCCTTCTCCAACTCCGTCATAGAGCACGTGGGGGGACTGGCGGAGCAGCGCCGGATGGCCCGGGAGGTGATGCGCGTCGGGAGGAAGTACTTCGTCCAGACGCCGAACCGGGGCTTTCCCCTGGAGCCCCACTTCCTCTTCCCCTTCTTTCAGTTCTTTCCTCTGGCCTTGAAGGTATTTTTGATCCAGCGCTTCAGCCTCGGGTGGTATCCGAAGATCCCCGAGAGAAGAGAGGCTCTGGCCGCTGCGAACTCGGTCCGGCTCCTCAGAAGAGAGGAGATCGTCGACCTCTTCCCCGAAGGAACGGTCCTCGATGAGAAGCTCTTCGGGATGACCAGCTCCTTCCTGGTCTACGGCGGATGGTGATCTCCACCTCTGGTCCCTAGGGTGGCGAGGATCGAACCGGAAAGGGAGCATCTTCTCGGCCTCGGATATATCCGGACTTCCTCTCCTCTAGGCTTCTTCTTCCGCCATTCTGGGCCTTCGGTCACCCTTCTTCCAGCTTTCGGGCCCCTCCAAATCCGGCTTCAAAATGTTTATCTGGATTGAAAATGGTTCTTCCGGCACGATGACCAAGAAATCGGTGAAGGAGAAAAAAGCGAACGCGGAGGGGAAGGATCGGCCAGCGCCGAAGAGGCGGCCGTTGGAACGGATCCCAGACCTTTACATCTACGCTGGCCTGGGCGTGGTCTTCCTCTTCTCGCTCTACCTCAGGGTCTACAAACCCATGTCGCGCGTCCTTGTCGGAGACACCGTCCTCTTCGACGGCAACGATGGCTCTTATCACATCATGCTCGCCAAGAGCACCGTCCTCAACCTCCAGCGGCCGTGGTTCGATCCCATGACCTTCTTCCCGGGGGGGACGGAGATCACCTTCGGTCCCTTCAACAGCTGGGCTATCGCCATCCTATCCTATATCGCGGACCTCGGCACCCCCAGCATGCACACCGTAGAGGTGGTGGGGGCGGTGTTGCCGGCTGTCTTCGGAGCCCTCCTGGTCTTCATAGTCTACTTCATCGGCCGGGAGCTGGGAGGCAGGACGGCGGGGTTCATGGCCGCGGTCATGATCGCAGTCCTCCCGGGCCAGTTCCTCTCCCGTTCGTTGATAGGGTTTGCAGACCATCACGCCTCAGAGGTCCTCCTCAGCACCACTGCGATGCTCTTCTTCATCTTAGCCTTCCGGTCGGGAGCTGGCAAGCTCGCCTTCTCCTCCCTCCGTGGCAGGGATCTTCCCGCTTTGAAGAGGCCGCTTGCCTATTGCCTGCTGGCGGGCCTGTTTCTCGGCCTATACATAGACGCCTGGTCATCGGGCCACCTCTTTGTGGGGATAATCCTCGCCTTCGTCACCATTCAGAGCATCGTGGACCACATGAGAGGGAGGAGCGCTGAGTATCTGGGAATCCTGGGTTCGATCGCCTTCTTCGTCGCGCTCCTTCTGATCCTCCCCTTCGTCAGGGCCGAGAACGGCTTCGGCTTCACCTACTACTCCCTCTTCCAGCCGACGATCCTGATCGTAGGTATCGTCTTCATGTTCTTCCTCGCCGTCGTCTCCAGCCAGTTCGTCCAGCGGAAGATCGATCGGCGCTACTTCCCCCTGATCATCATCGGGTCGATAGCCGTCGTCTTCGTAATACTGGTGCTGGCGGTCCCCCAGTTCACTGGAGCCCTCACGGCCGGCCTGAAGATCTTCCAGCCCCGGACCGGCGGCGGCGCCACCATCTCGGAGGCGTCATCGATATTGGAGAGGTATGCCATCCAGAGGAACTTCCCGGGCATCGTCTCCATCCTATCGCCCTTCTGGCTGACCCTCATAGCTATACCCCTAATCTTCCTGAGGTATCGCCGGGACGATAGCCGGAACGGGGATATGCTGATCCTGGTCTGGACGGTGATCATCCTCGCCCTAACCTTCGCCCAGAACAGGTTCGCCTACTACTACGCCGTCAACGTCGCCTTCCTCGCCGGTTACCTCGGATCGGTCCTCCTCGAAAGAACCCGGTTTTTGGAGGTCGAGGACGCGTTCGTCAGGATGGCGAGGGGATCGTCCAATGAGGCTCCGGATCAGAACCAGATCGTCGTCAACGTGGCGGCCGTCGCCCTCCTGGCGATCCTCTTCATTTATCCTTCCATCTTCGGAGCGGTCCAGGGGGTTCCCATCGGGAGCTTCTACTCGCAGAACCAGGTAGGACCGATGAACTCCGACTGGTACGAATCGATGTTCTGGCTCCGGGACAACACCCCAGAGCCTGGGATGGGGATATACACCATATATGACCGCCCACCGAAGGGGGAGAAGTTCCCTTACCCCGATTCTGCCTACGGAACCATGTCCTGGTGGGACTACGGCCACGCCATCGAGGCGGTAGGTGAACGGCTTGCGAACTCCAACCCCTTCCAGCAGGGGATAGGAAACATAGAGACTGGGGTTGCTGGATCGTCCCCCTTCTTCCTCGCTCAGAACGAGTCCGAGGCCGAGGCGGTGGCGACGAACCTCGACGTCGACAGGTCCCCCTACTCCAACATCAGGTATGTCGTCACCGACGTGGAGATGGCCATGGGCAAGTTCCACGCCATGGCCGCCTGGAGCAACATAAACCCCGGCACATACCATTTCAGCTACTGGCAGGACGACCAGCCGATCATGATCTACAGACCGACCTACTTCAGATCGATGGTGGCGAGGCTCCACTTCTTCGACGGGACAAAGACCAGTGTCCAGGAGGGCTGGACGATAGCCTACCGGACCGATGGTCAGGGTGGGATCTCTGTCGAGCCCCAGAAGAGGTCTCGAGACTATCAGGAGCTCCTCGAGAGCGTCAACGAGAGCCTGGAGCGGGGGTATGCGGCGGCCGAGGTGGTATCCCAGAGCCCCGTCATGACATCGGTCCCCCTGGAGGCGCTGAGCCATTATCGGCTCGTCCACGAGTCACCAAGCTCGGTCACCTCCAGCGGCCAGAAGTACGTAAAGATCTTCGAGCACGTTCCGGGGGCCACAATCACCGGAGCCGCCTCTCCCGGGACGGAGGTGGCCATCTCCGTTCCGATCGCGACGGGCCACGGCAGAAACTTCGTCTACCAGAAGTCCACCGTCGCCGGTTCCGATGGCCAGTTCTCCCTCGTCGTCCCCTACTCGACGGAGGGTCCAGAGAGCTGGTCTACCAACTTCGACGCTGGACCTGTCGGCCCCTACACCCTGCGGGTCGGCGCCGTCCAGTACGAGGTCCGGGTCCCAGAGGGGGCGGTGATCGCCGGGAGTTCGATCAGCATATGATGCTCCTCGCGGAGATGACCTGGACCGAGATCGAGGCCGGCCTTGGGAAGACCCGGACCGTGATCCTCCCGGTGGGGGCGACGGAGGAGCACGGCCCCCACCTCCCCACCTTCACCGATACGATCCAGGCCCTGGAGGTGGCAAAGGAGGTCTCCCGCCGAAGGCCAGTCTTCGTCGCCCCTCCCGTCCACTACGGGGTATGCAGGTCGACCCGGGGCTTTCCGGGGACGATCTCCATCAGCCCTGGCTCTCTCAGGTCCCTCGTATCTGACCTCCTCTCCGCCTTTCGCGATTCGGGGTTTGAGCGGGTCCTGATCCTGACGGGCCACGCCGGTGGCCAGCACCTCTCCGCCCTCAAGGAGGCGGCCGAGGGGGCCGTCGCGGCGATGGATATCCGGGTGAGCCTGGTATCCGACTTCGACCTGATCGATCCCTCCGGGGTCGAGACCCCCGGAGACGGCCACGCCGGGGAGATCGAGACCTCGAGGATGTTGGTCATCCGGGAGGACCTGGTGAAGGGGCTCCCCGAAAAGCACTTCCCCACCAGGCCGAGGTACCTGATCATGAGGGACGTGAGGCATCTGATGGGAAACGGAGTGATGGGCGACCCCTCCAGGGCCACCAGGGAGAAGGGGGAGCGGTTCATGGAGATGTCAGTCCAGGGGGTCCTGGAGGCTCTGGAGGAGCTGGAGAGCTATACCTCTCCTTGAGCTATCTCTTCGTTCATTTATTTTTTATCGAATACCCTAAGGATCTGCGGCGTCCAATGATAATTTTATGAAGTAGAATAGTTCAAGGTGATGGGGATACGACCTATGTATCAAAACACTAATACGGCGGCGCCTTGCATGCTCCGCAGCTTGCTTGCGGGTTGGCGCCACCGCCAGTTTGACTTTACTGGAGCGCTCCTAACGCTTCTTCAACGCCTTCCAGCTCATTTTTCAGTGATTCCCTATACTTTTCTAGCATATCCTTTCTTTCTTTCTTGCTGAAGAATTGCCGTCCACCATGGCAGCTGCAGTGACAGCCATGGAAGATATTTCCGTGTCGATTCTCTTTCCTTTCATCTCCACACGTACATCTATCAAACATACTCATATCACCTCCATCAACCTACTATCCAATGGAAAGTATTTAAGCTATCAAGTTTATAGTTTAATAGTCACTATCCATGGGGAAAGTAAACTATGCACCACGAATGCGAAAAGATCTGCCTCTGCCCTCTCAAAGGCATCATAGATGTCATCAGCAAGAAATGGGCGCTTCTCATCATCAACGCCATCGGTAATTGTGGGCGACCTAGATTCAAAAAATTGATGGAGATGCTGCCTGGAATCAGTCCGAAGACTCTCTCCGACACTCTCAAGGAGCTCGAAGCTGAAGGCTTGATCAAAAGGGAATCGTTTGCTGAAATCCCACCGCGTGTTGAATATTCGCTGACACAAGACGGAATAGATCTAAGAGATGCGATATTGCCGCTGCTGAGATGGACGGCGACAAGAAATGGCGCGACGGAGCGGTGCAAGTGCAATACATCCTATGAGAGTATCTCAGTCCATGTGGTAGATAATAAATAAAATAATTATGCAAACAAATCTATTTGGGCCGTAATATTGATACTGGTTGGAGCATCTCGAACACCTCACAGCATCTGATATTATGAAACATCGCCGCGAGGGGTTCTCCGGTAAAATCAGTATTCGATACGATAAATGCCGCATTCTCAGACGGACCCAAATTCTAACCCGAAATGGATTCACGACTATTTCTTCTCTTCCAGCCGATCTTCACCTCTGCGTCGTTCGAGGCGGGCAGGTTTAATATATGGTTCTCGCATCTGCCTACCCTTGAAGATCACGATTTCACAAGGTTGATCATCATGCCAAAGGAAGAGGATAAGCTGTCCGCCCTGTCTCCCAGGGACAGGCAGGTGCTGAAAGAGATATTGGAGGGGGAGTCCGACCCCAATAAAATAGCCGAAAGGCTCGGCGTCAAGGAGGTCTCGGTCATCTCCTCGGCGGAGGGGCTCGCCGAACGGGGCCTCGTCAGCCTCGATAAAAAGGTGGAGGAGGTCTACTCCCTCACCGAGGAGGGGGCTCGGTACGCCGAGATCGGCCTTCCCGAGAGGAGGATCCTCGAGATCGCCGGGTCTGAGGGGGTCCCCATATCGGAGATCAAAGACCCTTCCCTCAAGGTCGGCATCGGCTGGCTCAAGAAGAAGGGCTGGGCCACCGTCGAGGCTGGCAAGATCAAGCCCGTAGGGGATGCCTCCCCTGGAAAGGACGAGGAGATCCTGGCGGCACTTTTGTTCCAGGGGGAGACGAGCGGCTCCGCCTTGGACCAGGAGGCTCTGAAGCTCCTCAAGAGCAGAGGGCTCGTGGAGTCGAGGGCCCAGAAGTCATGGTCCTTCGAGATCACCGAGGAGGGAAGGTTCTCCCTCAGGATGGCTGAAGAGAGCTCCAGATCCTCCTCTGGCGTCTTGGATTATATCGCTCAGATAACCCCGGACATGATAAAGAACGGAGTCTGGGAAGGAAGATATCTCGATTATAAGGGGGCGAGATACGAGGTCCGCCCCTACGACGTCGCCCTCCCCGCAGAGCGGATCTACCCCGGCAAGGTCCACCCCTACCAGCGGCTCCTATCGAGGATGAGGGAGATCATGCTGGAGATGGGCTTTTCCGAGATCAAGGGCGAGATCGTCCAGCCGAGCTTCTGGAACTTCGACGCCCTCTTCCAGCCCCAGGACCATCCGGCCCGGGAGATGCAGGACACCTTCTACCTCGAATCCAGGGCCGAGATCCCTGATTACGCCAGCGTCAAGGAGATGCACGAGCACGGCGGCGACGTCGGCTCCACTGGCTGGGGCGGGAGCTGGGACCCGGAGGTCTCCCGCCGGGAGGTCCTCCGGACCCACACCACATCGGTGACCATAAAGTACCTGGCAGACCACCCGAACCCGCCGGTGAAGGCCTTCTCGATAGACCGGGTCTACCGGCGGGAGGCGATAGACCCGACCCACACCCCGGAGTTCGAGCAGCTGGAGGGGGTGATCATGGATGAGGGGCTATCCTTCGCAAACCTCCTGGGGGTCCTCCAGGAGTTCTACGCCAAGATGGGCTTTGAGGAGGTCCGGTTCCGCCCTGGCTACTTCCCCTACACCGAGCCCTCCGTCGAGCCGGAGGTCTACATCGAGGGGCTCGGCTGGGTGGAGCTCGGCGGGGCCGGGGTCTTTCGGAGGGAGGTGACCGCCCCCTTCGGGATAGACCACCCCGTCCTCGCCTGGGGGCTCGGCGTCGGCAGGCTCGCCATGCTGAGGCTGGGGCTGAAGGACCTCCGGCTCCTCTACCAGTCGGACGTGGGATGGCTGAGGGACGCTCCCGTTTCCGCGAGGATGTGATCGATCGTGCCGGTAGTTAGACTGTACTATGAGGATCTGGAGGAGATGGTAGGCGCCAGGAGGGATGAGATCATGGCCCGGATGGCCATGATGGGCGCAGACATAGGAAAGAGCAACGCGGAGGATTACGTCGACGTCGAGTTCTTCCCCGACAGGCCCGACCTCTACAGCTCCGAGGGGGTCGCAAGGGCCCTCCAGGGCTTCTTGGACCTCAAGAGCGGCCTTCCGGAGTATCAGGTCTCCCCCGGCGAGATAGCCCTGAGGGTCGATCCCTCCGTCGAGAAGGTGAGGCCCATCATAGGCTGCGCCGTGGTGAGGGACCTCGAGTTCAGCGACCCCGCCATAGAGTCCCTGATGGACCTCCAGGAGGACCTCCACTGGGGCCTCGGGAGGAACCGGAGGAAGGTGGCGATAGGGGTCCACGACATCTCTAGGGTCGTCCCCCCCTTCACCTACTTCGCCGCCGACCCCTCCTTCGAGTTCGTCCCCCTCGACTTCGAGGAGAGCCTCTCGATGGAGGAGATCCTAAAGCGCCACCCCAAGGGGGTGAGCTACGCCTCCATCCTGGAGGGTTTCGACCGCTACCCCCTCATCACCGACGCCAACGGCAATGTGCTCTCCTTCCCGCCGATCATCAACGGGGAGCTGACTCGAGTCCGAGACGACACCAGGGACCTCTTCATCGACGTTACGGGGACCGATCCCGTCGTCTACAAGGCCCTCAACATCGTGGTCTGCGCCCTGGCGGAGAGGGGCGGTCGGATCGAGGCGGTCCGGGTGGAGAGGCCCGAGGGGTCTCTCGTCCTGCCGGACCTCTCTCCCGCCAGGTGGAAGGTCGACGTCGAGGAGGCCCGATCCCTCATCGGCTTCGACCTCTCGGCGGAGGAGCTGGCGTCCTCCCTCGAGAGGATGAGGTTTGGTGCCCGGGCCCTCCTCGGCCGGGAGCTGGAGGTCCTCGTCCCGCCCTACAGGGCGGACATAATGCACTCCTGGGACATCTTCGAGGACGCCGCCAAGGGATACGGCTACGACAGGCTGGTGCCGGTTCTTCCCAAGACCGTCACCGTCGGCGAGCCCCACCCTCTGGAGGTCCAAAAGTCCGACCTCCGGGAGATCATGGTCGGCTTCGGCTACCTGGAGACGATGCCTTTCACCCTGACCTCCGAGAAGGTGAACTTCGAGAAGATGAGGCGCCTCCAGGACGACGGGACGGTCACCCGAGTCCTCCATCCCATAAGCGAGCTTCACACCATGGTCAGGACCTCGATCCTGCCGAGCCTCCTCGAGATCTTCGCGATAAACCAGCACCATCCCCTCCCCCAGAGGATCTTCGCCCTGGGGGACGTCCTGGATGGTGGGAAGACGAGGCAGGACCTGGCGGCGGCCTCCATCCACAGCGGCGCCGACTTCGCAGAGGTGAGGTCGGTCGTCGACGCCCTCTTCCGGGAGCTTGACCTGAACCCCGAGATCGTCCCCTCCGGGGACGGGGCGTTCCTGGAGGGCAGGAGGGCCGACCTCCTGGTCGAGGGGTCCAGATTCGGGTCCTTCGGCATCTTCAACCCCCAGGTCTTGCAGAGCTTTGGCCTCGACCAGCCAGCCGTGGGGCTGGAGGTCCGGTGGGATCGGCTCTGGCCTGCCGGTCGTTTGTAGAGGGCAGCTCGGGTCAGGGGCGGGGCCACCCTCCCGCCCAGATCCGGTTGGTTTGCCCTGCCGGGGAGAGTCGCCGTAGGGGATGGCGGCGCCACCTCGGCCGCGCCGGTCCCGCAAAATCGGCCTTGCGGCCTCAGGCCCCCTCTGATCCGATCCCCTTCCCTTGATAAGTTTAATATAAACCCCAAAACAACTTTAGCTTTAATGGCAGGTTGGGAGCCCTCATGAAGGTCCGAGATCTGATGACTTACCCCATCCTCGCGGTGGGGGTGGAGACCACCGTCTTTGAGGCGATCCAGATGATGGTCCGCGAGAGTAAGGGGAGCGTCCTGGTTGTCGAGGGAGGTCTCCTCAAGGAGGTGGTGGGGATAGTCACCACCTCCGGCTTGTTCAGGCAGGTCTTCGCCAAGGGGATCGATCCCAGAAATGTCGTGATCTGGGAGGTGATGACCCCGGCTCCGCTGGTGACCATCGGCCCCAACGAAACGACCAGAAGGGCGGCGGAGATGATGCTGGAGCACAAAATAAGGAGGTTGCCGGTGGTTGAATGCGGAGCTCTCGTGGGGATAATCACAAGCAAAGACCTCCTCCGGTGCGTCGGGGGCGGGGGGGAGGGGGAGAAGCCCACCCCTCCCTCCGATCATCGGAGGGAGGGATGAGGGTCCGCCTCTCCGTTGGGGATAGGAGTGCCCCGTAATCGGCAGGGCCCGGATCTGGGCCTTCCCGGCTTCGGAAGGGCTCCCGACGCAGAATTTAAATATCGAGAGGATCAAGATGGGGCCAGGTCGAGGTAGCCAAGCCTGGTATGGCGCAGGTTTGCTAAACCTGTGTCCCTTCGGGACTCGAGGGTTCGAATCCCTCCCTCGGCGCTAATTTTCTCAATTAAATAAAAAAATGGCCCATGCTCAGATCGAGGGTTTGGCGAAGTTGAAGCATGAGCCGTCAAAGCATCCGAAGGATGGGGTCGGAGTCTCTTTGAAGATCAGCCTTCTCTGGATCTCGAAGGTCCCCAGGAACTCTTCTCTCTCTCGGGTGCTCCTCTGACCGGGTATCGTCTGCCTGGCGTCGATGGCCATGTATCCGGTGAAGTTGTCCGCGGTCTGGAACTCCGCCCGGCGGTTGAGGCCGGTGTGGTGGAGGTCTATCTGTTGGAGCTCGTACTCCATCTCCTGGAGGTTGTAGCTCTCGTGGACCCTGGCACCCACGCCGCCGAAGACGAGGGAGCTCCTGACGGTCTCGGTCCCCATCAGGGTGTCGCCAGAGTTCTGGGCCACGTAGTTGTCCACCGCATCGCACTCCTGGAAGGTGGGATTCCCTCCCTTAGCCTTCTCCACCAGGTACTCGTTCTTCATAAGAGTGTCCACGCTGCCGCTGAAGTATATGTCCTTGTTCGACTTCACGCCGGTGTTCATGCTCCGGACGTCTTTGTTCATCGTGAACTGGCCGGTTCCGCTGATGGAGGTCTCGGAGACGTAATCGTAGTTCTGAAGCCTGAAACCAGCTATCGCAGACCCCGACTTGGTGTTCAAGGCGGTGGCCATGATCTGGAAGTCGTAATCGCCGGGAGGTGCGCTCATATCCGGCGTGACGGTGAGGGTCTCAGTCCCCACCCCTCCCGCCGGGACCGTCACGGTCTCCTCGGTCCATCCGAACCAGCTGGGTTTGCAGTTCTTGGGGACCACGGTGAGCTTCGCCTCCACCTCATAGCATCCTGAGTTCTCTACAGCTACCACGTATTCCATAGCCTTTCCTGGCGTGGCGTAGTGGACGTCATGTCCGGACTTCGGTCCTGACATCTCGATGGAGACGCTGAGCTCTCCCACCATATGCGGAACTGAGGGCCAGACAGACCCTATTTCCGATGCCTCCAAATCCCACTCCGATTCCGGGCCCAGCCTCGTCTCTTCAACGGTGGCATGGGCTGTTTGGATCGCGAGGAGCAGAAGGACGATCAGCCATTTCTTCACTCTTTAACCCCCATGACGAATTCGCTTGCGACAAAGGCCGTTAATCTCAAGCTTGCACGACGGAAAAGGCCCGCCCCCGAGGGGATAACCGCGCCTGATCTGGTCCGGCTCCGCCGCAAAAATAAGAAAATAGGGCAGACTGCTGACCTCAGCAGTCCACTCCCGCGCACGGGCAGGGTCTCGGTTCAGCCACTGGGTTCTCGTGGAACTTGATCTCCTTCTGGACCTCGAAGTCACCGCTGAATAGCTCGTGGCTCTTTATGTCCTTGTAGAAGATCTTGTGCATGCTGGCGTCGGTTCCCCAGGTACCGTTGAAGCTGTTGAGGGTCTGGAGGCCTACGGTGTGCTCGATCGTCGAGTTCTTGGTCGAGCCGAAGAAGACGGTCTGGTCCTTCTCCATCTCGTTGACGCTGAACATCTCCTGGATGTTCGCACCTATGCCGCCGTAGAACGCCTTGGAGTTTATGAACTTCCCGCCCTGGAGAGGCGCGTTCTTGATCGCGAAGGTGAGCTTGGTGTTCTCGAAGAAGTTCAACTTCGCGTCCGTCGTAGAGTTGTTGGCGCAGGTATCATAGTTGTAGTTGGGCACCGGCCTCAACAACTTGTCCGGCTCCTGCGAGTAGACATGGGTGGAGTCCATCTCCAGAGTGCCGTCACCGGACATCATGTCGTAGTACTCGAGGGCGATCTTCTTATCGACGATAGAGGTCGCCACGTCGATATAGCCGGTCCCGCTGACCAGCGCGTTCTCACAAAACTGCTCGTACTGAATGGGCTCCTTCAATGGCGGGTTGGCTACAGCTAAGCTACACGCCAATGCAAGAGCTACAAGTAGCGCTAATACTCCCTTCATTTTACTTGCACCCCCTTCCTGTTCTGAATTCGAATCGTTTGTCTCCCTTTCATGGGTGAGACAGACTACTTGTCTATTTAATGTAGGGCTGATATTTCAGTGTTTTGGTCCAAAGGCGCCCTGAAGGAATTGGTGATAAAAAAAGTAGGGTTGATTCAGATGCGCAAAGCATCCGAATCCCGAGATACCGCTCAGATGCAGGGTAGCCAGTCGACCTGGACTTCGCCGCAGGTTCCGTTGCCCCAGAGCTGGATGAACTTCTCGATGGAGAAGACACCGGTCAGGTCCTCAACGGATCGGCCCCACTCATAGTGCCTGCCCTTGCAGTTGGTGCTGACGTCCTTGGAGAGCCAGCCGATGTGGGCGACACCGATGACGTTGGAGTTGAAGTTCGCCTCAAGGGCGCCAGTGCAGTTGCCGCAGCCGACGCAGGTGGTGTCACAGTCCACGAACTCGGTGCAGTCCCTTCTGGTCTTGACCTCGGTGTTCTTCTGGAGGTGCTCAGCGTGGGTGTACATCTCGACGACAACGGCTCCGATGTAGTAGTTCTGGACGCAGAGCTTCTCGATCCACTTCTGGTCGTAGGTGCCGGTCTGGTAGCTGACAGGCATGTACTCAAACTCGGCTTCCTTCGTGAAGTTGATGTAGTCTACGCAGCACTCCCAGTCAGCATCGCCACACTTGGGCCCGAAGGGGTCCCTCTCGGCCTCGATCTCGGTCCTCTCGGTGATGACGTTTCCGCTTCCAGACTCCTTCTCGACCAGCTTGTTTCCAGCAAGGCCGGCCTGAGTCTGAATGATGGTCTCAACGTTCTTGTAGCCGACGCCCTTGATGTTGGCCTTCTCGTACATGTAGTTGGCAGCGCCAGCCATGCCCACCAGGGCGATTCCGATGACTAGTAAAATAGCCAATTCTCTCTTCATTCAGTTCCCACCTCCGTTCTCTATTCTATACCCTCATTCGCATGCCACCACCGCCAGCCGCAAAGGCAGCCTTCTGATGGTGGACAACTTCGCTCCTCAGAGTTTTCGCTCGGCCGGACGGCCTTCACTGCCGACCTAAAAGACGGACGTCCGCGTCCCGCCAAGCTGGGATACTCCAGCAGAAGCTGCACCACCCCCCCTTGGAGCTTCCAGCCTGCTCCGATAGCTTCAATCGTGTCAAAGTTCTTTCGGTCAGGCACATCCACCTCTTCAGGTTGATCGCATATAAATCTATCGAGCCCCTCTCTGGACCCCGGTCCATCTCCTCGATCCATGGCCATCCCTGAGGCCTTTCAGGGTTGGAGGTGGCTCTCCGTCGATGGGCTCCGTCGATCATGCGGGGTATAGTCGATGGAGCTGGAGGCGGGCAGAAAGCCACTAAAATAGGACAACCTTATATAAAACTCGTTTGGGACAATAGATAAAAAATAAAAAAAGGAAGCGGGAACTTCCGCCCTCAGATGCAGGGTAGCCAGTCGACCTGGACTTCGCCGCAGGTTCCGTTGCCCCAGAGCTG
>LUYE01000069.1 GCA_001602645.1 Methanosarcinales archaeon Methan_01
TTATAATAGTTAATACCAATGCTAAAAACTGCACGCGCGTGTAATTCTTATATATATAATGAACAAGATATGATATCGTTAGTATAGCCACCAATGTCAGAATGATTTGATAAAATTTCGTTTCATACCAGTAGTTCACATGTAATTTTACTATTTCTTTCTGCACATACCATTTTTCTGAATTTGTGTAGATATAAGCCAAAACAATATCATGATCTCCTGCCGGGGCATTTTTGTCGATCTTGAAAGTTATAATATCCATCGGATTAATATCGCCGCCAGGCCAATCACATGCTCCTATCAATTTTTTGTTATTGCTAATTCTTTTATAAATACTGTCGGCGGGATAAATAATAAAGCGTGGGCCTTGAATACTGGTATTGTAGTAGCAACAAAATAGCGTGTTCGTGGTACGGTAGTCTCTATGACTATGTTTTACGGTTTTATTTTCAACAATGTAATGTGGTATGGATACCCCGATCTCGCTATAGGTTATATTTCCTCCACCGTCTATATATAAATAAATTCCGAATTCATCGCCCGTATCAACTTCCGGTTCGGTCGTATGTGTGATAAGAATGTAATGTGGTTCTCCATAAAAATCAATCATCTCGGGGTCATCTTGTTCTAGCAGTTCAGCTACTGGAATACAGCAGCGGTTTAATATTTCAAGATCATTTTGTCCCAGTTCTGTTTGTTTTAGTATTTGTTCTAGTTCCGTTTTATTGCAGAGTTCACAGCGATTGATCTCATCATCAGTGGCTGACGCAGTTGCATTTTGCGAGCATAGCAGAAGCGCTGCTAACAACATAATTATCATGAAAACGGCGTATTGCATACAGATTTTCATGCTTCCACCGCGATCCTCGTCCTGAGGCTCAGAGCCGCTTTTTAGCAAGCTCGCACAAAATTCACCGCCCATGTTATTTACTCCGCCTCATTACGCAGGTTTAAGTTAGTGTCCTTCATTAATACAAAACATTCGATGGCAATATATTAATAAATTCGCCCTTCATCCCAGGTCCGGCATCTCCTCCGGCGGCCGATAGATCCCCCGCTCGGTGATGATCGCAGACACGAGATCGAGGGGCGTGGCGTCGAAGGCCGGGTTGTAGACCTTGACGTCAGCCGGAGCGAGCTTTTTGTTTCCTAAACGCCTGATCTCGTCCGCGTCCCTCTCCTCGATCTCGACGTCCTTCTCGGACCTTTCGAGGTCGAAGGTGGAGATGGGGGCTGCGACGTAAAATGGAACTCCGTGAGCCTTCGCCAGTACGGCGATGGAGTAGGTCCCGATCTTGTTGAAGACGGCGTCCTTTGTGATCCGGTCGGCGCCGACGATCACCTTATCGACAAGGCCCTGGCGCATGGCCATCCCGGCCATGTTGTCGCAGATGAGGGTGACGGGAATGTTGTCCTCTGTCAATTCCCAGGCCGTCAGCCTCGACCCCTGAAATAGCGGCCTCGTCTCGCAGGCGTAGACGCTGATCCTCTTGCCTTGGGCGACCGCCGACCGGATGACCCCGAGGGCCGTCCCCCAGCCGACGCAGGCGAGCCTCCCGGCGTTGCAGTGGGTGAGGACGACGTCCCCGTCCGCGAGGAGGCTGGCGCCCCGGTCGCCGAGGGCTTTGTTGATCGAAACGTCCTCTTCGGCGATCAATTCTGCCTCCGCCAGGGCCGCGGCCCGGATCTCTTCGACGGTGGCCGATCCTCTCATCTCTTCGACGGCCTTTACGGCCCGGTCGACGCCCCAGGAGAGGTTGACGGCGGTGGGCCTCGCCGCCCGGATGACCCCGGCCGCTGTTTTGATGTCATCGAGGAGGGCGGCGGGGTCGGTGGCCGCCGACCGGGCCGCCGTCAGGGCGACGCCGTAGCCTCCGGCGGCGCCGAGGGCGGGAGCCCCCCGGACCCGCAAGCTCTGGATCGCCTCGCAGAGCTGCTCAACGGATCTGACCTCGATATTTTCAAGCCTCTCGGGCAGGAGGGTCTGGTCGATCATCCCGATGGCCCGGCTCTTTTCGTCCCACCAGATCGTCCTCAAGGTATCACTCGCGGCGGAAGGTCTTCACAGCTCCGTCGATGACGACGACGAGCTCGTCGACGTTCTCGAAGATCCCGTGCTCGACGACCCCGGGGATCTCCGATAGCTGGGCCGCCAGGGGGCCCGGGTCCTCGATCGTCCCGAAGTCGGCGTCGATGACGAAGTTTCCGTTGTCGGTGATCACCGGGCCGTCCTTCATCCTCGCCTGCCGGATTTGGGGGGAACCCCCCAGCTCCTCGATCCTCCGGCTTGCAAGCCTGCCGGCGATGGGCAGGACCTCCACGGGGACGGGATGGCTGAGGGAATCGACGTATTTCGACGAGTCGGCGACGATCACAAACCACCGGGCTGAGGCAGCGACGACCTTCTCCCGGGCGTGGGCGGCGCCACCGCCCTTGATGGCGATGAGGTCCCGGGAAATCTGGTCCGCCCCGTCGATGGCGAGGTCGAGGACGGGATCCTGGTCGAGGCTCGTCAGGGGTATCCCTGCGGCTATCGCCAGCTCCTGCGCCTGGTAGGAGGTGGGAACCCCCAGGACCTCCATCCCCTCCTCCACCATCTCTCCTATCCTCTTGATCGTCCAGGCGACGGTCGACCCGGTCCCCAGCCCCAGGACCATCCCGTCTCTCACCATACCCGCCGCCGCCTCCCCGGCGGCCCGCTTCTCCCCGGCGTTCGAATCCGGCGTCCTCACCATGAATTATCCGCCCCCAAATTGCCTTCCTTGAAGGTCCAGTATCGATCCGTATGCTCTCGATCCTAATCGAGGACCTCGCTTCTCACCGTCGTGAAGACCGGCCCCCGGAGGTCGATCTTCTTCTTCCTGCTGGTGATGTACCTCTCGAGAGCCGGCTCCAGCCGGAGGTTGACGTCTCCGGGGCCTCTCACGATCCGGACCCTCGTCTCGGACCCCTCTCCCCTCAGGGCCGCCTCTTCGGCCTCTCGGGCGGCGAGCTCCGCGAAGGAGTCGAGGAACCTGATGCTGGTTGTGACCCCGTTCTCGAAGGCCTCCTCCCACTTGGCGGTCTTGGGGACCCCCAGGATGTTCTCCTTGTAGACGAGGACCTCGTTCTCCGCCGCGGGGCCGCAGAGCTTCGTATTCTCCTCCGGCTCCACCACCCTGATGACGACGTTCCGGCCTGAGACCGTCCCCCTCCACGCCTCAAACTCGCAAGGGGACGGGGCGTCGCCGTGGTCCTCGCAGGTCCGGACGATGGCCCGGGCGATCTCGATCCCTGCCTGAGTTTCCGGCTCCCGCTCGACTCTTATCATCATCGCCATCTCCCTCCCTGAGAGGTCGGGGTCCTGGATGAACTGCGGAAACGTGAGGGCCCGCAGGTCCGTCGCGCCGTAGAGGATCATCGCCAGCCTCTCGACCCCGAGGCCGAGGTTCATCACCGGATAGGGGACGTCGTACATCGATAGCGCCGTCGGGGAGTAGATCCCGAAGGTGGCGACCTCGACCCAGCCGGTGTTGTATTTGGTCGACGACCCGACGAGGCCGGGGTGGTAGGCGTAGACCTCGATCTGGGTATCGGGGACGTAGTACTTGCTCCGTTTGTCGTCGGGGAAGAACCTGAACTTCTGAAATCCGAACTGGCTGAGGAGGCCGTCGGCGACGACCTTCCCGTCCTCCACCGACAGGTCCTCATCCATGATGACGCAGCTCGCCGAATGATACGTCATCAATCTCGCCGCGTCCTCCGACTGCTCTCTCCTGAAGCAGCGGTCGATGGAGAAGAGCTTTGTGGGGAGGGACGCCCTCCCGGCGAGGCTTCCGAGGGTGATGAACCAGCCGGAGGTCATGTGGCTCCGGAGGGTCTTCGTCGTCGCCGCGGGGGCGAGGGCTTCAAACTCGGGGAAGACCTCCGCCAGGAGGGTCGAGACGAGGGCGTCGGAGGCCCCGAGGGCGTCGGAGATCTCGTGGACGAGGTCGTCCCCCTCCACCGTCCCCTTCTTGTAGCCGTGGAGGATCCTCCTGACGGCGTCTACCTCCTCCGCCGAGAGGTCCCGGCCGAGGAGCTCCTTCATCTGGCCGGCCCGGCTCTCGGAGATCCCGACGTCGGGGCGCGGGAGCCCAGCGAGGTAGAAACATCGATCCAGAACCGCCAAGGCCTCGCTCCCGAACTGCTTCTTCACCTCGCCGTCCTCGACGATCAACGGGTTGATCGCCTCGTCGAAGCCGAGGCGGAGGTACGCCTCCCGGAGCCTCCCGATGACGTCGAAGATGGGGTGAGGCCTCCCGTAGGACGAGATGCGCCTTGGGTAGCGCCGGTTTAGGGGCGGCACCTCTAAGTACTCCCTTCCCTGCTGCCAGGCGGCGTCGAAGTCCTCGCCGGCAGCCTCCCGAATGCGGGCTGGATCGAACTTCATGATCGCTGGGATTGGCCCGCCCCTCCTTAAGACTTTTGGGAGCGGGAAGGTCGGATAGTTTATAAGTTCTCATCCCCTCCAGGGATAAAGAGGTGGGATCGGCCTTGAAGTGGCTTAAAAAGATCTTTTCGAGGGAGAAGGCCTCCTCGGCCCCGTCGGAGCCGCCCCCGAAGCTAGCCCTCTCCCGCGTCGAGGAGTGGCTCGCCGACCGATTCGCCGAGCCGGGGTTTGAGGATGGGGCGAGGACCCTCTACGCCTCCATCGAGCGGTTGGCAAGGAAGCTGGAAGGGGACCTTTCGGCTCTGGAGGCGGCGGAGCCGGGGGAGGACGCCCCGCCCCGCCTCCTCAAAGCGGGGACCGCCACGAGAGAGACGGTGGTCCGGCAGATGAGGGTCCTCGTCGAGAAGCTCGCCCCGCCCCGGAGGGCTGATCAGGCTTCGGCCGAGGAGTACCATTCGGCGATCCTCAAGCTCCTCCAGAACACCGTCCAGAAGTTCGGCCGGGCCCAGAGGTATACCGCCGCCCTCTTCCCCGGAGAGGTGGAGGCGATCAAATCCGATCTGGGGTCGATCAGCCGCCTCCTATCGGACTTGAGCGACCTCCTCCAGGAGCGGGAGGCGGGCCTCGGCGCCTATAGAGGTGCGGCCTCGGCCGCTTCGAGGGTCCGAGAGAGGAGGGGCCAGATCGAGGCCCTCACGGCCGAGATATCCGATGGAGAGGCCCTCCTCGCCCTCCTGAGAGATCAGGAGACGGGCCACCAGAAGGAGATCGAGGCCTGGGCCAGGAGCGACGAGGGGATGAGGATGCGAGAGGAGAAGAGGTCCCTGGAGGAGAAGATGAGGGAGAGGGATCAGGTGGAGATGAGCATGAGGGACCTCGTCGCCCCCTTGGCCAAGGCCCTCAACAGGGCGGTGAAGCAGGACGAGAGCGACCGGATCGCCCTCCAGCACCGGGAGGTCTTCGATCTCCTCTCGGGATCGCCGACGAGGGCCCTGGAGGGGGACGTCTCGGGGGCGCTCTTTGAGCTCCGGTCGAAGGTGGACCTCCTCGGCCTCCGGGAGAAGATACGGGAGCGGGTCATCGAGCATATCGACCACCTCCAGGAGGATCGGCCCCTTCAGCTTCTGAAGGCCCGCCATGCGGCCCTGACGGCGGAGATCGAGCTGCTTGAAGAAAGCCTATCGAAGAGGGGGAGCGAGACGGGGCGGCTGAGGGATGAGCGGGACCAGGTCCGCCAGAAGATCCCCGCCCTGGAGGCGGGGCTCGAAGAGCGGAGGCGGAGCCTCGCCCTCCTGGAGGATCGGCTCTCCGGAGACCTCTCGGACCTGAAGGCGAGGCTGGAGGAGATCGCCGACGGTCCCATAGAGGTCGATCCATCTCTTTGAGGTAGGGCCCAGCCCCCCTGGTCCCGGGTCCTCCCCTCCAATCTCGGCTCCGTCTCCCTTCCCCCAACTCCGCCCTCAGATCCGGCCTCTTCCGGCCTTTCTTTCTCCCCTCATTTCTCTCAAACGATACCAGTCTCCTCTCTACGATCCCCCCTCACCTCAAGGGCCGGCGGAGATCCCCGCCAGCACCGCCCTCCCCTCGTCCGATCTTCCGGGGTGGAGGAGCCGGAGGTTCTCGGTGAGGGGATGGGCGGGGGCTGGATCGGGATCCTCGGCTCAGACCCCGGCGATGGGGTGCCGGTCGAAGCTCGGCCCACCGGGGATCTCGCGGCCCGCGTCGCAGATGCCGTCGCCGTCGTCGTCGGAGCACCCCTCTTCGGGGTCGTCGAAGTCTCCGTACCTGTTCCCGATGGCGCCGTCGTCCCAGGAGTTCCTGCCGTCGTCGAAGGCTTCCCCCAGGAAGTTCTTCAAAAGGACGTTCTCGCTGACGAGGCACCCCGAAGAGCCTTCGAGCATGAGGCCGAACTCCAGGTTCCCGGAGGCGACGTTCCCCCGGAGGGTGGTGTTGTTGGAACCTACGAGGCGGATTCCTACGTAGTTGTTGCTGGCGTCGTTCTTCCGGATGACGTTATCGGAGGAAAGGACGAGGATCCCGGCGGAGGCCGGCCCGCCGTTGATGAGCCTCAGCCCCTCGACGACGACCCCGTCGGCGGCTATCGTCAAGGGACTTCCGGACCCCGTGGCGTCGAGGATCGGCGGACCGTCGCCGGTGTCGACCCCCAGTAGGAATATCTTCTTATTCGCGTTCAGATGGTCGTAGTACCTCCCGCTCTCGACTATTACTACATCTCCCTCCCCGGCGGCGAAGACCGCCGCTTTCAGGCTGGAGTAGTCGCAGCCCTCCGAACAGACGGTGATATTCACCGCCTCCGCCAGGGTCGAGGCGAGGCAGAGGGCGAGGGTCACCACGAAAGCGGCATTCTTCATCGGATCTTCATCCTCCATCTTCGGGATCGCCTCTCGATCCTCGTAATCCCCATCATATCCTCATGAATCATCTCGGCCGTCCTCATAGGTACGCCTCGGTGACGTACCTTCTCATCATCCTGTGGCTGTTGAAGTAGTAGGCGAGCATACCGATCGAGTTGTTCATGATCCTCACCCAGTCGTCCCTTCGGTGGTAGAAGGTGGGGGTGATGATGTACTCGAGCTTGCTGTACAGGTCGGCCGTGTCCCTCCGCCTCCCCTCCTCGGGGGATAGATCCTCGCCCGGCTCAGGGCCGATCGACCAGCCGGTGACCCCCTCAATCCACCCCTCGATCCACCAGCCGTCGAGGACGCTGAAGTTTATGACGCCGTTGTGGGCGGCCTTCATCCCGCTCGTCCCCGAGGCCTCCAGGGGCCGCAGCGGCGTGTTCAGCCAGACGTCGACGCCTGAGATTATCTTTGATGCGAGGCTCATGTCGTAGTTCGCCAGGTAGGCCACCTCGATATCGCCCTTCAGGGCTCGGGCGATCCCGAAGATCTCCTCGATCAGCCTCTTGCCCTGGAGGTCTCGCGGGTGGGCCTTCCCCGCCATGACGACCTGGATCTCCTCACGGGAGCCGATCCGCCGCAATCGGCCGAGGTCGGAGAAGAGGAGGGTCGGCCTCTTGTACTCCGTCGACCGTCTCGCAAACCCCAGGGTCAGGACCTCGGGGTCCATCGCCGCCCCCGTCGACCCGTTTACGTAATCGATCAGCTCCCTCTTCACAGCGGCGTGAGCCTCCACGATCTTCTCGTCGGGGATTATGCCGACCCTCACCAGCATCTCCGGCTCGTTCGCCCATCCGGGAAGGTAGCGGTCGTAGAGCTTCCGGAAGGAGGGGCAGGTCCAGGAGTAGGAGTGGACGCCGTTCGTCACCGAGTGGATCTCGTAGCCCGGAAACATGGATCGGGAGGTCTCCCGGTGCTTTTTTGCGACGCCGTTGACGTACATCGAGAGGTTGAGGGCAAAGAGGGTCATGTTCAGCCCATCCCGGCCGCCGAACCTCCTCAGGATCTCCACCTTCTTCCCACCGAGGAGCTCTCCGACCAGGTCGTAGGAGAACTGGTCGTGGCCCGCCTCCACCGGGGTATGGGTGGTGAAGACGCACCTCTTCCGGACCTCTTCCGGGTCCCCACCAGACCTATCCAGAAGCTCCAGGGCGAGGAGGCTTGAGTGCCCCTCGTTCATGTGGTACTTTCTGATCCGGAAACCCAGGGCATCCAGGATCCTCATCCCCCCGATCCCCAGGACGATCTCCTGCTTCAGCCGGTACCGGTCGTCCCCGCCGTAGAGGACGTCGGTGATCCCCCTATCCTCCGGAGAGTTCTCCTCGAGGTCGGTGTCGAGGAAGAGGACGGGGACCGCGCCTCCGGTGGGGCTCTTCACAATGTGCTCCCAGGCGGCGACGGCGACGGGCCGTCCCCGAACCCGGACCATCGCCCTCTCCGGCAGGAGGTCGCAGAGCTCTGAGGGGTTCCACCCCGCCGGATGCTCGATCTGTCTTCCGCTCTCGTCCAGCTCCTGCCGGAAGCTCCCCATCCGGCTCGCGAGGGTGACGGCGACGATGGGAATCCCCAGGTCGGCGCTCGACCTGACCGTGTCCCCGGCGAGGGTCCCGAGCCCCCCGGCGTAGGTCGGGATCCTCTCGTCGAGGCCGATCTCCATCGAGAAGTAGGCGATCGACTCCCCCCTCAGAGCTCCTTTAAAACCGTCGTTCTCGTTCAACTGGATCCGCCTCCACCACGTCGGCGGCCGGAAGGCCGGCCATCTCTAGCCCCCGCCGGATCCCGCCAACTCCCTCCAATCTTTGGCGTTAAAACTACTTAATCTGACCCCCCCGATCTCTCCCCGGAATGTCGCCGGGGTCTCCGGACTCCTTCAGGCGAGGCGGGGTCTTTGGGGATGGCCTCTTGCCCGACGGGCCTCAGGTCGACGGCTTTATGTTCTACCGATACCAGGCGGCCTTTATGCGTAAAAGCCTGATGGCTCCCGCCGGTGGACCCCTCCCTAAAGCCAGCGGAGGCGGGATATGAGGTGGAAGGGCGATCCTAGAGGCTCCGCCTACGGCGGGGTCCACCAGGGGGCCGAGAGCTTCTACCTGGTGGGGGATGTAGCGGTGATCTCGATCCCTCCGGTCCGGCAGGGCGAGGGGAGGCGGATCGGCGAGGCGATCATCTCCTCTCACAGGAACGTCAGGACCGTCCTAAACAAGATCTCAAAGCTTGAGGGGGATAGGAGGGTCGCCGAGTTCGAGGTCCTCGCCGGCGGCCGCACCCTCACATGCCACCGGGAGTACGGCTTTTCTTACCGCCTCGACGTCTCACGGGTCTTCTTCAACCCCCGCCTCGCCGGCGAGAGGATGAGGGTGGCTTCGATGATCCGTCCCGGAGAGCGGGCGATCGTCCCCTTCGCCGGGGTCGGCCCCTTCGCCATCCCCATCGCAGCGGCGGGGGCGAGGGTCCTCGCCCTGGAGATCAGCCCCGAGGCGTGCCGGTGGATGGCGGAGAACGCGAAGCTGAACGGGTTCAGCGATAGGATCGAGATAGTGAACGCTGACGCCTTCGCCTTCTGCCGGGCCCTGAGAAGGAGAGCTCCCGAGGAGGGCGAGACGATGGCGTTGTTGAGAGGGGCGGAGGCGATGCCTCCGGAGACACGGTTCGACCGGGCCGTCGTCCCCACCCCCTACGGCAGAGACGATATCCTCGGCGCCATAAGCCCCATCGTCAAGGCGGGCGGCGCGATTCACTTTTACACCTTCAAGAAACGCCATCAGATCGAGGGGCTCATCCGGGAGTTCGAGGGCCGGGGATTAACGGTTGAGCATCACCGGAGGTGCGGGAACGTAGCCCCGGGCGTCAGCCGGTGGGCCTTCGACCTGAGGAGACTGGAATGATGAGGGAATCCCGCACGACTTCGATCTTTGGGAAAGTTATAAGAAATCGGAGGCTGAAGCTCCTCTGATAGCGTAGAGTCAGGAGAAGCTGGAGGCTGCAGGTCTTGAAGGTCGTCGTTCCCATGGCAGAGGGCTTTGAAGAGATCGAGTTTGTGACGATCGTCGACATCCTAAGGCGGGCCGAGGTGGAGGTGGTGACCGCAAGCCTCGGCAAGAAAAATGGAGATAAATATGCCGGGAAGGGGGGAGTGGCCGACGAGGACGAGGTCGGGACCGTCCAGGGGTCCCACGGGATCAGAATCATCCCCGACGCCGCCCTCGACGATATCCACCCCGAGGATTTCGACGCTGTAGTCCTCCCCGGAGGCTATCCGGGCTTCGTTCACCTGGGCGAGGACGAGCGGGTCCTTACCATCGTCCGCCGGATGGATGAGCTGGGAAAGTACGTTGCCGCCATCTGCGGCGCCCCCTCGGTTCTGATCAAGGCCGGGGTGGTGGAGGGGAAGAAGGCGACGATCCACCCCGCTGGCAGAAAGGACCTGACCGACGACCAGTACGTCGACGACCGGGTCGTCGTCTCAGGAAAGCTCGTCACCAGCAAGGCCGCGGGGACGGCGATGGAGTTCGCCCTCCGGCTGGTGGGGGAGCTCATTGGAGAGGATGAGGAGGCTCGCGGAGGAGATCCTGGCGGAGGGCGAGGTGTGATCAGTAACCATTACAGACTCAAATCTTTTTGTTCAGATACTTTTCATTAAATATACAAAGATATATATTTCAACTTATCCTCCCATATCTAATTAGATGTCTTTAGTTTTTATTCTTAATTAATATTGCGAGATTATTGAAAACTTATAAATTATGTAATTAATTATTTAGATCTCATCAACCAAGTTCGATCGACGTGATAAAATGTCAGTTTCAACGGCCATCAATGGCTAGTATCAACGGTTGATTGCTAGGCTAGGGAAATGGTGTAGCACATAAAGCTATGAAATTTGAGGAGATTTCAGAGACCCATAACTACTTTTGTAGTCGTATATATTATAAGAAGAGAGCAACCGATACAGTTGATAATAGATAATTATATATAGGATAAGTTCGCGAGTATATGGCAACGACTAGCGCAGGGCGCCGCCACTGAACGTGATGGGGATAAGGGATCTCTCAGTCGGTCCGGGGCTTATACCTCCGTTCCCGACCAAGAACTTGTGTTACGCAGAAAAACAACATCTATCGTCGCAGTAAACTGATTTCAATTCACTGGAACTTGCCACAAGAGACATCACGAGATGGCTTTGATGATGTTGATTGAGATAAGCTAGACACATACCCTTGCATCAATACTCTTCACCGCATATTTCGCGACTCACTAGGCTGTAGAGAATCTCTATTATAATAATGGAGTGGTTCGCTATGCCGGAACAGGTACCATGCGAAAATAGTTACTGGACAGTTTGCTGGAAATGGATTTTTCCCTACCCTTGCAAAAAAACCGAAAAAACAACATGTTGGTGCTACGATTTCAGCTGGTATAAAGAGTACAAATATGTTTTTTATAACAAAATAGTTGCCTGTGAAGCCGGAATTGAATATTCGTGGTCTGAATCATGCCTTGGCTTTGGAACTGGCACCTACTACAGAGTTAAAAAATGCTTCACATCTCCAAGGTCCGTAACGGGAGCTTGTCACGATGACGTTGGAACAAATTTTGGCTATCTTCAATCTGCAAATACCGATGCATCATTGCTCAGAAATGGCATTTGGAATCCAGGAACTCACGGTCAGTTTGTGGTATGGGGTTGGACGCCAGAGGACTTCGAGGCAAAACAGAAAGAATTATGGGATAAGGATATGCGTTTGATCCATCAGCAAGCTTACATGGTAAATGGACAGAAATTATACGATGGCATTTGGAATCCAGGAACTCACGGCCAGTTTGTGGTATGGGGTTGGACGCCAGAGGACTTCGAGGCAAAACAGAAAGAATTATGGGATAAGGGTATGCGTTTGATCCAT
>LUYE01000004.1 GCA_001602645.1 Methanosarcinales archaeon Methan_01
CCATTCGCATCTCATTGCCGTTCAATTCCATTATTCCACCTCCTCATATCCCCTCAGATTTCCCGCAAAACAAGACGATAACCTCGTCTGTGGCATTCCTTTATAGCACTTTCCAGAAGAATAGCCGGGTCAGAAGCGGGAGGTTTAGTGCATAATCGCTGGTATTTGTGGATCGCTTGGATGAGACGATGATGGTAAAAGATCTGCCAAAATAGCAAAATTCATTGAATATAATTTGTAAAAGAAGCGCCGAGGGGGAGATTCGAACTCCCGCGACCCTTGCGAATCACAAGCTTTCAGTGCAGAATTCCAGGCTTGCGCCTTACCACTAGACTACCTCGGCACGATCTCGACGCGATTACGGCCGTTTGGCCCACATCTTCGGATACGTCCCGGGGGCCATGACGACCCGGAAGGTCTTGGCCACGATCCCGGCGGCCGACTTCATCATATCCTCGCTTCCCATGGCGGCCACGGCCACGGCAACAGCCTCTCCTTTCAGGGTATAAATAACTACCTTATCCCCCTCCTCTATCCCCGACTCGAGCCGGAGGAGCCCCGGCGCCGCCAGGGGCGCTCCATGGCAGACGGCGTCGACGGCTCCGTCGCTGATGACTAGGGCGGGCATGTGCGAGAGGGCCCGCTCCACCGGGAGGACGGCCCGACGCAAGGGGTTTTCATCACCGGTCTCCCGCCAGACCTCCTTCGCGTCCTTTAGGTCGTGGAGGGTCACCAGGGTCTCATCTTCGCGGAAGGGGCCGGACCTCGTCCTCCGCAGCTCCTCCATGTGGGCCCCGGACCCCAGGGCGAGGCCGATGTCGTGGCAGAGCTTCCGGATGTAGGTCCCCGCCTCGCAGCCGACCCGGAAGAGGACCCTCGGCCCCTCGATCTCCAGGACCTCCAGGTAGTAGATCTCCCGGGTCCGAAGGGCCCTCTTTACGCTGGACTTGAGGGGTGGCCGCTGGTATATCACCCCCTCAAACTCACCGCAGACCTCCATCACCCTCTTCCGGGGGAGGGTCGCATGAAGCCGCATCAGGCAGACGTACTCCTTCCCGGCGGCGAGGAGGGTCTCGACGACCCTCGTCGAGTCCCCGAGCATCGTCGGGAGGATCCCCGTCACCTTGGGGTCGAGGGTGCCGCTGTGGCCTGCGCTCTCGATCTCCAGGATCCTCTTCACCCAGGCCACCACCTCGTGGCTGGTGGGCCCCGGCGGCTTGTCGAGGTTTATGCAGCCGAGGCGGATGTGGATGTCGAGGGGGCGTCCCTCCGGCGAGACACCGTACTTCGGGTCCGTCCTCCCCTCTCTCCGGACCAGGGTCTCCCGGGTCCTGTCAGCGGGCAGAGCTTTCGCCATCCTCAAGGGACCTCACGGCAGCCAGGACGATGGCGGCGACACCCCGCTCGTCCCAGGTCTCGGTATCTATGACGAGGTCGTATACGGAGAAGTCGTTGACGTCGATGTTGTAGTACTTCTCGTACCTCCTCGCCTCGCACTCCTCCCGGACCCTCGACTCCTGGAGGGCGTCCTCCACGAGCTTCTTCTCCCGAGCCGCGATCCTCTCGGCCCGGACCCTCCGGTCCGCCTTGAGGAGGATCTTCAGGTCGGCATCGAGGACGTGCCCGGAGAGCCGCCCCTCGAAGATCCCCCCCGCCTCCGCCGCCATCGTCCTCTGGGCGTCGTCGATGAGGTAGTCGATCTCGGGCCCCTCCTCCGCGATCCGGCCGAGCTCCCCCAGGGAGATGCCCCGGTCGCTGGCTATCTTCCGAAATAGCTCCCCCGAGTTGACCCACCGGAGGCCGAACTCCTTTGATAGGATGCGGGATAGGGTGCTGGTCCCCGTTCCGGGTGAGCCGCTGATGGTGATTATCATCCCATACCGCCGATGTCCAGGGCTTTTCTTATGATCTGAGATATCGGTATTGAGCAGATGAAGTACCAATAGAACCAGTAGAATATGGGGCCCATCACCGTATCGGAGATGGTATGGACCCCCCAGAAGGGGAAACTCAGGAGGATGGCGTGCTCCTCGATGTACAGGTAGGCCCACATGAAGAGGGGTATAGATACGATACCGATGTAGGCCATCGGCTTCAGCTGCATCTTCATCATCTTGCTCTGGTCGCCGAGCATCTCCCTCTGCTGGACCTGGAGCTGCTGCTGGCGGGCCTTATCCCCGGCGAGCTGAGCCGCCCGGAACTCCTTCTGGAAGCTCCTCATCGTCTCTTGCTGCCGCTTCAGGTAATCCCAGTCCATGGTGTACTTCTGGATGAGGCTCGCATAAAGGCCGGTTATGGCGGCGAGGGCGAAGAGGACGATGTGGAAGGGGAGGATCTCGGGGAGCCATCCGAGGATCGCATCCATCACCACCCCCACGTTGTGCCTGAACTCCATGCTCACCATGATCCCCAGCGTCAGGGCGGTTCCCACTCCCAGGAGGAGGGAGTCGATGGACCTGGTGAGGTTCCCGTTCTTCATGCCGCCTCACCGAAGAACTTGCGCATCATCGGGTACATCTCCTGGATCTGCTCGCTTGCTATCTGCTCGTAGAGCCGGTAGACGATGCTCACCGTCAGGAGGAGGCCGGTTCCGCCGGCGCCTCCCAGGGTTCCCATGAGGCTTGCGACGAGGGTGAGAAGGCCTATGATGACTCCGCCGATCACCGTCACCTTGGGGATGTACCTCAAAAGAAGCTTCTCGATGCTGACGGGATTTCTCCTGTGGCCGGGGACCTGGAGTCCCGAGGCGTGGATCTTGGCGGCGACGGACTTAGCTCCCATGCCGGTCGTCTCGATCCAGAACATGGCGAAGATGACCCCTCCTATTATCAGAACGGCGGCGTCGGTGAGGACGTGGAGCCAGATCTGCCAGCCCGCGATCGCTGGAAGGCCCAAAAGCTCCATCCCCGGGTTGCTGCTGGAGACGAGGCTGGGGATCCACTGGTGGGGGTCATTTATCGGCGAGAGGTAGTACATCAGGCCTGATATCGGCTGGGGCGACGTGGCGCTCACCAGCTCATTGGTCACCATGTCGTATCTCGAGGTGGAGGTGAAGGTCCCGATGATGCTCGAATAGGCGGTATAGACGATGTTCACTCCGGAGGCGGTGTCGGTGGTGCTGGCGGTGGTGATCGTCCCGATCTTGCCGGCGAGGAGGGTTCCTATCATCTGGATGTTCGCCTGGAGGGCCCTCACCAGGATCATGGGGAGGACGCTCGCGTAGACGAGCTTCACCGGGAACCTGCCCCTCGCGCCCCTGACGGCGCTGTGGGCCAGGGGTATCTCGATCCTGGTGCTCTCCACCAGGACGACGAAGAGGATGATCACTATCGTCGTGATGAGGGCGAGGATTCCGCCGTCGATGAAGACCCGCTCCAGGCCGGAGGTGGTGAAGACGTCTTCGAGGCCCAGAACGTCGTTGGTGAATATGAAGATCCATTTCGGGATTATCCCGATGGGCAGACCCTGGTCTCCGATCGTCCAGTTGAAGAGGCCGGTGATCAGCGACTGGCTGACTCCGGCGACGATGAAGAGGCCGACGCCGGACCCGATCCCCCACTTGCTCACCACCTCGTCCATGAAGAGGACGAGGACGCCGCCGATGCAGATCTGGACGAATATGAGGAAGGATATGGCGCCCAGTGATACCCCGAGGGCTGAGGCCAGTCCCTGGTCGGGGAGGAGGTAGCCGCCCGTCACCTGGGGGAGGGCCTCTACGATGATCATGACGAAGACGAGAAGCTTTTGAGTTCCCTGGAAGACCGCCTGGTCCCGCGGATCTCTCAGGTTCAGCTTGATTATATCAGCCCCCACCAGGAGCTGGAGGACGATGGAGGCGGTGACAATGGGGCCTATTCCCAGGAGCATCAGGGAGCCGAAGGACCCGGCTAAGAAGGCTCGATACATCTCGAAGAGGTCTCGCGAAGCTGGGGAGAGGCCGAAGAGGGAGACGTTGGAGAGGGCGAAGTAGAGGATGAGGATGCCCACGGTCCAGCTGAGCTTCTTCTTGAAGTGGACGTGACCTTCGGGCCTCTCCACCGCCGGCAGCCTCCTCACGAAGGGCTCTATCGCGTAGAAGAAGCTGTGCTGATTCATGATACCACTACTTCACCGCCAGCCTCTTCGATCTTCGCTCTGGCGGCAGCGGAGAAGGCTTTTGCCGTGACGGTGACGGGCCTCGAGAGCTTCCCTCTGCCCAGGACCTTCATCATCCCGAGGTCGATCCGGCCGTCCTCGGACGCCATGGAATCCAGGTCGCCGACGTTTATGGCGTCCACTTCCTTGGCGTTATGCTTGAAGAATCCGTGCTTTCCCATCACCCTGCCCCGCATCATGTCCAGAACGAAATGATGCTTGCATCCGCCCGCATTGCCGGTGCCGCCCCTCGACCCCGCGCCTCTGCGGTTTTTATGGGTGCCGCCTCCGCAGGTCCTGCTTCCCCGAAACTTCTTAACCTTGCTTTTAGGCATGGTCCTACCTCATCTTCCAGATAAGATCCGAGATCGACTCGTGGTAGCCGAGCTCTCCGCCCTCCCGGACGGTCTTTTTCGTTCCGCGGTGCCCCTTCCTGGGGGGATGAAGCCTGAAGACCGGCTTTATACCGGCGTCCTTAAGGGTCGCACCACCCTGGGCGACCGCGGAGGCGAACTCCTTTATGGTCTTGAAGGAGGTGTTCTCCCGGATGAACTGGTCGGTCAGACGTTTGTTCCCGTTCAACCTCCCCCGCATCTCCAGCATCGACGCCAGAGCCTCCTCGTCGATCTCGCCCCAGGCTACGTAGTCCTTCACCTTCTGGATCATCCCTCGGTAGTGGGGGCTGTCGGGCACCACGACGCAGTGGTTGATCCTGTGAAGCCGGAGCATATCGAGGGTATCCTTGATATCGGGCTTGGTCTTGACGCTCCCCCGAAGTCGCACTATCGCATACATCGTCATACCCTCATGGTGACGGTATTCCGCAGGGCGTTGTAGGTGGCCTTGGCAAAGTTGAGGGTGGTTCTGGTGTTCCCGGAGGACTTGGTCCAGACGTCCCGGATCCCGGCCATCTCCATCACCTTCTTGGCAGTTCCTCCCGCCGCGATCCCCAGGCCCCGAGGAGCCGGGATCAGGGTGATCGAGACGGACCCAGCCTTTCCCACGACCTCGAAGGGGACTGTATGACCTGCGCCGCAGCCGCACTCCCAGCTGCCACAACCGCGGTTTACCTTTATGATGTTCAGCTTGGCCACGTCGATCCCCTTCCTTATGGCGGGGCCGACCTGGTTGTCTCTACCCTGGCCGATGCCGACGTAACCGTCCTTGTTTCCGACGATGACCGTCGCCCTGAACTTGACCCGTCGTCCCGAGTCGGTCATCCTCTGGACCATGTTTATGTCCAGAACCTCGTCCTCCAGGCCAGGGAGCAGGGCGTCGACTATACCCGCCTCTTTGATCGGGAGCCTCGACTTGAGCGCCTCGTCGAAGGTGGTGATCTGCCCCTCGTAAACGAGCTTACCCAGCTTGGTCTTGGGGACCCATTCCTCTTTGTATTCCATCCTCATCCTCTCACCCCATTATCTTCTCGCGGACGGCGTCAAACTGGGCCACAAACTCCACTCCCCGGTAAGCCTCTATCGTCTCGCCGCGGATCCTTCCGTCGTCGGGGAAGATCTCGGGGCTGTGGGGGACCGTTATCCCGGCGTCCACCACACCCTTCAGGGCTGAGTAAATCCTGTTGCCCCGGGTGTTGGCGTGGATCCCCATGTCCAGGATCGCCTCCTCCGCTCCCATCGCCTTCATCCTCTTGCCGAAGAGGAGTCCGGTGAGGTAAGATGCCGGGACGTTCCCGGTGTTCTGGTCATAGCCGAACTTCTTCAGCTCCTGGGAGCTGACCGTCAGGAGGGTCCGGTCTCCGGCCGGCTCTGCAACGATGAGCTGCAGATTGATGTTCTTGTTCCCCTTTCTGATCACAAGCCTCGGCTTTCGGGAAAGGATGAGCTTGTATCTGAAGTGATAATCCGTTCTGCCCTCTCTTCGCCTTCTGAAGGGCACTTTGTATCGCGGTCCGGTTGCCATCAGTCACTCCTCGTTAGACCTTTTGCCTTGATGTAAGCGTTGAGATGGGCTGTGCTGCGGTACTCGCCGCCCTTGGCCTTCCGATAGAGCATCCTGTAGGTGTGGCGGTCGATATCGCCCTCTTCCCTCAGCTCTTTCAGGTTTCGGCGAAGTGCCCGGATCTTGGTCATCCAGACCTCTTTGCCTGGGGACCGGGAGCCCTTAGCGCCCTTTCTCCTCCCCTGACCCTTCTTGTGGCCGTAGGCCCTCTTGGCGGCTCTCACCCTGTATCTCGCGCGGCTGTTACCCTTCTTCGGCTTGGCCTTTATATTTCCCGCCTCGATCTGAGACCTGATGTCCTCTCTCGTTATCGCGTCGGCCAGCTCGCCGGCGACCTCTGGGTCGGGGTTGATCCAGATCCTGCTCTCGCCCACGTCTAGGACGGATGCCGCAAGCCTCTTCTGCGTCGAGTAGTTCGGCAACTCAGTCCCCTCCGGAGGTGGGGTTGAGGACCTTCAGGTTCATCTCCCGGGCCCTTGCCTCGATCTCGTCTCTCTTCTTCATGCCGACGGTCCCAGCGATCCGGACGGCGCAGCCCTCGGCCTCCAACAGGTCTCTCGGGTTCTTCACCAGGACCTCTCTCATGCCGCAGGGGTGATACCCCTTGACGTCCTTGGGGCTGCCATATCCGGCCTTCACCAGTTTGCCTTTGGCGGCGATCTGCTGTCTCAGCTTGTTGTGCAGGCCCCGGGGCCGCCTCCAGCTGGGCGAGAGCTTCTTCTTCTTGTGGGAATCGCAACGGTTGAACTCGGGCTTCTTCTTCTTCTGCCTAGCCCGAACTTTCATCAACCTCTCTCTCTCGGAAGTCAACTCCGTCACCTCTTGTCCACCAGGTATATTCCATCCTGGAATACCCTGACGTCGAACCCTCTAACTTTGGTCGCCTGCTCGATGTTGGCCATCGTCTGGCCGACAAGCTCCTTGTCGATTCCGGTGACGATCACAGTGTCGCCCTTGACCTCCACCTGGGATCCGCCCATGATCCTGGCGGACCGGGCTTTCCTCTCGCCCAGGAAGTTGCTGATCAAAAGCTCTTCCTTGGTGGCCTTCAGCTGAATCGGGAAGTGGGAGTAGACGGCCTTCATCCTGTACTCGAAGCCGTCGGTGACCCCTTTGATCATGTTGTTCAGGTGGGCGGCGGTGGTTCCTACCATGGAACGATGCCGCTTCCTGGTGATCTCGGCGTCCACGACCAGGCTGGATTCGTCTTTTCTGATCTCTATGCCGGGATACCAGAGCCGTCTTGAGACCGTCCCCAGGGGGCCGGTCACCTTCACCGTAGCGTCGTCGCCGATCTCCACGGCGACGCCCTCTGGAATCTCAATAATTCGCGCCAACTCCTTGACCATCGTGACCACCTAATAGACGTAAGCCAGAAGCTGGCCGCCTATCCCGCGCTCTCTGGCGTCGACGTGAGATATGACTCCTTGGCTCGTGCTCATGATGAGCACCCCGAAGTTCCGGGAGGGGAGGTACCTCTTCTCCCACTTCTCCAGGTCGGCGACCTGGGTGGAGAATCGGGGCTTGATCACGCCGCATCGGTTGATCTTTCCCTGCAAGTCTACCTTGAACATCCCGGACTTGCCGTCGTCGACGAACTCGAAATCGCCGATGTATCCCAGGTCCGCCATGACCTTCAGGGTGTTGCCGATGAGCTTGGAAGCGGGCTGGATGATGCATTCTCCTTTGCCGACGTCCTCAGCGTTCTTTATGATGGACATGGCATCGGAAAGCGGATCTAACAGTACCATCAATCATCACCTACGAGTACTTCTCAAAACCCATCTCCGGGGCGATCTCTCTGAAACACTGCCTGCAGAGATAGATTCCATATTTTCTGATGAGCCCCGGCTTTCTGCCGCACCTTTTACAGGCATTTGCGCCTCTTCCGAAGCTCTTGGTATCGCTCTTCATGCCGCCTCCACGATGTCGACGCCGTATTTATTCTTGACGTATTCCATGGCGTCGTATCTCGTCACCCTGTGCTTTGAGGCCATCTTCGCCCTGGCGACCCTCCTCCGAGCCACCCGGTATCCCGGGCGCTTGAGGGCCACCGAGACGTCCATGCCGAAGATCCCGATCTCGGGCTCGTACTTCATCCCCGGAAAGTCGGTGTGCTCCTCGACCCCGAAGGAGAAGTTGCCGGTCTCGTCGAACGAGCCCTTCCGGAGGACGCCCCCCGCCACCTCCAGGGCAACTCTGAGGAACTCCTCGGCGTCTTTGCCCCGGAGGGTCACCCTGCAGCCGATCGGCTCCTTCTTCTTTATGCCAAAGCCCGGGAGGGTCTTTTTGGCGACGGACCGAACGGGGGATCGGTTGGTGATCTCGCCGAGGATCGTCTCGGCGTTGACCAGCCTCTGGCCGCTCTCGCCGGTTCCTATGTGGACGGTCACTTTGTCGACCCGGGGCACCAACATGACGTTCATATCTCTGCCCCCAGCTTGATGGCGGGCTTATCCCTGCCGATCATGAAGACGTGGTCAACGGTCGTCTCGAACTCCTCTTTGCCGGAGATGATCACCTTGTTGGGCCGGGAGCTCTTGACAACCTCGATCTCCTTGATCGTCCCGACCTCGCCGGAGTGAGATCCTCCGACCACCATGGCGAGGTTACCCTCTTTGAACTCGATGACGTCGGCGATCTCTTTATCGGGTATCGATAGGATCACCGAGCTTCCCGTGCTGTAGTCCCCCTCGGCGAGGATGTTGGTTCCGTCGTTGAGGTTCAGCTGCGTTTTTCCGCCCTTGAGGATCGTCTTGTTCGCGATCTTGCAGAGCTTCCTCGCTTCGCCAGCCTCCAGCTCGTGGAGGTTGAACCTGCCTTTTGCGTCCGTAAGGAGCCTGAAATTCTTGCCCAGAGCCGGGACCGATATCACGTCGAAGATCCCGACGGGGAAGTTGATGTCCTTCCTCGCCTTCCCGTCGACGAGAATCCCGCCCTCGTGGAGGACCCGCTTCGCCTCTCTGGAGTTGTCGACGAGCCCTAAGAGATCCCTGATCACTATGACGAGGGGGATGCTCCCCTTCTCAGAGTGGGGGCCCGGTTTGCTCTTGGCCACCCACGTGTGGATCTTCCTTGCGATCGGCCAGCTTCGTGGACTCGCAACCCTCTTCTGATGTCTGCTCACCTAAATCACCTGGAAAAGATCTTCTTCCTTTCTTCGTCGTCCAACTCCATCTTGGTGATGACGACGTTGGAGGGCTGAACTGGCCTCGGCACCTCGGTCCCGTCGGCCCGGAATACGCTCACCCCGGCGACGTGGATCGTGCCGCTCTTCAGGTCTGCCTTCTGGACCTCACCCTCGGTCCCCGCATGGTCGCCGCGCATCACCTTGACGGTATCGCCCTTCTTGACCTGAGCGCTGCGGGCCTTCATCTCCTCGCGAAGCTCTTTCGAGAGGGCGGCATGCATGTACTTCTGCCTTTGGTGAAGGGGGGCGGAGAACCTCTCTTTTCGCTGTTTGCGTGGCTGTTTGCTCTTCATGGTGATCACACTATTATCGACGCAGCCGATGCGATCTTGCCGTACCGCTCGGCCACCTCTCTGGCCACTGGCCCTTTTATCTCCGATCCCTTGGGAATCCCGGCAATGTCGGTGATGACGGCGGCGTTGTCCTCGAACTTGACCCTCATCCCGTCGGGCCTCCGGAACTCCTTCTTCTGGCGAACGATCACCGCGGTCATGATCTGCTTTCTCATCTCAGGGGTGCCCTTCTTGACGGATACCACTATCATGTCGCCGACTCCGGCGCAAGGCATCCTGTTTTTTACGCCCCTGTACCTCTTCACCGATATGATCTCGAGCACCCTCGCGCCGGTGTTGTCGGCGCATTCGAGCCGTGCTCCTGCATTGATAGCCCTCGGTATACAGGCCTTCAGCCCCTTCATCGGACTACCTCCACCACGACGAAGGACTTGGTCTTGCTGAGGGGCCTGCACTCGGCAACCTTGACGACGTCGCCGACCTTGGCCTTAAGGCAGGGGGGGTTGTGGGCGTGGAGCTTCGACCTCCTCTTCTCATACCTGTCGTACTTCGTCATCTTCTTCTCGAACTCGCGCAGGACCACCACCGTATCGGTCATCTTGTCGCTGACCACCGTTCCGTCAAAGACTTGACCACGAACGGAAAGCTCTCCATGAAAGGGACATTTTGGATCGTCACAGGCCTTCTCAGGGGACTTGACGCCCAGTCCGACATCCCTCATAATTTCCACCTCGATCTCCGTATTTTCTTGTTAATCCTGTTTTCGGGTTGTGAGACTAAAACTGAGCCCTCTGCCTTCACCTTCAGGCCCTGGTACAGGGTAAAAATGAAGCAGTTGCAGGACTTGGGAACGCATCTAACTCCGCTCCTGGTCTCGATCAGAAGGGTGTTCCGGGTCTCATCGACGACCCGGCCGGATATTCCCACCAGGGTGGGGTTCGTCCCACTCGCGACCTCCACCGGCAGGCCTATCAGCTCATGTCTGACGAGATTCTCAGGAGTGATCATCACGTCGCTGCACGCTCCTTCTGAATCGTCTTGATCCTGGCTATGGACCTCTTTATCTCCTTTATCCTGCCGGGGTTCTCCGGGGCGCCGCCGGAGACGACGAGCCCCCGCTCCCGGACGAGCTCGCTATGGAGCTTCTCAAGCTCTTCTCCCAGCTCATCGGGGCTCATGTTCCTCAGTTCATCGACCCTGAATATCGCCATCTCAAGTCCCTCTCGTCTCACCCTTCGCTCTTCGGCTCCTCAGCGACCGCTTCGGCGGGGGCCTCTTCAGAGGCCGGCTCTTCTGCGGCCGGCTCGATGAGGACCTCCTCTTCGGAGGCTGGGGCTTCCTCGGCTGCCTTCTCCTCGACGACCGGCTCAACGGTGGCGGTCTCTTCGATGGCAGGCTCTGCCGGAACCTCTTCCTCGGCGATCTCTATCTCCTCGACCGTCACCTCGACGGCGCTCTCGGCCCCGGACTCCAGGAGCTCCTCCAGCTCGTCTCTCTTCTCCTCTGTTGGAAGGGCTTCCTCAGCCGTATCCCTGGAGGGAGGAACGATCTCGAACCTGTCTGGGGGCACGGCGTCGGGGGGAACGATCCTCACCTGACATCCGATCGTCCCGAGCTTCTTCACCGCCACGGCGTAGCCGTGGTCGACTATCTCCTGGGAGGGCTTCCCCGAATGCTTGACGTAGCCGGAGAGGAACTTCTCGACCCGGGATCGGGGTCCCGTCAGCTTGCCGCTGAGGATTATCTCGCAGCCGAGGGCTCCGCTATCCATCACCCTCCGCAAGGTGGTCTGGCCCGCCTTTCTGAAGTACCAGCCCCTCTCCAGGGAGCTGGCGAGCCTGTTCGCCACCACCTGGGCGTTCAGCTCGGCCTTTCCGACGTCTTGCACGTCTATCTGAGGGTTGTCCAGCCGGAAGTTCCGGTCCAGGTCTCGGGTGAGCTTTCTGATCAGTTTTCCGCCCTTTCCGATGACCATTCCAGGCTTTTCGGCATAGACGGTGATCTGGATCCCCATGGGGGTCCTGTTCATCGTCATGCCGCCGTACCCGGCCCGACTGAGCTCCTTGGAGAGATACTCGTGGACCAGGGCTTTGGTGAAGCCGTCCTCTACAAATTTCTTCTCTACTCCCAAGTCAGCTCACCTCGGTCAATATCATCTCGATCGAAACGGTCTCCGTGTCCTTGGGGGTGGCTCTGCCCATGGCCCTCGGCATCCAGCCGCGGAGGGTCCTCCCCTGCTTGGTGGAGACGTGGGTTATCTTCATCCCGGCGGGGTCCAGCCCCTTGTACTCGGCGTTGCTGGTGGCGTTGACCAGGACGCTCAGGACGGCCCTCGCCGCCTTCTGGGGGTACTTGCCGGCGTCCCATCCCACGAGGCCGTGCCTGTGGGGGACCTTCTTGTTGTGATGCTTGAAGGGGACGGGCCTCTTTTTGGCGATCACTTCTTCCAGGTAAGCCTTCGCCGCCTCAGCCCGCATCCCCCGGATGGCGTTGCAGATCTCCAGAGCGTGCTTGGGCGAGATGTGATGTTCAGTGCCCATCGCCCTGGAGGACTTCTCCTTCTTTTCAGGGGTGATGGAATATTTTAATCGTCCCAAAATTCACACCTCACTTCAACGGCACGAACTTGCTCGATCGGGTGGCGCCCACGCCGGCGCTGCCGTGAGTTACCCTTGCTCTCGTCAGGGAGTACTCGCCGAGGTAGTGGCCGACCATCTCCGGCATGATCTCGACCCGGTTGAAGGCCTTGCCGTTATAAATCTCGATCGTCTTTCCCACCATCTCGGGAAGGATTATCATGTCCCGAAGATGGGTCCTCACCACTTCCCTGTCCTTGACCCTGGAGAGGAGCCTCTTGTGGTCCTTGGTCAGGCCTCTCTTCAGCCTTCTCCGCTGCCTGGAGGGCAGAAGCTCCATGAACTCGTCGGTGCTGAGCTTGTTCAGCTCCTCGGTCTTGAGGCCGCGGTATGTGAACTCCTCTTTCCTCTTCGGAAGCCTTGATCCTGATTTCCTCGCCAAAACTATCCCTCTTTAACGCTTTCCGGTCCTTCTGGCCGCAATGGACCCGACCTTACGACCGGGGGGTGTGTTCCTGCTGACGGTCTTGGGCCTTCCAGGATGCTGCCATCCGCCGCCACCGAAGGGGTGGTCCACCACGTTCATGGCCACGCCTCTTACCCTGGGATACTTGCCAGCCTTGGACTTCATCTTGTGATATTTCTTTCCCGCCTTTACGAAGGGCTTGTCCGTCCTGCCGCCGCCGGCGACGACGCCTATCGTCGCCATGCACTGGGGGTTCAGCCACTTCATCTCTCCGCTGGGGAGCTGGACTACGGTCTTTCCGACGTCGTGGGCGATGAGGATGCCGTAGACTCCGCTGGAGCGGGCGAACTGGCCACCGGCCCGGGGGCTCGACTCGATGTTGCAGATCGGTATGCCCTCGGGGATCTCCGCCAGGGGTAGGGAGTTTCCGGGCTTTATCTCGGCGGAGGCGCCGCAGGCGATCTCCTGGCCGACGTATACGCCCTCGGGTACCAATATGTACCTCTCCTCATCGTTGTCGAGGACCACCCTCGCCACCGGGGCGCACCGGGCCGGATCGTGGACTATCTCCTTGACGAGGCCCAGGACGGTCCTATCCTGGTCCACCTTCACGTGCTTCAGCTCCGCCCTGAACTTGTGAGAGGGCGCCCGGTAAGTCGGGGTTCCCCGACCTCGGTTCTGTTGTATTAATCTGTGCCCCATAACCTCACCTCACAATAGTCCCAGGGTGGTGGCCAGCTCGTTGGCGCTGCCGTCGCCGGCCAGCTTCACGGCCGCTTTCTTCTCGCCCTTGGAGGTGATCATCGTCCTGATCGAGATAACTTCGACGTCGTAGAGCCTTTCCAGCTCCTCCTTGATCTCTTTCTTATTGGCGCCGATCCCCACCAGAAACTCCACGGTGTTCTCGGAGTCGATCATGTTCGTGACCTTCTCCGTGATGAACGGACTCTTAATGACCATAGGTCTCACCCAGCCATTTCAGAGATGATTCGGTCCAGACGGTGAGCCTTCCGGCGTGGGTTCCGGGGGCCAAAAGCTCGACGTTCAGCCTCTCGACGGTGATGACGTCGACGCCCGGAAGGTTTCGCGAGGCCTTGATCAGTCCGTCCTTCCTGCCCGCCACTATCAGCAGGCTCTTAGGCTGCTTGTACTTTCTGCCCCGCATCTTCCCCCGGCCCGCCCTGACCTTTCTGCCGTCTTTTGCCCTCATGACGTCATCCCACCGGCCACAGGCTGCCAAGAACTTTCGGACTTCTGCCGTCTTCACGACTCCTTCCAGGTCGTCTTTGGCGACGACGATCGGCTCGCCTGAGAATAAATGGCCCCTCGCCCTGACGAGGTCGGCGTTCGCGGTGGCGGCTATCGCCGAGCGGATCGCCTTCCTCCGCTCCTTTGCGTTCACCTTCTCGGTCCTGTCCGTCTGGGGCTTCGGGGGGTGGGCTCTCCGGCCGCCCTTGGCCTGGGGGACCCGGGCAGCTCGCCTACCGTTCAGGATCCTCGGAACTCGGGAGACGCCGCGCCCCGTTCCCCAGGAGAGGGCAGAGGTCTTGAGGCCTGCGAGATCGCTCGGACCGTAGGGCTGGAGCCTGTTGGCCTGAGCCGCCAGCACCGCCCTCTTTATGAGGTCGGGCCGGAACTCCTCATCGAAGACCGATGGTAGGTCCATCTCGCCGACCTCACTTCCAGATAGATCGATAACTTTAGCCTTCATCACAATCCCTGCTTGGAGTCTGTGCTGACGTAGAGGACCTGGGGCGTCTTCAGGTCGGCGTCCTTGGCTCTGACCGCGGACCTCATCCTGACCAGCCTCTTGCTGGGACCCGGCACGCTGCCGCTGACGATGACGTACTCGCTTCGGACGACCCCGTATCCTGGAAATCCGCCGTCGGGGGTGATGGCGCTGCCGTCGGTTCCGATCGCCAGAACCCTTTTATTGAACTCGGTCCTCTGGTGGTAGCCCATCTGACCCAGGAGGGGGACCGTCCACCTCACATGGTGGGGGTTCCAGGGGCCTAGGTTGCCTATGTGGCGGCGCTTGCCGCCCCGGGAGTGTTTCCTCTTCTGGAGATTTATCCCCCAGCGCTTGACGGGGCCCTGAACTCCCTTCCCCTTGGTGATGGCGGAGACGTCTAAGATCGATCCGGGGCCGAAGATGCTCGAGATCGAAACTTGTGAGCCGAGAAGCCCCTTTGCCATCTCAAACTGGTCCATTATGCTCCCACCGTTCACCTGGATCTCCATCAGGTCCGGGTTCTTCTTGGGGACTCCCGTAAGAAGCTTGGGATTGGTATGAGCGATCAATCGCAGCTCTTCCATATCTTCAATAATTGCCCCGATCTCGTCGAGGGCGGCGCCCCTCTTGTTCTTGGGGACGGTGATCGACCGCGCCAGGTTCGGGTCCAGCTTATCGGACCAGGCCTCTCCTGCAGCCCTCACACCGCCGTTGTACTTCTCGTAAACGCGGAGAGCCGCTATGCTGAGGGGCGGCGTCTCCAGGATCGTCACCGGGACGCTGATCTCCATCCCCTCGGTGAGGCTGTTGGGCTTGTCGTCGATCATGATGATATGGGTCATGCCGGCCTTGTACCCGGCAAAACCGTCCATTCTGGCCTTCTCCTCGCCAGCTGCCCAGTATCTGGTCCTGGGGACCTGGCTCTTAGCCCGCTTTCGGGGGCTGAAGGCCAGCGAACCTCGCCTTGGTCGGTGTATGGTTGCCATTTAGCCCTCCAGTGATCGCATCAGGTTGACCTGGGAGAGGGTGGCGACTATCGCCTCTTCGAGCCTCACCGTCTCGGTTCCCTGATGCGGAATGGTGTTAATCACGCAACATCCTTCCATCGTTTCGCTGCTCAAGAACGCATCAACGCCGCGAGCGGGCGAGCCGTAGACCAGTTCCAGACCTCTCCTTTGGCCCTGGCGGACCACCCGCGCGAGGAGGTCTGGGGTTGCTGACGTCCCCAATCTGGACGTGGCCACGACCAGCCGCTCGCTCGAGCGGACGTGCTCGTCCAGGTTCGGGATGACCTCGGTCTCGTAGCCCCAGTAGTGGGGTATCTCCGATCGGTCTACCGGCTCCGCGGCGAGGGGTTTCAGCGAAAAGATTCTGACGTTCAGACGCTGCCCAGTCTGAAACCGCAGAGCGGTTCTCAGGGGCAAAGGGCGCTCAACACCTATCTCCACCCATGCGCCGTCGTCAGATCCCACTTCGTCGACTACTAAACCTACTCGATACTCGCCGACCTTGAGCGTTGAAACCTTTGAGCTTGTGGGATGATGAGGGGTGCGCAGCGGCGGCAGGATGCCGACGTACCTCAGGGCCCTCTCCCGAGGAAAGAGCCTCTTTCGGAGGTACTGGGGCGTCTCTGCGTACTGCAGGACCCGGGATATGAACCGGGAGTCGTCGAACTCCGCATCGCGGTATATGACAATCCGGTCCACCCGAAATACCGCAGCAGCCCTTGCGATCATGCCCACCTTGAGGGTGCGTATCCGCTCGTCCGCCGACTCCATCGTCGTGGAGGACGGGATCAAGATGGACGTCTCGCAGCCACCGATCATCGGATCTTACCCCCAAGACCTATTCCTGATATAAAAAGGTTTGGAGAGGAAAAAGAGGCCCCTTTCAGCGCCGGATCTCCCGGCCCATCCCCATATGATGACATAGAATTGTCCGCCTCGTCCCATCCCCACGCCTCCACCCCTATATTATGTCTCTCACCGGAGGCGAGGACGTGGCCGAGGAAGGGGCGGGTCGAGGGCTGGGCAGGGTCAGGGGATGGGCTTGAAGGTCCGGGGGTCGAGGGTGAGGGCGTTCTCGCAGTAGGTGCAGATCGTGTCGAGGCCCGTCCCGGCCAGGACCGCCCTCTCCACCACCTCCGAGGGCGGGAGGTACTGGGTCATCTCCTCGCCGCAGAGGGGGCACTTTATCTTCAACCACTCAAGGGCCGTGAGGTCCCTCATATTTAGTATCACCTCGCCGAGGGCGTCGGAGTAGGCCTCGCGGGAGAACGGAATCGGCTTGAGGTGTCTGATGAGGGCCGGCATCTCCGCCCCCGTCTCCAGGAGGGGGATCACCAGCTGGTCGATCCCGGCGGCGAAGCCGATCTCCTGGTTGACCCTCGGCGAGACCACCCCGTCCAGGGTGAGGAGGGCGATGACGCAGTCAGAGTGGCGGATGGCAAACCTCACCCTCTCTCCCGGCGCCACCCCTCGGGCGCGCCGATAGATGGCGACGAAGCTTTCGAGGCCGACCCGCCATAGGGCCTCGGCGAGCTCTCGGGCGAGGGGCTCGTCCTCTTCGGAGTGGGCGATGTAGACTTTTGTGATCATGAGCTATGGACTCCAGAGGGGGGATGGTCGGCAGGGGTATTCACGGTTTCGGGTGAGTGAAGGTTTATTACTTAGGGAGCGCAGAGGGTCACGAATACCCCGACCTTTAGGTTGGGGATGAAGTGAACCCTCGCCCGTTTTTCTGCTCGTTTAAATGGATAAAACATTGGTGACTGCTCAGGGGAAATCGAAAGCAGAGTTCTTCATGCATATCAGAGAATCGGGGCAACAACGACTCAAAGAGTTCTAAAATCCGGAAAACCGGGCGTGCGGCCCCGAAGCATACCCCACCCTTTAGGGTGGGGTGGGCCGCACGCAATTTGATTTTTTGAGAACTCTCTTACTACAATGTCAAAGATCAAAGACCGAAACCCTTTTGGTTTACAAAATCAACATAATCCCAGACAAATGTAAACCTGAGGCAATAGACCTATGACCATAGGCGAGCGGATCAAGCAGGCGAGGAAGATTCGAGGCATGAGCCAGCGGCTCCTGGCGGAGCGGGCCGGGGTCAGCGCCCAGGCGATATCCAAGTACGAGCGGGACATGAACGCCCCCAGCTCCGGCGTCCTCCTCCGCCTCGCGAAGGCCCTGGGGGTGGGGGTCGAGTTCTTCGTCCGCCCTCGAAGCGTCCTATCTATTACTCCCGACTATCGAAGGCGTCGGGCTTTCCCCAAGAAGAGGGAGGCAGCCCTAATCGCCGAGATCGCCGACTGGCTGGAGAGGTACATCGAGATCGAGCGGATTCTCCGCCCCGACTTGGGCGGGCTTTTGTTCAAGTTCCCGCCCGGATTTCCGAGGTCGGTCTCTTCGATGGAGGAGGTCGAGGCGGCGGCCCTCGACCTGCGCCGGGCGTGGGACCTGGGCTCAGACCCCATAGAGAACCTGGTCCACCTCCTGGAGGACCGCGGCATCAAGGTGGGGGTGATTGACCTCGCCGAAGGCGAGGGGTTCGACGCCTGCACCTTCTATGCCGGAGACGATGGCAGATCTCCAGTGGTGGTGGCGAAGTCGAAAATTCCCGGCGACCGGCAGCGGTTCAGCATCGCCCACGAGCTGGGCCACCTGATGATCGAGCCCGGCGGCAACCTCGACGCCGAAAAGGCCGCCCACCGCTTCGCCGGAGCCTTCCTCGTCCCGGAGAAGGCGGCCCGCTTCGAGTTGGAGATGGCTGAAGGGAGGGTGAGGAGGCGAGACCTCAGCGACTTTGAGCTTCTCGCCCTCAAGCAGAAGTACGGCATGAGCATGCAGGCCTGGATCTATCGGGCGAAGGATCTCGGGATAATCTCCGAAGAGAGGGCGACGGCCCTCTTCAAGAGGTTCAGAGCCCTAGGGCGGCACAAGAGAGAGCCCGGCGCCCAGGTGCCGCAAGAGTGGCCGATGCGTTTTGAGCTTCTCGTAAACCTGGCCTTGGCCGAGGAGGCGATATCGAAGCGGAGGGCGGAGGAGCTATTGAACAGGCCTGTTGAGGCGGCTCTGGGGAAGGCCACGGAGGACGATGGGATCAGGGCTGCAGCTGTATGTGACTGACAGCAACGTCTGGGTCGACCTCCATCTCGGTCGATTGGTGGAGAAGGCCTTCTTGATGCCAATCAGATTTGCGGCGCCCGACGTCATAATAGAGGAGCTGGTCCGGCCCTCGGGGGCGGACCTAGTCGCTTGCGGCCTTAGGGTAGAGGAGCTATCGGGCGAGCAGGTGCTGAATGTGGCGGATCTTGCGGCTCGCTATCTCCGACCGTCGCGTCAGGATCTCTTCGCCCTCGTCCTCGCGGAGACTTTGGGGGCGACGCTTCTTACGGGCGATGGAGCCTTGAGAGAAGCTGCTCGCGAGATGGGGGTGGAGGTACACGGGACTATATGGTTATTAGACCAGATGATGGCTCACGGGATCATCGATGGGCAAAAGAGGGCTCAAGCCTTGAGGCTGATGATCGATTCTGGAAGCCGTCTCCCAAAAGATGAAGTGGAATCCAGGCTCGATGAAGATCGAAATTGGTGATGATATCTGAGACGCCATCTTCCCCAAAGATGATGCAGAAAAGCTAATAAGCGATCCTCTCCCCGGGAGTGGAGCCTGGAGATGGATCGATGGACTGCGAGCTTGAACCGATATCCTCTGATGATAGTGAGCAGATCGTCGAGATCTTCAACTTCTACGTCGAGAACAGCTTCGCCGCCTTTCCGGAGAATCGGGTCCCGACGGAGTTCTTCAATGTGCTGATGGAGGCCTCCGGGGCTATCCCGTCTTCGCCGCCAGGGGCCCCAGCGGGAGGGTCCTGGGATTTGGGCTTCTCCGCCCCCACCATCCGATGCCCGCCTTCTCCCGCGCCGCCGAGATCACCATCTTCATCCGTCCTGAATGCCAAGGGATGGGGATTGGCAGATCTTTGGCTCTCCGGCTCATCGATGAGGCTAAGGAGATGGGAATCACCTCGATCCTCGCCAGCATCTCCTCCCGAAACGATGGGTCCATCGCCTTCCACCGGCGGCTGGGTTTCCGAGAATGCGGCCGCTTCAAGGCGATCGGGAGAAAGTGGGGTGAAGACTTCGACGCCGTATGGATGCAGAAGATGCTTTAAGGTGGGTGCGGTTCACAGATTTCCTCCGTCGTTCGGGCAAATCTCTTGACGTCTTGGCGATGGGGCAGGTGATGGGGGTCGTTCTTCGAACTTCCCCTATTTGTGGCCAGGTGCGAAGGCTTAAATAGTTCGAGACCTTTTCACAGTCTTGCGTTAAGCTATTCTGTTTTATGGTTTTTCGCAAAGGATGGTGTAAAGTTTGTACGGTAATACTAGAGGCTCTTTTGGCGCCAGCGGGTTTGGTCCCTCTGCGCCGGTGGAGACCGGAAAGGAATACGACGTTGAGATCGAGGACATATCAAAGCAGGGCGACGGCATAGCCAGGATCGAGGGTTTCGTCATCTTCGTTCCGGAGACCGGCGTTGGCGACAAGACCAAAATCGTGGTCGATAAGGTCATGCAAAGGTTCGCTATCGCCCACAAGGTCTGAAGCAATCATAGATCTTCAAAGTCGTTGGCGGTCAGAGGAGCGGTCCCGCTGCCCTCGACCGCTTTACTACGATACAGTTTGTCTCTCTCGCCTTCGATCTCTTCGATCTCTTCGATTTCTCGGGATGGGGATCTTCTGTTGAGGGATCTCTGTCTTTCGTGGAACGACGGAAGGGGCGAAAAAGCGTGGGGTGAGTTTATCATCTCTCTAGGCTTTGACTTTCTCGCTCTTTCTGCGTGGAGGCCAATGGCCTTGCCGAGGCCGGTATGGTATAAAAAATATTTAAAACTGGGGTGAGATGAATATGAATAAGGCATTAAACCAAAGATCAACGGCTGTGGGGAATCTGGACGAGCCGCTCAAGGATGCTGCGGAAGGTTACGGAGATCTTATGGCCATATCGGTGGTCCACAAGGTGAGCATGAGAGATCTCCGATCTAGGTTGAAGGAATTGCAGATAGAACATGCGCGAGAACTTCAGCTTGAACGAGAGATTGTGCAAAAAAAGTGATCCGACATGAGTGATGAAATCAATGGAGACTTGACGATCGATGGGAAGAGCATCGTAGCCGAAATCGCTGATAAGATTGAATGGACCGCCCAGGGGTGGCCCGTCGTGGAAGGGCGGGAGGGCGAACTCGCCCTTCAGAAGTGTTACTCCTGGCTGGCATGGCAGGATATGCCTCTTGCCATGGTCCCCAAGAACGACAGGGAGTTCGACGAGTTCGTCTCCTCGAACATATTCCTCGCGATCAGCTTCGAAGGTCGAGACCTCAACGATCTGGGCTTCGTCACCAGAGAGTACGCTGAAACTTTCGGTCGGAGATCGGATGTGGCCTTCGTTCCCGCTGCCTTTGGAGAGAAAAAAATGCTATCGCGGCTGAAGGCCGTCAAATTCTCTTGCATGCGGAGAATGTGATCTCCGGATTCTACGCTCTGACCTCCAAAACCCTAGAGGACCTTTTTCCCGATACTTCCTGCCTCTTTTGCGTCGCGATCTTTCTGTCTTCGTATCTTGGCCCACCTCGCCCTCGTCAGATCGGATCATAGGTGGGCGTCAGAGAAACGGCAGAGGGTCCCGTTTTCTGTAAACTAGGGCCTGGCAGATGGCGATGAGGTCGCCCCCAGCCGTATTGACCTGGATGGTGTAGGTCGCAACCCTATTCGACCTGCTCACCTCCCGCGCCTCGGCCCGGAGGATCTCCCCCTTCTTGGGGGAGCTGACGTAGGTGACGCTCATGCTGAGGGCGACGGAGACGGTCCCGTGGGAGTTTGCGGCCACCTCAAAGGCCTCGTCGATGAGGGAGAATATGGCCCCTCCGTGGGCCATCCCGAAGATGTTCTCCATTCCATCGGCGAACCTCATCTCCACCAGGGAGTATCCTTCGGCCACTTCCAAAAGCTTGATCCCCATCTTTTCAGCGTAGGGCTCTTCTGCGACCCTTTTTCGGATCGCCTCGAATACCTCTTCTCCCATCGGTCCGCATCTCCCAACGATCATTTCTGCCGTCTAAATTTCTCTCATCGATCCTGATAACAACATCTCAGAGCTTGAGGTCGTACCTGACCTCGGTGACGACCCCGCCCCAGATATCGGAGGTCTTCTCCTCCGTCTCCTCAAAGCCTAGGGAGTGATAGAGGCCCTCCGCCGTCTCCAGAGCCCGGACGGTCCAGAGGAATATGGAGGAGTACCCGACGGACCGGGAGAACTCCACCGCCTCCTCCGCCAGCCTCCGGCCGAGGCCTAGCCCCCTCACCTCCGGGGCGAGGAGGAGCCACCGGAGCTGGGCCTCCCCCTCAGAGGCCTCGACGACGGCGGCTGACCCGACGATCCGCCTATCCGTCTCTCTTTCGGCTGATTCTGCCACCTCGACGATCCAGATCCGCTCGCGCTCCGAGCGGGAGGTGGCGAACTCCGCTAGAGGTGCCGCGACGTAGCCGTCGAAGGTCTCGTCCCACCCCTGCTCCTCGGCGTAGACGACCCCGTGGAGGTGGATCACCATCCCGATGTCGCCTGGCCTGAGATCCTTTCGGATCGAGATCGAATTTTTTTCCGTCTCTGGCCGCCTCGGCTTCATCACCTTCCGCCTTTGATCCCTCGACGTATTTCAAAATTGCCTTCCTCTGCCGCCACCTTTTTGCCCTTTCCGATAGAGATGATCGTAGATGGCCCCAGAAGATAGCTCCTCCGTGGATCTCGAGGTTGGGCCACCTGAGGGCGGCCCGACCGAGGGGGACGGGACGGAGCCTCGCTGGTGGGATTCTGCCGAAGGGCACAGGTTCGCCCTGGAAGTCCTCCAGCTGAGGGTGAGGAGATCCATCTTGAAGACGGTCGACGATGGCGTCGGCTCCCCGGAGGAGATCGCCGAGAAGCTGGGGATCGATGGGGGTCTTGCCTCCTTCCACCTTGCGATGCTGGAGAAGGCCCTGGTCGTCGAGGCTGTCGATGGCGTCTACAGGTCCACCCCCACCGGTCGCCTCTACCTCGAGAGGGTCGAAGCTCCTCCTACGGAAGGCCGGGGACGTTCCTGAGGTCGGCGGCACCTTCCGTCGCCGGTGGGCAGAGATCCACTTCTCCCATCGGGGATGGCGTAAGGCCCAGACCTTCTCCCAGGGCATCGCCGGTAATGTAGCAACTTAACCGAAAAGCTTAATACTAAATATGACTTCATCATCCCTTGCCGCGCGGAACGCGAGATCCTGACCTCCACCGCAGAAACGCCGTGCCAAAACTGTGCCCATTGGACAGAATGGGGCTTGGACGTTGAGCGACGTCTGGGCCCCCTCTCCCGCTATGGGTTTGGGGTGGGGCCGGAGGTCCACCGCTGGCAGAGACGCTCTCCGTCCAGAACGCATCAGACCGTCTTTTTCTTCTTTTTATAAAACCTGGGTCAGCCCCCTTTGCCGTACTTCATCGCGAGGGCGATCCTCTGGACGGCGGTGAGGTTGGAGAGGAAGGCGGCGAGGACTATCGCCCCCAAAAGCCAGCCGTCGCCGAATAGAAGGGCCCCCATCATCCCGGCATAGATGAGGATCAGCCTCTCGCCCCTCTCCAGGAGCCCTCCCATATTCTTCGCCAGAACCTCCTGATCCTTGACGAGCCCCCGGTGGTCGGCGTAGGCCCGGACGAAGGAGGTCATCACCGCCCCGAAGATGAGGATCCCTGCCCAGGCGCCTATTGGGATGATGAACTCGGCCTCGGGGCCGATATAGAATAGAAGCCCCAGGATCAGGAGCGCCTCGACGTACCTGTCGAGGACCCCGTCGAGGAAGGCGCCGGCCGCTGAGGTCTGGCCGGCAGTCCTCGCCACCGCGCCGTCGACCACGTCGAGGAAACCCGATAGGAGGAACAGTAGGAAGCCGAGGAGGAGCTGGCGGCCCACCAGGGCTAAGAAACCCCAGATGGCGACGGCCAGGGCGAGGGCGGTCCAGGAGTTGGGGGATAGGCCGAGGCGGGCGAGGCCAGCCAGCAGCCTGTCGACCTTCCTTCCGTCCACCAGACGGGACTTGAGCATCGAGGTCGAAACGGAAGGGGGGTATTAAACCCTTTTGAGCCCCTGGCTCATGCGCTCAGGTCCGCCAGGAACCGCTCGATCCTGTCCACCGCCTCCAGGATCTCCTCCCTGGAGGTGGCGTAAGAGCAGCGGAGGAAGCCCTCGCCGCTCTCGCCGAAGGCGTTTCCGGGGACGGCCGCTACCCTCTGCTCCTTCAAGAGCTGCTCGGCGAACTCCTCGGAGGTGAGCCCCGTCCCCTCGATGGAGGGGAAGGCGTAGAAGGCCCCCTTCGGCTCGAAGCAGGGGAGGCCGAGCCGTTCGAGCTCCGAGACGAAGAGCCTCCGCCGCCGGTCGTACTCCCGCTTCATCGCCTTCACCTCGGAGTCGCCCCGCTGGAAAGCCTCCACCGCCGCCACCTGGGCCATGGTGGGGGCGCAGAGCATAGTGTACTGGTGGACCTTGGTCATCGCCCCGATGATGGCGGGGTCGCCGATGGCGTATCCTATCCTCCACCCGGTCATGGCGCAGGACTTGGAGAGGCCGTTGAGGACGACCGTCCTCCCTCTCATCCCCTCCAGCTGGGCGAAGCTCGCGTGGTCGCCGTCGTAGGTGAGCTTTCCATAGACCTCGTCGGAGATCACCAGAAGGTCGTTCTCCACCACCAGGTCTGCGATCTCCTCCAGATCCTCCCGGGTCATGATCGCCCCGGTCGGGTTGTTGGGGTAGCTGAGGACGAGGGCCTTCGTCCTCTCGCCGATGGCGTCCCGAAAGTCCTCGGGGCGGAGCTTGAACTCCTCGGAGAGCCTCGTCGCGACGGGTTTTGGGACTCCCCCCGCCAGGAGGACGTCGGGGACGTAGGCTACGTAGCAGGGCTGGGGGACGATCACCTCGTCCCCCGGGTTCAGAGTCGCCCGAAAGGCCAGGTCGACGGCCTCGGAGACTCCGGTGGTGATCAGGATCTCCTCCTCGGGGTCGTAATCGAGGTCGAGTTCCTCCTTCGTCGACTCCGCCAGAATCTCCCTCAGCTCGATGAGCCCCTTGTTCGAGGTGTAGGAGGTGTGGCCGCACTCCAGGGAGTAGATGCACGCCTCCCGGATGTGCCAGGGGGTGGGAAAGTCCGGTTCCCCCACGCCGAGGCTGATGACGTCCTCCATCCCCACCACGATGTCGAAGAACTTCCTGATCCCCGAGGGGGGCATATCCCTCACCGTAGAGGAGAGGTGGAACTCGGGGCTCCAGAGGACGGGCTTCTCCATGGCCAGCTTCTTGTTCTTTGAGCCGGTCTCGCTCCTCGTCATGCCGTGACCACCAGTCTCTTCGGCTGGACCCTGTCGTAGAGGATGACCCCGTGCTCCTTGTAGCTCTTGAGGACGAAGTGGGTGCAGGTCGCCTCGACCCCCTCCAGGGTTGCGATCTTCTCGGTGACGAAGAAGGCGACGTCCTTCATCGACCTCCCCCGAACGGTGAAGGATATGTCGTGGTCGCCGGATATCAGCCTCACCGACTGGACCTCGGAGAAACGGGAGATCCTCTCGGCGATGGCGTCGTACCCCTTGTCTCGGGAGAGAGAGACCTTAAGCTCGACGATAGCGTAGACGTAGCCGTCGTCGACCTTCTCCCAGTTGATCATCGTCATGTACTTCCTTATGATCCCCGAGTCCTCCAGGCTCTTGATCTCGGCAGCCACCTCCCCCTCCGGGCGGCCGAGAAGGGTCGCGATCTCCCCCGATGTGGCCCTGGCGTTCTCCTCCAGCACCTCTAAGATATCCTTGGCGAAGTCCCTCATAGATCATCCCGTTCCGACCTGAAATGGATTATAGTTTTCCTTCGAAAAGCTCACCACCACTCCCGGAGGAGGGCGTCGAAGAAGGACTCGTTCCAGGTCGAATCGACTCCAAAGGCCTCCGGGAATATCGAAGCCGTGAGGTTCTTGAACTCGAGGAAGATGCTCTCGTTTCTCATCAGATGGAAGAAGGGCGGCTCCATCCCGGCGTTTGCCCCGCTCCGGCCTTCCTCCGCCGCCGTTCGGTTGATGGCACCGATATCCGCCCCGGCGAGGAGCGCCTCCAGCTCGTCCAAGTCTCCGGTGAAGTTGAGGGCGAGGGGGTCTACGGCGGCCGATGCCAGGGCCACCGTAGAGACGATCAGAATCCACATGTGACGCACGTTCTCCCTCCAAAATATAGATTATTTAAGCCCCGGGCGTGATTCGAACACGCGACCTAGTGATTACAAGTCACTCGCTCTAGCCAGCTGAGCCACCGAGGCCCGCACCCTCCTCCGCCTCGAAGATTTAAAGACTTTGCTCCGCCCGGATGCGGTCGAGGAGCCTGCAGGTGGCGCAGATCCCGTCGCTGGAGGGCTCGCCGCACCTGGTGCAGGCGACGACCTCGTAGGATCCCGGGGGCCCTTGGGCCAGGATCTTCTCGAAGCCCCTCATGATGGCGTACTTGGTCCCCGGGTGCTCCGCCTCCAGGTCGTTCAGGAGGTCCTTCACCTCCTGCCTCATCGCCCTCGATATGTAGGGGCAGCCCGCCGTCTCGAAGGGTATGGCGTGGGCTATGGCGTAGACCCCCATCTCCTTCTCCGGCACCCTCCGGAGCGGCTTTATCCTCGGGACCATCCCCGGGAGCGCCCTCTTCGGCCGGAGCCTGTAGAGCCGGTCCACGTCCCCCTTCAGGTAGTTGAGCATCACCGTCTGGGCCTCGTCGTCGAGGTTGTGGCCGGTGGCTACGGCGTCCGCCCCCAGGTCTCGGGCCGCCCTGTTGAGGAGCCCCTTCCGGAGGACGCCGCAGAAGGTGCAGGGGCCCTGGGGCTGGCCGGAGGAGGCGAGAAGGTCGGTGGTGACGCCGAACTCCTCCTCCAGGCTCTTTATGACGTGCTCGACCCCGAGCCGTCTTGCCACCGAGGCCGCGGCGGCGAGGGTCTTGGGCCTATAGCCGGCGATCCCCTCGTCGATGGAGACGGCGACGATCTCCACGTCCTCCCGGGAGGAGAAGAGGGAGTGGAGGATCGAGAGGAGGGAGTTGCTGTCTTTTCCGCCGGATACCGCCACTGCTATCCTGCATGGTCTGCCGAATATCCTGTACGTCCGGAGGACCTCCTTCACCTTCCGGTGGACGTCCTCCTCGAAGTGGCGGGGGCAGAGGTGGAGTCCTGAGTACCTCTGAAATATTGCCGCCCTCCCCGAGCACCGATCGCAGCGGATCATCCTTCCGACCCCCTCCAGCGGGATATATGAACCTGTCCCGTCACCGGCCGATCTTGTACCGCGTGATCGCCGCGACGCCGCCCAGGGCCGAGAGCCTCTTTCCCGGCTCAAACTCCGAGCTGAAGATCACGACCCGGCCTCGGGCGTCGGAGACCGACCTCATCAGCCGATCCATCTCGGGACTTCGGACCAGCTCGTCGGAGACCATAAGGGTCTCGACCGCCCCCTGATCCGCCGCCCCCCGGACCTCGGCGGGGCCGTAGGCTGCCCTCCCGTCGGTGGCGATCTCCCGGAGGAGGTCCTCGATGAGGGTCGTCTCCAGGGCGAGCCTCGACTCCTCCAGGAGCCTGTCGACGGCCCCCCTCCGAAGGACCTCCTGGAACCCCGAGATCCCCACGGTCGAGGCGTCGTAAAGAACGATCCTGGGAACGAGTTCGGGGTAGGCGGCGTCGATCCTCTTCTTCAGGTCCTCCTTCGTGAACCCCGGCCCCGCCAGGATCACCTTCGAGTCGGAGGCGGCGACCCTGGCGATCTCCTTCGCCGCCTCGTCGAGGAAATCGGTCCTGCGGTCGCCACCCCGGCCTCCCATCCCCTTTCCGCCCCCCGCCCTGATCTCCGAGACGGTCTCGACCCCGAACTGCCGGAGGACCCCGATCGCCGCCTCCCCCTCCTCCACCAGGGCGATCACCACCTTCGGCCGCTTCGCCTCGGCGACCGCCTCCCGGATTCGGGCCATCTCGTCGGGGCGCCACCGTTTGACGATGGAGACGTCCGCCCCCGGCTCCAGGTTGAGGGTGTGGTAGGAGGAGACGTCCTGCCCCACCTCGATCACCCCGTGGACCCGGAGCCAGCTCGAGGATGTGTGAAACTCCACCGACTCCACCCTGATCCCGAGCCGGACGGGCCTTCTCTCCAATTTTTCGGGCCGGAGCTTGTCGGCAGAGGCGGTAGCCTTCCGGTGGGTGAGGGCGAAGACGAGGTCGCCGGGGGCGATCAGATACTTGAGGTGCCAGAGGTCGTCGATCGACTCGGGCACCAGGGTGATCTCCCCATCATCGCCCCGGAGGCTCTTTTTAAGAACGCGCATGAGATCCCCTTCTGATCAAAAGGCTTAAATGGATTGCCCGAAAAGGCAGGGTTCGAGCCGCCATAACTCAGCTGGTAGAGTGTCTGGCTGTTAACCAGATCGTCACAGGTTCGAGCCCTGTTGGCGGCGTCTAAAAAATACGCTTCTTGGGCCTGTAGCTTAGTCCGGTTAGAGCGCTCGGCTCATAACCGAGTGGTCGCCGGTTCAAATCCGGCCAGGCCCATCCTCAATAATCAGCAGCTTGAAGCCTCGTCGCCCATAGCCTTGGCGACGAGCTGCCACGAAGATATCTTCTTTTTGGCGAGGCCGGTCCTCTCGGCCAGATCCTCCACCTCGGCGCCGGCCAGGTCCATGGCGGTCTTCACCCCGGCGGCCCCGAGCTTCTCCAGGGTCTTGGGTCCTATCCCGGGGATCTTGGCGAGGAGGTCGACCTCGGCCTTCTTCTTCGCCTCCTCGGCCTTCTTCGCCTGCCACTGGTCGAAGTTGCATTTGGGGCAGCCCAGATCCCAGGGGCGTTTCCCCTTGTTGATGATCCTTATATGCTGCATCCCGTGCTCTTCGCAGGCCTTGTCAGTGACGACGATCATCCCGAACTTCGGCAGGGGGAGGGTGAAGGTGCAGTCGGGGTAGCCGGCGCAACCGATGAACCTGCTGCCGCGCCGTCCCCTCCGGATGATCAGCTCGTGGCCGCAGTTGGGACACTTGCCCACGATCTTGTCGGTCCGGAGCCCCTCGCGGAGGGTTGTACCGATCTCCTCCTGGTGGCTGAGGAGGTCGTCGAAGACGGCGTCGAGCATCGATCTCGACTCCTCGATCACCGCCTCCTCTCCGACGTGGCCGTTGGCGATCTTCGTCATGTCCTCCTCCAGGGTCCGGGTCATATCCGGCTTGGTGATGTTGGGGGAGTGGCGTTCGAGGGCCTCGATGACGGCGTAGGCGGTGTTCGTCGGCTTCATGGGGTTTCCCTGGACGTAGGCCCGGGCGTAGAGCTTGCTTATTATCTCGTGCCGCGTCGACTTCGTCCCCAGCCCCAGCTCGTCCATCAGCTTGACGAGCCTCCCCTGGCCGTATCTCGAAGGCGGCTGGGTCTCCTTCTCCTCCAGCTCTTTTCCCAGGACCCGGAGCTTCTCCCCCTCGGAGAGCTCGGGGAGGATCTCCTCGGCGGCCTTGCTGTATGGGTAGCACCCTCGCCACCCGGCCTCGATCTGCCGGGCGCCCGTCGCCCTGAAGGGCTGGCCCTCTATGTCCAGATGGACGTTCATGACGATCCAGCGGGAGGGTCCGGAGAGGGTGGCCAGAAATCTTCGGACGACGAGCTCGTAGATCTTCCACTGGTCGGGCTTCATATCCGCCTTGGTGGCCGGAGCCGTCGGGTATATGGGGGGGTGGTCCGTCGAGAACCTCTTCCCTCGGGTCGGGACCATCGGCCCCAACAGGACCCGCTCCGCATCCTCCCGGAAGGGCCCCTTCTTGAAGATCGATACCAGATCCCGGAGGTCCAGGGTCTTCGGGTAGACGGTGTTCTCGGTTCTGGGGTAGCTGATGAACCCGCTGGTGTATAGCCACTCGGCGATCCTCATGGCATTGGCGGCCGAGAAGCCTATGCCGCTTGCGGCGCTGATGAAGGCGGTGGTGTCGAAGGGGGCGGGAGGCCTGTCGGTCCGGGTCTTCTTCCTTATGGAGACGACGGTGGCGACGTCTCCGAGCCCCTCGAATATCGACCTCGCCAGCTCGCCGTCCCAGAACCTCCCTTTCTCGTGCTTGACCTGGAGGTCCTTGTCGAGGCGTGCGCTGATCTCCCAGTAGGTCTGGGGCTTGAAGGCCTCGATCTCCTTCTCCCGGTCGACGATGAGGGCCAGGGTCGGAGACTGGACCCTCCCCACCGATAGGAAGCCCTTCCCCAGCCTCCCGGAGGTGATGGATATGAACCGGGTGAGGGCGGCGCCCCAGATCAGGTCGACCACCTGCCTCGCCTCCCCGGAGGAGGCTAGGTCGAAGTCGACCATCCCGGGAGATTCGAAGGCGTCGAGGATCTCGCCCTTGGTGATGGCGCTGAACCTGACTCTGTCGGCTTTTATTGAGGGGTTTGCATCCTCAGCTATCCTCAGCGCCTCGACCCCGATCAGCTCCCCCTCCCGGTCGTAGTCGGTGGCGATGGTGATCCGGTCAGCATCCTTTCCGAGGTCGTGGAGGGCGGATACTATCTTCCCCTGGGTCGGCCTGGTCACTACCTGGGCGTGGATCAGGTCTCGGTAGTCCACCTTCTGCCAGTTGTTGTAGCCGGGGGGGTAGTCTACCCCGACTATGTGGCCGGAGAGGCCCATGACGACCTTATCGTCGAAATAAAAAGCCTCGATTCCGTGAACCCGTTTGGCCTTGGGCTTGGACCCGGAGAGCATCTGGGCGATCCTCTTGGCGACGTTGTGCTTTTCGGCGATGATGAGATGCATCCGAACCCCGCCAGTTTTGGAGATGATATAAGTATTTATCGCAAGGCTCAAGCCGTCAGATCTTGATCGATCGGGGTGTAGAGGTTCAGCGATGCTGTTTTTCCTCCCGGAGGATCCTCCAGTCCGTTCATCGTCGCATCTTCGCGGCCACCATCGAACGTCCGATCACTGATGATACACATTATCCTCAAGCGATCGGAGACTGTCCGTCAATTGTAACACAATCTTCCCGGTCAGGTATTCACCTTCAAATTTTTAACGTGATTTCCGATTCCCATTTCAGATACAACAAGATCAATCTGCTGATATTATCTGGACTAAAGATGGAATGTTATCGGATAATTGGCCCCATTATTTAGGTGAATTCTCTTTAATTATTGCGACACGTCTGCAAGACTATTAATTTATCCATTTTTCACACTACAGGGCATATTTGTACACATTCGAATAAATGTATTGTTATTAAATGTATCGCACAAAAACTTTAAGTAGCGTTATGACCATGATCTCTTCGGCGGGAGACTGTAGTAACGAGGATCATTGTCGGGTATGACAACTCTAGAAAATCGTCATACCGTTCGCTCCGGCAGCCCCGGTATATTCAGTTTCCTGCTAAAAGGTAAAGGAGGAAAAAGAACGTGTCTGACAAAATAGACCTCTATAGTGACCGTGGCGTTCTTTTAAAGAGTGACGTTGACCTGAGCGCCGTCAGCCCACTCAAGAACGCAGCGATGAAGAAGCTGATCAACCTGACCAAGCGGACAGTGGCGGTCAACCTGGCAGGGATCGAGAACGCTCTGAAGACCGGAAAGGTCGGAGGGCAGGGCAGGCAGATAAAGGGCCGCGAGCTCAAATACGACGTCGTCGCCAACGCCGACTCCCTCGCTGCCGAGATCAAGAAGCTCCTCCAGGTCGAAGCCGGAGACGACACCGCAGTCAAGGTCCTGGGTGGAGGAAAGCAGCTCCTGGTCCAGGTGCCCACCGCCAGGGTCGACGCCGCCTCTGAGTTCGTCGTCGGCACTACCGCTACCGCAGCCGCTGCCTGTGAGGCGCTCGTCACGAAGTTCAAGGCCGGCATGTTTGAAGCCCCCATGATCCACGCAGCCGTCTGGGGCCAGTACCCGCAGACCGTCCCCATGGCTGGCGGAAACATCGCCTCTGTTCTCAACATCCCCCAGAATGATGAAGGTCTCGGCTTCGCTCTTCGAAACATCATGGCAAACCACATCGCAGCCATCACCAAGAGGAACGCCATGAACGCCGCTGCCCTCTCTTCCATCTACGAGCAGATCGGGAACTTTGAGATGGGCAACGCCATAGGCATCTTCGAGAGGTATCAGCTCCTCGGCCTCGCCTACCAGGGCCTCAACGCCAACAACATGGTCTACGACCTCGTCAAGTCCAACGGCAAGACCGGGACCATCGGGACCGTCGTCCACAGCGTCGTAGAGAGGGCCATCGAGGACAAGGTCATCAAGGCCGGCGAGAAGCTCCCCTCTGGGTTCGTCATGTACGAGGCAAACGACGTCCCCATGTGGAACGCATACTGTGCGGCAGGCACCCTAGCTGCCACCATGGTCAACTGCGGCGCTCTCCGAGGCGCTCAGGCCGTCTCCTCGACCCTGCTGTACTTCAACGACGTCATCGAGAAAGAGACCGCCCTGCCCGGCTGTGACTGGGGCAAGGTCATGGGAACTGCTGTCGGGTTCTCCTTCTTCAGCCACTCCATCTACGGCGGCGGCGGACCTGGCGTATTCAACGGCAACCACGTCGTGACGAGGCACTCTCGAGGATTCGCCATCCCCTGCGTGTCTGCAGCGGTTGCTCTTGACGCCGGCACTCAGATGTTCACTCCGGAGATGACTTCCGGACTGGTCGGAGCCGTTTACGGAGAGATCAAGGAGTTCCGCGAGCCTATCGTAGCAGTTGCGGAGGCTGTATAGATAGGTTGAGTATGCATGGTCACTAAATCAGACACGGAATCGGTCCAGATAGAGATCTTCCCTCAAAGATTTCTAAAGCCGGACACGGCCCAGCGCCTCCTGGAAGAGATATACAGCTCGGGAGGCATCCTGCGGATCATGATTCAAGGTCCCAACCTCCCGAAGTCGGTGCCCTATGGGCCCGGCAAAGGGATCCCCATCGAAGAGCACATGAACATGCTCCTGGAGTTGGGGGATTCGGCCCTGGAGCTGAGGGTGAAGGTGGGACGGATCTGGCTGGAGCTGGAGAGCGAGGAGAAGATTGAATGGGTCAAAGCGGCATGCGAGCGAGTGCTGCCCTGCACCTTCACCATCAAGAGAAAGCAACTATTTCACACCAAGCCCACCGTATCGGACTATGCGAAGTACGGTAGCGAGGTGGAGGATAAGAGGATCCTTGGACTGGTCGATCCGAAGGCCAAGAGGGAACGCGACCTGGCCATTTTGTCTGATACAGGCGGTGACACATAACATTTTCACAAGGAGGTTAAGGATATGGCATACAAACCCCAATATTATCCCGGCACCACGTCTGTCGGCAAGAACAGACGCAAGCACATGTCTGGCGATCTGGAGAAGCTGAGAGACATCTCCGACGCCGACGTTGTAACCATCATGGGCCACAGGGCCCCCGGTGCAGACTACCCCAGCACCCACCCGCCCCTGGCTGAGATGGGAGAGCCCGACTGTCCCATAAGGCAGATCGTCACGCCCACCCCCGGCGCCGCTGCTGGAGACAGGATCAGGTACTCCCAGTTCGCTGACTCCATGTACAACGCCCCCGCCATCCCCTACTTCAGGAGCTACTGGGCGGCCATCAACTGCAGAGGCTCAGACCCCGGCACCCTCTCCGGCCGACAGATCGTCGAGGCCAGAGAGAGAGACATTGAGCAGTACACCAAGATCATGATGGACACCGAGATGTGCGATCCCGCTCTCGCCACCATGAGGGGCTGCACCGTCCACGGCCACTCCCTGAGGCTCGACGAGGACGGCATGATGTTCGACATGCTCGCCAGGACTGAGCTCGGGTCCGACGGCAACGTATACTACGTCAAGGACCAGGTCGGCATCCCCCTGGACAGAAAGGTCAACGCCGGAAAGCCGATGAGCGAGGCAGAGGCGAAGAAGAGGACCACCATCTTCAGGTGCGACAACGTCTCCTTCGGTGGACCCTGCACCGCAGACAAGAGGACCCTCGACGAGGGTCTGGTCACCCTCCACCACATGTGGGAGCGGAGAAGCAAGTGGGGATTCAGGCCAGAGTAAATGGTGGTGATTAAAGATGGGAAAGATTCACACTAAAAAGCTGTTCGTAAAGGCTTTGAACAAGAAGTTCGGAAAGGACTTCGACCTCAGCGGGACGAAGACCGTCTACGAGAGGCTTGGTCCCGAGCAGAACGCCCGTAAGAGGGAGTTCATGGAGGCCTCCAAGAAGCTGGAGGGCAAGCGTGGCATCTCCATGTACAACCCCTACCTCCACGCCGGCGGCGTGCCGCTGGGCCAGAGGCAGCTCGTCCCCTACAAGCTCTCCACCACGGAGTACATCGTAGAGGGTGACGACCTCCACTTCGTCAACAACCCCGCCATGCAGCAGATGTGGGACGACATCCGAAGGACGATCGTCGTCGGTCTGGACATGGCCCACGAGGTGCTGGAGAAGCGTCTGGGTAAAGAGGTCACCCCCGAGACGATCAACAACTACCTCGAGATCCTCAACCACGCCATGCCCGGCGCAGCCGTGGTCCAGGAGCACATGGTCGAGACCCACCCCGCCCTCGTCGACGACTGTAACGTCCGGATGTTCACCGGCGACGACGACCTGGCGGACGAGATCGACGACCAGTACCTGATCGACATCAACAAGCTCTTCCCCGCCGAGCAGGCTGAGGAGATAAAGGCAGCCATGGGCAAGACCTCCTGGCAGGCCATCCACATCCCCACCATCGTCTCCAGGACCTGCGACGGCGGTACCACCTCCAGGTGGAGCGCCATGCAGCTCTCCATGACCTTCATCGACGCCTACAACATGTGCGCCGGTGAGGCCGCTGTGGCTGACCTCGCCTTCGCCGCGAAGCACGCCGCCGTCATCCAGATGGCCGACATGCTCCCCGCGAGGAGGGCCCGAGGCCCCAACGAGCCCGGTGGACTATCCTTCGGCTTCCTCGCCGACATGGTCCAGACCTCCAGGGTCAAGGCCTTCGACCCGCCCCAGGTCTCCCTGAACGTCGTCGCCGCCGGCGCGATGCTCTACGACCAGATCTGGCTCGGCAGCTACATGTCCGGTGGTGTCGGGTTCACCCAGTACGCCACGGCCGCCTACACCAACGACGTCCTGGACGACTTCTCCTACTACGCCTGCGACTACGGCGTGGACAAGTTCGGCGACTGGGGCAAGGCTCCCGCCACCCTGGAGACCTCCAAGGACATCGCCACCGAGACGACCCTCTACGCCATGGAGCAGTACGAGTCCTTCCCGACCCTGCTGGAGGACCACTTCGGCGGTTCCCAGAGGTCCGCGGTCATGGCCGCCGCCAGCGCCATCGGCTCTGCCTGCCTGACCGGAAACAGCCAGTCCGGCCTCGCCGCCTGGTACCTCAGCCACCTGATCCACAAGGACGGCTGGGGCAGGATGGGCTTCTTCGGATACGACCTGCAGGACCAGTGCGGTCCGACCAACGTCTTCAGCTACCAGGGCGACGAGGGGAGCCCCCTCGAGCTGAGAGGCGCGAACTATCCGAACTACGCCATGAACGTCGGCCACCAGGGCGAGTATGCAGGCATCTCCAGCGCCGCTCACGCGGGCCGCTTCGACGCCTA
>LUYE01000005.1 GCA_001602645.1 Methanosarcinales archaeon Methan_01
CCCAGCTCCTCCTCCAGGGCGGCGAGGTCGATCTCAATCCCCGTCCTCGTCGCCACGTCCCAGAGGTTGAGGACGACGACCGTCGGGAGCCCCCGCTCCAGGATCTGGAGGGTGAGGTTCAGGTTCCGCTCGAGGTTGGTGGCGTCTACGACGTCGACGACGACGTCCGCCCCCTCCTCGAAGATCTCCCTCGTCACCTCCTCCGCCCGGCAGGAGGGCTCCAGGGAGTAGACGCCGGGGGGGTCTATCACCTCGGCACTTTCGCCAGCGATGGAGGTCCTGCCGAGGGTGTACTCGACGGTGGTTCCCGGGTAGTTGGAGGAGATCACCTCGATCCCCGTGAGCCTGGAGAATACGACGCTCTTTCCGACGTTGGGGTTTCCCATCAGTATTATCTTCAAAACCGGAAGCTCCCATCTAATTTTAGGGTCTGATATGACCGGACGCGACCAGATCGGATACGATCGGACCAGAACTTGAACGGTCTGGCTCGGTCTGTCATCGCGATCTCTTATATCGCTTTTGGCCCCATCGCTTTGTGCCCTCTTGCCGTCTTCGCCCCTTCTATTCATCAGGTCAGATTTATCAGAGATGAGGACGCTAGGAAGCGACGTATGGGCTACGACCACCGCCGCCACGCCGGGAACGCCGGCGACGTATGGAAGCACCTCGTCCTCGCCGAGGTGGCAGACCGGCTCTTCGAGGCGGGAGTCCGGGTCTACGTCGAGAGCCATGCCGGCCGGCCAGGCTACCGGCTCCGCCCGGGCGGGGAGTGGGAGGGGGGGATCGGGCGGCTCTGGCCGATTCCGGTGGAGATGGCGACCCATCCCTACTTTCAAATCCTGGCCGCCTTGAACCCTCAGGGCCTTGAGCTGTATCCGGGGTCCGCCTCCATCGTCCTTTACCTCGCGAGGAAGCGCGGCTTCTCCCTGAGGGCGGAGCTCTGGGATACGAGCCCCGAGGTCGAAGCGGCCTGGTTCTCCTCTCGCCAGGAGGGGGTCCGGTTCCACCTGGGGGACGGCTTCTCCGGGGCGGGGCGGCTCCCCCGGGAGCTGAAGGAGCCCGCCCTCCTCCTCGTCGACCCCCCCTGGACCGACCCCCGGGACGCCGACCTCGCCCGAGGGCTGATATCGAGGGCTGCGGAGGCCGGGTGGGTCGTCCTCTCCTGGGAGGCGATCGACGGGTCGACCCGCAGGGAGGCGGCCTTCCGCCGTCGAGGGTTCGATCTCCTCTTCGAGGAGGCGGGGCTCGCCGGCTCCGGGAAGGGGGCGAGGATGACCCTCGCCTGGGGGGATCGGCATCCATACCTGATCGACGATCTGATCGGGGAGCTTTTGGGGATCGAGGAGGAGTTTCCCAGGATGGCTCGGCGGATGTCATAATCTTTTTAACGCATATCCGTATAATTGGTAACGACAGCTTGTGGTTCCTCTGAAGGTCATCAGTCCGAGGGTGGAGGGTGGGTTCGGTGGCGAGGGGGACGATGGGATAGGGGATAATGGGATAGGGGGATATTTAGATGGACGAGAACGATCGCGGCGGGGGATACAAGCGGGAGAGGGAGATCTGGCCCGAGAAGTTCGCCTCCCTCGGCGCGATATTCAGAAACATCCACCCCGGCGACCGGATATTCATCGGCACCGGCTGCGGCGAGCCCCAGCACCTCCTCAAGGCCCTCGTCGATTACGTAAAAAGTAACCCCAAGGCCTTCTTCGAGGCGGAGGTGATCCACGTCTGGTCCCTCGGGGTCGCCCCCTACGCCGACGAGAAGCTCGCCGATAACTTCCGGCTCGACTCCTTCTTCATTGGCGACAGCACCCGGGACGCCGTCAACCGGGGGGCGGCCGACTACACCCCCATATTCCTCTCCCAGGTCCCCGATCTCTTCCGAAGAGAGATCACCCCCATCGACGTCGCCCTCGTCCAGACCTCCCCCCCCGACGACCACGGGTACATGAGCCTGGGGGTGTCGGTTGACATCGTCAAGGCGGCCCTGGAGATGGCGCCGTTGGTCATCGCCCAGATCAACCGGTTCATGCCCCGGATCCACGGTGACGGCTTCATCAGCGTCGAGGAGGTGGACTATCTCGTCCCCTTCGACGAGCCGCTTCTGGAGTACAGGCCTGCGGTCGTCTCCGATACCGCCGCGAGGATCGCGTCTTACGTCGCGAGGATCATCGAGGACGGCTCGACGGTCCAGGTGGGTTACGGCTACGCCCCCAACGCCCTCCTCTCCCACCTTCACAAAAAGAAGCACCTCGGGATTCATACTGAACTGCTCACCGACGGGATCGTCGAATTGATGAAGTCGGGGGTTGTGGACAACAGCCAGAAGACGATCGACCGGGGAAAGACCGTCGCTGCCTTCTGCATGGGGCGGGCCGAGACCTACGAGTACCTCGACGACAACCCGTCGGTGGAGTTCAAGACGATCGACTACACCAATAACCCCCTGATCATATCGAAGATCAAGAGGATGACCGCCATCAACAGCGCCATGGAGATCGACCTCACCGGCCAGGCCACCGCCGAGTCCCTCGGCAGCACCTTCTACAGCGGGATCGGCGGCCAGGCGGACTTCATGCGGGGCGCCCTCCTCGCCCCCGGAGGAAAGTCGATCCTGGCGCTCCCCTCCACCGCCCTCGGCGGCAAGGTCTCAAGAATCGTCCCCGCCCTCCTCCCCGGCTCCGGCGTCACCTTGACGAGGGGGGACGTCCAGTACGTGGTGACGGAGCGGGGGATCGCCTACCTCCAGGGAAAGAACATCCGGGAGCGGGCCATGGACCTCATCTCAATCGCCCACCCGGACTTTCAGCCCTGGCTGATCGAGGAGGCGAAGAGGCTTAATTTGATCTACCCCGACCAGCCCTTCATCCCCGGCAAGGGCGGCGAGTACCCCGAGCACCTCTCGATCCATAGGACGACCCGCTCCTCCCAAGAGATCCTCCTGCGGCCGGTCAAGATCAGCGACGAGCCCCTCATCAAGGACTTCTTCTACAGCCTCTCCGATGAGAGCCTCTACACCCGCTTCATCTCCGCAAGGAAGAACGTCCCCCGGGAGATGAGGCAGGAGTTCGTCGCCGTCGACTACTCCCGGGACATGGTGATCCTGGCGGTCGTCGAGGAGGAGCGCGAGCAGGAGACGGTGGTCGGGGTCGGCCAGTACAGCCTCAACCCGGATATGCACACCGCCGAGGTGGCTTTAGTCGTAAGAGACGACTACCAGGGAAAGGGCGTGGGCACCGAGCTCCTCCACTATCTCACCTACCTCGCGAAGAGGCAGGGGCTCCTCGGCTTCTCCGCCGAGGTCCTCGTCACCAACCGGCCGATGATGGCCCTCTTCGAGGGGATGGGCTTTGAGATCGAGAAGAGGAGGGAGGAGGGGGTCTTCGAGATGAGGATGACGTTCGGGGGGGTGTGAGGAGATCTCGGGGAGAGGGGGTTTTGGCTTCTGGAATTTCGTCCAGTTTTTCCAAGCATGAAAGCTCTATCTTTCGAAAACCTACCCAAAAGCTTTTTGTATGTTAATCCCATTTCAAATCACAAAGAGGGAAAAGGAATAGGAATACCAGGGAAACTTCCTGCGATCCTGGCAGTTCTGGGCTATTTGCACGTGATCTACGGATGTGAACTGCCCGGATATGTCGTTCAAATTAACCTGGAGTTGTTGAACTGAAGCCGAGGTGAAATGAGATGGGATGGAAGGGAACAGTTCGGAGTATCGGCGCTGCATCTCGTAGGATGGAACGCGAATCGAGGAGGAGAAGTCGTGAACTTGAAAAGCAGCAACATCAAATTGAGAAAATGCAGGAGCTAGAACGAGCTGCTTATGAGGTTGAAGTATATGAAAATTATATAGAACGACTTCAATCAATGCACAAAGAATGCAGCGAAACTTGTGACTGGGAAGAAATAAAATTGATGAAGCCGCCAGAACGCCCTAACAAGTTAAGAATCCACGAATCAGAAGCACAATCTGCACTGGATAATTATAAACCTGGATTCCGTGATAAGCTATTAAAGAAATCTGAAGACCTACGTCAGAAATTGGTAAATGAAGTCGAATATGCAAAAGAGACTGATGAAAGAGAATATCAAGAAGCGTTGGAACAGCACGCTTTAAATTATTCGGATTGGGAGGTATCTCTTAAAATTGCAGAAAAAATGATTAGTGGCGATCTCAAAGCATATTTCGACGCAATAGAACAGGCAAATCCATTCGAGGAGCTTACGGGGGTCGGTTCAGGCATAGAATTCAAGATGGGTAAGGAATCCATCATGAATGCCATATTGCATGTAAATGGAGATCATGTCATTCCTTCTGAGGCGAAAACGCTATTGAAAAATGGGAAACTTTCTATAAAACCTATCCCAAAAGGGAAGTTCTATGAGATTTATCAAGATTACGTATGCAGTAGCGTTTTGAGGGTGGCGAGAGAGTTCTATGCGCTGTTGCCTGCGGACATGTTGATAATTACTGCCATGACCGATTTGCTGAATACTAAAACGGGTCACATCGAGGAACAACCAATACTATCAGCTGTAATCCCAAGGAAAACGCTAAACAATCTTAATTTTGAGACTTTAGACCCGTCCGATTCCATGGGGAATTTTGTTCATCAGATGAATTTCAAAAAGACAAAAGGGTTTTCTGCTATTGAGCCCATCACACCAGAATCCTTAGATTTTGAAAAATGAATGGTATGAGGAGGAGAATTAAATGGGAACTAGAGAAAAATTCTTGGCAATCTTGTGGGTAGCGTGCGTATCCGCCTTGCTTTGTGGATGTCTCGGAGGAGTGTCGAACGAGAAGCAAAGTTCTTCTGGATCAGCTTCTGCATCTAAGGTTCAGACCTTCTCAACCGATCTCGGAGATGTAAGCATTGAAATTCCTTATAAACTTGAACCAAATAAAATGTCCGACGGGACTTCACTGTACCTGGCAAAACCGGGAATCGTGAAACCTGTTGTCAGCATTCTATTACAGGATACTTGGGGGGAAGATTTAGAGAATTTTGCGGCAGGAATGGTTGGTGAAGACGAGACATACACTGAAACGACAACCGATGACGGGCGTAGAATGCTATTTTATGTGTTAGATGGCGGTCGAGACCGAGAAGGGAAACAGGTGTATAATTACTATGCGTTTATCGACTACCTGACTGATAAAGGTGTGGTAGTAGAGATAATGGGCAATTCCAAAATCGTATTGGATGGTAAAGTGTTAGCAGAATTTGAAACAGACGAATTCAAGAACATCTGCCGATCATTCGCCTTCGTGAGTTGAGATGGAACTTCATCTCATCTCATATTTTTCGTTCACGATTGACTTAGCCATCCTATCTTCAAAGACTACTAAGAGTATTAACCGAAACGTTTTCTTATGTTCTATTCATTGGTTCTCATAGTGACATGGCAAACCGCCCGGCGAGATCAGGACAGCGTTTTTTTGTCTGGACCGACACAAGAGGAACATATGTCTCTTCCAGAGATCCTGAAAGACGGCGCCCCCTTTCGCGCCTCCGACTCCCGCGGAGATTTCAGCGAGGAGTTCATCGCCGACGTCCTGGAGGCGAAGAGGGAGGCACAGCTGGGTCTGGGAAAGCGTTTCGCCTCCGTCGACGACCTGATCGCAGATCTCCTCGAAGACTGAGACGATTTCCGAGGGCTTTATCCCTCATGCATGTCGGCGGCGGCCAGAAGCTCCAAGCCGCCAATAGTCGGCGCCGCCGATAAAATTTTGAGAAATTTAAAATTCTACTTGTATATTTCTGTGGGCTCGCCCGAAGTTCTCGATTTTTTAATTGTCTGGAGCCGTAACCCGAAGATCTTTATCCCTCCGAATCCTTTTACTCGCATCGGATCGTGGAGCTGGGCTTCGGGAGAGATAAGATGGAACCACGTCTGAATATCGTGACTCTGGGGGTCGAGGATCTGGAGAGGGCCGTCTCCTTTTATAAGGACGGCCTCGGCTGGCCGCTCTCCAGCATCAGCGGAGGAGACTATGCCATATTCAAGATCAGCACTGGAACGGCGCTGGCCCTATTTCCCCGCCGTCTCCTGGCGGAGGATGCCTCTGTTGAAGACCGCGGGGGGTTTGGAGGGATCACTCTGGCGCAGAACGTTTCGTCCAGAGAGGAGGTCGACGGGGCGCTCTCGCAGGCCGTTTCTGCCGGCGGAATCCTTCTCAAGAGGGCATCTGAGACCGATTGGGGAGGCTACTCCGGATATTTCGCCGATCCCGACGGCCATCCGTGGGAGGTGGCATATAACCCGCTCTTCGAACTTCGGCAGGGCAAATTGGTGCTGCCTGATTGAGGGGGAGATCGTCTATGGACCGGGAGAAGTTCACCAGATTGGAAGAGATCCCCAACGTCGGCCCCTCTATGGCGGAGGATCTGCGCCTGGTCGGGGTATCTCATCCCCGGGATCTGATATGGCGAGATCCATATCAGATGTACGAGGAGCTATGTTGCAAAACAGGAGAGCGGCATGATCCCTGTGTCATCGACGTCTTCATCTCCGCCGTCAGATTCATGGAAGGCGAGCCCGAACGGCCCTGGTGGGCTTATACATCGGAGCGGAAGAATAAGCTTGATGATAGGGATTCCTTCAGCCAAACCAGATAGATACACTAGACTGCCCCCCCCCCCAAAAAAAAGCCCCTGAACCCGATCCCTGGAAGTGATATAGGCGGCTCTGGGGGAAGGGTTTCTTTCTTGCCGAGGACGGCGGGCGAGATCCTCGGTGGGCCATCGAAGGTCCGGCCCGGCAAGAGGGAAGCGGCCGCCTCTCCATCCGAATCTGGACCACCACTCCGACCTCATCGCCGAATTGGAGCCTGATCAATGGTTCGAGAGGAGGGGGTATTATGTATGGCAACTCAAAGGAGATGCCAGACCAGTCGCTTCAGCGGATGTGGAAGAACCGTGTCGATGATCTACACCACATTGGGCCGCTAATAGTATCTTTAAGGAGGTCTCAAATATGGAAATGATGCCCACAAATTTCAGTAAATTATTTGGCATTGGTCCCGTTGGACTATTGATTAGCCTTGCCCTTTTGTTCATTGCCGCTTGGATCAACAGGCAAATCGATCTTCCTCCCATATCGAATAACCAGTTTCTCTTGAGTTCAATATTCTTCGTCTCAGGTCTGATGACGCTTGTCATCATCGTTTGGAGTTTTAGATCGTTGCCCACAGCTGATAGGGGCAATAAGCTCTGCACCTCAGGGGCGTTCAAGTACGTCCGTCATCCCCTCTACGCCGCATTTTTGTCGGTATTTGACTTTGGGTTTGCCATCTACCTTAACGGCTACATTTTTGTTCTTTGGGCAGTGCTCTTGCATCCTATATGGCATTACCTTGTGAAGTACGAGGAGAGAACGATGATTGATACTTTCGGGGAGGCGTACCTCGAGTACCAGGAGAGGACAGGACGATTTTTGCCCAAACTGATGATAAACGGGGGATAGCAGATCTTGTTTCTTCATCATTGAAGGCTTTCAAGTCTTCAAGTCAAGAAGTCGGCCTAACAAGGCTTGCACCCGACTACCAACCGCCCGGATTATCAGAGGTCAATAAATATATCTCCGTAGGTATCATCACAGATGTCAGGGAGAAAGGTCTATCAAGTGCTAGCTTTGGTGGAGGAACTGCATGTTTGAGATCCCGGAGTATGTTACCCTGGCTCGCCAGATGGCTGAAAGCCTTTCAGGCAAGCGCGTCGCCGAAGGAACTTTAGGCAACTCTCCACATAAGTTCGTCTGGTACAATCGAGAACCAGATGAGTTTGCCGCCATTGTCAAAGGAAAGACCGTAGGAGAAGCCTACTGCAGGGGAAGATGGCTGTTCATCCCTCTCCAGCCAGGCTATGTGCTAGTATTCGGAGAGTGCGGCGGCAAGATCATACTGCATGAAGCGGAATCACAGCTGCCAAAGAAGTACCATCTATCACTCCATTTCGAGGATGGCAGCTCTCTTTCAGCAACCACCCAAATGTGGGGCGCCATGGAACTCTATGAGACGGGCGATGAATTGGAACGGCAATACATCAAAGGCATGCGGACTACACCAGTTGATCCAGAGTTCAGTTTTGCATACCTGTCAGCTCTCATCGAGGAATGTACAAAAAAAGGAAGCAGATCTGTAAAAGGACTGCTCACCCAGGATCAGCTGATACCCGGACTGGGAAACTCGATCGCTCAGGATATCATGTTCAAGGCGAAGCTCCATCCAAAGCAGCCCATAGCAAACTTGAGCAAGGCTCAAATCGAGGATCTACATCGAGCTATTGTGGAGACTGTAGCGGAAGTGATACGGCAGGGCGGCAGAAATGACGAAATCGATCTATACGGAAATCATGGCAAGTACCAACGCATAATGGATAAGGCAGCGGCAGGACAGCCCTGTCCTGAGTGTGGAACCGAGGTTCTTAAGATGAACTACTTGGGGGGAGCCTGCTATTATTGTCCTCAATGTCAGAGCGCGGAGTGAGAGATGAAATGCAATATTCTGCCTGCATGAAAACTTTGAGCAGTGCCAACAACTTACACTTCTTTGGTCTGGCGGCAAGGAGACCCGCAAAGAAGTCGAGAACTCGGTTCTTATCAATTTCATCTCCGAGCAAGCAAAGCAGTGCGAGGTCGTACTCTCCCTCGGCGGCTCAACTCTCCGTTCGACAGGATGATGAACGATGAAAGCCCTCAGCTTCGAACCAATGCCTGCACATGAGCGTGGTACCGTCTTGAGGCTGCTCCAAGAATCCTACAGGGAACTTCCACAGATCAGCGAAAGCCTGATCGGTCAATGGGAAGACGACTGGAAGCGATTCGACGATGACATCTTTGACTATCCTGAGACAGTCGGAGCATCTGGATTCATCACATATCAAGGCGAATCCATCATCGGCTTCGGCTCATGGGATCCGAGACGATACCCTACGGCGATTATCGGGCACAACTGCATCCTTCCACCATTTCGCGGCAAGGGCTACGGGAAGCGGCAAATTCAGGAATTGCTGAGAAGACTAAAAGCGCTCAGGTTCACCAGGGCGAGAGTAACGACGAGAGACCATCCCAGTTTCTTGGCCGCCCAGAATATGTACTTTGCCTGTGGGTTTCAAGAGATAAGAAGATTCACAGATAAGACAACTGCTGATTGGAGAATCGTGGAGTTTGAAAAGGAACTGTAGAACAAGCACTTCCAGGCTATCTGGAACACCCGGCAGGTTCCCTCAGCCAGAAGTATAGCGCTTATGCAAGAGGTGAAAATGAACAAATCTGGTAGTCGGATAATACAAGCCAGTAACCCGCCAAGTGACCGTGAGATCGGGGAGTGGATCGGCGAAGAAGCTTATGAATACTGGAAACGTGTAACCCATCTCATAGAGCTTAACTACCCAAGCATCTTTACACCGGAATGGCTCTTTGGCGGCAAAAAGCATGGTTGGTCGCTCAGGTATAAGAAGAGCAGGTCGTTTTGTACGTTCATTCCGGAGAGGAATCGCTTCGCACTGCTCATCGTCTTCGGCGCAGAAGAACGGACACAGGCAGAAGCCATTCTGGATAGCCTGTCAACACGCACCAAAAAGGTGTATGACGAGGCAACAACATATCATGACGGAAAATGGGTCCTCCTTACAATCAACAGCAGCGAAGTTGTGGAAGACGTGATGAAGCTTCTGGAGATAAAACGCAAACCTAAGAAGAGGAATGGCGCCTGACCAGTCGTCTGAGCCGATCCCTCCGGCGAGGGCGACTGCTGACTAGTAAAGAGAAAGGAGGTACTGACATGAACCTTGGCATTCTTATCTTCCCTGATGCTGAAGAGCTGGATTTTATAGGACCGTGGGAGATGGCGGGCATGTGGAACATGGTCTCTGGCGTTCCGGAGAGGCGGCTGATAGTTGGCGAGTCCGGTGATCCGATAACGTGTGCAAAGGGCCTTTCAGTAGTTCCCCACGTATCCTTCGACCAGTGCCCGCAACTTGACGTCCTCCTGGTGCCCGGCGGCCAGGGGACCCGCAAAGAGGTAGAGAACTCAGCACTCATCAACTTCATATCCGAGCAGGCGAAAAAGTTCGAGTCCGTACTCTCCGTCTGCACTGGGACGTTCCTCCTCCATAGAGCCGGTCTTTTGTCCGGAAAGAGGGCAACAACTCATTGGAACTCCCTTGATCGTCTGAGGTCGCTCGGTGACGTCAACGTCGTTGAAGAGCGCGTTGTCCACGACGGAAATATCTGGACATCCGCTGGGGTATCGGCAGGCATTGATCTTATGCTCGCCTTCATTGCAAAGACCGCTGATGAAGAAACCGCCGGAAAAGTGCAATTTGCTTCTGAGTACTATCCGTCAGCGATCCGCTATGGTGCCGCCCATCATAGCCCCGTGGCACCCGGTTACTTGAAAAAGACGGTCTAACAAGACGTCCGAGCCCGCCTCATTCCTCGGCGGCTAAACTCATGTTCCGCCTGCGCTAGCGTGCGCCGCTGCTGAAGCGTGAATCGAGCAAAGGACGACCCCATCGGCCAGCCATTGTCGATCCTCTCCAACATCTCTCGATCCCTGAAGCCAGGAGCAAAGGCCGTCCTCAATGGGGTGGCGATGCTCCGCAGGTCATCGAAAGAGGACGTATCGGAGGGACGCTTCGATCCCGTGACGATGGCCTGGTCGTCAGAATTCCCGCCTTGAGAAGGACACCCTCCCATTCCGGTTCGAGAGCGGGCCTTCCTGCCGATGGAGCTTGTTCTACTCTTCCGCCTCGCTGGGATGTCTGTGGTGAGCATGTGGGGCGGGACCGCGGGGAACTGGGGGAAAGATCCTCGATCTGGACGAGATGGAGATCATGATCGTGGGCCGAAAAGCTGGCGAGCCATCGGCTGCTGGGGGGCTTGAGCATATTGTCTGAGCTGTGTGCCCTTGGGCATTGAAGTAAATGGTAAAAAACCGTCAAAGGCAGTCCCAAAGAAAAAGATCTAAAAGGACCGGACCGTTAATACCATGCCCGGTCCTTATTATTTCAGCCCTTGATCGGCACCTGTATCTCCGTCATCAGCTCCTCAGGCGGTACCTTTGATGGATCGCTCAGATAAATCTCCCTGACGGGACCAGCTATCTCCATGCCGCTCTTCATCATATGCTTGAAGATATCTCGGTAGGTCATATACAGCGTCTCGTAGCTCCCCTTGTGGACCACAGAGAGCACCTTCGTCTCAGCAAGGCTTTTCAGCTCCATCTTCGGGTCGCCGACCTCCAGCTTGCCCACTACTGGCACTGCCACCTCGATATCCGCATCTTTCTCCGCCCAGCAATCCAATTCGTCCGGGCTGCCCTCGGCGCAGTTCTCATCATGATATATGGTCATCAAAGGGCCGGTCATCTTCACCTGATTCCTCTGGTTCTTAGGGGCAAAGACCACTGCCATCAGGTCGCCAATTGTCTTTTCTATAGTTGCGCTGAGCGGACCTCTATCCCTTCTGCTCAAAACCCGCATAGCGGGTACCTCTTTTATTGTCGGGTCTATCAAGGCCATCTTTATCATCTCCCTGCCTTTCTGTTTGAGCAATGTCTCAGTCCTCAGCAGCCTGGCGATCTCTCTCTGAGTCTTTAAGAGCTGCTCTTCGAGCAGCGCTTCGACGGCTGTGCCGTCTCCTCTGGACTCAGCCTCCAGGAAGCTCGCCATATCTTCGAGGCTAAAGCCCATATTGCAGAGCGTCTTGATCCGGACACCTCGATCCAGCTGGTCTGCAGTGTAGTAGCGGTATCCCGTTATGGGGTCCTTGGCCCCTGGCACCAGCAGACCCTTCTGGTCATAGTATCTCAGCGCCTTGGGCGAGAGCCTCGTGATAAACGAGAACCTGCTGATGGGAATCTGGTTGGCGGTCATTGCTCAAGCCTATGGAGATCGCTCTATTTGTAAATTCATGCAGTCTGCCCTGTGGAAGAGTTTGCTTTCCCGTCGTAGTAGGCGATCAATAGAATTACATGTATCGCTTCTGGCAGAAGATGGATTTGCCACCTGCATGATTACTTTCGCAGTGTTCGGATCGGATCGATGAGCTTGCGACCTTCCCCAGGGCCACGAAGGAGGTGATCGACCCCCGCCTCGCCTACTTCCGGCGGATCTGGTCAGGGGGATCGGGCCAGATGAGCTCGCCTCCTCCATCCTCTCTCCCCCAGCACCGGGCGAGGAGGGGCCGGCTCGCTCACCTTCGCCTGCCTCCGAAGCTGCTGCCTCCTCGCCACCGAGAGCGTCGGAGGTTGAGGGCGCCGGGAGATCTTCAAATGAGATCCTCCAGCTTAGTGGTGGCGCTGCCCCTCTCCGCCTCCAGGCTAGCGGACCTCTCAGCCCGCCGGGATATCCGACCGCTGTACCGTCTCCCGCCGGCCTTCCGGGGCTCGTCCTGGCTTCGATAGTAGACGCTCCAGAGGTCGGATCTCTCCATCCCTCCCCCCTCCCTCGCCTCGGAAGGCTGCCCTTTCTCCCGTTCTTTCTCCTCCCCTCCATCCCGCCCTTTCTCCGCTTTCTCATCCGCCCCCGTCACACCGTCCCCCTTCTCCTCCTCGCTCCCCTCGGCCAACAGATCCATGATCCTGGATATATCCGCCAAGGTGGAAGAGAGGCCGTCTCCTATTTGGCGATGGAGAGCTCCCTCGGAATAGAGGGAAGTCCAGGACCTCCTCCCGTCCCCGAGGACGATCAGCTTTCCAGGAAACCTCCTCGCGAAGAAGTCAGAGATCTCAAACCCGACGTCGTGGTGGGGGGAGATCCTCCCCCAGAGGACCCGCTCCCCCAGGGGCCGGAGCCTGATAAACCCTCTCATCCGGCAGACCTCCCCCCGGACGGCGAGGGCCATCCTCCGGATCCTGAGGACCTCCGGGTCCGTCGAGGCCTCGACCTCCTCCGGCGAGAGCGTCCTCGCCCGCGCCATCAGCCGGTCGGTGGAATTCCGATGGGCGGCGAGATGCCGGAGAAGCTCTCCCGTCCTCATCATACCCCCCACCGGTCCAGGGTCGCCGCAGCCTTGCCGCCGACCTTGAGGAAGGGGCCGGCCCGCCGGGCGGCGACGCCCAAAGCGGCTAGATCCCTCATCCTCTCGATCCGACCATTTTTTCGGCAGAGGAGTATCCTCCTCGCGGTTTTGGGGCCTATCCCCGGGACCCGGATGAGTTCCGCGAAGGAGGCGCCGTTCGGGTCGATCGGCTCCTCGAAGCTCGCCCGGGCGATGGCCACCTTCGGATCGCCGTCGGGGAGATACCCCGAGTCGTCGAAGGCGGCCGTTATCTCCCCTTCGTCGAGCTTATAGATCCGATAGAGCCAGTCTATCTGGTAGAGGCGGTGCTCCCGCCATGCTGGGGCCTTCTCCCGATCCTCGAAGGCCGTCCCCGCGAGAGGGGTGAAGGCGGAGAAGTAGACCCGCTTCAGGTTCAGGACGTCGTACTCGAGGAGGAGGCGGTCGAAGATCTCTCGGTCTGTCTCCCCGGCCGCCCCCACCACCATCTGGGTAGTCTGGCCGGCGGGCAAGGCGACATATCGCGAGATGTCCTGGATGTACCTCTGTCTTGCGAGGATGTCCCTCTCGTACTCCTTCGAGGGGCAGAGCTCCGCCATCCTGGCGCTTGAGGGGGCCTCCAGGTTCACTGAGACCCGATCGGCGAGTTCCATCGCCTCTCGGACGTGTTCCTTCGAGGAGCCTGGGAGGATCTTGAGATGGACGTAGCCCCGGAAATGGTGGGCAGAACGGAGGAGCCTCACCGCCTCGATCATCTCCTCCATCGTCTCATTTTCGTCTCTCCCGATCCCGGAGCTGAGGAAGAGCCCCTCGATCCTGTTCTCTCTGTAGAGGGCGAGGGTGATCCTCACCAGCTCTTCCGGATCGTAGGAGAAGATCTTCTTACCTGCGGAGATGGAGGCGTTGGGGCAGTACCCGCAGTCGTGGGGGCAGGCGTTGGTGTAGAGGGTCTTGAAGAGGCTTACGCACCTTCCACTCCCGGTGAAGGAGTGACAGAGGCCCCCCCTCAAGGCCGAGCCGAGGGCGTCCTCCCCCTGCCTCTTCGCCGCCGAGGAGGTGCAGAGGTCGTACTTCGTCCCCCTCCCCAGGGCCTCCACCTTGGCGAGATCGATGGCGCGGCCGGGGGCCGGACCGACGGAGTCGAAGCAGCTTTCTGTGGCTAGACGGGCCATCTTCTCCAGACTGGTCACGTTCGGATGATGGTCTTCCCTTGAGATAGGGTCATGGGTAGCGGAGGGCGAAAGTATCCTCGTAGGGGGGAGAGGCCTCCATACCCACATGACGGATATCGCCAAGAAAAGGTGGCTCTTCGGGTTCACCGCTGAGGTGCTGGAGGATAACCTTCCCGCTCTGGAGCTGACAAAGAAGGTGGGCTTATAGAGGGCGGCGGTGGACGGGGGGGGCGGAGGAGATGAGGATCCTCTTCGATGGGGAGGAGTCCGGGTTTGATGAAGGGCTGACCCGAGTGGGGCCCCCATCTCTGGGATTTGTCAGAATTCGGCTATGGTGACCGGCGGGTCAGAGCACTTCTGGGTGGATCTTCGAGTGGACCTGCGACAGATTCTTCAGGGTCTCGGCGAGCTCGGCGGCGATCCTCTTCTGGGTCTCTATGCCGGGGCTCACCTCGAGGTCCGGATAGGAGAGGGGGACGTAGCCGACGACGTTGGAAAAGAGCTCCACCCAGTAGGGGGGTAGATACTCGGCCGGCAACTCACCCCTCATGATGGCCAGGGCAGAGGTCCAGGCGGTCGGGACCACCGCCAGGTTGTACCCCCCGCCGCCGAGGGCCAGAAGTCTCCCCTTCGCATGCTCGTTGGTCAGCTCGACGATCCGGCTGACGGCGGCGACGTACCCCCGGAGGGTGACGTTGAGGCTCGTCAGGGGGTCGGAGTAATGGGTGTCCACTCCCAGCTGGGCCACCACCACCTCCGGCCGGAACCAGCCGAAGAGCTTAGGGACGACCATCTCGAAGGCCAGAAGAAAGTCCCGATCGCCGGCGTTCATCGGCATCGGGACGTTGACGGAGTAGCCGAGCCCCGGTCCCGCCCCCGCCTCGTCGACGAAGCCCGTCCCCGGAAATAGGTATTTGCCGGACTCGTGGATCGAGAAGGTCAGAACCTCGGGGTCCTGATAGAAGATCTGCTGGACGCCGTCGCCGTGATGGGCGTCGATGTCGATGTAGAGGACCCGGGAGAACCTCCTCTTCAGGACCGAGATGGCGAGGGCGGCATCGTTGAAGACGCAGAATCCCGCAGCCATGGTGGGGAAGGCGTGATGGAGCCCTCCGGCGGGGTTGAAGGCGGCGCAGTCCTCCTCGATCATCTTCTTGGCGGCGTCGATGCTTCCGCCCGCCATGGAGCATGATGCATCGAAGATCCCGGGAAATACGGGGGTATCCTCGCTCCCGAGGCCGAAGGCGAGATCCGGCGCCTCCTCCCTCACCGCCTCGATGTACTCCAGGGTGTGGACGATGGATAGCTCCTCCTCGGCGGCGGGGTCCGGCCTCAAGACCCGAGTCCTCTCGTCGAGGAGCCCCGAATCCTCGATCAGCTTGTTGGAGAGGCTCAGCCTTATGGGATTTAGCGGGTGCTCCGGCCCGAAGTTGTACTTCAAGAACCGGTCGGTGTAATACAGGTAGATCATACGGACCCTCTCCCTCGGCGAAGCAACGCCTAGGCAGCGGCTCATTAAGATAAATGGATCCGATGGATCATCAATTTTTCCCCTGAGGATTGTTGTCCTCCTCATTCATTGGGACTTAGTCGATGTAATCGTTTGCTCAAAACCAGGGAGACAGTCTGTTATGATCTGATTTAGATCATTTTGCGACTAACCCCCCCCCCGCGAGCCTCCTGATCATATCCCACCCCGTCCCCTGCCCCAGAGGCTGGTCGAGGAGATAGTCGAGGAACTCGAAGACGATGGGGGAGATGAAGACGTAAAACTCCCTGGTAAAGGTGAGGGCGTCCTCGATGGTCCTGAAGTGGCGGACCTCGATCGTCTGCCCGGAGGCGGTCTTCTCCGGCCGGACTACCTGGTCGGTGACGAAGGCGGAGGCGCCGCAGGAGGCCCGCGCTGGCTGGAGGGCATCGATGTTGACGGGGACGCCGCCATAATGGCGGTATATGTCGAATATCAGGGCGCTGCGGCTCGGGTTCTCCTCCTCGGAGACCTCCAGGACGACCTCGTCGTCGAGAGCCTCTGGCCGGGGGACGATCGCCGCCTCCACGACGAAGGGATACTCCTCCTCAAAGCCGAGGGTGCGGGAGAGGTCCACCGCCTCAAAGACGATCCCAAGATCCACCTTAGATCCATCCTCCAGCTCGCACCGCCAGCCTTCATCTTCGGCGTAGAGGGTCCTTTTGTCGAGAGATAGGAGATGGGCGGAGCCGTCGGCTATCAGCGTCATCAGAGGACCTCCACGTCCGCAGCCCGCTGGACCGCGATCTCTCGGCGCCCCCCATACCAGGCGATCTCCCCCTTCGCCCGGACCCGGTCGCCCTTGGCGATCCTTCCAGCCAAGAGCTCGGCGCCGGAGTCCTGGCTCACGAAGATCGGCATCTCGGAGGAGTGGAGCCTGATTATGAGATGATCGCCCGCCGTCGTCTGGATCGAGCCGACCGTCCCCTCGGCGACGATGGCGACCTTCTCGGGCGCGGGCTCGAAGTCCCCCAGCCCCCAGGAGGCGACGGCGAGGGACCCGAGGGCCATCAAGAGCAGCACCACCACCACCTTCTCCTCCTTCTGCATCAGGTCCCTCCCAACCCCCGGCCACGGCGCCGTCAGATCGAAGATCGGGGGTCAAAAAAGAGATATGCGCGATCGGTCGTTACTTCTTCTCTTCCTTCTTCTCGCCGAAGTGCTGCTGAAAGGCCGCCTCGCAGGAGGCGAGACAGTCCTGACATAGTCCCTTGTAGGCCCCTTCTGGGTTTGCTAGGGTATGCACCTGAACTCTCACCGGCACCAGGGTTGGCTTAGCAAGTCCGCAAAGTTCACAATCTGCCATGTTACAACATCTCCCGGAGTCCCCCATAAACCTTTCTCCCTGTTGAACTTTTCCATCAGGCCGGAGGCCCAGGGTCTCCGAGGAGGTGAGGAAGGAGGAGCTTTCTCCGACGGAGATACCGCCCCCAGATCAACGGAGAACCACTTAAACGCGAAGGGCAACGGGAGGATCATGTGCGGCTATCCAAAGAGACCGATCGTAACGTTGCTGTCGGATTTCGGGTCTCTCTATCCGTCGGAGATGAAGGGGGCGATCCTCTCGCGAGCTAGGGAGGCGATCCTCGTCGACATCGCCCACGACATACCGCCCCAGGACGTCCGGGCCGGGGCCTTCGCCCTGATGGTCGCCGCCCGACACTTTCCCAAAGGAACGGTTCACCTCGCCGTCGTCGACCCCGGAGTCGGCACCGACCGGCTCGGTATCGTCGTGGCGGCCGGAGGCCATCTATTCGTCGGCCCCGACAACGGCCTCCTCGTCCCTGCGGCAAAATCCGTCGGCGAGCCGGCGGCCTGGATGATCAGACCGGCCTTATTCGAGGGGGCGGCCCCCACCTTCGCAGGGCGAGACGTCTTCGCCCCGGCGGCGGCGGTCCTCGCCTCGGGCGGAGACCCCGGGTCCTTCGGGCCAGCGGTGGAGCCGGCGGGCCTCGACTTCGGGAGGGCCCGGATCCAGGATGAGAGGGTCGAGGCGGAGGTGATCTACGTCGACGGATTCGGAAACCTCGTCCTCAACGCGGAGGCGATCCCCTGGGACCGGGTCGAGCTAATGGGGAGACGCCTCCGGCGGGCGAGGACGTACGCCGAGGCGGCGGCCGACGAACCCCTTATAACCCTTGGGTCCCATGGGTTTGCAGAAATTGCGGTCAACGGGG
>LUYE01000029.1 GCA_001602645.1 Methanosarcinales archaeon Methan_01
TTGAGGGAGTTGTTGACTTATCCGTATCACAGAATATCAACCGGTTAGGGGCGCACTACCAGAGCATAGGATCTGACAATTAAATCATGAATTCGTCGTTTAAGGAACTCTGGAGGATTGGGGATCGGAACGGAATCAAGGTGTTCAGGTTCAATGTGGGAAACTACAGATCCATATTCGTTTGTTTGTATTAAACAGGTACCAATATTTGTTCGTAAGAATGCATAAACGAAGCCTGTATCGGTTTTTTCCTTGCATGTAATGCGGATCAGATCATGACTGAAGATCTTGTCGCTCAATGTCTTCGACACGTAACAGCAATTTCCCAGCGTACCAGAACAGGTCAACAGAATTTGACCACTTCGCACACGAAGCGCATCTATGTCGGTCTCCGTCTGTGATGATAAGTAACCACTTGGCTGCGGTTTTATCTCGCCAACCTGTGACGGCTGAAATATAGGCAGATCGGATTTTTCAACCCAAACCCTCTTGAATCGAGGACGATGATAGGCATCAGCAAATCCGCCACGTCCTGTCAACATTTTTACAGGCCACTTGCATTGTTTCAAGACCTCACGGGCGTGCTTGCCTTCGATATCGAATACGCTTGCCTCTAAGCGTTTTCCCCGTTGTAGCACTTCACCGAGCGAAACAGTACACCAGTTTAGCTTTTCTTCAGGTATCTCGATAGGAGACGTTACAGATAAGATCTCGCCTCTTCTCAGAGTTTGGGCTGACTCTACCACAAAACCGCCTCCTGCTCACACCATTCCCGGAAGGCTTTTGAAGCAAGTGTCGTCTGATCGTCGATCTCTTTCTTTTTAGCCTCCATTTTGACTATTTTTTCTCCATCGGCACTTTCACCCTCCACGATAGACTCTGAGAATAGTAGTTCATTACCGTACTTATCCCTCTTAAATATGGGATTTCCGCGTTTATCATGACCAATTCGATCAACCATCGCCATGAATATGGGATAGTTCGCCATTTGTCCGGTGCGCTCTTCTTCATGAATCATTTCAGGAGTCTTCTTTTGCAAGATGAGTACGGAAGTTTGCGTACCATTACGGGGCTGGAATGTATCAGCATGAAGATCGATGCTGGCGACTATTCGGGTCTTCTGAATGAGCCATTCTCTAATGTAGCCGATCCCAGGAGCACCAAGGATCGAATCTGGTAAGACTATCCCGAGCCGCCCTCCAGGTCTAAGGAACTGGATGCAACGCTCTATGAAGAGTTGTTCGGGTGGAACAGAGCTTTGTAATCTCCGTGTCATGATCCATCTATCCCGATCGACTTTGTCTCTCTCCCAGATGTGACCAAGGTCATATTGCTCCAAAATGTGGGGGTCTTTGATAGGAATCTTACTACCGAATGGCGGATTTGTTACAACGACGTCGAAAAGCCCGATAGTACCAGAGTTACGCAAGACAGACTCTTTGATTTTGAGAGCCTTCGCAAGTTCGGCTCTGAAATCAGCCTCCCATTCATGTGGCGGCAATAAAGAGTTGGTTTGGAATATGTTACCGCTTCCGTCGTTATTCATAACCATGTTCATCTTAGTTGCCTTAACAAGATCTGGGTTGATATCAAACCCGAAGAAATATGACGAGGCAATTTCCTTGACACGATCTTGATAAATACTTTTATCACTATCGGTCCATTCGGGTCTTGGCTTACCAATCTGCTGTACAAGAAGGTCCTCTAAATCTGAAATAATTTTATTCATGGCGATAACTAAAAATCCACCAGTTCCACATGCAGGATCAAGGATTCGCTCAGAGACTTTTGGTGCAAGCATCTCTATCGTCATGTGCATGACGTTGCGTGGAGTAAAGAATTCGCCTCTGTCTCCTCGAAGATTCGCCCCGACTAGTTCTTCGTAAGCTTTGCCCTTGATATCGATATGGGTGTTGAGTAACGAGTATTTCTGAAGTTCACTAACAACATAAGATAGGCTGCGTGGTTTAAGTTTTATCTCATCATTTGGATCAAAAATGCTTGCATATTTGTTCTTTACGCGGGTAAAAATGCTTCCAATACGTTTCTGCACTGTTAGCTGCCCGTCTGGATTGGAGCGTTCACTTGACATTGCGTAGAACTCTAACGGTTTTGGGATGTTTCTCTCATCTTCTATTTTACAAAAGATGACTTTAAGCAACTCAAAAAAAGCTGGTTGTTTCTGCATACCATCATTAACATAAATATGATTATGACACGACTTGAAAACAAACAGCAAATTGTCCTCAACCGCGCTTTTGAGAGTTTGACGCTTGGGGCGATCGATCTCTTCGATTTTCCCATCTGCGGATGGTATGTCATTGAAGTCATCAAACTTAAAACGACCTTTCTCATCGATGACCTTGCGATATACCTCTTTATGCTTCCCATTGGTCCACATGCCCCATTCACAGTTTGGACATGCAGACATATATGATATCAGTTGGTCAATTCCATCTTTATCGCTGGAAGGATCAACACTTTCCTTCTTGCACTCTATGATGATGTGGATATTCTCTTGTGTGCGTTCCTGTCTGTCATTGGAGAATATGACAATATCAGCACGGGGCTTTCTGGTACCCACTACAATAGTATACTCAACAGCGATATATTTCCTATCATATTTATGCTCATTTACCAGGCGCTTTTCTATATTCTGGCGTACATATTCTTCAGGCGTGTCATTTCGGAATTTGCCGTCAATGTAGTCGCTGATCTTACCTTCTGGAATGGTTATAACTCTTGGTACTGCTGGTATGTCCCGCGATGCCCCTGCCACAACATCCCTCCTTCGTCGCGTTGTTATATTGCCACGACTCTGTAGAACATTTGACTTGCCCGTTATATATCCGTTTTTGTCCTTCATCCGCATCCTCTCATCTCAACAATATCACATGCTTCGTAAAACTATATGAGTACTAAATATATCAAATCATGTTTGATACTCTCACACGGCCACCATATCATTGCAGTATATTCGAATCTCCGACTTTACGTGCAAGCCTAAGACTTTACGTGCAGGGCGGGGTTTACGTGCAAAGCCCCATGCTAGAAAACCCTTTTATAGAAGGTCAAATAGTCTGATCCCGAGAAGGAGGCATTACATGGCAAGTTTAGGTGGACAGCCGATATTGATTCTTAGAGAAGGCGCTCGAAGAGAGCGGGGACGAGAGGCGATGTCCAACAACATCATGGCGGCGAGGGCTGTGGCCAAGGCGGTCAGGTCCACCCTCGGCCCCCGGGGGATGGACAAGCTCCTCGTAGACACCATCGGAGACGTGACGATCACCAACGACGGGGTCACGATCCTCCGGGAGATGGAGGTGGAACACCCCGCCGCCAAGATGCTGGTGGAGGCGGCGAAGGCCCAGAACGACGCCGTCGGCGACGGGACGACGACGGTGGCGATCCTCACCGGCGAGCTTCTGAAGAGGGCGGAGGAGCTGGTCGATCTCGGCGTACATCCGACGATGATCGTCCAGGGTTACAGCATGGCCGCCGATAAGGCGATCGAGGTCCTGGAGGGGATGGCGAGGGAGGTCTCCGAGAAGGATAGGGACCTCCTGGAGAAGATCGCCCTCACCGCCATGACCGGGAAGCTCGCAGGAACCCCGGACATTCAGATCTCCAAGCACGCCGTCGACATGGTCCTGGCGGTGACCGAGGAGACGGAGGAGGGCAAGAAGGTCGTCTCCCTCAAGAACGTCATCGTCGAGAAGAAGGCCGGCGAGAGCACGGACGACTCCCAGCTCTTCCACGGGATCATCATCGATAAGGAGAGGGTCCACCCCAACATGCCAAAGAAGGTCGAGGACGCCAGGATCGCGATCCTCGGAACCCCCATCGAGGCCCGGGACACCGAGACGAAGGCCGAGATCTCCATCACCTCCTCCGACCAGTTCAAGATCTTCGCAAACCAGGAGAAGGAGGCGATCAAGAAGGTGGTGGATAAGGTGATAGCCACCGGCGCCAACGTCGTCTTCTGCCAGAAGGGGATCGAAGACCTAGCCCAGAGCATCCTCGCGAAGGCGGGGATCATGGCCTTCCGAAGGATCAGAAAGACCGACCTGAAGAAGCTCGCCCGAGCCACCGGCGGAAACATCGTTACCAACCTCGACGAGATGACCCCAGCCGACCTGGGCCGGGCGGAGATGGTGGAGGAGAAGAAGGTCGGAGGAGCCCACATGGCCTTCGTGACGGGCCTCGCCAAAGAGGGGACGGTCTCCCTCCTCCTCCGGGGCGGGACCCAGCAGGTCGTTGACAGCCTGGAGAGGGCCCTGGACGATGCCCTCCACGCCGTCGCCGCCGCCGTCGAGGACGGGACCCTCGTCGCTGGAGGCGGTGCCCCCGAGGTGGAGCTCTACCTCAAGCTGCGAGAGTACTCGGCGAACTTCAAGGGGAGAGAGCAGCTTGCCGTGGCCAAGTTCGCCGAGGCGGTGGCCGAGATCCCCAAGGCCCTCGCCGAGAACGCGGGCTTTGACGCCATCTCCAAGCTGACGGAGATGAAGAGCAGCCACGAGGCCGGATTGAAGACCGGTGGCCTCAGCACCTTCGACGGCAAGGTCGTGGACATGTGGGCGATGGGGGTCGTCGAGCCCCTCCGGGTGAAGACCCAGGCGATCAAGTCCGCCACCGACGCCGCAAGCCTGATCCTTCGGATTGACGACGTCATCGCCTCCAAGAGGACGGAGCAACCTCCCGCCGGAGCTGGCGCCGGTATGGGCGGTATGGGCGGTATGGGTGGTATGCCCGGCGGGATGGGGGGCATGGGAATGGGCATGCCCCCAGGGATGATGTGAGAGAGAAGGTCTGGAACGGGGCGTCTCCCGCCCCAACTGACGAGGCGGAGGGTCGAAGGTCCTCTCTTGGTTTCTGGACCTCTGATATAATGACCCTATCAGGTGGGATCGACCCGACCTGATCCGCCTACTCCACGCCCCGAATCGATCGACGGGATCCGAATAGAGCGCCTCCTCTGACCCCGTCCTCGAACCTTTTTTTTCCCGCTTCCGGGACCGGGAGGAAGAGGGATTGACTATTAAAGGATCAACGGCTCTATCACTAAGGAGATCGGATGGGTCTCTTGCAAATTTGAGGAGGAAGGACTTTATCAGGATCCGAGGAAGGCTCACTTGAACTCCAGCATCCCCTCGGAGGAGTAGACCTTCCTACCCCTCATGATCCCGTATCCGAGGAGCATGGCGAGGCCAGACGAGAGGACGACGATCCCCATCACCAGAAGTTCGAAGCTGAGGAAGGTCTCGATCCCGGCAAACCTGGCCAGGTTCGGAGAGAAGACGAGGGATGCTCCCGCCAGGGATAGGAATAGGCCGCAGGATAGACGCCTCTCGAGCCTGACTTCCAGAGGCTCCTCCCCGACCCGATCCACCACGCCCCGCTCGAGGAGGTACATCTTCTTCTTGTGGTCGAGATAATATACGAAGGCCAGGAAGGGTATCCCTTCCATGATCAACAGGAGGACGGGCCAATCTGTCACGGTTCATCACCTTCACCCGGCATTATCTAAATCCCCATAATTAATCCTTTCGCACTGCGGTTAAAATCCGTAATAACGATATGTACAGAGTATACAGATACCAATTTATTGACGCACCACGGATAAAAGGACGAGATCGATCGTCCGATCTGAAGACTCGCCCGCTGATCTTCGGGGCGGCCCCTGGGGAGATATGAAGCCCACCTGATCGTCGGCTTAAACCAGTGCCCCTGAACAACTTGGAAGCCGCAGGGCTCCCTCCTTCGACATCTTCTTCTGCCGGGCCGTCACCCGGATAGGTCTTGCAGAGCAGAGGTTGGCGGTGCTCGATCCTTCTGACCTGCGCGAAGACGGCTTTTTGCAGTTGGTAAAATCATGCCCCATACATCATATTTAAACATGACGATTTAATAAAAGCTTCGAAGATCTGATGACAACCTGCTAGAAGAGGTTCCGGAGATCGGATGGTACCTCTGAGATAATCATACTGGTAATGGGCTTAAAATAACCACAATCAATGGCATTTACCGCATGTAACCGAAGAGGACGGTTCAAGGATGGACCAATGATCGGGGGCTCAAAGAGCATTTTTTTTAATTCGTCGGCGAGGTTTATTTAGGATCAGATCCTCTAATATAGGACTGGGTCTAGACTTTGCCCTTTCGACCTACGTCGTCGTGAGCCGACCATTTTTCCCGGATCGGTGGCGAAAGAGGAGATGAACGTGATGCCGTTCATGGAAGCTTCAAATATCGAGGCCGCGATCTCAGATGTGCGGTGGAAGAAGCTTCGAAACCACATAATATTGGTCACAGCTGCCTCCATCCTTCTCCTCCAGGCGATCCACTGCATCCCCGAATGCCCTCCCCCCTGAGAGAGCCCGGCAGCGAACCGCCTATAGGCTCTAGGAGAGGTCCTTGACCATGTAGGGGACCCGGAGCTCGTAGCCGTGGCGACGGTAATAGGGCCTCACCCCGATCCCGCTCGTGACCCGGAGGGATTCGTAACCCCGGTCAGAGGAGATCTCCTCAGCCTCGGTGAGGAGGGTCGATCCGATGCCCCGGTGCTGCCAGCCGCCCCTCTTCCCCAGGGGCGTCATCGGCCCGTAGACGTGAAGCTCCCTGACAGAAGCCCCCTCTGAGAGGCGGAGCCTCAGGAAGCCTGCCAGGGTCCCGTCGTCCCCCTCAAAGGAGAGGAACCGCTCCTCACCGCCGCAGGCCCAGTAAGAGAGATCCCTGAGGAACACCTCCGCCTCCTCGGAGACCCCCCGCAGCCCCGCCTCCCGGCACCTGATACATCGGCAGGCCCCACCCCTCGAGAGGAGCCTCTCCTTCGCCAGCTGGCGGAGGTTGCTCTTTTTGACCCCGGCGGCTATCGCGGGGGCGGGGATGTCCCTCTGGACCCGCTGGAGCCTGGTGTAGGGGGGGATCAGCTCCTTCATCCTCGATATCAGATCTGCCGCATCGTCATCCCCCAGGGGCTCGTACTCGCCCCGGAGATAGAGGTCGTAGAGCTCGGTCCCCTCCACCACCAGAGCGGGGTAGATCTTGAGATAGTCGGGCCTGAAATCCTCGCCATCGAAGAGGGCCCGAAAGGACGCGAGGTCCCGCTGGGGGTCTGATCCTGGGAGGCCAGGCATCATGTGAAACCCCACCTTCAGCCCCGCCTCCCGAAGGGCTCGATTCGCCCCGATCGTATCCCGGACGGCATGGCCCCGGCACATCTTCCTGAGAATTTCGTCATCGGTGGACTGGGCCCCCAGCTCCACCTTCGTCCCGCCGAGATGGAGGATATTTCGGATGATGCTCGGACCGCACCAGTCGGGCCTCGTCTCAAAGGTGGTGCCGACGTTTCTAACCTGGGAGGACTCGTTCTCTAACGCCACCTGCTGGAAGCTCTTTCGGGCCTTCTGAAGAAAGCCGCCTCCCAGATCGGGGCTCCCCTGGGGATGATCGTTCATCGCCTCAAGACACCTTTTGACAAACCAGCTCGCATAGCCGAGGGGCCGCGAGGTGATCGTCCCCCCCATGATGATCAGGTCCACCTTGTCCAGGGGGTGGCCGATCTCCGCTAGCTGCCGGAGGCGCGCCCTCACCTGGCGGTAGGGGTCGTAGCCCTGCTGGATCGCCCTCAGGGCTGCCGGCTCCCGTCCGGTGTAGCTCTGGGGGGTGGGACGGCCGTCCCTCCGACCTACGCCGCCGGGGCAGGGGACGCAGACGCCGTGGGGACACGGAGCGGGAGAGGTCATCGCCGCCACCACCGCCACCCCTGATAGAGTCCGAGTCGGCTTTCTCACCAGAAGCTTCAGCTGCTCCCTCTCCCCCTCACCGGCCTCGGCGAGGATATCGGCGTTCTTCGGGAGGTCCGATAGGCAGAACTCCCTGCCTGCCTTCCTCTTCCACCGCTCGAGATCAGCCTGGGTGGAGATCTCCCCGGATAGGACGGCGTCGACTATCTCCCGGAGCGCCGCCTTCACCCCTCGATCCAGTGGACTGCCTCCGTCATATCCCGTCCCAGCGGCGGTGCTGGCCACTCATTGGGCCAGCCGATGGGGACGATCGCCGTGGGTACGAGGCGTCGGGGGAGGTTCAGGATCTCCCTCACCATCGACTCGTCGAAGGCGCCTGTCCAGCAGGATCCGAGTCCGAGATCGAAGGCGGCAAGGAGGAGACAGGTCGTCGCCGAGGCCGCATCCTGGATCGAGTAGAGCTGGCCCCGGTCGCCGTACCGCCTCCCGGACTGAGCCGGGTCGGCGCAGACGACGATGACGACGGGGGCAGAAGCGACGTGCTCCTGGCCGAAGGCAGCGGCGGAGAGGGCCTGCTTCAGCTCGGGGCGGAGGAGGACATAGTACTCCCTCGCCCTCAGGTTTCCGGCGGAAGGGGCGGTCTCCGCCGCCTCGAGGAGGAAGGCTATCAGCTCCCGGCCGACGGGGCGGTCGGCGTACCTTCTCACGGACCTTCTGCCCGCCAGGGCGTCTTTGAGGTTCATCGACCATCGATCGCCTCTGCGGTATATTAAAAGTTGTGATGGATCCAGGTGGAGCCGGAATGGCAAAGGATAAAAGCCCCAGAGGCCTCCACTGGAGGAAGGTGTTCTGATCCATGATCAATATCGCGATTCCAAAAGGGAGCCTGCAGAACCAAACCCTCCAGCTCTTCGCTCAGGCGGGGCTCGAGATAAGAAGGACGGAGCGGGAATACAACGCTCGGATCGACGATCCCCGGGTGGGGAAGGTGAAGATCCTCCGGCCCCAGGAGATCCCAAGCTACGTCGCCAGGGGATACTTCGACCTGGGGATCAGCGGGACCGACTGGGTGATGGAGTCGGGGGCGGACGTCGTAACCGTGGCGGAGCTCGACTACGGCAAGCAAGGCCCAGGAAAGGTGAAGGTCGTCGTCGCCGTCCCCGAGGCCCAAAAGGCTGAAAGCGCGAGGGACGTCACCCCCGGGTCCAGGATCTCGACGGAGTACCCCCGCATCACAAAGAAGTTCTTCGACGGTCTAGGAATACCGGTGGAGGTCGAAAACTCCTTCGGGGCGACGGAGGCGAAGGTCCCGGAGCTCGCGGACGCCGTCGTCGACCTGACGGAGACGGGCTCGACCCTGGTCAAAAATGGCCTCAAGATCGTCGACGTCATCCTGGAGTCGACCTCGGAGCTGATCGCAAATAAGGCGAGCTGGGCCGATCCGGAGAAGAGGGAGGAGATCCAGGCGATCGAGACGATGCTCTTCGCCGTGACCAGGGCGAGGGGGAAGGTGCTGATCGCTCTGAACGTCCCTGAGGATAGGATCGAGGAGGTCATCGCCCTCCTCCCGAGCATGAAGAGGCCGACGGTCTCGAAGCTCTACAACTCCGGGTACTACGCCGTCCAGTCCGTCGTCGACAGGTCCGGGATCAACCTCTTGATCCCACTGCTCAAGAAGGCCGGGGCCGAGGATATCATCGAGGTCGCCATATCGAAGATCGTGCCCTGACGAGATGGCTAGTGCCGAAAAGAGAAAGGACGGAGACGAGACGATCGAAGGTCGGCGGAAGAAGGAAGCTTTTGGTTGGCGGGCGTGAAGGGATTCGAACCCTTGATCTACAGCTTAGGAGGCTGCCGCCTTGTCCTGGCTAGGCTACACGCCCACAACGGCTTTCTGGAGGGGGAAACTCGTATATCAAGGTTTCCGGCGCTGTTGGTGGGTGTATCGTCCCGAAACCTTTGACTTTAAATACTCAACAATCCCGACCAACTCAGATAAAACCCGCATTTCGCATTAGCGGTTTGAACGCTCATCATTTTTCCTGCTATCGGTTTGTTTGAAATCGATATGCATCAATGCTGTAACTTGAACCCAGCTTAGATCCACGCAATCATTATAACTGATGTATGTGTGTATATTTATAAATATATGATTGTTAATATCAGATTAACAGATATAATCTAAATTATTATTTCAGAAAAGTGTGATTTGGACTTAAATTAGCAATCGATAAAGCAAGTAAAAAATTATAGATTTGGCATAGTCTTACTGCGAAATGTGGGATAAAAGAATCAAACGCCATAAAAATGAGATGATTTCAACGATGTATCATTTGATTATTTTGATCAGCAAGCATCCCTAAAGATTGCCATCATCTTTGCCATCTCGAACTTGATCCTAGAGTCTCACGTTCCACGCGTCACTTATCCGACCCAGCATCACAATATTTTTAGTGTCCATTTGGATGCACCTCTGGATGATACACAAACGCGCCGTGAGTATCTAAGAAGTCCTCAGGCAATCCCTGGAATCTTGTGAGGTATTCGTTATGGATCGCCCTTGGATCCAAATCATCGAAACGCTCTGGATGGAACCATTTGGCCAAGTATGCTACGCCCACAAAGTTTCCTTGCAATCCACCAAAGAAGCCAGAAACGATCGAATAGACCTTTCCGTTTTCCACTGCGATAACATTTGCCAAGTCTGGACGGTTTATAATCTCGTATCTTGAATCAGACAGTTCAGCTATATCAGCGCCCACATTGCTGGAAGTACTTCCCTGTTTGACTATGATCTCAGGATTGCGTTCAATCACATACTCTGGATCTACTGAACCCCATAAATATTGGATGTCGCCAAAAATGTTGTTCCCGCCGGCTGTTGTGATTTTCTCATCATAGGAATATCCTTTACCGCTGCTAGTGTAAGGTTCACTCATTTCCCAGTAGACTTCTGGTCTATCATCCTCTGAGATTTCATCGACATTCTCTCTTATCGTATTCAACACCCCTTCATAGAAATCGATGTAAACTTCAGATTCAGATCTCTTATCAAGAATGTATCCAAGCTTTCTCGTTTCGTCTATATGGTTACCTGCCACGTAGAAATCGAAAGCAACTACTGGAACGCCTGAGAGCGTCTTAGCATGCTCTGGTGCCGCACGTGTATATCCGATCACCAAATCTGGATTTAGGCTGAGTATCGCCTCATAGTCGGGGTTCGTTGACTTTCCAACGTTCTGCAAATTACTGAACTCTGGAAAGAACTCATATTCTTTTGCGATATTATCGCAAATACCGACTATTTTATCCTTATCCGCATCGAGCGATCGAATCAGCTCAGGAACATACGGGTTGAGGGCAACAATCCGATCTACCGGCTTTTTAACAGTTACTATCCTACTTGGTGCGTCAGCATAAGCAGAATCCTTAATCGTAAGCTCTTTTTCTTCACCTGCTATGATCAGTTCAATCTGACCTATGTCGTCTTCATCTATTCGGCCGTCATAGTTGGCATCAGCCAGCTCGGTAGCCTCGTTCGTTCCGTCTATTACTCCTTCTACGTACGATATGTCCTCCTCATCTATCGCATCATCCATGTTCGCGTTCCCGAAGATTTCAAGCGTATAATCAGAAGCATCCACTGCCGTGACGACCAGCAGCGTAGATGATGCAATCAGCATCATCAAAAAAGAAATAGCGGATGCTTTCATCTCATCTCACCTCCGGATATACAAATACCCCATGCTCGTCCAAGTCGTAGGCCAATCCTTGGAACCTGGTCAGGTACTCCTGATGGATTGCCTGCGGGTCCAGATCTTCGAATAATTCAGGATAGAACAATTTGGCAAGATAAGTAACGCCAACAAAGAATGATGGTTTCGTACTGATGCTATCCGACCAAAGAAAAACCTGTCCATTCTGGACCGCTGTCGTCATCTCCCATCCAGCACGGCTCATGAATGATGACCTCAGCTCTTCAATGTCTTCAGTAGTATCTTTCTCATAGCCTGCATATTTGTTGCCATGATTTACTGATTTTACCATTATATCCGGGTCTTCGGTTATTACCCATTCAGGATCAATGATTGGATAAGTCCCAAGGAGACCGACCGCTATGTTCAAACCTCCTGCCAGCTTGCACAAGTCGTTTCCACCTGAACCGTTGCCAGCGGCCTTCAGCTCGGAGTTCCCTTCCAGATAAGCCCTGACTTTATCCTCTTCAGGTAGCTCACTGACTCGCTCCTGGATTATGTCGAGATATCCATCATAAAAATCAATGAACTCGTAAGCTTCCTCTGTCCTTCCAAGAAGATAACCGAGCGTTGCTATCTCCTGGGACATCATCTTGGGCTTGTAGAATCCAAAGCCAACAACTGCCACACGAGGCTCGAGCTTTTCAGCGTATTCTGCTGCACTGAATTCGTAAGCTATGACCAACTCAGGCCCGATTTCCAGGATCTTCTCGTAATCAGCCTCGCTTCCCGATTTTACAATTGGTAATTTGCTTAAATCCGGGAAAAATACCGCTTTGTCCACCACATTCTGTTCCACCCCAACGACTCTATCTTCCGCCCCTAGTATTTTTATGGCTTCAGCAGAGGTATGACTAAGTGATACTATGGATTCGATGGGGTACGTCACGGTAATAGTTCTTCCAGACGAGTCAATAATGGTAAGCTCTGCTTCCTCACCTGCTATGATCAGCTCGATCTGAGCGATGTCATCCTCATCGATCCTGCCATCGTAGTTCGCATCCGCCAGCTCTGTAGCTTCATCGGTCCCGGCGATTATACCCCGGACGTATTCTATATCCAACTCATCGATCGTGTCATCCATATTCGCGTTTCCGAAGATGCCCAGCGTGTAATCCGACGCAACCGCGGGCATAATAACCAGCATCGTGCAAGCCAGCACCACAAATCCAAAGGCAAATCGATTCATCAGCTACCATCCTCTTATCCCATACTTGACATAATACTTGTATGATTTAATGTGAGATTATATTCATTAGTTATAATCATTTCGGCTAACTTGAATAAAATAATAGAAAGATAGAAAGAAAAAATGATTTAAACGATACTTCCCACATTTCGCAGTAAGGCTATGCCAAATCTATAATTTTTTACTTGCTTTATCGATTGCTAATTTAAGTCCAAATCACACTTTTCTGAAATAATAATTTAGATTATATCTGTTAATCTGATATTAACAATCAGATATTTATAAATATGCACACATATATCAGATATCATGATTGCGTGGATCTAAGCTGGGTTCAAGTTACAGCATTGATGCATATCGATTTCAAAAAAACCGATAGCAGGAAAAATGATGAGTGTTCAAACCGTTAATGCGAAATGCCGGATACTTCATCCCGTCTCTATTTTTGTGCTTTCAACCTCCCACAAGATAACCATCATCGTGAATCCGATCCATCTCCACCCTCGGTCCAGGTGTCCTCTCATTCCCCCAATACCTTCGACATCTTCTCCTTCCAGGCGGGGCCACCTCGTCTGCGGTCACGACATCAATTGCCCCGCCCTGGAACTCGCCGCCGACGTCGCCCAAAGTCAATGCCAGCTAGCTCTGAGCAATCGAGTCCCATGGCGCATGAATAGCCACCATCTTCTCGAAACGCCGCACAAGATTGGATTTGCGACGGTAGGCAGGCGTAGCCTGCCCCCAACAAGGCCGGATGCCTACCGTTTTTGCGAATCATCAATCTTAGCGTCCATCCGGATACAGCTCTGGATGATATACGAAGATTCCATGATTGCTTACATCGAAGTCCAATCCCTGGAAATCCGTCAGATATTCCTGGTGGATTGCCATCGGATCCAGATCCTCAAACAGATCCGGGTGGAACCACTTCGCCCAGTATGCCATGGCGATGGGATAGTCAAGTCCGTAATTTAGACCACTGTCTATTATATAAACCCTATTGTTCTTTACGGCATTGACATCTGCCAACTCAGGACGATTCACGGTATCCTCCCATAACGCCTTGATTATCGATGGATCATCATACTTTAATCCAGCATCGGTCGCCTTTAGATGTCTAATAATAATATCGGGATTCTTAGTCACGATCTCTTCCGGATCGATCTTAACATTACCTGCATCGATATCAGCGAGTATGTTCCTTCCACCGCATAGATCAATCATTTGCTGAGCACCTGATTTAGCACAAAACCCATTGTAAATATCTCGATCTCCACCTCCACTAACATACACTTTTGGTCTTTCGTCATCAGAAATCGTCTCTGTAAGTGATTTGATTATGTCAATATATTTATCATGAAAATCATCGACATAACAATTTGCCCCATCTTTTTTCCCGAATATGTAACCCATTTTCACCAGTTCCTCTATAAAATTTTCTGGTTTATAGAGCATCAGAAGGGCCACTGTAACACCTGGGAGATGTTCAGCAGTCTCAGAAGCTATCGTATGTTGAATTACAAAATCAGGATGGACACTAAGTATCGCCTCATAGTCGGGGTTCGTCGCGATACCAACATCTTGCAATTTGCTGAACTCTGGGAAGTAAGCTTCATCTTGTATAATACTATTGCTGACTCCGACTACTTTATCCTGTGTTTTTAATATTCGTATCGCTTCGGCTGGATAACTCGCAAGCAAAACAACCCGCTCTACTGGCTTTTTCACCGTAATGAATCTGTCCTCAGAATCTATCAACGTAAGTTCCTTCTCCACATTAAGTATGATCAGTTCTATTTGTGTTAGATCCTTTTCGTCGATCACGCCATCATAGTTGGCATCTGCCAGCAGGGTCTCTTCGTTTGTTCCAGCGATGATCCCTTCCACGTATGCGATATCGTCTTCGTCTATCGTATCGTCCATATTCGCGTTGCCGAAGATTCCCAACGTGTAATCAGATCCAACGGCCGGCATGATGACAAATAGTGTTAATGATGCGAGCAGCATCGACACTAACGAAAATACCGAGATTTTCATTTTAGCTCACCTCCAGTGGTGGATATACAAATACGGCATCCTTATATACGTCTAAGTTCAAAGTTTTGTGGAATTTGTCAAGATATTCTTGGTGGATTGCTACTGGGTCCAAATCTTCGAAAAGCTCGGGGTAGAACCACTTCCCCATGTAAGCGAGGCCTACAAATCTAGATGGCTTGCCAAGGAAATAACTGCCAAGTACGTAAACGTCTCCGTTTTTCACTGCTGTAACATTAGCCAATTCTTGACGGTTCATAATTTCATCTCTTAGATTGCTAAGTTCAGCTATATCAGTCGTACTATAAGCACCAAATGGACTTATGTGAATGAGTATTATGTCAGGATCGCGATCAATCACTGCTTCAGGATCCACCTCGATATTATTGTCCGGATTATCACCAAAAATGGTGTTTCCGCCTGCCATTTCAATATCATAAATGTAACTACTTCCACCACCTAACGTTTTATAACCCTCAGACGACCTTAATAAGAAGACTTTTGGCCTGTCCTCCTCTCGAATTCCTTCTACTCTTTCTTTGATGATGTCCACCTTTTCTTCGTAGAAATCGATGAACTCTTCTGCTTCATCTTTTTTATTAAGAATATACCCAAGTGTTCTTATCTCTTCTATATAGTTGTCATGTTTGTAACAGTCGATGTAAACTACTGTAATACCTAAAGATTCAAGCTTATTTGCAAAATCGTTAATCAAATGAGATGTCGAAGTATATATCATGACAATATCTGGTTGTAGGCGTAATATCTTCTCAATATCATAATCAGAGCCACCTATGTTTTGTTCCTCGCTAAACTCTGGGAAGAATAACTTCATATTCAACGTCCATGTAGCCACACCTACGATTTTATCCATATCCAGCTGAATTGCCCGCATCGTTTCGATGTGATGGCTGTGTGTGGTAACGATTCGTTCTATCGGCTTTTTCACTGTTACTATCCTATCCGCAGAGTCAACAATTGTAAGCTCTTTCTCGTCTCCCTGTATTATCTGCTCGATCTGAGCGATGTCATCCTCATCGATCGTGCCATCATAGTTGGCATCTGCCAGCTGGGTCTCTTCGCTCGTCCCATCGATGATCCCTTCTACATATGATATGTCATCCTCGTCTATCGTGTCGTCCATGTTCGCATTGCCGAAGATGCCAAGGGTGTAATCAGCCGCAACCGCGGGCATAATGATCAGCATCGCGCAAGCCAGCACCACCAATCCAAAGGCCAATCGATTCATCAGCTACCATCCTTCCAGCCATACTTAAAGTCGTATTTATATGATTTAATGTGAGTTATCCTCATTATTTATAACTATTTCGGCTAACTTGAATAAAATAGTAGAACAAAAAAGATTTAAACGATACTTCATCCCGTCCCTATTTTGTGCTTTAAACCTCCTACAAGAATAGTCTAAGCCCCCAGCACCTTCGACATCTTCTCCTTCCAGGCGGCCACCTCGTCCGCGGTCACGACATCGATCGCTCCGCCCTGGAACTCGCCCCCCACGTCTCCCATCCGCTCTTCCATCCACCCCTCGATCTCGAGGTAGAGCGACTTCAGGGCGTCGAGAACCTCAGGATCGGCCTTCCACAATCCCCTCTGCTCCGCCTCCAGGAGCCTTCTGCCCATCTCCTCCATCGCCCAGGGGTTGTTCTCCTGGAAGAACTCTCGGTTATCCTCGTCCATGATGAAGGTCTTTGCGATCTCGTCGAAGATCCAGTCGTCCACCTCCGAGGTCGTAGCCTCCCAGCCGTAGACCCGGCCCACCCGCTTGGAGATGTCGCCAGCGCCCTTGTAGCCGTGCTCCTTCATCCCCTCGATCCACTTGGGGTTGAGGAGCTTGGTCCTGACCACGCGCCTCACCTCGTCGGCCAGGTCTCGGACCTCCACATGCTCCGGCTCCCTGGTGTCGCCGTAGTAGGCCTTGACATCCCTTCCGGAGATGTGCCTCGCCGCCGCGGTCATGCCGCCATGGGTTCCGAAGTAGCAGCAGCATCCGAATAGGTCGTACTCGTCGCTGACGACCTTGTTGTAGGTCACGTCCACCGACTTGAGAGAGTTTACAAACTGCTGATGAGACTCCTTACCCGGGACGCCTTTACCGTAGGCGTAGCCGTTCCAGTAGACGAAGATGTCCGAGAGGTCCTTCTCATCCTTCCAGGCGCTGGCGTAGACTGCGAGGTTTGTTCCCGACTGGTAGGTGCCGGGCTTGCTGGCGAAGATCCGCAGCGTAGCCTCGCGCCAGTCCTTCGCAGTACCGTTCTCCAGGTTCTCGAGCGTATGCTTTCGCACAGAGTTCATCTCAAGAGGCTCATCAAGGGCGGCCACCGCCTGGACCGCCTCGTCGATAGTATCGATGCAGTTGGGGAAGTTGTCCCGCGTGATCCCCGAGACGCGAACGGTCAGATCGATCCGAGGGCGCCCCAGCTCCTCCAGTGGGATGACCTGGAAGCCCTTCAGCCGACCGTTGGACTGCCATACGGGCTCAGTTCCCAAAAGGAAGAGCATCTGGGCCATGTCCTCTCCGTCTGCCCACATGATGTCGCTACACATCCAGTAAAAGGCGATATTCTCAGGATGGCGACCTTCCTCCTCCAGGTGCTTGGCGATTACCGCTTCTCCCAGCTTTTGGCCCACCTTCCAGGCGGTCTTCGTAGGGACACGGTATGGATCCAGTGAGTAGAAATTCCGACCGGTGGGCAGAACGTCGTCCCGACCTCGGGTGATCAGGCCGCTGGGGCCAGCCTCGACGTAGCCTCCGTCCATGCCGTTCAGCAGAGCCTCGATCTCCGTAGAGGCCTCCATCCGAGACTGGAGGTCCAGGACCTTCTCTCGGATCGCCTCGAGCCTCAGCTCGTAACCCGCGACGGAAAACCCCAGGACCTCATCAGGCCGGGCACCGTTCCCCTCCAGATAGATCTTGATGAGCTTCTTGCAGAGGCCGTCGATCGTCTCCAGAAGCTGGCCGTGAGATCTGCCGTAGAGCTCGTCGACGGCGCCCTGGTCGGCGAGAAGCTCCTCCATGGAGAAGCCCATCATGGCGGCGACGGTGCCCCGCAGGGGAACGCCGTTCCCCTCAAACCTCATCACGGAGTTGATGAACTCGACCCGCTTCTCGCCTTCGGGAAGCTGGCCGAATATGTGCATGCCGGAATCTATCTGGGTGTTTCTCACGCGGCTCAGCTCGTTGTGGGCCTTGGATACTATCTCCTCCACCCGCATGTCCTCGGTGAGCTTCATGCCTTTGTCGAGGTTGGCGGCCTTGATGGCATCGATGAGCAGGTGCCTCAGCTCGTGGGAGCGTCCGTGGTCGTGCTTCGCCGTTTCGTACTCGCCGAGGAGCCGGTCCACCTCCAGGAGCTCATCGTAGAGCCCCGACTCGGTCATGACGGTCTGCATATGATCCACCAGGACGGCATAGCTCCGCCTTTTGGCGATGGTCCCCTCGGGCGGGTTGTCGGCGTTGTAGATGTATAGATGGGGGATCGTGCCGATGCATATGTCAGGATAACAGTTTCTGGAGAGGCCCACCCCTTTGCCGGGCAAAAACTCCAGGTTGCCGTGGGTGCCCACGTGGATCAGAACATCTGCCCCGAATACCTCTTCTAAGTAGCGGTAGGTGGCCATGTATTGGTGGGTGGGCGGCACGTCCGGATCGTGTAGTATTTTGCAGACCTGGCCGTCGCAACGCGTGCCGGCGCAGCCTCTCTTGGGCTGGACTGCGACGACGCAGTTGCCGTACAGGACTCCAGTGACGACGATCTTTCCCTGATAGAGCATGGCGGCGGGAATGCCGTCCTTCTCCTCTCCGGGAGGGTTTCCCCAGGCCTCACAGACCCGATCTCTTACCTGAGGTGTGAGAGTGCTGAACCACTTCACATACTCCTCCTTGGTCTGATAGGCAAGAACGCCGCCCTTGGCCACGATCTCCTCGATGGGGGTCCATCGGAACTCGGAGATGGCCTTCCGGTCCATGATCGTCTCGATCAGCTCTTTACCCGTCTCGGGGATGTCTTCCAGGGAGTACCCGGCCTCGGCCATCTTGTTCATGATGAGGGCCACGCTCTCGATGGTATCCAGATGGGCTCCTCCGCCTACGGCCGCCTCTACGGAGGCGCAGGGGTTGTTGTGGAGTATGAAGGCCACCTTCCTCTCGGAGGCGGGTTTTTTGGCCAAGGCCACCCATTTCTTGACCCGTCCCGCCAGCTTCACGCAGCGCTCGGGTATCGGCGTCCTCTCATCGTATTCCCCCCGCTTGGACCCCGCTCCTACAATGATCGGCTCGATCATGCCCTCAAATTCGGGCATGGCCACGGACCAGCCGATGTCGTTGGATAGACCGATGCCGTTCTCCCACTCGTCCAGGTTCATGTGGTAGGAGAGGATCGGCTCAAAGACCGGAACGTTCAACCTCTTCAATAGAGAGATGCCCTTTTTGTTGCTCTTCGCCTCGCCCATGCTTTTTGCCTCCTGACCGAGGAAGAAGGGGACGGTCTTCACCATGGCAGCTATGCGGGGTTCGTCATCGTTGAGGAAGTAATCGGAGACCACCTCCGCCATGCTTCTAGTTCCCAACTCCAGATCCCGGACGGAGTACGAGAATACGGGAATGACGTTCATGCCCTGCTGCTCCAGCGCTCGGATCAGCTCGTCCTCTACGTCCAAGAGATTATTTGCCCAGGAGAACCGAGAGAAGAGGAGGCCGACCGTGGGCTTGTCATCGGGCTTGTACCACTCCAGATACTGGCCGATATTCTCGAAGGTGCGAGGAGCATTCGGATGATACGCTCCCTCCCAGGGCAGGGGAATGGGAGGATCAAAGGCGCAATCCACGTCGAGCAGCTCTTTACAGAGGTAGAGGAACATGTTTCTGACGTTCCCCTCCCCGCCGTAGGTTAGGTAGGCGTTCGCCGTGACCACCACCTCGGCCGGGGCGGTGGAGAGGAGCCAGTACGACGGATCGTATCCGAGGCAGACGATGGCAGTGCTTTCTCCGATCTCTTTCATCTTCGGCCCGATCTCGTCCCAGATCGGATCGCTTCCTCTATGAATGAAGATCAGATCCGATTCCGCGCAAGACTCCAGGGCCACTTCCAGCCGGCCGGGCTGATCGTCGAGGCGCTGAATGGAGTAGAGCGCCAACTCGAATCCTAGGCTTTTGGTCGCCTTTGCGATTATAGGTTGGTATGAGTTTCCTACTATGCAGGTTATTTTCATTTTGGACACCTCAGCTAGATTTCATTATGCGCTTGGATAGACGTAGTAACCCCGATAGGAGATCCCCTGCCAATCCTCAAAATATTCTTTCAGTATGTCCTTAGGTTGAAGGTCCTCAAATAGGTCTGGATAGAAGTATTTGGCCAGGAAAGCCATGCCTGCCACTTCCATTGGACCGCGATTAAGATCGGTGCATACGATGAGGACCTTTCCGTCTTCGAAAGCGTTCGTAGAGCTGATGGCAGGATCTGAAAGAAGCGTATCCCTGACCGTCTTCATGTTCTCTATGGCGGTTTCATTGGCGCTGTAACCCGAAAAGCCGCCACCGAGCACGCTCGCCACGATTATATCTGGGTTCTGAGACATCACCCACTCCGGGTCCACATCTGCAGTACCCGTAGTGCTGAGAAGATCCTCGGCTATGTTAATTCCACCAGCATCTGCCAGCAATGCATGGTCTCCGCTCTCGCCGGTTCTTACCTTCAAGATCGGATAGTAGTAATCTGGATAACCGAAGAATAGCGTCCTAGGTCTCTCATCATCTGCGAGATCCTCTAATCGTTCCGCAATAAGGTCCCTGTATCCACTGTACCAATCGATCAGGTCGTTTGCAGAGTCTTTTTCACCAAATAGCTCGCCGAGAATTCTGACGTCGCTATCCAGTACGTCCTTATCGTGACAATTGATGCACATTACTGGAACGTTTATATCATCATAACTCTCAAATGATTCTTCGTCTTTAGGCCGGCTATATAGTATGACCAGATCCGGGTTGAGCTGGGCTATCTGCTCGTAATCAGGGCTTCCGTATTTGACGCTCACCTTATCCTGAAGCTCGGGCCAGTAAAGGGGGTCCTTGATGGCGTAAGATGTCACGCCTATGAGCCTCTCCTCTATGTCGACACCTATGGCCCGCATTATCTCTATGGCGCCGGTATTTACGCAAATCACCCTTTGTATCGGCACCTTCAGCGTCACATTCCTTTCTTGGGCATCGACGATGGTGAGTTCCGTCTCGTCCCCGTTTATGATCTTCTCGATCTGATCGATATCCAGGGCGTCTATCTCGCCGTCATAATTGGCATCGGCGAGCCTGGTGGGCTCATCGGTGCCTTCGATGATGCCCTCGACGTAGGCAATATCAACTTCGTCTATGCCATCGTCCATGTTGGCGTTGCCAAAGATTTCCAGTGTGCAATCGGACGCAAGTGCTGGAATGACTACAAGAGCAGATGCTGTAAAAAGCATCCATAAAAATAAGGTCGGTGTTTTCATACGGTCACCTCCAAGGGCGGATATACAAAGACACCCTTTTCATCCAGGTCGAAGTCCGATCCCAGATACTCTGTCAAATATTCCTGATGTATCTCCTGTGGATTCAAATCGACGAATAGATCTGGATGAATAATTTTCGCCCAATGTACAATACCTAAAAGATAATCAAGCCCGTAATGGAGGTTTACATCTACCATGTAAACCTTCCCATCTTTCACCGCAGTGATATCAGCAAATTCAGGGCGGCTCATGATTTCATCCCTCAAATCCGCCAACTTTGAAGGATCTTCCACCTCGTATCCAGCATCAGTATACGCGCCTACGATGATGACGTCAGGATTCCTCTCCAGGATCGCTTCAGGATCTACAATAGGAATTCCTTCGAGATCGGAAAAGATATTTCTCCCACCGGCCAGATTAATCGATTGATGGGCGCCTGTGGTGTGACCATAAGTCTTGTAAGGCTTGTTGCACTCTACATAGACCTTTGGTCTCTCCTCGTCCGACAACTCTTCTGTCCGCGATTTGATGAGACCAATATATTTTCCATGGAAATCATCGATGTAGCGACTTGCATCATCTCTTTTTCCAAAAATATAACCAAGCATCATCAATTCATCAGTAAGATTCTCTGGTTTAGTAAAGGATAAGTCAACAACGGTGACGCTGTCTGGAAGGGTCTCAGCAAGTTCCGAGACGGTTGGCGACCACCATGTAATGAGTAAATCTGGATCGAGACTGATAATCGCCTCAAGGTCTGGATCTTTGGCCATGCCAAGCGCCGGTAGGGTGCTGAGTCCGGGTAGATATGTATACTCAGTAATAGGATTGGACACACCAACTATTTTATTCTGGACCCCCAACATCTGTAAAGCATCAGCACAATACTCATTCAATAATATAACACGCTCAACGGGCTTGCTTACTGTCACAATTCGATCCGTATAATCGATGATCGTAAGCTCCTTCTCCTCACCTGCTATGATCAACTCTATCTGAGCGATGTCCGCCTCATCGATCTGGCCGTCATAGTTGGCATCTGCCAGCTCTGTAGCGTCATTTATTCCTTCGATTATTCCCTCCACGTGCGCTACATCATCCTCGTCTATCGTGTCATCCATATTAGCATTGCCAAAGATGTCGAGCGTGTAATCATCTGCAACCGCAGGCATAATAGCCAACGAAATGCATGCCAGCACCGCCAATCCAAAAGCCAATCTATTCATCAGATATCATCCTCTATTCCATACTCGAGGTTCAAGTAGTATGATTAGATGCGAATTGTGTTCATTATTTATAACTTTTTCGACTAAATGCGTCAAATAATAAAACTACATAAAAATAGATGGGTTCAACGATGCGCTATTTGGCGCGCATCTAACCACCGTCATCTCGACTTTGCCCTATCTCATACTCGCGATTCCAGCATCTGATCCACAAAACCTTCACTCTCAGGAAGCACCGTGGCTTTGAGGGACGTATCGATCAGGAATTCCCGCTAGGCCACCATCAATTTCTATCGGAGGATACACGAACACACCATGGTCATCCAAGTCATAGTCTATGCGTTGGAATCTATTAAGGTATTCTTTGTGAATCGCTTCAGGGTCTAAATCTTCGAAGAGCTCTGGATGTAATAACTTTGCCAGATATGATATGCTTATAATCTGTTGTATCGAATGTACAATATCTGAAGCGACACAATAACAATTTCCGTTCCTGATTGCTTTGACATCCTTCAGTTCAGGACGGTTAATAACGCCGTCTCTTGTTGCGTCTACTCCTGCCATATCATCAATGCCATAGCCAGAAGGATCGGCACTCATCGCACCGATAAAAATGAACTCGGGATTTTCCGTAATAACCCACTCTGCATCCACCACCCCAGAAAGTTTGTCGGCAGCGATATTTGTTCCACCTGCCATTTCACATACATAACCCTCAACTGAATCTTTGTTTCTGGTATAATACTCGCTATAATGAGGGAAAGCCTCTATGAAAATCGTCGGTTTGTCCTCCTCAGAAAGTCCTTCAATTCTACTATGGATCATCTCTATATGTTCCCCATGCCATTCACAGAACTCCTCGGCCTCAGCCCTCCTATCGAGAATATATCCAAGTTTTTTTAACTCCTCTTCCATGTTACTTCCCCGGGAGTTTATTCGAACAACAGCGACGTTAGGTGCTATCTCTTCATCAAGTTCAGATTTCAATGAATAGTATCCAAGGACCATATCTGGTTCTAAAGCAAGTATTGCTTCAGCATCTGGCTCTAAATAATCTCCAACTGTTGGTAGCTTGGACATCACTGGTAGAAGTACATATTCTTCTGGAAGGCTTGAATCTATGCCTACCACTTTCTCTTCGGCTCTAAGTACCCTCACCGCGTCAGCCTGTGAATCTCCAAGAACAACTACTCTTTCCACAGGCTTTTTAATTGTTACATCTCCGCCATTGCTATCTACAATAGTAAGCTCTTTCTCGCCATCAGCAATGATCTGCTCTATCTGGGCGATGTCGCCCTCGTCGATCTGGCCGTCATAATTGGCATCTGCCAGCTGGGTCTCTTCATTTGTTCCGTCGATTATTCCTTCTAAGTACGTCACATCATCCTCGTCTATCGTGTCGTCCATGTCTGCGTTGCCGAATATTTCAAGGGTGTAATCAGCTGCATCCGCAGCCATAATGGCCAACGACGCGCATGACATAATTATCAATACAAAGGTCAATCGATTCACAGCTACCATCCTCCTTACCATACTTAGTCACTAATTAGTATGATTAGGTATGAATTATGCCCATATTTATAACTATTTCGGCGATCTCATCTTCTAAGGAACTCCCTGGGGGTCGCAGCAGCCATTCGCGAGGCCAGAAAGGTGAAAACCGAGGGGTATATTTCGGCGTTTAGCTGAATCGTTCGCGACAACTCCGTAGAGTATTGCTACCTAAGGGAGTTGTCTTTATTTCCCGATCATCTCGATTTATTAATCCTTCTTTCTCTAGCTCACAGATCTGATCTGGGAATATTTGTTCTGGTAATACGCCAAATCTTTTTAGAAATACTGTTTTATCTACGGCTGAGCTCAACCCTCTCGACATAAAACGCTTCATAAGCTGGTCGTCTGATAAACGTTTATTCATAGATATGGGCAAAGCTCCTCCCTTGATGGATTCGATGTAAGATCCCAATTCATCCGTATTTCTAAAGCTATATTTTTCTAATAGGCTGAAAAACCAATTGGTTATGCCTAGACCCAAGCCTTCATGTTGATATTTATAGAATAAGTCATAGTATCTGCTTTTTTTCCCAGGCAAAGTGAATCCTGATGAATATTGTTGTTGATAGCCACCGTCCTTTAAGATGTCAAGAGCGACGTTACACATGTCGTCAGCAATTTTACTTTCTGGCATCGGCGGAAGCACACCAGATTGTAACTCTTTAGCCAGCTTCAAGTTCGGATACAAATGAAACCTGAATATGCTTATATTGTCGACGCCCAACTCGATTGCTTTGAGAAGATCACTCTCCCATGAGTGCGTATCTTGGCCCGGCAAATTATACATAAGATCTATTCGGATGGCTTCGCAACCTAATTTCTTTGCCTGCAAAATTGTTTCTGCTACCACATGGCTGCTGTCGGTACGATTTAGGTTTTTCCTAATGATGTTGTCAAACGTCTGCACGCCGATATATAGGCGACTTAGACCGCAATCTAATAGCCTGTTAATCTTATGGGCATCGAGGTTGTGCGTTGTGCTTTCTACCGTCAGCTCCATATCTGCATTAAAATTAAAGCTATCTTTGCAGGTCTGTATGAGCACCTTCAACTCATCAGAGGAAAGCGTGGTGGGTGTTCCACCATGTAGGTAAAGCGCACCAAAATCACTTGACTCAATATATTTCATCCCGGACCAAAGTCTTATTTCCCCCTTCAGAGCCTGAAGATAGTTTCGCAACGCTTCATGGGTCTTAAAAAACCTTTTAGCGTTGCAAAATGAGCAAATTGAATCACAGAAGGGCACTGTTACGTGAATAATCCCTTCGTCTTTTCTGCAATCTTCTCTTCCCAAAAGAGCTACGAATTGATCCAGATCAGTGCAAGTTGTATCAGAAGCCAATAGAGGAAACAGCGTGGAATTGGTACAGTCCGCGTTCATATTCATCTCCCGTAAATACCCCGATTCAAGCTGCATCCGTTTCAGGATATGAGAAGATCAAATCCGGGCACTCCAATACTAAGATATCACTCAAATACTCTCGGTAAGCCGCTACGGGATCTGCATCGAATTCTGGGTGAAGCATCTTCGTCCAAAACAAATATCCTACAATTCCATCAGGCCCTTCCATCACCTCATTGCTGATCAAATATACACGTCCATCTTTGACGGCCTTCAAATATTCCCAGCCATCGCGGTTTATTACGCTGTTAACCAATGATTCTGGGGTTTCTGTACTATTCCAACCCCACTCCACCTCAGAACTCATGACATATTTGATAATAACATCAGGATCTTCGTTAATCACCCACTCACTATCAACATGGGGATAGGAGATTTGAAGGATATCAGCAATATTTTTACCGCCGACCATCGATAAACCAATATCGGCCTTTGTGCCGGTGCCATAGGTGCTTATATCTCCTGGGCCACTGTACGCAGTCTCTAAAAAAGTTCTCGGCTTTTCATCTTCGCTCAGCTCGCAGACGAACTCATCTATCATGACTTTATATCGTTCATTCCAGATAGAGTATTTTTTAGCGTTATCTCTTTCATCCAGAAGGTAGCCCAGCTTCTCAATCTCTTCGGTTATGATGCTTGGGTTAGTAAATTCGAGTGCTATCACTGGAATTCCGAAGTTATTCAGGTTCTCTTCGACTTCAGATATCGGCGGCCAATTAGCATAACTTATGACCAGATCTGGATCAAGAGCGGCAATAGCTTCATAATCTCCTACCTTCCAATCGCCTACTGACGGCAGATCAGACAGATCTGAGAAATAATAATCTTTTTTCTTTATAATATTGGATACGCCTGCAAGTTTATTCTCCGATCCGAGAATCCTAATCGCTTCAGCAGCATGCCCGCTTACGACGATTATAGTTTTCACGGGTTTTTCGATAGTAAGTGTCCTGTTGGCAGAATCGACGATTGTTAGTTCAGACTCTGTCCTGTCTATGATCAGCTCAATCTGGGCGATGTCATCCTCATCGATCACGCCGTCGTGTTTGGCGTCTGCCAGCTCAGTCTCTTCGTTCGTACCCTCGATGATCCCTTCTACGTACGCGATGTCACTCTCGTCTATCACATCGTCCATGTTCGCGTTGCCGAAGATGCTGAGCGTGTAATCAGATGCATTCACATGCATAATTTCCGGTGCAGTGAATGACGCAAGAATCATTAGACTAAAAAGATAAATAATTCTCATTTAGAGGTCCTCCGTCTCTATCAACGGGTAAGCATATACTCCCTTGAAGTCTACGCCAAGGAACTTTTGTAACCATTCTTCATGAACAGCCACTGGGTCCATATCTTCGAAGAGCTCAGGATGTAACCACTTGGCAACATAGGAGCGAAAAATGCTTGGATGTATTGACGATGCGTCGCTGGTAATGACGTAAACTCTTCCAGACTCAATTGCATCGATTTGATCAAACCCTGGACGACGCATGATATCGTCTATCTTATCCTCCATTGAGCTCATATCAGTTACATCATAACCGCAAGGGAGGTACGATGAGTAAGTCATATGAAGAATTACTTGTGGGTCCCTGACGATCACTTCTTCAGGGCCTACCTCAAGATCATCTTCGAGGTCATCAAAGATGTCGACACCACCACAAGGGACGATGGAACCTGTGATGCTGCTCGTTGGTTCACCCAGCCTGTAATCCCGATAGTTCTCAGCATAAATAAGAGGCTTCTCTTCCTCTTCCAGGTCCTTGACTCTCTCTTCTATGAAATCGAGATGTTGCTGTTCGAAATTGATGAGTTCTTCAACTCTTTCTTGCTTATTTAACATCCATCCCAAATTTCTTACTTCGCTTGCATACTTTTCAGGTACATAAAAGTCCATCTGAACTATTGGAATGCCTACAGAATCCAATATATCCCTATACTCTGAATAGTCATAACACGCATAAGCAAGTACAACATCTGGTTCCAGCTCGATGAGCTTTTCCATATCCCACTCAGTACTTTTTCCTATCCCAGGTGTATCCTCTATTAAGGCCCTAAATTCACCTCGCGTCTTTGCACCATCAGTAATCGCAACGATATTATCCGCCTCTCCAAGGGCACAAAGCATATAGGGACCATAGGTACCACCAAGCGCAGCTATAGTCGTTATCGGCATCGAGACCGTCACCGGATCTTCAGTATATGCCACGGGATGTTTAAGATATTGAACGAGCGTAAGCTCCTTCTCCTCACCAGCAATGATCAGCTCTATCTGAGCGATGTCCGCCTCATCGATCTGGCCGTCGTAATTGGCATCTGCCAGCTGGGTTTCTTCGTTCGTTCCGTCGATTATTCCTTCTAAGTACGTCACATCATCCTCGTCTATCGTATCATCCATGTTGGCGTTGCCGAAAATGTCGAGCGTGTAATCGGATGCAATCGCTGGTGTGACAACCATCAAGGCTGATGATAGAATAAGCATCGTCAAAAATGAGAATACGGATGATTTCATTCAGCTCACCTCCGTTGGCGGATATACAAACACTCCATGCTCTCCCAGGTTGTAATCCAGCCCCTGGAACCTGGCCAGGTACTCCTGATGGATCACCTGGGGGTCAAGATCCTCGAAAAGATCCGGATGGAACCATTTTGCCAGGTAGCCTACGGCCAGGAAGTGTTTATTGCCTGTAAGCTCCTTGATGATTACGTATACTTTGTCATCGTCGACCGCAGAGACCTGGGACATCTCAGTTCGTCCAACCATTTCATCATGCATATCTTTCAGCCACTGTGGATCATCGACGTTGTATCCATATTTGCCCCGGGCGTAACCTTGCACGACTATGATCTCTGGATCTCGCACCATCACCTCTTCTTTGTCTACAACTTTGTAGCCTGTTACATCTCCGAAGATGTCGTTGCCTCCAGCCTCAACCACTATCTGATGGGTGACAGTTCCCACACCACCCACGTTGTAGGGATCTCCAAAACCCTCGAAGTAAACTCTGGGTTTCTCGTCCTCGGGGATCTCTTCCACTTTATCTTTGATGTGATTCAGGCATTTGTTGTAGAACTCGGTGAAATCGTCTGCATTCGTTTCTTTGTCGAGAATGAAACCTAATTTGCAGACCTCATCGAGATAGGTCTCCGGCTTGAAACAATCGAAACGTACCACTTTAAAGCCGGCATTTTCAAGCTGACTTTGAACCTCATCACAAGATGTTACAAATTGGGTTGCATATAAAAACACGATATCTGGATCGGCCTCTATCACCTTCTCAACGTCGGGTTCCCATCCAGTGCCCACATCTAACGTGGTTTGGAACTCCGGAAAGAAATCCCCCTTGGATGTAACACTCGACGATACCGCAACGATGGATTCTTTATCCATATCGAGGGAACGCATTACTTCGAGAATGTTTGCGTTTAGCACGATAACTCTTCTCAGAGGTTTGTTTATCGTGACGGATCGCCCCGTGGTGTCTATTATTGTGATCTCATCTTCGTCATCGTTCACGATCTGAGTTATCAGAGTTACGTCATCCTCGTCGATCACGCCATCATAGTTGGCATCTGCAAGCTCTGTAGCTTCGTTCGTTCCTTCGATTATTCCTCGTACGTACGCTATGTCATCCTCGTCTATCGTATCATCCATGTTCGCATTGCCGAAGATGCCCAGCGTGTAATTATCTGCAACCGCAGACGTGACGATCAGTAGCGTAGATGATGCAAGCAACATCATCAAAGAAAATATAGATAATTTCATTTTAGCTCACCTCCAGTGGCGGATATACAAACACCCCATGCTCGTCCAGGTCGTAGTCCAGTCCCTGGAATCGGGTCAAGTACTCCTGATGGATCGCCTGGGGGTCCAGATCCTCGAATAGGTCGGGATAGAGCCATTTGGCCAGATAAGTTACGCCGACAAAGAACGATGGCTTAGCGTTGATGCTATCCGACCAAATGAAAACTCTTCCGTTCTGCACTGCATCGATCATCTGCCACCCGATCCGGTTCATGAAAGATGCTCTAAGCTCATCTATGTCTTCAGTGGAGTCTTTCTCATAGCCAGCGTATTTGTTGCCGTGGTTTACTGATTTCACCATCACCTCTGGGTTTTCAGTTATCACCCATTCGGGATCGACAACTGGATAGGACCCCACCAGATCGATGGCGATGTTCACACCACCAGCCAGCTCGCACAGCTCGTTGGTGCCCGAGCCGTTGCCAGAGGTCGTATAATCGTTGTTCTGCTCCAGGTAGACCCTGACCCTCTCCTCCTCTGGCAGCTCACTGACCCTCTTCTGGATCGTGTTCAGATATCCCTCGTAAAAATCGATGAACTCATAAGCCCTCTCGGGCACCCCCAGGATGTAGCCTAGCATTGCGACCTCCTGGGACATTCTCTTTGGCTGGTAATATCCGAGGCCGACGACTTTCACATGGGGCTCGAGCTTTTCGGCCCATCCTGCTGCGCTGGATTGATAGCCTATGGCCAGATCAGGCTTGATCTCGAGGACCTTCTCGTAATCTACCTCAGATCCGGACTTTACAATGGGTAGCTTGCTTAACTCAGGGAAGTATATCGGTTTGTCTGCTATATACTGTTCGATCCCTACAATTCGATCTTCTGCTCCTAGCGATTTTATAACTTCTGCAGCGCTTTGACCAAGGGCAACTACGGACTTTATCGGGCACTTTAGCGTAACCGTCCTATCAGCAGAATCGATGATGGTAAGCTCTTTTTCCTCTCCTGCTACGATCATCTCTATCTGCGAGATGTCGTTCTCGTCGATCACGCCGTCGTAGTTCGCATCTGCCAGCTCTGACGCCTCGTTCGTCCCATCGAGGATTCCTCGCAGGTACTTGATGTCGTACTCATCTATCGTATCATCCATGTTCGCGTTGCCGAAGATGCCGAGGGTGTAATCATCTGCAACCGCGGGCATAATGACCAGCATCGTGCACGCCAGCACCATCAATCCAAAGGCCAGTTGATTCATCAGCTACCATCCTTCAATCCATACGTTAAATCATATTTATATGATTTAATGTGAATTAACTTCATTAGTTATAACTTTTTTGGCTAAAATGAATAAAATAATAAAATGAAAAAACGATGCTTCATCCCGTCTCTATTTTGTGCTTTCCACCGCCCCCAAGATAACCATCATCATGAATCCGATCCATCTCGAACTCGAGCCGGTGACCCTCTCATTCCCCCAGCACCTTCGACATCTTCTCCTTCCAGGCGGCCACCTCGTCCGCGGTTACGACATCGATTGCCCCGCCCTGGAACTCGCCCCCCACGTCTCCCATCCGCTCTTCCATCCACCCCTCGATCTCGAGGTATAGCGACTTCAGGGCGTCGAGAACCTCAGGATCGGCCTTCCACAATCCCCTCTGCTCCGCCTCCAGGAGCCTTCTGCCCATCTCCTCCATCGCCCAGGGGTTGTTCTCCTGGAAGAACTCGCGGTTATCCTCGTCCATGATGAAGGTCTTTGCGATCTCGTCGAAGATCCAGTCGTCCACCTCCGAGGTCGTCGCCTCCCAGCCGTAGACCCGGCCCACCCGCTTGGAGATGTCTCCTGCACCCTTGTAGCCGTGCCGCTTCATCCCCTCGATCCACTTGGGGTTGAGAAGCTTCGTCCTGACGACGCGGCGGACCTCGTCGGCCAGGTCTCTCACCTCCACGTGGTCGGCATCCCTCGTGTCGCCGTAGTAGGCCTCGACCTCCTTTCCCGAGACCTCCCGGGCGGCGATGGTCAGGCCGCCGTGGTTTCCGAAGTAGCAGCAGCAGCCGAAGAGATCCTTCTCGTCGGTGGTGGTCTTGTTGAAGGTGACGTCCACGCTTTTCAGCTGCTTTATGAGCCTCTCCTGCGACTCCTCGCCGAAGAACCCTTTGCCGTAGGCGTAGCCATTCCAGTAGATGAAGACGTCTGAGAGGTCCTTGTTCTCCTTCCAGGCGCTGGCATAGACGGCCAGATTCACCCCATTCCCGTAAGTTCCGGGCCGGCTGGCGAAGATCCGAGGAGTTGGGCCGTTCTCCAGGTCGTGCTTATGCAGAAAGTTCATCTCTGGCGGCTCGTCCAGCCCAGCCACCTCCTTTATCGCCTGGTCCATCATCTCGATGCAGTTGTAGAAGCAGTCCCGGGTGATCCCCGAGACGCGGACGGTGAGGTCGATCCGAGGCCGGCCCAGCTCCTCCAGGGGAACTACTTTATAACCCTTCAGCCTGCCGCTCTTCCAGACGGGCTCGACGCCTATGAGGCTGAACATCTGGGCCATCTGCTCCCCGTCGGCGTACATCACGTCTCCCGCCATCCAGAACATGGCCACGTTCTCGGGAAGGCGGCCCTGCTCCTTTTGGTACTTATCGATGAGGCTTTTGGCCAGCTTTCTGCCCACCATCCAGGCCGCCTCGGTGGGAATGGACGACGGGTCCAGAGAGAAGAAGTTTCTGCCCGTCGGCAGGACCTCGATCTTCCCTTTGGTGATGAGGCCGGAGGGGCCTGGCTTTATGTAGCCTCCAGAAAAACCGTGAAGGAGGCTTTCCATCTCCTCTGACTCCTCGATCCTCATTCTGAGCTCTTCCACCCGATCTCGCAAGGCCACCAGGGCTTCGTTGGCCTTCAGCCCCCGGGAATCCAGGACGGAGTTCAATTTGAGATCTCCAGAGCCATCATCTCCCATCATGGCAGAGATCAGCTCTTTGCCGAGGCCGTCCACCTCCAAAAGATCCTCCAACCGGGCCGTGACCTCTATGCCGAGAAGCCCCGCTGCCGCCTTCCTCACCTGGGGGCGGAGGATGGCCCGAACCATCTCTTCCCTTCTCTCGCCCTCAGGAAGCAGGCCGAAGATGTGCATGCCGTCAGGGATTTGAGTGTTGTAGAGCTGGGAGATCTTGTCGTGGGCCCTCTCCAGGATCTCCTCGAAGCTGGCCCCCGACCCCATCATCTTCTCGAGCTTCATCTCCTTGGCCAGGTTGCTCTTCTCCAGAAGCTCCAGGATGATATGCTCCAGGGCATGCGCTCTTCCGCCATCGGAGACTTTAGCCCGATGGTACTCGGCGATCCTCTCCTCCAGCTCCTTCAGCTCTCCGTAAAGATCGGAGTCGGTCATCACCGTCTGCATGTGATCGATCAGGACGGCGTAGCTGCGCCGCTTAGCGATCGTCCCCTCAGGAGGGTTGTCGGAGTTGTAGATGTAAAGGTGCGGCAGATCTCCGATCCCGATATCGGGATAACAGTCACCGGAGAGGCCGACCGATTTTCCCGGAAGAAATTCCAGGTTTCCGTGGGTTCCTACATGCACAATCACATCCGCACCAAAGCAATCCTCGATGTATCTGTACGTGGCCAGATACTGGTGGGTGGGCGGCACATCCGGATCGTGGAGGATCTTGCATACCTGACCGTCACACCGCGCCCCGGCGCAGCCTCGCTTGGGCTGGGCACAGACTAGCCCATGGCCGTACTGGACCCCGGTGACGACGATCTTTCCATGATAGAGCATGGCAGCGGGGATCCCGTCCTTCTCCTCGCCGGGAGGCCTTCCCCAGGCCTCGCTGACCCGATCCTGGACCTTCGGCGAGAGCCGGTCAAACCACCGCCGGTACTCTTCCTCGCTCAAATAGGCAAGGGCGCCTCCCTTCTCCACGATCTCCTCGATGGGCGTCCACCGGAACTCAGAGATGGCCTTCCGGCCCATGATCGTCTCGATCAGCTCTTTGCCGTTTTTGGGAGGGTCCTCCAGATGGTAGCCGGTCTCGACCATCCTGTTCATGATGCGGGCCACGCTCTCCAGGGTGTCGAGATGGGCCCCTCCCCCCACGGAGGCCTCCGCCGATACGCAGGGGTTGTTGTGCAGAATGAAGGCCACCTTCCTCTCAGAGGGGGGCTTCTTCTTGAGGGCGATCCAGGCGGAGACGCGGCTGCAGACCTTCGAGACCCTCTCCTCGAGGGGGACATGCCGCTCTATCAGAGCGCCATCAGAGATCGATTTATCGGTTACGCCTATGATCAGAGGCTCGATGACCCCCTCGAACTCCGGCATGGCCACGGACCAGCCCACCTCGCTGCTGGAGAGGCCGTGGATATCCTCCTGCCACTCCTCTTCCGTCTTATGGTAGACGGTGAGGGGATGAAATACCGGGACGTTCAGCTTTGAGAGAGAGCCTACGGCACCCTCCAGATTTTTAGCGCGGAAGATGGGCTGAAGGTTGACGATGGCATCGACCCTGCCGAGGAAGAACGCCTCTGCCGCCTGGCCGCTGGACATGGCTCCCAGATCCTCGTCCCCCATGCCGAAGCAAAATACGGGGATCACAGAGAACCGCTTTTCCAGCTCTTCTATGAGGGCGTCGACGAGGGCGAGATCCCCGTTCGCCCAGTAGGTCCGGGAGAAGATTATGCCGACGGTTGAAGATCTTAGGGGGCCATACCACTGCAGATATTCGTCGATGGAGGCGAAGGGCGTCTCATGACGGGGATGATACAGCCCCTGCCAGATCAGCTCCTGGGGCGGATCGTAGTCTAGATCCAGACCGAGGACCTGGCGGCAGGCGTACTTGAGCATATTCTTGTAGTTCTCCGGACCGCCGAAGAGGATGTATCTATTGACGGCGGTGGTGACCTCCGAAGAGACGGTAGAGAGGACCCAGTGAGAGGGGTCCCGCCCAAAGGAGATCACAGGCGTCTTTGGGTCCAAAGCGGGAATTATATCATCCCAACAGCCATCGCTGGAGGGATGGAGGAGTATTATTTGAGCTCTTTTGAGGGATTCGAGACATTCTTCCATATATTGAGCTTCGGCGAGCTGAGAAGAGGACCAAGCCTCCAGGTCCAGTCCCACCTCCTTCGCGCTCTCTAGCAAGAGGGGCAGTTCGCTGCTCCACGTAACGGACGCTATCAACATTTCGGCATCACCAAGAACGAATTTATATCGTTGCTGATTTCCAGGTTTAGGTCATATCTTATTATTAACAATTTTGGTTTGGATGTTATCATATTATCCAAAAAAACCAATTAATAATTTTAAGTACTAATTTTTAATTAGATAATAACATTAAAATCAATTGGTTTAGATCATCTTCCTGCGACACTCCCGGTTTCTAGAGACGGATCAGGTTGCCATCATCAGCAGGAACAGTACCGTCAGCCTCACCATGACGCTGATGAACGTGGAGGTGGCCACCAGGGAGATCCCCATCCGCATGCCGAAGATCGAAGTATAATTTGGAATCTGCGATCTGAGAGCTATAAACGGTAGCATGAACATGCTTCCCAGCATCAGGACTATCAAGGCCTCTACTTCCGAAAGGCTGCCGTTTTGAACCATGGGGCCGAGAAGAGTCATGCCAGCCTTGGGGCTGGCCACGAATACGGTCAGCGGAACTATCGTCTCCGGAGGGACCTGAAAGATATGGGCGATGGAAGCTGCATCCAAAGATGCGAGAACGCCCATTTCATCGAGGTAGAGAACCGAGAAGGTCGTTATGAAGAAGATGCCAGCCATCCTGAGAAATATCGGGATCTCACCTCTCAAGGAACCTTTCGCGGCCTCCAATATGTTCGTCTTTGATGACAGTTTAATCGATCCTTCTAAGACCATAGGCTCTTCGAACAAACATTTTCTGCCCAGGATCACCACGATTAACAACTTTATGACCCCGGTAGCAAAAAAGATGATCGCATACATCCCGCCCACTATCGGGCCCATGACGGGGAGGACAAAGGCCAGCTGATATGTGAATAATTCGCGAAAGTAGGCCGGGACGGTATTCATCAAGGCGCTGAGGAAGGCCCCTCGATCTGAGAGATGCCCCTCCTTCGCCAGCCTGGCCGTCATGGTATTGGCGGCCAGAACTGAGCCGAAGCTGATTACAAAGGTGGAGGCCGAGATGGCAGGCAACCTCGATATCGAGACCAGGGGCTTGGCGATGAAGGAGACCCGATTAAATAAGCCCATCTCCACCATTATGCCTGTCAGAAAGAGCATCAAAAATACGATCTTCATGGTGGAGACCGTAGAGCTCAGAGCTTCTGAAAGGAGATCGAGGAACGCCAATATGATACCCGCTATCAGCCCGCTTATGCATTCGGATCAGGCTCGACGAAGCAGAGGCTCATGCGACGACCGACATCCTGGCCTTCTTCCTGGTCTCCTCCCTGATCTTCTGCGCCATCACCGCAAGGCTATCTCTGGTTAGGGGCTTGGGAACTGCAGCATATCCATTCTCCAGAATTGAGGTGGCAAGTATCCTGAACCTCTCGGCGGCCAGGGACTCTCCCGCGTACTCTATGACGGTCTGGCCGTAAAGCTCGCTCTCCGTGATCAATGGATCGCTGGGTATCGATCCCGTCACCTTGGATCCTATCTTGGCGGCAAACTCTTCCACCAGCTCCAGATCGTCCAGAGACCCCCGGACGTTGTAAACGATGCCTCCCAGAGCTGATCCGCCCCTCCCAGCGTGGCGCTCTATCCCTTTGCAGATGTTGTTTGCGGCGTAGATCGCAAGATAATCGGCTGAGGTCACCACGTAAACGTCTTCTGCAAGCCCCTGGCGCAGAGGCATGCCAAAGCCTCCGCAGACTACGTCTCCCAGGACGTCGTAGATGACCACATCCAAGCCGCTCTTGTAGACGCCCAAACGCCTGAGGAGCTCTACTGCAACTTTTATCCCCCTTCCGGCGCAGCCCACCGCGGGCTCGGGTCCCCCCGCCTCAACGCATAGAACTCCTCCGAAGCCGGAGAAGACCACCTCCTCAAGATCTATGCTCTTGCCCCTGCCCATCTCCGTCAGCTCGAGCTTGTCTCCGCCCTTCTCCCTCATCACATCTAATATCGTGGGGATATCTCGATCTCCTCTCAGGTTCCTGGTGCAGTCCGCCTTGGGGTCGCATCCCACCTGCATGACCTTCTTGCCCATCTCCGCCAAGGCGGCGGCAACATTGGATGAAACTGTAGACTTTCCAATGCCCCCCTTTCCGTAAAACGCAATCTGCAATGGTTCTTTCATGCTTTTACCTCGTCTTTATTCCGGGTTAGAATTGAGTTGATGATCTTCTCGCAGAGGTGCGCAATTCCGGAGAAGCCGGCAAAAGGCAGATCTGAGAGCGATATCTCGTCGATCACCGGATAGGAGACTCTCACCAGAGATGCCTGGAGCTCTGATGCGATCCTCTTCTCGAAGCTGGAGCCGAAGATGAGGGCCGCTCCGGAAGCCTCCAGCGCTCGGTTCATATCCCAGCGATCTGGCTCTATCATCAGCTTCTGATAGTGGGCTTCTTTCGCTGTCATCTTCTCCGGGGTGGCGAAGTTGCTGGAAGATATGGCCAGCAGTTTCACGTCCATCCCCAGCTCCGAGCTGAGAAACTCGGCGAGATCGAAGGCTCTGCCGCTCTCCCCGACGACCGCCACCGGCATCGAGTAGATCCCCTGGAAGAACATGTGCGCCCGCTCCACGGTCCTTTTCACCCGCTCCCTCTCCATCTCCAAGATCTGCGGGTCCGCCTCCCTGCCCAGGGCGCCCCCGATCATCTCGACGAATTGGACGCTCTTCTTCAGGCCGTAAGGGTAAGGGACGGATATGTAAGGGAGGTCAAACTCCTCTTCCATGGCCTTGGCGCAATCCAGGCCGTCCCCGCCAAGGAGGACGTTTAGCTCCGCCTGGGGAGCCTTCTTCACCTCCTCAAAGGAAGAGCCGCACAGGACCGAGTTGAGGGGAAGACCCTGGTCTCGCAAAATTCTCTTCATCTCATTTAGATCCCCTCGGCTGCAGAGGTCATCGGCTTTGAATCCCAAAAGGTTGATCCCACCTCGAGGCACGTCTTCGTTCAGCCTCATTCTGGAGACGAGCTTGGTGAGCGCCTCCTCATAGCCGATCCATGCCGGTCCCTCCGGCCCTCCAACGTCCATGGCGACCAGCTCCGATCGCGTCTCACCTTCCAGGAGCAGCTCCAGACCCTCGACATCTTCACCCATGATGACCGGAGCGCTGCAGTTCAATACGGCGATGGCCTTCGGCTCGAAGACCTGATCTGCGAGGCGAATGGCCGAGGAGAGCCTCTCCTCACCGCTGTACACCTCGTCGCTCGCCTTGAGACCGCTAGTTAGGACCCTCACGCTGTTCTGCTCCGATCCCAGAGTCTGCAGCAGGAGAGCGCCGCAATGGCATCCGTTCCTGCCATGTATGATGGAGATGCAGTCGTTGATGCCGTGCATCGCCCGAAGGGCTCCCACCATCTTGCAATCGAATAACGGATCATATATTGTGCTCATTCAGCTCCACCCCGGCAAGCCCCTGGAAATGATAGTAGTACCCATCCCTGAAATTTTTGGATCGGAGATGATGGAACGATAAGGCGGTCTTGGCCCAATGAGGCGTGAGATTGGAGATGCCCCCATCGAACTCCATCAGGTCGAGGAGGGGAGAGCGGACTTTCGCCTTTCCCAACGCCTCCCGGAAGACCCGGCACAGCTCAATGGAGGGGAGAAAGCCGACGTTAAGCTTCTTCTGCGTGAAGTCGCCCACGTCAACGGTCCTGATCCCCTCTCTGTTGTAGAAGTGGGCGATCTTCGCGGGAGCCATGACCAGGTCCACCTGCAGCTTTCGGAAGGTCTTCAGCTCCTCATCCGGAGTCGGGTTGACCAGAAGCTCGGGATGAAAGCCGTACAGTTCCGCCAGGCTCAGATTAGCTCTCTCGATCTCCCGGACGGCCCTCTCCGTCAGGCCGTGGGATAGGGTCTGGGTTCGATAGACGAGGGCAGCGACGTCGACGCCGATGTCCTTCAAGAGATTGAGGCTGAAGCCGACGGGGACGGCAACCTTCACCCCTTTGAGCTCCTTTGATGCTGCCTCAAGCCTCGCCTCGGTCGCAGTCCTATTTTTCTTGATCACCGGTTCGGCTTCTCCCTCCCGTCCCATGATCCTCGCGATCTCCTCCAAGAAGCGGCAGCTTCCGGCGATGCCGTAGGGGCTGATGAGCTCCGGATCCTTCTTCTTGTTGTATCTGTCCCAGCCCGTGATCTTGCAGTAGTCGACGTTCATCTTTTCCTTCATCAGCTCGGCCCAAGGCATGCGGTAGCCTGTGATGTTGAGGTCGGCCCTCGCCAGGTCCATCATATCCTCGGTGGTGGTGTGATCGAAACAGATCTTGTTGATCTTGATCTCCATCTGGGTGAGCAGCCGAGCCATCTCCTGGAACTTGAGGGCGTTTCGCTGCGTCGGAGAGTTGATCAAGTTGACGGAGCCTTCGTTCTTCTCCACCTCATTCCGACATATCATCTGGTCGGCAACCGCATAGAGGGCGTCCTGGATGCCCACGGGTCTTGATCTACCTACGAAATCCCCCGTGGAATAGACAACGGGACAGCCGACCATCTCCATCGCCTTCTCTACGGCGGCCTCGATGTCGTCACCTATCAGATCCGTGGTGCAGGTGGTGATCACAATTATCAGCCTGGGTGAATACCTCTCATAAGCCTCGACGACCCCCTTGCAGAGCTTCTCCTCGGCACCGTAGACCACGTCCACATTGTTCAGGTTGGTGCATGGAGTATCGTAGAAGGTGGACGAGAGGTTGAAGGGGTTGAGCTTCCTTTGAAAGGCACATCCAACTGGGCCATGAATGAGAGGCAGAGCATCCACAATCGCATCGGCGACCGCCAGAGCTCCAACGATCTTGCCGTGGATCGCCGCCAGATGGTGTACAGGAACGGCGCTGTAGATGCGTCTCATGGTATCAAGGATCGGGGCTTCATCCCTCGATATAAGATCCAGTTCTTCCGGGTTCATACAAATTCATCTCAACTTTTTTTTCGGCGATTATTACAACCATTACAATATAAATATAGTGTATTAAGCTAGATTTTAAAAATTGGCGGTGAGACGGGTTGGCCAAATTTATGTCCCATAACCCGTCTCTGACCGCTCTCCAATTTTGAGGCCTCACACCTCCGGATATACGAAGATCCTGCCCTCTTGCTTCTCGAGGCCCATGAACTCCAGATACTCCCCGTAGACCTCCTCCGCATCCAGCTCGATCCCGGGATGGAGGATCTCTGCCAGAAGCTGAAGGCCAAAAATACGCTGTCCATCCCGAAGAGGATCTGAGCCTTTACGATGTAAACGCGGCCGTTCTTCACAGCAGATATCTCCTCGGCGCCGGGCCGGCTCAGGAGCTCGTCCGGCTTCGTCTCCAGCTCATTGGAGTCTTCAGGGGAGGTGGCGCTCCAACCCGGCAGGCCATCGGATGCCTTGAGATAGTCGGTCTTGATGATCACGTCGGGGTTCTGAGATACAACCCATTCCCAGTCCACTTTGGGATATGCCAACTCCTCTTTTACGACGTTCTCTCCGCCCGCCTTCTCCAAAAGCATCGCAGATCCTGATTGAGCACCGAAGGTGGTGAGCTCGCCCACGCCCGTCGAGCTTCCGCTCTCCAGGTAAACCCGGGGACGGTCAAGATCAGCCACCGCAGATTCCACCTCAGATTCCACCTCAGATGCTCTCTCATCATGCCAGTTCACGACCTCCCTCGCCCGGCCTTCTTTTCCAAGAATCGATCCCAGCAGCGAAAGCTCCCTGCCCAGGGTCTCCTCCTTATAAAAGTCAAGCCCTAAAACAGAAAGCCCCTCGATGGATTCGAGGTTTGTTGAGACCGCTTCAACCCCATTCGGCTTTCCGGGATAGACGTACCCGACGACGATGATGTCCAGCGTCATAACCTGACTCCCGTTGTAAGCGATCTCTCCGATCATCTCGTAATCTATATCGTTCCAGGTGCCCACTGAGGGGCGATCCTTCAGACTATAAAACTCGTAGGTCTCCTTTATCCCCTCCGCCAGGCCGACGATCGTATTGGAGGCGCCAAGGATTGTGACCGCCTCTGCCGCATCAGTATTTAGTGCGATGGCCCTCTGAACAGGCATGGGGATAGTAACCTCGCGCCCAGCCGAGTCGGTGACGGTCATCGGATAGCCTCCGGCCTCCGCGGAATCCATGTTTTTTTCACCTCTTATTCAGTCTCCTTCCGTCGATCAATCGCAAAAGCCGCCCGAGCTCCAAAAAGGAGGGAAATTCAGCTCTCCTCCAGGGCCGGATAGACGAAAACACCGTGCTCATCCAGGTCGTAATCCAGACCCTGGAACTTGGTCAGATACTCCTGATGGATCGCCTGGGGGTCCAGGTCCTCGAAGATATCGGGGTGTAAGAACTTTGCAAGATATACAAGGGATACAAACCAGCAAGGCCTGCTGGTGATCTCCGTGGTAAACAAGTAGACTCTCTGCTCCTTTATGGCAGTGACGTTGGCCAGCTCAGGGCGGCTGGTTATCTCGACCCATTCCGCCTCCATCTCGGAGATATCATCCACGTTATAACCTCCGGGCGCGCTCCATTGAAACATCACCTCGGGATTGGCCACGATGAGCCATTCCAGGTCCACCTCCGGATACATCCCGCCGGTACCGCCCCTCAGATCGGCCGCTACATTCGACCCACCCGCCTTGAGGCACAACATGTGAACGACAGATCCCTCAGAGCCTGGCTTCCAGATGCTGTACATCGGATACACTCGCGGCCTTTCATCATCGGATAAAGTGGCCAGGCGATCTTCTATCAGGTCTAGATAGCCCTCCTCAAACGCCACGAATTTCTCTGCCGACTCCCTTTCATCCAGGAGGTATCCAAGGATCATCATCTCCTGGAGGGAAAAGTCTGGATAGGTGAAGCCCATGCGGACTACGGGAATTTCAAATCCCTGTAGCTTATCCTCCAGCCGGCTTTCCGCATCAACCCTCCAATCCGTAGTATTTTTCACAATCCTGCCCCAACAATC
>LUYE01000030.1 GCA_001602645.1 Methanosarcinales archaeon Methan_01
AATCTTTATTGTATGGTGAGTAATAAAATTTATAACTTTCGTTCCGGAGTACTAGGACCTACGCATACGATATGCAGTTATCATTTTTCGCCCTAAGACCGGGCGATGATACCCCGAAACAGTTCTTTATCAAGGTATGCAGCTACCAGGTGCCCCCGAATCCCCATTACAAGCAAATATCATACATAAGACTTCTGTGGGGATGTCTGGGGGAGGATTCCCTGGTTAAGATGGCGGATGGCAGCCTGAAGACCATTCAAACGGTTGCTATCGGCGATAGGGTGATGGGTCTGGATGGCAGGTCGCTGAACGTGATAAATGTATGGACCGGCACTGAAGATCGCATGTTGCGGCTTATTGTGAAAAATGGGGATGAAATAATGGCCACCGAAGATCATCCTTTTATGACCAAGGAGGGGATGAAACCCCTTCTGAAGCTGAGCATCGGGGATGAACTGCTTATGGAAAATGGCAGTTACTCGGCCATTGCACAATGTTATCCGATGCCTTACGGGCGTAGTGTCTACAATCTGGATGTTGATGGCGACGGATCGTTCATCTGCAACGGCTTCGTCGTAGGCGACAACAAGATTCAGAACTCATGTCAGATTCCGGCGAATGAGGCGGCAACGCCGCAGCCCCTTTTAGATGAAGCCGAAAAATTACGATCTATGTACAGCAGAATAAAATAACTGGAGGAGATCTACAATGCCGGACTATAACATAGACCGAAATTCCATGAACGCCTTAAGAACCGCAAACCTCAGTTATATGCGCCATGGGGCGATTCCGGGCCTTTTCCTCAACGGAGAAGACAATTTTACGATCGAGGTGTTCTTCTACCTTAAAAACAAAGAATCCAGGTCGATTCTATACGGACAGCAGGGCAAATTCGAACTTGGAATTGACAACGGCCAAATATTCCTGAACGCCCCAGGATTTTGCAGTTTTATTGTGGCTGAGGCAACAGTGACGCTTGAGCCCGAAAATTTCTACTATATCGCTGTCACCTATGACGGCAGCAAGATATCGCTGTTCTTGCTGGGTTACAAGATTTTTGAGGCCGAGAAAACAGGTGTTTCGGCAAGATCAGAGGATCCTCTATCTATCGGGATGGGAGCGCTGGGTTACATCTGTACCATAAGGGTGTTTTCAGAGGTCCTGTCAGGCAGCCAGATTCTGTCGAACAATCTGAACGAGCTTACAGGCAGAGATTCCTGCGAAGCCTGGCTTGTGTTTTCGGATATTCAGCCGATAGATAAAGGCAAAAACAAGCTGGCCATTTCTCTGGTGGGCGAGGGTGCCAAGGTTGTAAACTTGGTGGCCTGCTCAAGCTTCTCCGGCATGGGATGCGCCCTGCTAAAAAACAAAGTGAATGAAAACTATGAAGCGTTCACAGTGCTGGGCAAAGCGTATCCACTGTTCACCTCCAACAGCGAGATGGCGATATTTACAAGCCGTAGCGCTGCAGACGGATATACGGTTTTGCTCAGAAGACAGGAGAATTACAATTACAAGTTAGTGTTCAAGACGACAGGCGCCGAGCTGACATCTTCAAAGGACATTGAAGCCAACCGATGGTTTGATTTCGCGGTTACCCTCTCATCTGGAAAGATCACATTGTTTATCGACGGGGCCCAGGCGGGAGAAATGAACGTCGCCTCTATCAATCTGAAAGGCGACGCAAACGCGCTTATTGGCACAGGCTACGATGACGGATATGTGGGATTCAAGCAGGGCTTCTCCGGTTATATCGATTATATAGCTGAATTCGAGAAGGCACTGGATTCAACAAGGATAGGAGGCTATGTGGACAATCCGCCGTTCATCTTTGACAAAGATCTGATCTCGTCCATGAGTCTCAATTCCGCGACCCCGTCCGAGCTTGCTTATGATGAGCCTATCTGGGGACACGGCGATTTTCGGTATGGTCTGGCTGAATCAACCAACCCTACAAACTCGCCTAAGGGGATTCAATACTTTTATCCAACAGAAAAGGATCCACGTTGGGACACGCTGAGCCTGGAAGATCAGTGGAAGCTTAATTACTATTGCACATATGTCGACACCATTATCAACGGTGTTCTGGGCCTAGCCCAGCAACATAACGGAAATATGGTTGGCGTGGATCCAGATCTGGCCAGAACTGGCACCACCGGTCTGCTGAGGAGACGGGTAAATGCGCGTGTTAATTTGAATCCGCCTAATCAGAGAAACCTTGAAATTGAGATGCAACCATTGCTGAGGCGTCGTGGCAATGTTCAAAACCGAAGGGCGCCCCGGATTCCCGGCAACGGATTTAATGGCGCGGTCGGCGGAGGTGTGGCAGCAATGGGTGCAGGCGCTACAGGGTCTGCTTGCGGCAGCGGCACCTTCATGATGGCAGTTGGGGCAGTAGTAATTGTGGCGGCCTCCGCTTTTCTTATACCTATATTTTATAACCGTCCTGAACCCACAAAGTCTGATATCAGGATCAAATCCCTGCAGTTCAACAGCGACGGTGACAGCACGATCGGCAGTCTGAACTGCAGAAAAAATTCCACAAAGACCGTGCCAGTAAAAGCTGTGAAGAACCCCTCCAATGGCAAGATAGAGATTACTGGGGTTTTTGTTCCCTCAGATTTGACCAAAATAACGTTAACTGTGGAGGTGTATTGTGAAGGAAAAAGCAGCCTTTCCGGAAGGATCAAGGCGACAGAGACCCCCTCGATTATCGGTGATTTAATTTCCGACGAATTCACCATAAACAGCGGAAAACCGAAGTATATAAGCATCGATATTGGCGCCGCAAAACTGAAAGAGGCATCGCAGGGGATGGTTAAGAATTTCGCAGCCAACTGGAATTGGACTTTTGTAAGAGGCACGGATGAAACATTTTTAATCAATTCATCACAGACCATCTATACGGTTATCGCCAGGCCCCTGTCTCCGTGGATCTGCACCAAGCAATCATACAAAAATGGAGAGATCGGATATATATGGACCGACCTTCTCGACGTATGCTTTAGTGCATATAAGAGTTATTCGGATCCTAAATCCTGTCTGCCTGTTGATTTAGAGCATGTTCGCGCATATACGCTGGAGCTCAACAAAAATACGGCTTTTAAATATGACAAGATATCTGGAGCTTCAAAGTACGTTACGGATTTTGACACGATCAAGCTGCAAAAATGCCTAAATGACAGAATAAGCACTTCCACAAACGACTTGAATTGCACAGATTGTGCAAATATTGTGGCAATAGAAGCTGCCGCATCGGGAATTGACGTCACAATGGGTATCATGGCACTCAATTTTAAATGCAACCAGATTAAGGCCATAGGCTATACAAACTGGGAGGTTCCATTCCCTCCCCGCGGCGGATTCTCATATCATCAGGTAGCGATTATAGGGCATGCCGGCAGATCCAAGGAATCCAAAATTTTTGACGCCTGCCTGAAGCTGGATGCGGGATCATATCCGGGAAAGCTGGAATCATCCACCTATACAAAAACACCGCGGCTTCCGATTAATAACACCTTTTCTGAAACAGGTAACCTTCAAGTGAATGTTCCGGTATCCACTCCATATGATAAGCCATTTTACAGGGAAAGGCTTGTAGGAGATAAATCCAAATGCGAGTTTCTCCCGAGCCCGATACCTGTAGCAAATATATCTAAAACAATAACAATAGCAAGCGGGGCTGTAAACATGGAAGAGGACGCATATCAAGAATATTTTAACATGGTGAAAAAACGGTTTGGATTGGAGGAGAATCCTTTGCCCAAGAAGCGCGGGATCTCAGCCGCAAACGTCTTCACTGATATCAAAAAAATTGCTGGTGTGACCCAGTCTGAGCTTGAGGAGGACTACGGGGAGCAGAAGGTTTATTCGGCGGTCCGGGACGGAAATAACTACAGAGTGGACATTAACAAAGCCGCTGATGAACAGATGGCTTACTCGGTTCTGACAAGAAGGCTGGCATTTGTTACAAATCCAGCCCTTCAGAGGCGTAACGATCTGGGTGATATTGCTTTCGCCATAGATGATTCCTATATAATTACTGTCAGAAACAATGTCGTCATCACCGTATCAGGCAAAGATGCGGTTCAACTGGCAAAAGACCTCATAAAACAGCTATAATGGCACGCTAAAAAACGGGTACGTGTTTAGCTCATCTCAATCAGCATCATCAAAGCCATTTCTTGGTCTCTCACGTGGCCAGTTCCGGTGAGTTAATATCGAGTAACTGCGGCGATAGATGTTGTTTTTCTACTTGCCACAAGTTGTTTGTCGGTGTGAATCTAGTAACCAAAAACAGCATCATGCAATCGATTCAGGGGGACCTAAACACATACAAAAACGGATTCCCAAAGTTAGCTTTAACACGTCTATCCATCAGAAAGCCTGAGAATCGCTTTCTTAATGGAATCAGCGATTTTAGCGTAAGTACGTTGGATATCCCATTTTTATGCCGACGCCCCGCCAGATTCAGGATACTGCTTAAAATTTCTCAGTCATCCACCCGCCCCGCGTCCTCGAACCCCTCCCGCTGGCCCGTACCCGCCTCCCGGGTGAGCCTCTCGGGATAGTAGAGGAGCTTGATGGCGTTCTCGGCGTGCTCCCGGGTCCGCCGCTCCGCGAGGGTGGCGAGCTCTCCCTCGGACTCTGCCTCGTCCTCGTGGACGAAGACCTCGAGGATGTGGGTGTTGGTCAAGAGCTGCGCCATGATCAGGCCCGTCGAGGCTTCGTGGGCGCAGGTCTTGTCGATGGGCTTTGGCCCCGGCATCCCCAGGGCCATCACCAGGTCGCAGCCGCGCTCCTCGATCAGAATCTTCGCGGCGACGGGGAGGTCCTTGACCCCGGGGACGGTATAGCGAACGATCTCGGCGGAGCAGCCCCGCTTCAGCTCCTTGATGGCGGCCCTCGCCATGTCGTATCGGGCGAAGTTCGTGTCGGCGATCCCGATCTTCATGGAAGGTGGTGGGACCTCTCCAGGTTTAAGGCTTATTGGAGGTTCTGTTGGCGGGCGAAGGGTAGGGGCCAGGGCTGGCGCGCCCTTCAGTCGCAGATCCGGCACCCCAGGCCGCCGGGATCGATCTCCGCTTCGGTCCCCCTCCCCTCCCCCAGGTGGAGGAGCTGGTCCCGCGAGCCGTACCGGTAGACGGTAATCCCTTTACAGCCGAGGTCGTGGGCGAGGGCGAAGATATTGAGGACATCCTCGACCGTCGCCTCGTTCGGCAGGTTCACCGTCTTGGAGACGCCGTTGTCGGTGAACCTCTGGAAGGCCGCCTGGATTTTGACGTGCTGGGCCGGCGCGACCTCCATCGCCGTGACGAATAATTCTTTGAGGTCGTCGGGGACGCCTTCGGCCCCAGCCAGGGTTCCCCGCGCCGCGACGTGCCGGATCAGGCCATCGCCGAGGCCCCTATCTTTTGCCATCCTCTCGAAGAGGGGATTCATTGCCACCATCTCATCGCCGAGGAGGTCTCGGGAGTAGGATAGGCCGAATAAGGGCTCGATCCCGGGGCTCGTCCCGGCGATGAGGCTGATCGACCCCGTCGGCGCGACCGTCGTGACGGTGGCGTTCCTCATGGCGTCGTATCCGAGGTTGCTCTCCTCCAAGAGGGGGAAGGACCCTCGCTCCTCGCCCAGGCTGCGCGACTCATCCCTGGCGGAGGAGGCGATGAAGCCCATCGCCTCCTCCGCCATCTCGACGGCCTCCTTCGAGGCGTAGGATATCCCAAGCTCGATCAGCATCTCGGCGAAGCCCATCACCCCTAGGCCGATCTTCCTCGACCTCAAAGTCGCCTCCCGAATCCTCCGGAGGGGAAAGCGGTTCACCTCGAGGACGTCGTCTAAGAACCGGACGGCGAGGCGGGCCATCTCTTCGAGGCCGTCCCAGTCGACCTCGCCCCCACCGGCGAAGCGGGATAAGTTCAGAGAGCCGAGGTTGCAGGACTCGTAGGGGAGGAGCGGCTGCTCGCCGCAGGGGTTCGTCGCCTCGATCGTCCCCGGGATGGGGTGGGCGTCGTTGATTCTGTCGAGGAAGAGGACGCCGGGGTCGCCCCGTCGCCAGGCGTTGGCTGCCATCTCTCGCAGGAGGTTCGATGCGTCGACGGTCTCCGCCACAAGGCCGGTCCGGGGGTTTCTGAGTTCGAACTCCTTCCCCGATCGGGCCCTCGCCATCAGGTCGCCCGTCGCCCCCACCGAGAGGTTGAAGTTCTGGAGCCTCCCCTGCCTCTCCTTCGCCCGGACGAACTCGATGATGTCGGGGTGGTCGGCCCGGAGGACCGCCATGTTGGCCCCGCGCCTCCGGCCCCCCTGCTTTATCACCTCGGTGGCGGCGTCGAAGACCTCCATGAAGGAGACGGGGCCGCTGGCTATCCCGCCCGTCGCCCGGACCGGGTCGCCCTTCGGCCGCAGGCGCGAGAAGGAGAAGCCGGTCCCACCACCGCTCTGGTGGATCTTGGCCATCTCCTTCAGGGCTCCGAAGATCCCGTCCATGGAGTCCTCCACCGGGAGGACGAAGCAGGCGGAGAGCTGCCCCAGGGCGAGGCCGGCGTTCATCAGGGTCGGCGAATTGGGGAGGAATAGCCCGCCCGTCATGACATCCCGAAACCTCGATGCCATGGCGGTGGCATCTCCGCCGAACCTCCCTTCGGCCCGAGCGACGGTCCGGGCGACCCGGCTGAACATCTCCTCGGCGGTCTCGGCTACCTCGCCGGAGAGGTCCCGCCGGAGGTACCTCTTCCTGAGGAGCTCTGGGGCGAAGGGGCCGAGGCTCGGCCTCGTCGGCTTCGGGCTGGGCACGGTACCATCCAGGAGACGAGGGGGAGATGGCCTATCCCGGCCGTGACAGCTCCGACCGCGCTCATCAAGACGCCGCCCATCCCCATCTTCCGCCCTCTCCCCCATCTCTCTTCCCATCATATCCTCGCCACCTCTTCCTTTCCTTCTCTTCTTCGCCATCTTCCGTCCCGCCACCCTCATCAGGGTCTCCAGAAGCGATATAAACTCTGATCTTACCATATATACCTGAAGATCGGAGATAAAGTCCTGGAGGTTTTACCATCAAGATAGCCATCACTGGAAAGGGGGGCGTCGGGAAGACCACCCTCGCCGGAACCCTCGCCCGCCTCTTCGCCCGGGACGGGTACAACGTCATAGCGATCGACGCAGACCCCGACATGAACCTCGCCTCCGCCCTGGGGGTCGCCAAAAACCCGCGGCCCATCACCGACTACAAGGAGATGGTCCAGGAGAGGGCGAGCGCCGAGTTCGGTATGTTCAAGCTCAACCCCAAAGTAGACGACGTCATCGAGAAGTGCGGCTGCGTCGGCCCCGACGGCGTCAAGCTCGCTGTGATGGGGACGATCGACACCGGCGGAAGCGGCTGCATGTGCCCCGAGACCGCCTTCCTCCGGGCTCTCTTAAGACACGTCATCCTCCGGGAAAATGACCTGGTCATCCTGGACATGGAGGCGGGGATCGAGCACCTGGGGCGCGGCACCACCAGGGGCGTCGACGTCATGATCGCCGTAGTCGAGCCGGGCCTCCGCTCCGTCGAGACCCTGGAGAGGATCAAGAGGCTCGCAAAGGACCTGGGGATCGAGAGGGTGATGGCCGTCATCAACAAGGCCCCCGAGGAGCAGGTTAAGATAAAGGAGAAGCTGGCGGAGATGAACGTCCCCGTCCTGGGGATGATCCCCTTCGACAGGAGCATGATGGACGCAGACCTCGCCGGCAAGTCGCCCCTCGACGTCGGCGGCCCCGGCGTCGAGGCGATAAAGGATATCAAGACGAAGCTGGAGGATCTCTTCGGAACGATGGCTAAAGAGGCGGCGGGGAAGGCGGCTTAGGCCGCATCTCCGTCGTAATCGACCCGGATATTCTGGGGAGGGATGCCAAGAATCCAAGAGCCCTCCTCCGATTCTACCCTCACATCTTCGATCTCCTTCAGAGGCTGTTATCTCTTTGAATATCTTCTATCGCCCTCGCACCGAAAGTCTTAATACGATCAACCTCAATTCTCAAGTGATTCGCTAGAATACTCAAGGCGTTTGTTATGTGTCACGGACCGAGCCTGCCCCTGAAACGGCTTCAGAGATGTATTCGTGCCCTTCATTGTCCTACTAGATGGAGGATCATCAGGTGCATCGGCACCGAGGAGAGGAGCACGAAGGAGATCTTTGAGCATCTCGGGCTCGGCGACGGGATGTCCATGGCAGGGCTTTACTATCACCTCTCTGCCCTCAAGGAGGCCGAGATCATAGAAGTTGCTTCCTATCGAGAGGTCAAAGGCGGCACTCCTGAGAAGGTGTGGAGGCTGAAGACTAGAACGATTGTGATCGATCTTTTAGAGGAAGATGTCTAGAGGAAAACGAGGTGGAATTGATGTGCTGCGGAGATAAACACGGTTTTGGTGATGGACCATCGCCCGCCGGCGTACGACGTTTTGGCGCGGGTGAGAACTGCGGATGTAACGAGCCTGGCCACCGTTCGGCGGCCGCGCATCACGGCACCGGCCATTCTGGCGGGCGAGATACCTGCTGCTGCGGACATCCCCTCCCGACTCGGGAGGAGCGGATATCGATGCTGGAGAGGTACAGGGACTCGTTGAAGAGAGAGCTGGAAGGGGTCGAGGAAGAGCTGAAAAAGCTGACCGGGGATTGATAAGGCTGCATCCATCCGGCAGGGAGTCGATTTCAGAGCAGCCTCCAGAAGGATATGAGCTTTCTAGCGGAGATCTCGGAGAGGAGATGAACGCCATTGAGGTCCGGGGATTGATCAAGCGTTTCGACGGCTTCACCGCCGTCGATGGCATCAGCTTCGATGTGAAAGAAGGGGAGGTATTCGGCCTCCTGGGCCCCAACGGCTCGGGGAAAACCACCACCATCAGGATGCTCGTCGGCCTATCCCGCCCAACGGAAGGCGGGGCCAAAATCCTCGGTTTCGACCTATCTTCCGGGATCACCGAGGCGAAGAGGAAAATTGGCGTAGTACCCGACAGCTCAAACCTTTACGATGAGCTCTCCGCTCGGGAGAACCTCCTCTTCATGGCCAAGCTCTACGGAGTTCCAAAGGATCTCCGGGAAGAGAGGGCCGAGGAGCTGCTGAAGGCCTTCGGCCTATACCAGCGACGGTACGACCGGTTCGGGACCTTCTCCCGGGGGATGAAGCGCGCCCTCACCATCGCTGCGGCTCTTGTCCACGATCCCAAGGTCCTCTTCCTGGATGAGCCTACGGTGGGGCTGGACGTGGTGGCAGCCCGCTCCCTTCGTAACCTCATCTCCGACCTCCATCGAAAGGGCCTGACGATAATCCTCACCACCCACTATCTGGAGGAGGCGGACCATCTCTGCGATCGGATCGCCATCCTGGTGAAGGGCGAAGTCGTCGCCGTCGATACGCCTCAGGGGCTGAAGAGATATGCCGATGAGCGGTCTGTTATCGAGGTATCCTTCGGGCGTGAGGTCGCCGGTCTTGTGGGAGATTTATCGGCGCGGCTCCCCGGAGCAGAGGTCGTCTTCCTGGATGAGGCGCGGATGACGGTCCGCGGAGGAGATCCATCCCGGGTCCTGGAGGGGATATTCGAGTTCTCGAAGGACCACGATCTCGGGCTATCGGCGATAAACAGCATAAGGCCGAGCCTCGAGGACGCCTTCGTCAGGATAACCGGCCTGAGCCCGACGGTGATGGCGAGAGAGAAGGGGGGAAAGGGGGGATGATCCGCGACGATCTGCGGTGTATATACCACATCGCCGCAAAAGACATGAGAACCTACTACCTCAAGCCTCCGGCCGTAAGCTGGGGGATGGTCTTTCCTGCGGCCTGGACCCTGGCCTTTTACCTCCGAAGCCCGAGCAACTTTGACGATCTCATCCCCGGCCTGATCGCCATGACGATCCTCTTCAGCACGACGGCGGCCGAGGCGGTGGTCATAAACTTCGAGCTGAGGCTCGGCTCCCTGGAGAGGCTGCTATTGGCGCCGGTGAGCGCGGAATCCGTCCTCCTGGGAAAGGTTATGGGCGGCTTCTTCTTCGGCCTATTGATGACATCGATGGTGACGCTGGGAACGGTTCTGGGCCTGGACCTCCATCCGGACCTCCTCGTCCTGATCCCGGTAGGTCTGATCTCCCTTCTCGTCTTCTCCTCGATGGGAGCCCTCTTCAGCGTCCTCTTCAAGGAGGTCTTCGAGGCCCAGACCTTCCTCAACCTGCCGAGGTTCTTGATGGTCTTCCTCTGCGGCGTCGTCTATCCGATATCTGCCATGCCATGGTGGCTCCAGCAGACGAGCCAGCTTCTCCCCCTAACCTACACCGTGGAGGGGATTAGAGCCGCATTTTCTGCAGCTCCATCCTCCTCGTCTAAGGACCTTCTGCTTCTAGCGGTATTTCTGATGCTGTTCCTTCTTCCGGCGATGAGGATGCTCCGAAAGAGGTTCGAGTGAATTTTCAAAAAGCACGGTAGAAATTTTCATTCGTTGAAGCTTTCAGCTTGAACATCGGCCTCAAAATCCCCTCTCCTGGGCCCTGTGGAGGCTGCCCTGGAAGAGATGCCGTCCGTCAGGCAGCAGAGATGGTGCGAAGAGGCGCTGAGGTGATCTTCCTCAGCACCTGCATGATAAAACCGATACCTTCTGAGCCGGTCTGCAGGTATTCCGGAGAGATCGCTGAGGCCATTCGAAAGAAGACGGGCGTCGAAGTCGTTATGGGCACCCACTGATGGTAATATCCATCTTTTTTATTTTCAGCTCAAGGCCAGGGGTTTTTTGGGAGGGGCTTTGGGTTGCCCTCCAAGCTGGATAAGCCCCTCGAACTTAAGAATCGCTTACGGCCTTTTCCGCCTACTATAGCTCCGTATCCCCGAGCAAGAGCATTCTTTTCAGCCAATTACCGTTCACGTTTTATCGTCAGCAGTATCTCGTCCTGAGTTATCCTGTACCCGCCATCGACCTTGTGTCGCTCCTCGAAGTACTTCCCGATCTCATCTTTGCGCCCTCTGTACTTCCTGTCGAGAAGCAAAAACTGCCCCAGGTCGACCATATCCTCCATCGTCTCGGCGAAGATCTCGTTGACGAAGTACCTGACCTGGACGGACTGATACCCGTAGGTCATGGTGAGGTTTCGCCAGAGCTCGATGACGGGGACATCGTATTTCGAAAACTTTCTGAAGAACTCTGCCACCTCCCCGACGGGCGACTGAAGGACGATGGCGATCGTCCCATCGGCTGCAAGATGGGAGTACATTTTGTCGATCGTCTTCAGCCAATCGTGGGTCGGGATGTAGTAGAGGACGTGCGAGCAGAGGATGAAATCGAACTGGTCGGACCCTAGATCCACCTCCTCCCACCTGCAGTCGTCGACGCGGAACTGGGGATACCTCCTCCGGAAGAAGCCCGCCTGCCTCTCGTTGGGCTCGACGATGGTGGTCTCGGCGAAGAACTGGGAGACGCTGACGGTGAGGTTTCCGGTCCCCGCCCCGATGTCCAGAAACCTCTCCGAGCTTCTGAGCCCCGAGATCACCTCGCCTATCAGCACCAGCTCTATGCTCTTCTCCTGAGAGCATTCTGAAAAGAGCTTCAGCTGCCTCTGGTATTCCGCCTCCTCTTCCATCTCCACATAACAGGATTCGTTATCCGATGGCTGATCCTTCCCGCTCGTGCTCACCACCCCGAATTCTTAAGTTCTTCTCGTTAAAATATCTCTTGGGCAGATCGCCTCAGAACGATGGCGGGCAAGGGGGTCGGATGCGATAAAGGAGATCAAGGTGAAGGTCGAGGAGCTTTTCAGGACGGGTGCGAAGGAGGCGGCGGAGAATTCTGCAGCCCATAAAACTCAGGATCTCGCTGGCAGGATTAACCTCTCTGAATCATCTGATGCGCCACTTCCAGAACCCATCAGCAAAAGCGTCACCAGCGCCAAGGCATCGATCCCGCTAAGTCAGACCTCCTCAACAATAATTTCATCCAATAACACAAAAAGGTTTAGCTGTCAGAGGGCGGCAAGATGCTGGGGTTCAGTACGTGTAATTTTGACTGATGTCAGCCTGATCGGATACCCTTTCGACGCAATCATTAATAATCTTCATCCAACTTCTACTTCCATTGCCACCGCCATCCAGGCCGATGAGGGGGTCAAAAACAGGCTCCAGCTCTTCGGTCGCGAGGGAGAGCACTACGACGAGATCCTCATTCGGTTGGTGGCCTCTCTTGAGGAGCTGGACGTTGAAGAGATCATCGAGTCTCGATGGTCGAAGCTCCAGAAGGAGAAGAAGGATCACATCCCTTTAGAAGAATGACGAGGGCGGATAGAAGAGGGAGGCCCGGAGAAGGTTTGAGGAGGCTCGGGGGAATTCCTCCCCGCCGGCGGATCAGCGGACTCAGCTCCCTCCGCCTTCCCGTCGCCCCTTACTTCAGCTCCAAATCCCCAAGCCGGAGCCCCGAATCGGTGATCTCGCCGACGACCTTCCCGTCGGTCATGCCGAGGACGGCATCCACATCGTCCTCCGGGAGGACGAAGACCCAGCCCATCCCCATGTTGAAGGTCCGATACATCTCGTCTTCGGCTACGCCCCCCTCCTCCTGGAGGAACCGGAATATCGGCTGGGGCTCTATCGGATCGTCAATCTCGAAGCCGAAGCCGCTGATCCGGTGGAGCTTGAGGAGGCCGCTACCGGTGATGTGGGCCATGCCGTGGACGTCGGCCTTCTGGACGACAGCGAGGGCCTCCATGTAGATCCTCGTCGGCTCGAGAAGCTCCTCGCCGATGGTCTTCTTCGAGTAGGGCATCTTATCAAAGTAGGTATACCCGGACTCCTCGACGATCTTTCTTGCGAGGGAGAAGCCGTTGCTGTGGAGGCCGGAGCTCGGAAGCCCGATGACGACGTCCCCCTTCTCGATCCCCTCGCCGGTGATGACGTCCTTCTTCTTGATCATCCCGATACAGGTTCCCGCGAGGTCGAAGCCCCGGATGATCTCGGGCAAGGAGGCGGTCTCGCCCCCGACGATGCTGACGTTCGCGATCTCCGCCCCCCGCTCCAGGCCGATGGCTATCTGGGCGGTCATCTCCGGGTCGACCTTCTCCAGGGCGAGGTAGTCGACGAAGGCGAGGGGCTCGGCCCCGATGGCGAGGAGGTCGTTGACGTTCATCGCCATGCAGTCGATCCCGACGGTGTCCCACTTCCTCATGGCGCTTGCGATCAGGACCTTGGACCCCACGCCGTCGGTGGTCATGGCGATGGCGTACTCGCCCATGTCGATGAGGCCGGCGTAGTGGCCTATCTCGGTGAGGGGGGCGCCGATGCCTTTCCTCCTGCCGGTCATAACCCTCTTCATGGCGGAGATAGCCCTCTCCTCCGCCCGGATGTCGACGCCGGAGTCGGCGTAGGTGAGCCGCTTCATCTCCTCGCCTCGCCCTCGAGCCCGAACTCCCGGTGGAGCTCCTGGACCGCCCTCTCCGCTTCGCCGATGCCGACGACGAAGGAGATGTTGTGCTCGCTCGACCCCTGGCTGATCATCAGGACGTTGATCTTCGATCTGCCCATGGCGCCGAATACCCTACCGGCGACCCCGGGGGTCCCCACCATCCCGGCCCCGACGACGGCGATCACCGCTACCTCCTTGTTGTGAGAGACCTCCCTCACGATCGTCGTCGGAAACTCCGCCCGGAGGGCGATCTCGGCGACCTCGACCTGAGGCTCGTCGACGACGACGGATATGTTCGCCTCGCTCGATCCCTGGCTGATCATGATGATGTTCACCCCGGCGCTGGCGAGGGCGGAGAAGGCTCTTGCAGCAATGCCGGGGGTCCCGATCATCCCGGCGCCGGATATCGTCAGGAGGGCGACGTTCTTCGAGAGGGTTACGGCCTTGATCACGTCCTCCTTGGCCACCCCCTCCTTGACGATCAGGGTTCCCGGATCCATAGGATCGAAGGTGCATTTGACCCTCACGGGGATGCCGTTTCTGATGGCGGGCTCGATCGCCCTCGGGTGGAGGACCTTCGCCCCGAAGTAGGACATCTCCATCGCCTCCCGGTAGGATATGACGGGGATGTTCTTCGCCTCAGAGACTATCCGGGGGTCGGTGGTCAAGACACCGGTCGTATCTTTCCAGAACCAGATCTCATCCGCCCCGATGGCGGCCCCGATCAGCGACGCCGAGAAGTCGGAGCCGCCTCGGCCCAGGGTGGTGATGTTCCCCCTCTCGTCCTCGGCGATGAAACCCGTAACGACGGGGACACCATCGATGGGGGTGAGCCTCTGGGCTAGGAGGTCGTAGGCCTTCTCCAGGGGCTTTGCGTTCCCGTAATCGTTGTTGGTGACGATCCCAGCCTCGCCTCCGGAGTAGTACTTGGATTTGAGCCCGAGATCCCTCAGAACCCCGGAGAGGATTGGGGCCGCCAGCCTCTCGCCATAGCTTGATATCCTGTCGATGGACCTAGGCGAGAGCTCCCCGAGGTAGCAGATGCCTATGTAGGCCTTCTCCAGCTCGCTGAGCCGTTGGGTGATGATCTCTTTCAGCTCCTTTACGATCGCAGGGTCCCGGACCGCGTCCATCAGGGCCTGGACGTGCCTTTTGCTCAGCCTGTCGACGAAGGTAGCTATCTCCTCGACCCTCCCGCCGTTGGCCGAGGTTCTGGCGCACTGGAGGAGGTCGTCGGTTACCCCCCCCAGGGCAGAGGTGACGACGACGATCTCGTTATCTTCGCTCAGGCTCTTCACCAGCTCTCCGACGTTTCGGAGCTTCGCCCCATCGGCCACCGAGGATCCGCCAAACTTCATTACCAAGCGTGCCATCTTGACAACCCTGTGATGGTCCCACCTCACCGATATAAGCTTTACTAACCTTTTTATAATTGATATTTTATATTCAAAATCCGCCCTCCCCCCTCTCCCCCCTATATCTTCTATTCGCGAGGTTGGGGGACACGGCCAAACGCCACCATGCGGCGAAAAATCGATGGTAGCGGCCCTCTGGGCCCCGTCGCTGAGGGCCGAAGGCTTATATAGGTGTACGAAAATGGAACCGAGACTCCAAGATTCTGAGCTTTATCTCAAATTTCGCGAGGCTTGATATGGGCAAGAGGAAGAAGATAGCAGAACGCGTGACGGAGCTGATGGACAAGCCAGAGATGATCCGTAACATCGGCATAGTTGCGCATATCGATCACGGCAAGACCACCCTATCCGACAATCTGCTAGCAGGAGCGGGCATGATATCTATGGAGCTCGCGGGCAAGCAGCTATTCATGGACTTCGACGAGCTGGAGCAGGCCCGGGGGATCACCATCGACGCCGCCAACGTCTCGATGGTCCACGAGTACCAGGGCAAAGAGTACCTCATCAACATGATCGACACCCCTGGCCACGTCGACTTTGGCGGAGACGTCACCAGGGCGATGCGGGCTGTAGACGGTGCCGTCGTCGTCGTCGACGCCGTGGAGGGCGCCATGCCCCAGACCGAGACGGTCCTGAGACAGGCCCTGAAAGAGAACGTCCATCCGGTCCTATTCGTCAACAAGGTCGATCGGCTCCTCAACGAGCTGAAGGTGGACAAGCAGGAGATGCAGCTTCGCCTCGGAAAGCTGATCGACAACATAAACAAGCTCATCCGCGGGATGAACGAGGAGAAGTACAAGGCAGGCTGGAAGGTCGACGCCGCCGCGGGGAGCGTCGCCTTCGGGTCCGCCCTCTACAACTGGGCGATCAGCGTTCCCCAGATGAAGAGCACCGGAATCGGCTTCGGCGAGGTATACGATTACTGCCAGGCCGGAGACATGAAGACCCTCGCCCAGAAGTGTCCCCTGTACTTAGCCGTCAACGACATGGTCATCCGCTTCCTCCCAAGCCCCCTCAAGGCCCAGAAGGAGCGTGTCGCGGTCATCTGGCATGGGGATAAGAGCAGCAAGCTCTACAAGTCGATGGAGGCCTGCGACCCCAAGGGCCCCGTAGCCTTCATGGTCACCGACATCTCTGTCGACCCCCACGCTGGCGAGGTAGCCACGGGGAGGCTCTTCTCGGGAACCCTGGAGAGGGGGATGGAGCTCTCCATCTCCGGCGTTGCCAAGCCCAACCGGGTCCAGCAGACGGGGATATTCATGGGCGCCGACAGGATTGAGGTGGAGAGGATCCCCGCCGGGAACATAGCGGCGGTGACGGGCCTCCGGGACGCCTTCGTCGGTTCCACCGTATCCTCCGACAAGGACGCGACCCCCTTCGAGGACATCAAGCACGTCAGCGAGCCGGTGGTCACCGTCGCCGTCGAGGCTAAGAACACCCGGGACCTTCCGAAGCTCGTCGAGGTCCTCCGACAGGTCGCGAAGGAAGACCCGACCCTCAACATCACCATCAACGAGGAGACCGGGGAGCACCTGATGGCGGGGATGGGCGAGCTCCACCTCGAGATCGTCGCCTATCGGATCCAGAGGGACAAGGGCGTCGAGATCACCACCTCGCCTCCCATCGTCGTCTATCGGGAGTCGATAACTGGCAAGACCCCCGGAGCAGTCGAGGGGAAGTCCCCCAACCACCACAACCGCTTCTACATCGAGATCGAGCCCCTGGAGCCCGAGGTGGTCGACGCGATCAAGGCTGGCGATGTCTCCATGAAGATGGAGGAGTTGGAGCGGAGGAACATCCTGATCAGCAAGGGGCTGGACAAGGAGGAGTCCCGGAACATCACCGGCATCTTCGAGACGAACGTCTTCATCAACATGACCAAGGGCGTCCAGTACCTCAAAGAGACGATGGAGCTGATGCTGGAGGGGTTCATGGAGGCGACGAAGAACGGCCCCATATGCCGAGAGCCGGTCCAGGGCGTAAAGGCGAAGCTGATGGATATCAAGCTCCACGAGGACGCCATCCACCGAGGGCCCGCCCAGGTCATCCCCGCCGTCAGGCAGGCGGTCCAGGCCGGCATCCTCATGGCGAGCCCCACCATCCTGGAGCCCTTCCAGAACGTCTTTATACAGGTTCCACAGGAGCAGATGGGCGGCGCCATGTCGGAGATCCAGGGCCGAAGAGGCATGATCTTGAGCATGGAGACCGAGGGCGACATGATCATTATCAAGGCGAAGGCGCCGGTATCGGAGCTCTTCGGGTTTGCGGGAGCGATCCGGGGGGCCACCGAGGGGAGGTCCCTCTGGAGCACGGAGTTTGCCGGCTTTGAGCCGATACCCCCAGCGGCGATGCTGGAGACTGTCCGTCAGATCCGGGGGCGCAAGGGTTTAAAGACCGAGATGCCTAAGCCCAGCGACTACCTGAAGGCCTGAGGCCTTCTCTGAAAAGATTTAAACGGAAGAGACGTAAATACGGAGTTGAAAGTTAACCGGAGGAGATAAAGATGGCAGCACAGAAGCCACACATGAACCTGGCGTTCATCGGACACGTCGACCACGGGAAGTCCACTCTCGTCGGCAGGCTGGTGTTCGAGGCAGGCGCGGTTTCTCCACACATCATCGAGCAGTACAAGAAAGAGGCGGAGGCCAAGGGTAAGGGGAGCTTCGAGTTCGCCTGGGTCATGGACAGCCTCAAGGAGGAGCGAGAGCGGGGCGTCACCATCGACATCGGCCACCAGAGGTTCGACACCGACAAGTACTACTTCACCATCGTCGACTGTCCTGGCCACCGAGACTTCATCAAGAACATGATCACCGGCGCGAGCCAGGCCGACTCTGCGGTCCTGGTGATCGCGGCTCCCGACGGGGTGATGGCCCAGACGAGGGAGCACGTCTTCCTGGCCAGGACCTTGGGGATCAACCAGCTGATCATCGCCGTCAACAAGATGGACGCCGCCAAGTACAGCGAGGCGAGGTTCAAAGAGGTGAAGGAGGAAGTAGGAAAGCTCCTCCAGATGGTCGGATATAAGGTAGCGGAGATACCCTTCATCCCCGTATCCGCCTTCGTCGGCGACAACGTCATCGCTCGCGGCGACAACCTCGGCTGGTTCAGCGGCCCCACCCTTCTGGAGGCTCTGAACAACCTGAAGGAGCCCGAGAAGCCGACGAACCTTCCCCTCAGGCTTCCCGTCCAGGACGTCTACACCATCTCCGGCGTTGGGACCGTCCCCGTCGGCAGGGTCGAGACCGGCATCATCAAGAAGGGCGACAAGATAATCTTCGAGCCTGCCAGCGTCGTCGGCGAGGTCAAGACGATCGAGATGCATCATGAAGAGGCCGAACAGGCCCTCCCCGGCGACAACATCGGCTGGAACGTGAGGGGCGTCGGGAAGAAGGACATCAAGAGGGGCGACGTCTGCGGACACGTCGACTCGCCGCCGACGGTGGCCAAGGAGTTCACCGCTCAGATCGTGGTCCTCCAGCACCCGAGCGCCATCTCTGCGGGATACACCCCCGTCTTCCACTGCCACACCGCCCAGATCGCCTGTACCCTCACCGAGATTAAGGCCAAGCTCGACCCCAGGACCGGAGCGGTGAAGGAGCAGAACCCCGCCTTCATCAAGGCCGGGGATGCCGCCATAGTCACCGTGATGCCGACAAAGCCGATGGTGATCGAGAAGGTCAAGGAGATCCCGCAGCTGGGCAGGTTCGCCATCAGGGATATGGGCCAGACGATCGCAGCGGGGATGTGCATGAACATCACCCCCCGCTAACTCAAATTTTTCTGGTGTTTGAGTTATGCAGAAGGCAAGAATTCGGCTATCTGGGACCGACCCTCGCTCCCTGGACGAGATCTGCAGCCAGGTGAGGGGGATCGCCCAGAGGACGGGAGTCCACATGGCGGGACCGATACCTCTGCCCACCAAGAGGATGGTGGTGCCCACGAGGAAGAGCCCCGACGGAGAGGGGACCGCCACCTGGGACCACTGGGAGATGCGGGTGCACAAGAGGATGATCGACCTGGACGCCGACGAGCGGGCCCTACGCCAGCTGATGCGTATCCAGGTTCCGAAGAACGTCAACATCGAGATAGTGCTGGAATCCTAGCTGGACTCGTAGTATAGTCTGGATAACACGGAGGCCTCCGGAGCCTCAGTCCCGGGTTCAAATCCCGGCGAGTCCGCTACGACCCTTTTTTGTTTTTCTCTTCTGACCCAGAACGTTCCATCTTTTTGGGCTATTCTTGGGGGCATCAGGCCCCGCCCCTCTTCAGGGCAGCTCTGCCCACGGGCTTCGCCTCCGGCAAAAGGTTCATAGCCTCCGAGGATTTTCTCCCTCGTCGAGAGGCGTGGGATCGCGATGATTACAGGAGAAGATGTGGATCACATAAGCTGGCTTGCCAGCATCAAGGTCTCCGAGGAGGAGAGGGCGGGCTTCGTCGCCTCGTTCAACTCGGTCCTCGATTACTTCCATCAGCTCGACGAGCTCGACACCGAGGATGTGGAGCCGACATACCGGGTCGTCGACCTCAACAACGTCTTCCGGGAGGACGAAGCGACGGAGTCCCTCTCCCAGGAGGAGGCGCTTTCGAACGCGCCCAGGACGGAGAACGGCTACTTCAAGAGCCCCAGGATCGTGTGATTGTCATGTTGAGAGAGCTGAAGGAGGATCTAGCGATGGGGGCTTCGGCCGAGGACGCCGTCGCGGCACTATTTGGGAAGATCAAGAGGAGCAGGCTGAACGCTTATAACGTTTTGTCTGAGGATCTGGCCCTCGAAAGGGCCCGGGATTTTGACAGGTCTCCTTGGTCCGGGCTCATGGCGGGGGTCCCCATAGCGATAAAAAGTTGCATCTCGACGAGGGGGATCGAGACGAACTGCTCGTCGAGGATCCTCTCGGGCTACACGCCACCCTACGACGCCACCGTCATCGAGCGGCTGAAGGAGGAGGGGGCGATCATCGTCGGGAAGACGAACATGGACGAGTTCGCCATGGGTACCTCTACCGAGACGAGCTATTTCGGCCCAACGAGGAACCCATGGGATCTCGATCGGGTTCCTGGTGGTTCTTCCGGCGGGTCCGCCGCCGCCGTCGCCGCCGGCGAGGCTCCGGCCGCCCTCGGCTCTGACACCGGCGGGTCGATTCGGTGTCCTGCCTCCTTCTGCGGGATCGTAGGCTTAAAGCCGACCTATGGTCTCGTCTCACGGTACGGCCTCGTCTCTTACGCCAACAGCCTGGAGCAGATCGGGCCTCTGACGTTAACCGTCGAAGACGCCGCCTTGGTCCTGGATGTGATCGCGGGCCACGACCCGAGGGACTCGACCTCTGCGGACACCCCCGGGGGATATCTCTCGGCCCTGGACCGGGGGGTGGATGGGCTAACCTTGGGGGTCCCCGAAGAGTACTTCGGCGAGGGGGTCAACCCAAAGGTCGAGAGGTCGGTATGGGATGCCATCTCAAAGCTGGAAGAGCTGGGGGCGTCCTGGAAGGAGGTCTCCCTCCCCCACACCAAGTACGCCCTGGCCGCCTACTACATCATCGCCATGAGTGAGGCATCTTCAAACCTCGCCCGGTTCGACGGCCTCCGGTATGGCCTCCGGCTCGGGGCAGACCAGGACTGGCACACCACCTTCTCCGATATCAGAGCCGCAGGCTTCGGCCCCGAGGTGAAGAGGAGGGTCCTCCTCGGGACCTACGCCCTCTCCGCCGGCTACTACGGCCGGTACTACCTCAAGGCCCTCAAGGTGAGGACCCTGATCAAGGAGGACTTCGAGAGGGCGCTTTCGGTAGGCGGCGCCGACCTCCTCGTGACCCCCACCATGCCCTTCCCGGCCTTCAAGATCGGCGAGAGGATCGAGGATCCGCTCTCGCTTTACATGGCCGACGTCTTCACCGTTCCCATAAACCTGGCCGGGGTTCCTGCTATATCCGTCCCCTGCGGCTTCGCCGACGGCCTGCCCATCGGCCTTCAGATCATCGGTCGCCACTTCGACGAAGTCTCCGTCCTCCGGGCCGCCAAGGCCTACGAGGACGCGACCCCCTACCACGAGGCTGTGCCGAAGGAGGTGGTCTAGGATGGCCGAAAAAGACGTCATCATCGGCCTGGAGGTCCACGTCCAATTAAACAAATTGAACTCGAAGCTCTTCTGCGGCTGCTCTACGGGCTATCACGACTCGCCGCCGAACACCCACACCTGCCCCGTCTGTCTGGGGCTCCCGGGAACCCTTCCCGTGGTGAACAGGAGGGCGGTCGAGTACGCCATCCGCGTCGCCCTCGCCCTCAACTGCGCGATCCAGGGGGAGACCCTATTCTACCGAAAGAACTACTACTACCCCGACCTCCCCAAGGCCTTCCAGATAACCCAGTACGACTTCCCCCTGGGTCTGGGAGGTGCCATCCTGATCAGGGGAGAGGACGGCGAGGAGAAGAGGATCAGGATCACCAGGGTCCACATGGAGGAGGACCCGGGAAGGCTCGTCCACGCCGGGACGATCGACCGGGCGAAGTACTCGATGGTCGACTACAACCGGTGCGGCATGGCCCTCCTGGAGGTGGTGACGGAGCCGGACCTCCGGTCTCCCAAGGAGGCGAGGGCCTTCCTCGATAAGCTCCGGAACATTCTGGAGTACCTGGACGTCTTCGACGGGAACCTCGAGGGGGCCATGAGGATCGACTCGAACATCTCCCTCGTCGGAGGCGAGAGGGCCGAGATAAAGAACATATCGAGCCACAAGGGGGTCGAGAAGGCCCTCGCCTACGAGATCACGAGGCAGAGGTCTGCCCGGAGGAGGGGGGTCGCCCAGGTCCAGGAGACTCGCCACTATGACGAACTCCGGGGGATCACCGTCACCATCAGGACGAAGGAGGAGGCTCACGACTACCGCTACTTCCCCGAGCCGGACCTCGTCCCCATGAGGATCGCCGACTGGGTCCCCCGGGTGGAGGCGGAGCTTCCAGAGCTCCCCGACGCCAAGAGGGAGAGGTTCGTCGTGGATTATGACATAGCCGACGATCACGCCAAATCCCTCACCTCGGAGATCAGGGTCGCCAACTTCTATGAGCTGGTGGCAAAGCGGGCATCGCCGAGGCTCGCCGCCGTCTGGATCGCCGACGTCCTGAAGGGGGAGCTGAACTACCGGGACGCAACGATCGATAGATTCAGCCCCGGCCATATGGTCGAGATCCTCGATATGATCGAGAAAGGGAAGATCACGGAGAAGGGGGCGGTTGAGGTGATCCGCACCATCCTCGACCACGGCGGGGATCCAGCCGGGGTGGTGGAGGCGAAGGGGCTCGCCAGGGCCGAGGACGACGCCGTGATGGAGGCGGTGCGGGCGGCGGTGGAGGAGTGTGCCCAGGCGGTGGCCGACTATAGGAGCGGGAACGAGAAGGCGATAAACTTCATCGTCGGGATGGTGATGAAGAGGACCCGGGGGAGGGCGGATCCGGGGGAGGCGAACCGGCTCGTCAAGGAGGCCCTCGACGGCGCCGGAGGGGCTTAGGCTGGCGGCGATCTGCCTCCATCCCTCTCCGCTCCCGCCCTTCTCTTCATTATTTGGCCGCGGGATTCGTCTCCCAGATGCCGAAAGCGTTCTTCTCCGTATCCATACAGACCACAAAGTACCCCATCCCAGGTACGGCTGTTTTAGGAACTAGGATTCTGCCACCAAGCTCCTTGACTTTCAATGAATATTCATCCACTGAAGGAACCCCGATATAGTCCGTGATATGCTGATCTGGATTCTTTCGCTTCATCATGCCACCACCCACGCCGTAGGTGTCGATGATCATGTAGTCCTCCATGTCTTGCCAGCTCTGGATCTTCCATCCAAAGAGGCTGGAATAGAATTTCTTTGCTCTTTGGAGATCCTCGGCCGGTATCTCAAAGTGTACTATACTCGACATTTTTCCACCATTTTATCGGAAACTAGGGTTTGCTATATCTATGTTAGGATTACTGGGGGGCGAAGTGGATCGCCCAGAGCCACCCACCCTGGCCGAGGGCGAAGACCCAGATCTGGCCACGGCCATCGGAGGCGGCCGTCGGCTGCCCATATATCGAGCCCTTGAGGCTCTCGCCGACCACCCATCCACCGCCGTCTTTCTTGAGGTGGAGGAGCTCGCCATTCAAAACCCCGAACAGGTTGATCGTCCCCTCTTCGATGACCACCGCCGGGGTCGAGTCTATCTTCTGGTCTATCGTGCTGAAGGTCCCCTCGCCGGTAACGGGGTTGAGGGTCACGTGGCCGATCCCGCCCCCCGCGTTGAGGGCGAAGAGGTGGATCAGATCCCCGTCAGTGGCCGCCGCTGGGGGAGAGACGAAGGACCACTCGAGGGGCTGCCAGCCTTTCCATGTCGGGTCCTCCCCCGACCGGACGGCGGGGAGGTCGGCGGTGTTCCAGAGGAGGCCGCCTGTGTCGTCCAGGGCGAAGAGGTGGATCTCGTCTTCAAAGAGAACCGCGGAAGGCCTCGATCCGATCTCCCCCTCCACGCCGGTCCAGTCGACGGTCCTGTCGCAGCTGACGCCACCGTTGCATCCCCAGCATCTCTTGTAGAGGCAGTGGTTTGTTGGTCCCCAGGTGAAGAGGTGGTAGTCGCCGTCCTCGCCGTCCGTTGATATCGCCGCCAGCTCATACTTCCTGAAGTGGACGCCTCCGAGGTTCTTGTTGTAGGGAGGTGGGCCGAAGACCTTCATCCAGTCGGACCAGGTCTCCTCTTCCTGGAGGCGGATCTGCCAGAGATCGTTCTCGTTTCCACCCGAAAAGATATCTATGATCCCGGATCCCGAAGATACGGCCACAGGGTCGGTGGTCAGCCTCACGCCCTTCACCGAGATCCAGCTGGACCATCCCGTCTCGGTCCGGAACTGGACCCGCTTCACCGCTGGCAAGAGCCCCTGGGGTTCGTTGGACGTCCCTATGACGGTCACCGGCTCTGACGTATCGTCGCCGGGTCCGTCCTTCTCGAACTCCGCCAGCTGACCCCCCGTCAGCCCTGCCACCAGCAGGGCCGCGAGAAGGGCGTATAGGTAGGTTTTTGCCCTCAAAGCCATCTTCGCCTCCAGAGAGACTCGTTCATGATCGTATTTCAGATTTCCGAGGGTCGCCCTGAGACGGTCTGGTCACCCCCGAGGAGGGGCGATCTCGGGGGATAGGTCGAAAGGCCTTCCTTTCGCATCTCCATCGATGGCTTCGGAAGGCTGGAGATGATCGATTGATATTTATCGTACAAGAGAGTGAGGGATCTCAGGTTGATGGTCATGTTTGACTACTGGAACCCGCACATAGAACGCATGCCCGCAGAGGATCTGCGAAAGCTCCAGGAGGAGCGGCTCAAATCGATGGTCCATTACGTCTACGATCACTCCCCCTTCTACAGAGAGCGGTTCCGAGAGGCTGGGGTGGTCCCCTCCGATATAAAGGAACTGGAGGACCTGACGAAGCTCCCCTTCACCTTCAAGGTCGATCTCCGGAACACCTACCCTACAGGCATGTTCAGCCTACCGAGGAACAGGATCGTGCGGTACCACGTCTCCAGCGGCACCACCGGAAAGCCGACGGTCGTAGGCTACACCAAAGACGACATCGAGATGTGGTCGGACTCCTTGGCCCGGGCCCTCACCTCCATCGGCCTCGGCCGCGGAGACGTCATCCAGGTGGGGTACGGCTACGGTTTGTTCACGGGGGGCCTCGGCCTCCACTACGGGGCGGAGAAGATAGGGGCGACGGTCCTCCCCACCGGGACGGGGAATACCGAGCGGCAGATCATGCTGATGCAGGACCTGGGGAGCACCGCCATCGCCTGCACCCCGTCCTACTTCCTCCACATAGCGGAGGTGGCGGAGAGGATGGGGGTCTCCATCAGAGACGACACCAGCCTCCGGGTGGGGGTCTTCGGGGCGGAGCCGTGGTCTGACGAGACCCGGCGGAGGATAGAGGAGTCGACGGGGATCAAGGCCTACGACATCTTCGGGACGAGCGAGATGAGTGGGCCCCTCTTCACCGAGTGCCAGGAGCAGAACGGGATTCACGTCTGGTCCGACATGTTCCTCATCGAGGTGATCGACCCCAAGACCGGAGAGCAGCTACCCGACGGCGAGACGGGGGAGCTGGTGATCACCACCCTCAACAAGTGGGCGATCCCCCTCATCCGATATCGGATCGGCGATCTGACGGTGATCGACTCCGAGCCCTGCCCCTGCGGCAGGACTCACCCGAGGCTGATGAGGATCCTGGGAAGAACAGACGACATGATCGTCATCCGCGGAATAAACGTCTTCCCAAGCCAGGTGGAGTCGGTCCTGATGACGATCCCCGAGGTCGGCGACCACTACCAGATCATCGTCGACCGGAAGGGTCCCCTGGACATCATGAAGGTGATGGTGGAGGTGACGGAGACGGGATTCAGCGACAAGATCGCTGACCTGATGTCTCTATCCAAGAGGATCTCAAAGGAGCTGAAGGGCGTCTTAAACGTCGTCGCCGACGTGGATCTGGTGGAGCCGGGGACGATCCCGCGGTCCGAGGGGAAGGCCGTGAGGGTTATTGATAAGAGGAAGGTCTGAAGGGAAGGCGGGACGAAGGCGAAAAACGAAGGCGAAAGGAACGAAGCGAGAGGAGAAAGGCGATAAAGGACGGCAAATAAGGAGGTGCGAAAGTTGGTAGCAATCAAGCAGATATCCCTATTCGTCGAGAACAAGCCCGGCAGGATGGCGAAGGTCTCGAAGACCTTATCCGACGCCGGAGTCAACATCCGGGCCCTCACCGTCGCCGAGGCGGGGGACTTTGGGGTCATTCGGATGGTCGTCGACGACCCCGAGAAGGGGTACCAGGTCCTCCACGACGGCGGCTTCACCGTCTCCGAGACCGAAGTTCTGGCCGTCGAGATGAAGGACATTCCAGGGGGCCTCTACGAGATCGTGAACACCCTAGGCGAGAACGACGTCAACGTCGACTACGCCTACGCCTTTGTCACCACGAAGGCCGAGCGGGCGCTTCTGATAATAAGGGTCGACAACCTGGAGAAGGCAAGGCGCGTCCTCACCGACGCCGGGGTGAAGCTGGCGACGAGGGACGAGATACAGAAGATATGAGCTGGGAGGAGGGGCGCCAGCCGATGGCGCCCGGATATCAATTTTTCATTTTTAATAAAATATTTGCAAAGATTCGTTGATGAGCGGCAGGACCTGATCATTTAAGAATTCCATCTTAGGAGTAATATGTTCCGATACCTTTGACCCTTCTTTTATTATCACTGGGAGGAGATAGGTTGTGATGAATGGGACGAGGGACGAACTTATGAAAATGAATATAGATTTAAAGTTATATGCATGCTTGCTGGCCTCTTTAACTCGATCTCTCTCATCTTTGAGGAAGTTCATAGAGGTCAGTATCCTATCGAGCTTCTCCTGATTATCCCAATATTCCTCGCCAGCGATTATGTCCTGCACCCTATGATTCTGCTGTCTGTATAGTTCGTTGATGGAGTTGATGTTGCGTCCCCTTTCGCCTTCCAAAAGTTCCTGGATTACAAACCACCCCGATACAAAAAAGCAAACTGTAATAATAAATAATAAAACTAGAAATAAAATCTCGTGATACATGATCTTATCGGGATCCACAAAGTTTATAATCGCCAAAGATACTGCGATGAATTGATAGACCACAAGCTTTAGTATAAGGTTTCTTATCGGTTTCAGACCCCCCACATCATCGACGTTGAACAGATCTATCTCGATGATATGCCCATGGGATCCGCCCTCCAGGTCGCTGAGTGCCCATCTTGTATTGAAGATTATCCACAGTATCATGGCCATGGTGTATAGTATCAACAAAGCTGCAATATTATTGAATATGTCGAGCGTTATGCTATCGATGGATAACGATCCCGTCAATCTGTATTCTGTTAAGAGATACGAACGAACCTCACCGCGCATCAGATCTATCCCATAGAATGGACTAATAACAAGGAATAGTATTATATAAAACCTTTTGGATTTTGTGAACCTATCTTCGAGCTGGACATTCAGGGCAGCGATCTTTTTCTGGCATCCTGGAGCCGGCTCCATCATCTTGAAGACTCCACGAACATTATCTATGAAGTATTTGACTCCTGCCATACCATAAGCAACTAAAAGACTGGTAATTAATATCTTCCTTTTAATATTCGCATCCCAGTCGTGGTAATCCGGGAAACTCTCGACAAGCATGCTCAAAAATATATAAATTAAATAGCAGCAAATAAAAATGATCAGCGAAACGTAGGGATATGGAATAGGTCTCTTTTTGAACGCCCCATCGATCCAGCTCCAGCTCTTATCCTCCGGCATAATACGACGCCACCCTTTGATCTAGATTATATCCTCTGTCCGAAATGAAAAGGCAATCCTCTAAGGGAATTGATCGAAATGCCATTTATTGTACCAATACCAATCGAACCACGAACTCCAGTCGATATAGATTGGATCCGGGTCGGGCACAGGCAGAGACTTAGTTTCGCCTGATACGTACATGCACCCTGAAGCTTCCCCCCGCATCTCCTCGCCTTCCTTGGAGTAGCCCCGGTAGTCTCCCGAGAGGCATCCTCCATCGACGACGGAGACGAGCCTTAGGATCAGGTCTTCTTCGTGAGAGATAAAGAATAGCTCCAGGAGGTTTTCTTCAAATGATCCGCCAGCGGTCACCGCCCGCGTCGAATTCTCCGAGGTCAGGTCTCCCAATCCGAAGACGACATCTTCGACCTGATAAAGGGTCAAATTGGCATACCTGGTAGCATTATCCTCCAGGATAAGCCTCCATTCTCCCGTGACATCCGGGTTTGATGGCACCAACACCAAGGCACCAGGCTGGTCAGCCGTCTCAGTCTCATTGCCCATTTCAGCTGCCGCTGAATAGATCGGAACGAGGATCAATATTAAAGCTGCTGCTATCAGCGACCTAAGCCCGATGGTCTCGACATCGTTTCTGTACATCCGCGCCCACCTCAAGTATCTCTCTAGATCAGATATTTTCATAGATACATATCTATTCCAACCTTCTTATTCAGCCGATGAGATTCCCATTTTTGTCCGTCTTGATCAGCCAGACGTCGCTACCGCCGAAGTTATCGAGGGTATAGCCAGTTACGATGTAGCCACCTTCGGCCGTCTGTTGAACCGAGAATCCCACCTCCAGACCTGCTCCTCCGAAGGTCCTGTCCCATACCCGATATCCGGAGGAGTCCGTCTTGATCAACCAGAGATCGTCCCCGCCGAAGTTATCGAGGGTATAACCTGTTATGATGTAGCCTCCGTCGGTCGTCTGCTGGACCGAATGGCCCTCCTCTTCCCCGGCTCCTCCGAAGGCCCTCTCCCATTCTCCGTATCCGGATGAGTCCGTCTTGATCAGACAAACGTCTTTGCCGCCGAAGGCATCGTGGGTGTAACCTGTTATGATGTAGCCTCCGTCGGCCGTCTGTTGGACTGAATGGCCCCAATCGGCACCCTCACCGCCGAAGGTTCTGTCCCATGCCCGATATCCGGAGGAGTCAGTCTTGACCAGCCATAAGTCATCCCCTCCGAACGCATCTATGGTCCGGCCCGTCATGATGTAGCCGCCGTCAGACGTTTGCCGAACCGAATATCCCTGTTCTTGGCCCTTCCCCCCGAAGGTTCTGTCCCATGATCTGTATCCGGAAGAGTCCGTCTTGATCAGCCAGAGATCGTCCCCGCCGAAGTTGTCAAGGGTATAGCCTGTTATGATATAGCCTCCGTCTTCCGTCTCCTCGACCGAATTTCCTCCATCCTGGCCCGATCCACCGAATGTTCTGTCCCATACCCTGTATCCGGAAGAGTCCGTCTTGATCAGCCAGACGTCTTTGCCGCCGAGGTTATCGCAGGTATAGCCCGTTGTGATATAGCCTCCGTCGTCCGTCTGCTCGACCGAATACCCCCAATCGGCCCCTTCCCCACCGAATGTTCTGTCCCATACCCTGTATCCGGAGGAGTCCGTCTTGATCAACCAGAGATCGTCCCCGCCGAAGTTATCGAGGGTCCTGCCTGTTATGATGTAGCCTCCATCTTCCGTCTGCTCGACCGAATATCCCCCATCTTGGCCGGACCCTCCGAAGGTTCGGCTCCACCCGTCGAGGTTTGTTTTATCCGGTTCGGTCAAGACCTCTCGATCTGCTCGGTGATCTTCGACGACTGACGCCTCTATCTCTTCGACGGTCACCTCTTTGGAGTATGTGCTTTTAGCCCCATCGTCGTCGGTTATGGTCAGGACAACGGAATATATGCCTTTTTTAATATATCTATAATCGACGCAGGCGTACCCTTGTTTGCGTCCTCCCTCCCCGAAATCCCAGAGATAGTCGACTATCCTGCCGTCCTGGTCTTCGCTCTGGCCCGCATCAAAGGTCACTACGCTGTCCTCCTGGGGGTCTGGAGGGGCGTAGGAGAAGGATGCTATTGGTGGCTTATTCACTTTGACATCCCTGGTGGTGCTGTTTTCTGCTGCGTCGTCGTCTATTATTTCCAACTTTATTATAAAATATCCACCTTTCGAATAATCATGGATGGTGGAGGGGCCTGTTGCGTTCTCTCCATCGCCAAAATCCCACCGGTATTCGGTGATGTTGCCGTCGGTGTCATGGCTATCGGATGCGTCAAAGGCGACCTCTTCCCCAACGTTTGGCTCACTATTATTGACGGAAAATTTCGCAATAGGCGGAACATTTATCTTTATGGGTATCGATTTGACCCCCCGGGCACCTTTGCCGTCTCTGACGGTCAGACTCACGTTGAAGATGCCGCTCCTCGGGTAAAAATTGGTTGCCAGACCATCGGATAGCTCCACGGTCGTATGTCCTTCCCCGAAGCTCCACGCGAATGAGGTGACTTCTCCGTCCTCTTCGTCATGGCTTTCCGAGGCGTCAAAGGTTACAAGATATCCCGATCTTTTGTCCTCGATCGAATAGCCGAACTCGGCCACGGGGGGCTCGTTCACCTCGATCGAGGAGATGATGCGGTTCTCTTTCCCCTCGTCGTCGGTCACTTCGAGCGTCACCGAGTAAGCTCCGCCGCTTTGGTAAGTATGATTGACGACGGGGCCGGTCTCCCTTCCACCATCCCCGAACTCCCACTCGTAGTCTGCAATCTCTCCATAGAGGTCGTAGCTCTGGGATGCGTCAAAGATTATCGGCTCTCTGGCGTTGGGTTCTTCGGGCTCGTATGAGATGACCGGCTCGGGTGGTATGTTAGGCGGGCTCAATGGGACCACCGGGAGATCGGGGTTTACCCGAACGAATATCTCATGATTATCAATTGGATAATAGGGGCCGCCCGGGTGGTCAGCCCACCAATCCAGGTTCAGCCAGACATAGCCGAATTCGTCCACATGCACATATATGGTATCTGTGTTGTATTCCTCGCTCAGCCAGATGACTGTTTTATTAACTTTATTATCGTAGCTATTAAGTTTGCCTATGCACACCTCGGTGTATGCATGCCCCTGGGATTCATCATGAACCAGATTGATCCTGGTTGTTCCGCCTATATTCTCAATAAAAGCCGCCATAATGATGGCAAAATCATCGCAATCTCCAGCCCCAGCCCGGCCGATCTCCTCTCCCAGCCGGATGGTTTCATTTGCATAACGGTAATAATCTCCGCATCGGGGATCTCCCGTATAATTCCAGCTATTTTTAAGGTATCCGAAGATTTCGCAAACCTGTTCCACCGAATGATCGCCTGGGAATCGTTGCGCCAACGAGGTTGCTTTATTGATGACTTTCTCGTTGCCCACTTCCACCCTTTTCTCGATCTCTATTTTTATGGAAGCTAAATCTCTCTTCCCTGGACAGATGGTTCTCTCCGCCGCATCCCCAGATTCGCTGGTTACGGTGAAGGTCGCGATCTCTGAACCGTTGATTTCCGATAGCGAGTACTGGTCCAGCTTCACCGAGCCGGATTCTCCAAAAACATAGGCTGCCTCTTCACAGTATGTGGTATAGGCGCACGTAATCGATATCGCCAGCAACAGGCCCAGAATCCTATTCATAAGATCCTTTTACTATTAAACTATTTTGCATATATACTTTTCTTTAAGGTCTTATGTCTGTGTAGTCCCGAATGTTTTGACTTTATATACCTCTTGAATGATTCTAAATTTATTTGCCTGCATTTAATTCACTCTCCATTCTCTCCAGGAACATGTTCAACTTGCATTCTTCCGGTAATCTCGTCCAGAACGCCTCATCTGGGGTCATTAGATAGTGATCCGTGTCTAGGCTCTCGTGGTACCTCACTGTGTTGTACCAATTCACGAATTTGTCAAAATTCTCGAACTGGAATCGATATTTCTCGTACGTATCGTACCATTTTTCGATTTTGCCATTCGTCTGCGGATGCTTGACGCGAGCTTTGATGTGCTTGATATTATTTTCTTCTAGAAATAATGAGAATCTACTGTTGCTCTCACCATTCTTGTCTGTCTTGTTAGCGAAAAATTGGCTTCCGTGATCGGTAATCACTTGTTCTATTTTTCTTATTTCTCTGAAGCGATCCAGTACTTCTTGAACTAGATTGATGCTGTTTTCTGCGGTCGCCGCGTCGAATTCATTTCCTGCGAGGATACATCTGGAGCTGTCATCAAGGACCACACAAAGCTCTTTGCCGTTGATCTTGGAGGTATGCCAATCGAGATGTACTGCCGTCAAACTGAGTTCGCGTTCGTATCTTATCCAGGCCTTTCTACGTTTCTTCTTATTCTTGCTCTCATTTGCCAAACCGTGTTCAAGAAGGACCTTGTGGATCTTGTTGTGGGGGATATGGATATCATGTTCGAATTCGATGATCTTTTCGAGACGTCTTGCGCCCAATCTTTGCTTTTTGTGGATTTCAAGTATTAAATCGACGGATTCCCCATCTAGGTCTTGTGACTTCCTGCCAAATTTTTTAATTGGCAGCAGCTTGCGGTTTTTCATCCAATACCTCCAGACTCGCTTTACTGTAGATTCGCTTACCTTCATCTCAAGCGCGATGCGCTTAGTGCTTATGTTGTTGGCAAAATTAGCAACGGCTTCGAGTACTGGTTCACATTTGTCATAAACCCTGGCCTCGAGCCGACCAATAATAGAGCAGAAAGAGCACTGCGCGAGCATGTCGTTCTGAGGAAGATCGTTGGTACGTTGCGCAATAACAAAGGAACGTCAATTCATGAACGTGTTATGACCGTCCTGGCAACATGGGAGCAAAATGGGCTCAATAGTCTACAGATGCTGAAATCGAGCCTGGCAAGCTAAACACGTAAAAAATATATTTATTGAAATGTGATCACTTTTCCACTTCGATTTCGACCCTTAACCTCTGAACCGGCTCTTGTCGGCCCGGCGGATAAAGCTCAAATATCAAAGAGCCTTTGCATTCTCTATTAGCCTTAAACTTCCAAATCCTAAATCCTGGAACACCTACGGCATCAGTGGAAGGATGGAGTGTAATTTCTTCGACTAAATCAAACCGCCCTGAATCGTCCGGCAGATATCTCCATTGATAACCGGTTGACGGATTGTAATCCCGTACAAACCATCCAAGTTCGCCACCCAGTGTCATTTTGTTGACAAAATGATCAACAAGACATATTCCTTTTTCCATGAGTTCTTCTCCTAATGGTCATTTACAATAACCATTAATTGCTGTAGATATGATAACTACTATTAATAAATTACGATTAACTTTATGTATATTCTCATTTTTATAGCATTAATAGATATCGTTTTATCCATTCATAGCGATAGGACACATAGTTTTAATAGAGCATGTATCTGCCTCGACGTTATGCTTAAATAGTATTATGTTATCAGGACCAACAATGGGGTAAAATTTATATATACTACGATTTTTCCGAGCAGGATCTGGACCGAGATGACAACCAGATAACCGACGTATCTCCTCATGCAGAACTCACGGCTGAAATCTCATAATAGGGCCGATAGAACCGGTTTCTTTGCTGGGATGGGGGCCGGAGTGTCCTCTGGATGGATCCAGATACGGAGGTGATTATCAACGCCATAAACCATAGCGGCGTAGCTTTGGCTCTCTTGAACCTCGGTACCGCTCAATCCGATAAACGCAACCTGGGTGGTGCCCAGGAGAAATTCCAAGATCTTCTGGGGGAGAACCACCCAGGACGGTGATGATGCAGAACAACCTCGCGCAGCCAAAGCTGCTTATGTATCGTCGATCGAGATTTTCGGGCGGTTATCCTCCAGATCTCAAAACTCTCGTGGCTCTTTCGCCGGTGGTTGATGTCGGCCTTCTGGTACATCGAGGTCGTCTTTAGGTCGGTGTGAGCGACCTGGGGCTGCAGATAGTTGTGGGGGATGCCCAGGTCGAGGGTCCGGACGGCGGGGAAGTGCCTCGAGGTGTGCGGGCGACGACGCAAAGGGGTTTGCCTTCCCTATCGCGCCCGTAACCCCTCTGGATCCCCGTCTTCACCGTGCCCTCGTGGACGATCTGGCGCATCCTCGACGCTGCTATGGGCCTGTTGATCCCCTAACCGGGATCCGAGGACGTGCGGCGAATACCCGGCTATGGCGGTTCCTTCCTCACCTGCAGACGTATATATGCCTCGTCAGGCTCCGGTGCACCCTCTCCTGATGAGCTTTCCAAAATCTCGAACCCCGCCCCCTCGATCGCCCCGCCGACGGGCCGGTCGTCGACGTATTTGGGATGAGGACCCGCCGCATCTCCGCGAGGCTTCCGGCCAGGATCAGGGCCGACCTCCCGCGGGGGGCGTGTCGGAGACGGCGGCATCGATGGATTCGTCTTTGAGGGGTGCCTTGCGACGTTTCTGACCACGTCGTTATGCAGCTGCCCCAAATTTTCTGCGCCGCTCGCCCATATACTACTCTCAGAATAAAATTGGCCGAAGACTTGCCGCCCTGGACCGCGCCGCCGGAGAGCCCCGTCATTGGGATCATCGGTTTGCCGGTGGCGTATCACCCATAACCAAATCAAATTGAACGATAATTTTATTAACTGAACGATCATTCATTCTATTGAATGGAATGGCTGAGAAAGTTCGTGGGCTTCAGGGTGCTGGAGTGGTTTCTGGTCCACCCCTCTGGAGAGGTCCACCTCAACGAGCTCGCGCGAGAGCTGGAGATCAGTCCGGGAAGCGCCAAGGAGTACTGCGACCGCCTGGCAGAAGATGGCCTGATCTCGGAGAGGACGATGGGAAACCTCCGGCTCTTTCGGCTGAAGAGGGAGGACTTCGCCGCGAAGGAGATCCTGAGGGCCTACCACATCTTCAGGCTCAAGGATCTCGGCGCGGAGGGGATAGCCGAGGGCTGCACCTCCCTCGCTATCTACGGGAGCTTCGCCTCCGGGAGCCTCGACGAGCATAGCGACCTCGACCTCCTGGTGATCGGCGAGGAGTCCGATGTCGACCGGGATCGCATTCTGGAGATTGAGTCGGCGCTGGGGCGGGAGGCGCAGCTCACGGTGATACCTTATTACAGGTGGGAAGCTATGAAAAACGAGGGCGACAGGTTCGCTGAGAGCGTTTTGAGAAATCACGTTTTGATAAAGGGGGTTGAGCTTTGAGGGATTCATGAGCAGGAACCCTTCGGGAAAAGCGTCTTTAATGGGGAGAGCGATATATCAGACTGATGTCGGCGGAAGTCAGAAAACTGCACCTGCCCATAATCATCGAAATAGACGAGGACGGGTATTACATCGCGAGCTGCCCACAATTCAAGGGCTGTCATTCTTACGGCGAGACCGTAGACGAGGCTCTGGAGAACATAAGAGAGGTCGCCCTTATGTGCCTGGAGGAGACCGACTCCGGTCGCATCGACGCCCTCGCTCGATTCGAATAACTTAAACGGCGTGTCATCTCCGAGCACGCAAGTTTTAAAGCAGCCTCAATTTTCTGCGCCGCCCGCCGGACCTCCGCCCCGTCCTTGGAGCCTCCGTAAAAATCTTTGGCGTCCTCTTCCTCACCTGCAGACGAATATATGCCTCGTCAGGCTCCGGTGTACCCTCTCCTGATGAGCTTCCAAAATCTCGAATCCGGCCTCCTCGATGGCTCCACCGACGGGCCGGTCGTCGACATAGATCGTCCTCCTGCCGGGGACGAGGACCCGCCGCAGCTCCGCGAGGCTTCCAGCCAGAAGCTCGTCTCGCGATCCCGCCTGGATCAGGGCCGACCTCCCATAGGGGGCGTCGGAGACGGCGGCCTCGATGGATTCGTCCTTCAGGGGGAGCCTCATGGCGTCCCCGACGATGAGGGCGGTGTCGAGCCCCGCCAGGTTGGTGGCGGAGCCCCGGACGATCTCCTCCTGGACATCGACCCCCAGGCCCCGGACCGCCATCAGCCCCGCCTCCACCAGAAATCCTCCGGTACCGGCGAAGGGGTCGAGGAGCCGCTCGCCCTCCCTCACGCAGGAGAGGTTGACGAGGGCCCTGGCGAGCTTGGGGAGGATCGCCCCCGGGTGGAAGAAGGGCTTTTTGTGGGGGCGCCGGTCCCGAAAGCCGGTCCGATCGGCGCGGGCGACCTCCCGGCCGAGATAGAGCCGCTCGGCGGTGACGATCGCCCGGATCTCGACTTCGGGGGCTGCCAGGTCGGCATGGTATCCACGCCTCCAGAGGACCGAGCCGACCATCCTCTCCACCTCGTCGCTTCCGAGGGGCGCGCCGCCGAGCCGCTTCGCCCTGACCCTGTATGATCTATCGGGAAGGTCCAGTCCAGCGGCCGCCTCGGCTACGCCCTCGGGCGTCGGCTCCCCCTCGGCCGCGACCTCGACGACCCGGTGGACCATCCCCATCCTCGCTCCGATTCGCGGGAAGTCGAGGTCCCGAGCCTCGATGACGAGGGAGCGTTCGCCCTCGGCGACGACCTGATACCCCGACGATGTGACCGCGAGCAGCGCGAGCGCCTCGCTCCGGGGGATCGTCGGGTGCTCCCCCGAGAGCTCGAAGGCGTATCGGGCCGCCATCTCAGATCCGCGGCGCTTCTAGGTAGCGGTTGACCCGCTTGTAGTCGAACTCTTCGGCGTCGAGGACGTTCTCCAGGAAGTTGAAGAGGGTCCTCCGGACGTCTCCCGTCAGGAGAGGGTACCAGGTGGGGCTTGCGACGACGACCATCCGAAAGGCGAAGAAGGGGGCGATCACCGAGAGGAGCTCCTCGTCCCCCGTTTTGTCGAGGTAGTTCTCGAAGAATAGCTCGAATAGGGTTGCTAGGCCGCCTTCGAGCTGCAGGCTCTTCTGGACGGAGTAGAAGATGTAGTTCGTCGTCATCGCCGTGACGTCGTCGGCCGCCTCACCCCACTCCCCCCGGGACCGATCCAGGACCGAGAAGTCCGTCCCCGACCGGAACATCACGTTCCAGGGGTGGAAGTCGCCGTGGGCCTGGCAGAGCCGGCCGGTCTTCTCCCGAAGACGCCACCTCCAGTCGACGCACCTCTTCTCTATCGCCGCCAGCTCGCCGGGCTCCAGGAACTCGGGTCCCGCCGGGTAGTCGTCGAGGATCCCCATGATGCACTCGCCGTGGCCAACGGTCTCTCTTATCTTCCGGCGGTAGAGGGCGGGAGAGTCCTTCTTTTCCGCGTGGATGCTGGCGAGGTAGGTCGAGAGGACCTCGGCCCGCTTCAGGTCCAAATCCGTCGCCCCCTCCTCCTTCACCCGTTCCAGGTCGAAGAAGTACTCCTTCCCATCGATCTTCTCCATCAGGATGAAGAACTCCCGGGCATCGCCGCAGGAGGTGAGGCGGCCTTCGGAGTCGAAGTACCCGACGTCCACCGACCTGGCGTGTTTCGGGAGGCCTCCGAAGGCGGAGTGCTGCCAGAGGAGGACCTGGGCCCGGTCGGAGAAGTGGTCGTGGCCGAACCCCTCCTGGACCCGCATCGTCGAGAGGACCGCGGACATCGCCCTTCCCCCCGACCTGTACTCCAGGAGGAGGGGGCTACCGTACCCGAAGCCCTTGACGTCCTCCGTCGTAGCCACCGTCTCGCCGAGCTTCCTCATCCCGACGAGGACCGCGTCCTCCCCGGCGAGGCACCGGAGGTACGCCTCGACCGCCTCTCTCTTCAGGTCCATATCCCGTCCCCCTCAGGTCCCCGTCTCCCAGCTGTGGAGGTACTTCTCCTGCTCTGGAGTCAGGGACTCGATCTCGATCCCCATCGCCGCGAGCTTGAGGGCTGCCACCCTCTTATCGATCTCCGAGGGGACGGAGTAAACCTTCCGGTCCAGATTTCGGCCGTTTTCGGCTATGTACCGGACGGAGAGGGCCTGATTGGCAAAGCTCATGTCCATCACCTCCGGCGGATGGCCGTAGGCGGCAGCGAGGTTGATCAGCCGGCCTTCCGCCAAAAGGTAGATCCTCCGGCCGTCGGCCATCCTGTACTCCATCACGTTCTCCTGGACCTCGCCCTTCTCCTTTGCCATCTCTTCGAGGGCCGGGATGTCTATCTCGACGTTGAAGTGGCCGCTGTTGGCGACGATCGCCTGGTCCTTCATCAGCTCGACGTGCTCTCTCCGGATGACGGAGACGTTCCCGGTGACGGTGACGAATAGATCGCCCAGGGGCGCCGCCGCGGTCATCGACATCACCCGGAAGCCGTCCATCGCCGCCTCCAGGGCCTTCCTGGGCTCCACCTCGACGACGACGACGTTTGCGCCCATCCCCCTCGCCCTCGTGGCCAGGCCGCGGCCGCACCATCCATAGCCTCCGACGACGACGGTCTTTCCGGCGAAGAGGAAGTTGGTGGCGTTCATGATCCCATGGATGGTGCTCTGGCCGGTCCCGTACCGGTTGTCGAACATCATCTTCGTCTCGGCGTCGTTGACGGCTATCACCGGGTACATGAGCTTTCCTGCATCGGCGAGGGCCCGGAGCCTTATCACTCCTGTCGTCGTCTCCTCGCACCCACCGAGGATCTCGCTTGCCAGGTACCGCCGGTCCCGGTGGATGGTGGCGATGGTGTCGGCGCCGTCGTCGAGGGTGACGTGGGGGCGGATCTCCAGGGCCCGGTTGATGCAGTCGTAGTACTCCTGGTCGTTCTCACCGTGGAAGGCGTAGACGTACATACCATCCTCGGCGAGGGCCGCGGCCACGTCGTCCTGGGTGCTGAGGGGGTTGGACCCCGCCACGGCGATCTCAGCTCCGCCCGAAGTCAGGGTCGACAACAGGTTCGCCGTCTCGACGGTGACGTGGAGGCAGGCGACGACTTTGACCCCTTCGAGGGGACGCTCGGCGGCGTACTCCTCCCTGATCTTCTGGAGGACGGGCATATGTCTCCTCGCCCACTCGATCCTCTTTTTGCCCTTATCGGCAAGCCCCGGGTCCTTGATGACGTTCTCCTTCAAAATATCACCCTGATCGATCTTGATCTCAGTTTATCGATTCCAAGACCTGATTCTTTGGAGATACTTAAATCCGATCGGTCAGGGCCGTCGGCAATCTCTATTACCATCGAACCCCAATATCTCCTCATGGAACTGGAGGTGACCCTTCTTGGAACCGGGGTCGGGATACCCCATTCGGGCCGGGCCCAGGCGGGGCTCCTGGTGGGTGGAGAAGATCCCCTTTTATTCGACTGTGGTGCAGGCGCGCTGTTGCGGCTCGCGGAGGCAGGGGTCTCACCCCTGGATATCGATGTCGTCCTCCTCACCCACCTCCACCTCGACCACGTCTCCGACCTCTTACCCCTCGCCAAGGCCCGGTGGCTCCTCGGCGTGGACACGATGGATGTCTTCGGGCCCGAGGGGACGGAGGCGTGGTTTGAGACGGTCCGGGGGCTTTACTCTTACCTCGCGGACCTGGACGTCTCCTTCACCATCGTTCATCCCGGCGACGAGTTCACCCTCGGAGGAATGAAGATCAGGGCGGGCGAGGCGGTCCACAGCATTCCGGCCCTCGGATATCGGATCGAGTCTGGAGAGAAGGCTGTCGTCTACTCCGGGGATACCGAGCCCGCGCCGCCGATGAGGGCCCTCGCGGCGGGCGCCGACCTCCTCGTCCACGAGTGTTCCTTTCCCGAGCCCTTCGTCGTCACCAACCACTCGACGCCCCGGCGGCTCGGCCTGACCTTCAACGGCTCTGGCGTTAAAAGAGTCGTCCTCATCCACCTCTATCCTCAGACGATCGGCCGCGAAGATGAGATGGTCCGGGCCGTCCTTTCGGCCATCGGTCCCGGCGTCGAGGTCGAGGTGGGCCGAGACCTCCAGAAGATCTCAATTTAGATCAAAAGAAATAAAAATACTTCAGGCCCCGAGCCTCTGATAACACTCCTCGCAGACGATCTTGCCGTCGGCGGTCCGCCCTCGGACCTCCATGAACGCCTCGCCGCACTCCTGACACTCGATGGATGGGTGAATCCGGGCCCTCGGCGGCGCGGGGATATCGACCTCCCGGACCACCAACAGATCCTCGTCGGGGGCGGTGAGGATGTAGTTTATAGCCTCCTCCCGGAGCTTCAGGAACTTCTTCCTCTCTTCGGGGGCCATCTCCCCTGCGAAGAACCGCTTCATGGCGGCGGGGTCAGTCCGGGGGAGGACGTTTTTGAAGTAGATCCGAATCGCCTTGTTGTGGTCTCGCGAGTAGAAGGTGTAGACGTGCTTTCCGTGGTCCTGGAAGATGAAGTTCCCCTTGCCGAAGGTGCAGCCCAGGAGGGCCTGGATGGCGTCGACGCTGCAGGAGCTGTTCTCGACGATGGCGACGAGCTCCTCGTCCTCGGACCTCTCGTAGTGGTTCTTGACGTACTTGGCCACCCGGTAGCCTATGGCGATGCCGGGGCAGGAGTGGCCGTGGAACCTTACCGCTTCTCTGAACTCTTCGTCCATCTCTTCACCTTGATCTGAATTTATCGGATCGGGTTGTGATCTGATACTAAATAAACCGTATCGTTTCAAATTATGTGGGGCCCTCTCGCCTTAAGCCGAGATCTAGGCGCCGCCTGAGGGCCTCGAGGAGGGGGATATCCTCGGCCCCCGGGGGAAGGCCCGAGGGAAGGAGGTGGAGAAGGACGGAGCGTGGCCCCAAGGCCCTCTCCTGGAGGATGTTGGAAAGCCTAGAGGCAGATCTCAGGCATAGAACAAGTTATTCTGAAAAGGCTTTTGGGAGGCGCCGAGCCGCAAATCGCCGGTCTTTTATCCGACGCTCCTTTCACGGAGACTGCCGACCTTCTTGGTCTTCTGCTCGCGCCTCATAAACTACTACGAGGTCTTTCTATTTAGTTTTTCTGCCAGAGGGGTCCGGTCGGAGGGGCGGGGGCTTTTGGGGCAGGTCATCAGTTATTTTAAGCTTGAGGGTGAACTCGCCACCATGGAGTTTTCTTTGGAGATCATTAAGGGCGATAAGTTCAGACAGATCTACGCCGTGGGGGCTATGGGCGGCCACAGCCCCTACGATTTCAGGATGGCCTTCTACAACGACTCGCCGAAGGCCGTCGTCCAGGAGGGGCGGCAGGTGAGCGTCATGGAGAGGAGGGTGGAGGCGGAGCTGATCCTCTCCCCGCTGGCAGCAAAGGAGCTCGCTGACTGGCTGAACAGCCACATCAAGGAGTATGAGCGGCAGTTCGGCGAGATCAAAAAACCGGGCGGGAGAAAGGCCGGATCGGAGGAGTCCGCTCCCATCCAGGGTTACATGTGAGGCAGGTCCCATGAAGTCTAAGGAGAAGATCCTAGTCCACAAGGGGATGGACCGGGTTAGGAGGAACGAGTTCGAGGATGCCATCGGCCTCTTCGATCAGGTCCTGGAGATGAACGTCGAGAACGCCGACGCCTGGAACAACAAGGGAGTCGCCCTCTTCAGGCTGGGGAGGCCCGAGGAGGCCCTTGACGCCTACAATCGGGCCCTCCAGGCCGATCCCGAAAGCAGCGAGGCCCTCAGGAACCGGGCCTTCGTCCTCCGGGCGATGGGGAGGTTCGAGGAGGCCCTCGAGACTTACGAGAAGATCATCGCCATCGAGCCGGAGCCCACCGACTTCCGGAACCTCGCCACCGTCCTGGTGGGGATGGGGTGTCTGGAGGAGGCCCTGGGAGCCCTGATGGAGGCGGCGAATATGGAGCCATCGATCGCCGTCGAGAGGGAGATCGAGGCCCTGAGAAGGGTGATCATGGAGGTGGCGATCCGGGCGGAGTTCGGAGGCGTCCTCCCCGGAGAGGGGGGCGGGGCTGACCGGCCCGGCGAAGGCTGATATAGGGAGAGATCCAAAAATAAATCTTCAAGAACAGGAGGGGATCGAGGTTGAAAGGTTTCGTCATGGTCAACGCAGAGCCCGGGTCTGAGAAGGCGGTCTATGACGCCCTCACCGCGATCAGGGGCGTCCGGGAGGTGGTCCCGGTCTACGGGGAGACGGACTTCATCGCCATAGCTGACGTGGAGGGGATAGCCGATCTGAACATGATCGTCCTGAAGGTCCGGGAGATCCACGGCGTCACCTCCACCGAGACTATCCTGGGGATGGAGCTGAAGTTTTAGACCCTTTCTGGAGGCGACGCCGGTATCGAGATCGGCCGGAGAGGAGAAGGGCGAATAATGTGGGTCTCCTGGAAAACTCTTGATGCAGGCCTCCTCCCCTCCAGAACCGCCCCTCGATAACTGATCTTGATAGTTCCCCGCTCTATCCTTCACATCCGCTCCTGCGTCGAGCTCGACCTGTTCTCAAATTTTATATCCGCGGGGCGGAGGGATCTGAGGTGGGGGGAACGGCGGAAGAGCATCTCCGGGGATCTCGCGGCAGATAGATAAAAATCGCGGAATAAATGTAGGCTGCGATGGCATCACGGAGGAGGGCTGGACCCAGCTTTTTTTAGCTCACTTTACATCAGATTCAGATGAATGCTACATAAAGCTGGAGTTTATATAGCGACGCTGGCATAGATGCTGGCATAGTACGATTGGAACGTTAGGGGAGATGAGGTATAATGAACCGAAGCATGGTTACCAAATTGATGCTGTCTCTCGCTCTGCTTTCTTTGATAACAGCATCGATCTGCGTTGCGACTCCAGGCGGGCATCCTCCGGGGCACAAAGACAAAGGCCATCCCCCGGGATATCACCACCCTCCGGCATCCCATCCGCCAACTTATAGCGCCCCTGTATATTACTACTACACAACGCCCTACTCATATTCCTGGAGTTACGTATCTTGGAGCTATTGGAGACCTTGGGGATATTCCTGGCCCTGGGGATTTGCGTGGTATTGGTGAAGATGGGAGGATCAGCGGCATCCCATTAGCCGGGACCGACCTTAGAGCTCGCCCGTCTCATCTGCCGTTATACGTCGGCGGAGGAGATGGGCCGGCCGATCCCTACGGCAAAGCCTATAGATTTCAGCATCCTGTGGCCCCTGAAGGCCACCCTCAGGAAAGGGCCGAACCCTCTATCTAAAAATTCGCCCGCGAGATATAAGCCGCCTATTTTAGACTAGCCGAAGATCTGAGGCGGCTTGGGTTACGGCGATTCGATCGGCGGCTGCGAGATCAGCACCACCGGGACGGACTAGCCCCTTTCCTCACAAAAGATAGATTCTTATCTGCGGAGGGTATAACTTCTGCATGGGGATAGGGGAGCTTCCTTTATATGATAGATCAAAACAAAGGGATAAAAAAAAGGGGATGCAGCGGGGATGAATAAGATTATGTTATCGATGGTCCTCATCATATCCTTGATGGGGGTTGCTGCAGCTCACGCGGTAGAAAGCGGCGTAGAGATGCGGCCGGGAGAGGCTGCGGCAGAGTGGCGATTTGAGCAGGGGTTCGGAAGTCCATGGGTGGGAGGAGACCTGCCATCTAGGTCTTCATTTGGTCCGAGCCATCCTCAGCTATACTCGATTCACAGGCCCGGGTTCCCCTTTGTGGGACCCCATTACTGGAGCGGCGTTCACATCCGCCCCTTCAGGATCTGCCATCCATTCAGCGACTGCTACTGCAAATATTATTGCTCAAGCGACTTCGTCACCGGGTTGAAATTTAAATGATCCTCTGGACGGCGATCTGTTGTCGGATCGCCTCAGAGTCTTTCTTCTCCTCCCCGGAGCCGAAACCGATATGATGTACTAGCTCATCCTCGGTTCCGGATAGGCCATGGCCAAGATCTCTCCCCTGATGGACCAGTACTTCGGGATGAAAGAGCAGTGCGGCGACGCCGTCCTCCTCTTTCGGATGGGCGACTTTTACGAGACCTTCGGCGCCGACGCCGAGATCACGGCCCGGGTCCTCAAGATCACCCTCACCTCCCGCCAGAAAGACAAGGAGGGGAACAGAATCCCCCTCGCCGGGATCCCCCACCACGCCCTCGACGCCTACCTCCCCAAGCTCGTCGGAGCCGGCTACAAGGTCGCCATCTGCGAGCAGGTGGAGGACCCCAAGAAGGCGAAGGGGCTCGTCAAAAGGGAGATAATCCGGGTCATCACCCCCGGGACGATCATCGAGCCTTCGATGCTGGAGGAGGGGTCGAACAACTATCTGGCGTCCGTATTCGAGGAGGACGGCAGGATCGGCCTCACCTTTCTTGACGTCTCCACCGGCGAGTTCCTCGCGACGGAATTCTCGGCCGATGGCGGAAAGCTCACGGCGGAGATCGCGAAGTTCCGGCCCAGCGAATGCCTCGTCGCGAGATCTGCCGATTCCCCCCTCATCGGCGAGCTTTCCGGGGCGCTCGTCCAGCGGCTCGAGGACGCCGACTTCGACCTGGAGGGGGCGCGGACCCGCCTCGCCGACCACTTCGGCAGAGAGAGGGTCGATCGGTGGGGCCTCCCCGGCCTCCCCGCGGCGGCGAGGGCCTGCGGTGCCGTCCTATCCTACCTCCAGTCTGCCCGCCTCTCGGCCCTGGACCACATCGCCGAGGTCAGGATCTACTCGCCGGAGGATTTCATGGTCCTCGACGATACAACCCTGAGGAACCTGGAGATATTCCGGAACATCCGGGACAGGTCCAAACGGGGCTCCCTAGTCGAGTTCCTGGACGAGACCTCCACCCCCGGAGGATCGAGGACCCTCCGGAAGTGGCTTCAGATGCCTCTCCTGTCCCCGGAAGATATTGAGAGCCGCCTCGACGCCGTCGAGGAGCTGGTGGGCGACGCCATGCTGAGGGCAGACCTCCGGGAGGCCCTGAAGGGAGGAGGCGACCTGGAGCGGGTCGTCGCCCGGACCTCCTGCGGGACCGCCTCCCCGAAGGACCTGGCAGCTCTAAAGGGCTCGATCGAGCGGCTCCCCCGGGTCGTCGAGATCCTGAAGGGGGCGAGAGCCGAGATGCTTCAAGGTCTGAGGGGGAGGCTCGAGATCGGCCACCTGAGAGAGGTGGCGGACCTGATCGGGAGGGCCGTCGCCGACGACCCACCCTCAGCGATCCGGGAGGGGGGGATCATTCGGGACGGCTACGATCCCGAGCTGGACGAGCTCCGTTCGATGCTGCGAGAGGGGAGGGGCTGGATCGCCAGGATGGAGCGGCAGGAGCGGAACCGGACGGGGATAAAGTCCCTCCGGGTCGGGTACAACAACGTCTTCGGCTACTACATCGAGGTGACGAAGGCGAACCTCTCGGCGGTACCCCCGGAGTACATACGAAAGCAGACCCTGGCGGGGGCTGAGCGGTTCATAACCCCCGAGCTGAAGGAGATGGAGTCTCGGGTCCTCTCCGCCCAGGAGAGGTCGGCGTCCCTGGAGGAGGAGATATTCCTCTCGGTGAGGGGGGAGGCGGCGGCCCGGTCCCGGGAGATCCAAGAGAGGGCCGCGGCCTTGGGCGAATTGGACGTCCTAGTCACCCTGGCGGCCGTGGCCGCCGATGGGGAGTTTGTGAGGCCGAAGCTGAACGACCAGGGGGAGATCTCCATGAGGGCCTCTCGCCACCCGATCCTGGAGAGGGCGATGCGCGGCGGCTTCGTCCCCAACGACGTCCACCTCGACGGGAGAGGCAACCGCTTTCTGATCCTGACGGGCCCCAACATGGCCGGCAAGTCGACGTACATGAGGCAGATCGCCCTCGCCGTAGTCCTCGCCCAGATCGGTTCCTTCGTCCCCGCCGCCTTCGCATCGATATCTCCGGTCGACAGGATCTTCACCCGAGTCGGTGCCTACGATGACCTCTCGGCGGGGCAGAGCACCTTCATGATCGAGATGACGGAGCTGGCGAAGATCCTCGGCTCCGCCACCTCCAAGAGCCTGATCCTCCTCGACGAGATCGGCCGGGGGACGAGCACCTTCGACGGCCTCGCCATCGCCTGGTCAGTCACCGAGCATATCCACAACCGGGTCCGAGGAAAGGCGGTCTTCGCGACCCACTACCACCAGCTCACCCAGCTAGCGGGGGTCCTCCCCGGCGTCAAGAACTACAACATGGCCGTCAAGGAGGAGGGGGATTCGGTCGTATTCCTCCGGACCGTCGTCCCCGGAGCCACCGACCGGAGCTACGGGATCCACGTAGCGAAGCTGGCCGGCGTCCCTGAGGAGGTGGTGGCCAGGTCGAAGGAGATCCTCCGGGAGATAGAGCGGGAGGCGGTGATCGAGCCCCTGGCCAGCGGCCCACGGCCTCGAAAGGGGGGGACGAGGTACACCCAGCTGATCTTCTTCGACGAGCCCCGACCCCCGGTCGAGGGGGCCGATGACAACGGCGGCTTCATGGGGGAGGGTTCCACCTCCTACGACGATAAGGGCGAGATATTGGAGGAGATTATGGCGCTGGAGATCGACGGCCTCACCCCCCTGGAGGCCCTGAACAAGCTATCAGATTACAAGAGGAGGCTGCATACAGGAGATGACTAATATCAAGCTTCTCGGCCGGGACGCCATAAACAAGATCGCTGCCGGAGAGGTGATCGAGAGGCCAGCCTCCGTCGTCAAGGAGCTCGTCGAGAACTCCATAGACGCCGGGGCGACGAAGATCCTGGTGGAGGTGGCGGAGGGGGGGAAGGGGTTGATCCGGGTCACCGACGACGGCTCCGGGATGGACCGGGAGGATGCCCTTCTGGCCTTCGAGAGGCACGCCACCAGCAAGATCAGGGAGGCAGACGACCTGGAGCGGATATCCACCCTGGGGTTTCGGGGGGAGGCCCTCTCCAGCATAGCCAGCGTCGCCGAAACCGTCGAGCTGGTGACGAAGCTACGGTCCGGCGGGATCGACGCCGTCGGTACCATGGTGAGGGTCGAGGGCGGCAGGGTCGTCGACGTCAGGGATGTGGGGGCACCCGCCGGGACGTCGATCGAGGTCCGGGGCCTATTCAAGAACGTCCCGGCCCGGCGGAAGTACCTCAAGAGCGGGAGGGCGGAGCTGGCTAAGATCGTCGAGGTCGTCACCTCTTACGCCGTCATCCACCACCAGGTCTCCTTCGAGCTCTTCAGCGGCGAGAAGACGATCTTCAAATCCGTCAGGTCCGAGAGCTGGAACGACCCCCTCCTCCGGATCTTCGGCAGGGAGGTCGCAAGAAACCTCGTCCCCATCGAGGGAGAGGGGAGGAACGTATCCGTCGCCGGGGCGGCTGGGAGGGAGAACGTCACCCGATCCAGCCCCGACTGGATCATGACCTACGTCAACGGCCGGTTTGTGAGATCGAGGTCCCTCACCAGGGCGGTATCCGAGGCCTACCGGACCCTCATCCCGACGGGCCGCCATCCCATCGCCGTCGTCTCCCTCCGGATCGATCCCTCTCAGGTAGATGTCAACGTCCATCCCGCCAAGATGGAGGTGAGGTTTTTGAGGGAGGATGAGGTGGTGGCGATGGTCACCGATTCGATCCGCCTCTCTCTATCCCAGGCTGGTGTGGTGGCGTCTGCCGCCCCGGTCGCGAAGCCTCTCCAGCCGACGGTCCTGGGAACCCCGGTGGAGGGGACGGAAGCGGAGGAGATGGGGGGGGGTTATAGTCCGATCCCCGGCGGATCCGTCAGCTCGGAGGGGTCCGATCTCCAGAGGACCCTACCCCTCGCCTCCGGCCGGAGCAGGTTCGCCCTGGAGCTCGCGGCGGAGCCCCTCCCCGGCGGCCTGAGGGTCCTCGGCCAGGCCCTCCAACTGTACATCGTAGCGGAGGGGCCCGAGGGGCTCGTCCTGGTGGACCAGCACGCCGCCGCCGAGAGGATCAGGTACGAGATCTTATCAAAGAAATACGCATCCGACACCATCTCCCAGGAGCTGATCGAGCCCGTCACCCTGGAGCTCTCGCCGAAGGAGGTGGTTCTCTTGGAGGAGTGGGGCTCGACGCTGGCGGAGATGGGCTTCGACGTCCAGCCCTTCGGCAAGAACGCCTACACCGTCCGGTCCGTCCCCGCGATCGGCTGGAGGCTCGATAGCCCGGGAGCCGTCCACGACGTCCTGATGGACCTCTTCGCCCTAGGGAAGGTGGGGACGGAGGCGACGGCGAAGGAGGAGATCCTGAAGCTCCTCGCCTGCCGGGGCTCGATCAAGGCCGGCCACGAGATGGGCTGGAAGGAGATGCACGACCTCCTCCGGGCCCTCTCCTCCTGCGCGAGCCCCCGGACCTGCCCCCATGGCCGGCCGACGGCCGTCACCTTATCTCCGGCGGAGCTGGAGAAGATCTTCGGCCGAAGATAGAGCTTTTTTTATCCCCTGCCGTCCACCATCGTCCATGGATCTGGAGGGATTTGCTAAGCGGGGATTACTGAGGGGCGACCCTGACCTCGAGGAGAGGCTCGTCGAGATGATCGTCGAGGTGAAGGGGGACCGGATAACAAGGTCGTACGCCAAGAAGCTCGCCGAAGCCGTCCTGGTGGAGGCGAGGTCGACTTTGAGCCCCGAAGGCGACGTCTTCGACCTATCGGTGGCGGGGGTCACCATGGGGGAGTTCGGCGTTGGCTCCCGGGGCCTCGGCGACTTCTACGCCCACGAGAAGATCGCCGAGGTGATCGGGGAGACGGACGCCGTCGTCGACTCCCGGCAGCTGGACGACTCGGGGGCCGTCGAGGCCGGCGGAAGATACATCGTCCTCACCGTCGACGGGATGCACTCCCGCCTAAGCGACTACCCCTTCCTCGCCGGCTTTCACGTCACCAGAGCGACGCTGCGGGACATTTACGTCATGAGGGCCCGCCCCGTCGCCATGTTCTCCGACATTCACTTGGCCGACGACGGCGACGTCAGCCGCCTCTTCGACCACCTGGCGGGGATCGCCGCGGTCGGAGAGCTGACGGGGGTTCCCCTCATCACCGGCTCCACTCTCCGCATCGGAGGCGACATGGTCATCGGAAACAGGCTCACCGGCTGCGTCGGGGCGGTGGGGGTCACCGACCGGCTCTCGCCGAGGAAGGACGCCGCCCCTGGGGACGTCATCCTGATGACCGAGGGGGCGGGCGGGGGGACGGTCTGCGCCGCGGCCCTCTACTACGGCCGCCACGCCGTCGTCGATGAGACGATGAACATCAAGTTCCTGGAGGCGGCTTCGGCCCTACTGGGGTCGGAGGTGGAGATCCACGCCATGACTGACGTCACCAACGGGGGGATCAGGGGGGACGCGAAAGAGATATCGAAGACCGCCGGGGTGAAGCTGATCTTTGAGGAGGAGAGAATGAGGCGGCTCGTCAACCGGCGTGTCCTGGAGATGCTGGAGGAGCTGGAGATCGACTACCTGGGGGTATCGATAGACGCCCTTCTGATCATCGCGCCTCCATCCTCCGCCGGAGAGATCGTCCGAGTCGTGAGGGGAGCCGGGGTCGAGATAGACGTCATCGGTCGGGTCGAGGAGGGTCTGGGCGCAGAGCTCCACGACGACGGTGAGGTGAGGGACTTCGAGCCCCGGTTCAGGGAGTCGGCCTACACGCCCATAAAGAGGGCGGTGGACGAGGGGCCGGTCCGAGACTTCACGGAGATGAGGGTGAAGGTGGACCAGGCCGCTGTGAGCTCGATCGCGAAGAAGAGGCGCTTCGTCGAGAGGATCCGGCAGACGAGGCTTGAAGCGCCCTCCGCCCACCTAGGACCCCGACTTTGAGGGCTCTGTATTATTTCGAATCGATGGCAGTCGGCCAGGGAAATCGCTATATGGGATGGATGCATATAAAAGTGGTTGACTGAAACGTCCGGTGGAGATAGTTTGCAGAGACGCGAACTGTTCTCCGGGGATTAAGGGTGATCTATTGGTCTTGATTGAGGATCCCATATATCGCGCATACCTTAGAAAGCTTGTGGGGGAGGAGGGCCTCCAGATCGTCGATTGCATGCCCGGGGAGGAGGTCACCGACGAATACGTGGCGGAGATCACGGGGATCGGCCTGAACACCGTCCGGAGGACCCTCTACCTCCTCTACGAGCACCGCCTGGCCAAGTACAGGCGGGAGAGGGATCCCGAAAGCGGTTGGCTCACCTACCTCTGGACCTTGTCCGTCGATAACCTCGATCGGGCCCTGGAGTCGGAGGCGAGAAAGCTTTTAAGAAAGCTCGAGGAGCGGCTCAGCTACGAGAAGGAGAACATATTTTACGCGTGCGTCGGAGGATGCGCCCGTTTTGTCTTCGACGAGGCGAGCGAGAACAACTTCGTCTGCCCCTTCTGCGGAGCGGGGCTGGAGTACATGGACAACGATCGGATCGTGATGACCCTGGAGAAGAGGATGGGGGAGCTATCTGCTGCCCTGTGACCTCTAAGGTCGCCAAGGCCTACAGAGCTTCAGGGTCGTTTCCCATCACCGCTGTCCACCACCATCGGGACATGTCGGCGAGGTCCCGGCTGAACATCCCGGATAGGCGGTACTCCCCCGACCTGACGGCGATCAGCCCCGCCCCCAAGAGTTTGTTTCTCATGAAGTAGAAGGCGGATCGGGAGACTTCGAGGTCTTCCATCAACCGTTTCCAGTCCTTGGTCTTCAGGGGCTCGCCCTTCCGCTGCCCTTCCTCGACCATGGTGAGAAAGTCCCTCCCCCGACGGGCCGTCCTTTCGTCTTGAAATAGACGGAGCATAAGCTCAAGGTAGGGATCTTTCGACCGGCTGATCCAGTACTCAGACTTGGATCTGACCTTCAGGGTGGTTGCGGTTCTCGGAGCGTTCTTGACGTGGGTCATGAATCGCTGGGGCTGGCGGCCGTGGCGTTGAGGACGGACTTTACGAGGTCCGCGTACTCCTCTTTAAGAACATAAACCGTTGGCAGACGGTAGGATTTCTTGTGCGCACTGAGGATTCCCAGCTTCGAACAGATATACCCCAATAGCGATGCCACTACTTTGCGCGAGGTCTCGAACTGCTCTTTGACCGCCTTGTAGAGAGAGCTTACCGTGATTTCGCCTGCTTCCAGGATTACTCCCAGAACGAAACGCCTTCTCCCATCCGTGTCCAGGTCCAGGAACTGGACAAGACGGCTGGCGATCTCAGATTGCATCGAACTCATACAACATCACCACCGTCCGAGTTCATCCGGACAGCGCATTGGGGCTCGGCAATATATATCTTGCCGTGACGGAGGCCACCTTCGGATCAACGGGGAGGCCTCAGATCTGGCGGACTCCCCGGGGATCAGGCCCCACCTTGCCCCAACTATAAATAACCATAGAATATCATAATATATAAGCTATTGGTATTCTTTACCGTTTGGGGCCCTATAGCTCTACCTTTGTGGACTAAACCGCGGAGAATGGTCGAATAATCTCAATAAAGCTTCGGAAGGGGGGGGGCAAAGATGAAGGGAGATGGATTCTGCGAACCCGGAGAGGGATGCGATTTCGATGAAGATTTGGCCGATCTCATCGAACTGAACGGCTACACCGTATCGAGGTCGGCGAGGTCCGTCGACGGCGGATCGAAGCTCATCGCCACCAGAGACGACGAGGTGGGCCACAAGGTCACCTACGTCATCCACTTGAAGGCCTCCGGAACCGTCGAGGAGCAGGACGTCGAGGCGGCCGTCAAAGCCCAAAATAGATATCCCGGGAGCATCTCCGTCGTCGTCTCCCCCCATTCTGGATTTTCGAGGTCGGCATCCGATCTCGCCGAACGGCGAGGGGTGAGGCTCTGGGGCGAAGGAGAGGTCGACCGCCTCCGGAGGAACGTCGCCGATAAGAGGGGGCTTCGACGGAGAGAGCCCGCCAGAGATTCTCATCCCAGGGGGAGGATGGGGCGCTGGTCGAAGGCGAAGCTTGCGGGGCTGCTTTTGGTTCTTGCCGTTGTCATCCTCTACGCTAAATTTTACGGATTTGGGGCTGACCCCCCTTCGTCTTTCTTCGCCGATCTCGAAGATCTGGTGGCCAGGTCTCTTCGCGGCCTGGAGGCGGTCTGGAGGTTCGGGTCCCCCCTAGTCCGCGATGGCGTCACAAACGTCTCCGAGAGGGTCCTCGATGCCCTCGGTAGGGCGGAGGGCCTCTGGGGATGAGAAGGCCCTCAAGGGATGAGAGAAGGCTTAACAACGTTCCCGTCAAAATATCTGGCTACCAGCCGAGATCGAGGTTCTCCTCATCTCTGCCCAGGCGGTGATGGCGTGTTAGATCCGGATGACTTGTACAAGGAGGGCGCCGCCCACTACAGCTCAGGCTCCTTCGAAGAGGCGGCTAGGTCTCTGGAGATGGCCATCGAGGCCGATCCCCTCTTCGTCGAGGCTCGTTACCTCTTCGGCGAGGCCCTCCGGAAGGCGGCGCGCTACCAGGAGGCCGTCGAATCTTACGATGCGGCTTTAGATTTGAAGCCCGATCACCCCCGGTGCTGGCGGGGCAGGGCCGTCGCCTTGAACGAGCTGGCCCGGCACGAAGAGGCTCTGAACTCGGCTGCGAGGTCCCTGGAACTGGACCCTGGGGACCCTCGGTCCTGGATAGTCAGAGGCTACGCCTTCCACTCCCTCGGACGATTTGCGGAGGCGGCCGAATCCTACGACAGGGCGATAGAGATCGATCCCCTGGGGGCCCGGGCCGGCAGGGCCTGGAACAACAAGGGGGCAGCCCTCGACAATTTGGGCCGCCATGAAGAGGCCCTAGAATGTTACGACGAATCGATCCTCATCGACCCATTCGACTTTTACACCTGGAACAACAAGGGTGTCTGCCTCATCGCCCTGAAGAGGCCCAAGGTGGCGGTGGACTGCTTCGAGAAGGCGGTGGAGATCTATCCCGAGTACACCACCGCCTGGCAGAACATGGCCCTCGCCCTCAAGGCCTTGGGCCGGGACGAGGAGGCGGAGGCGGCCCTCGAGAGGTCGAGGGAGCTGGAGGCCGAATGAGATCGAGGCCAAAGTTTCCTGCTTATGCCTGAGATCTGGGATACGGGCGGATCTATCACCACCAGGGACGGTCAGAATTATCCTCTCATAGCCCCGTCTCATCAGATGGATGGTGATACAACTGGGATTGGATGGTTGCTGACGAGGTCCCTCGGCAAAAGGGACCCGGCGTCTTCGGGGTTTCCTATTGGAGGAACTCCGAGACGTCCCACAAGCCGTAAGGGTCGCAGCCTCCGGTTCCCAGGAGCCAGTTATCATCGTCCTCGTCGGAGCCCTTCACCGCCGTCGGCTCTGCCGGCGGGACGGGCCCCTCCGGGCTCGCCTCGATGAAAACCCACTCTTCGCCGCCGTCGGGGCTCCTGGACCAGCTGTTGCCGTCGTCATCCTCATCGTCAAAGGATGGGGTTTCGTCCACCACCCGGCCGGCGTCGTCTCTCAAGATCACGATCTCGCCTTCGTTCCGGAGCCAGTACCCATCGGCCCTCACCAACAGAAACCCCCCTCCAGGAAGGATCTTCCCCGGAGGTATGACGACGATGGAGCCGCCCGTCGTGGTCACGGTCCAGTTGCCGATATCGACGTCGCCGAATCCGTCATTGTAAAGCTCCGCCCACTCACGATCCTTGTCTCCCTCAGGGGGGTTCGCCTCCACCTCATTGATCACGACCTGGGCTCCGCCGAAAGTCTTTGGCTCCCCTTCTCTGCGCCACCAGTCGCCGGGATCGAACTCGTCCCCTTCCACGTCCTTGACCTCGGCGATCCCTGCGTCCACCAGGATCCGGCTGAGGGGGTGGGTGAGGTTCACCTCACCATCGGGGTCGACGAGATAGACGACGGCGAGGAGCCTCCCCAGGAGGTCCCGGCCGTCTTCACTTTCGTTGTCGATGTCCAAAAATACCGTCCTGTTTTCGAGGAGGGATTCTGCAAAAGCTCTTGCCGCCTCCCCCTCTGCCGATCCGTTCGGAGGGACGGTCACGTCCGCCACTTTCACCGTCACGACCCCCGATCCGGTTAGGGGATCGATCCCGTCGATTGCCACCTCCAGGACGTCGCCGGCGATGACATCGATCACCGTTCCCTTCGCCTCGTCGGGGGCGGCAGAGGCTATGGCGGCGACGAGGGCCAGGGTCAGGGCAAACTTAGCAGCACCTTTCATGGTCTGCGCCTCCTCAGGGATCGGTCTGTGAAGATTATCAGCTTATTGAGGGGCGGCGATAGGGGATCTCGATGGAAGGCCCTGCCCATCCCCCCCAGGATCGAAATCATCCCGGCGGCGGCGATAGCCGCGATCATCAGAAGGCCCCTCCAGCCCGTAAGCTTCTCGTTATCCTCACCATCCTCGGGCCTTTCGCCCCCCGAGAGGGCATTTCTCGTCTCCGTCTCGACGTAGATCCTCTCCCGCAAAAGGGCGAAGGCCTCCTCCGTCTCCTCGTCCAGGGTGGGGACGAGGAGCCCCTGGTTGTGCCAGGCGTACTCGTGGAGGGGGTCAAGGCCGATCGCCCAGCTATAACTTTCCTGAGCCTCCTGATATCTGCCGAGCTGGTGAAGGGCTGAGCCCCGGTTGTTCCAGAGGTCGGGATTCTCAGGCTCTATCTCGATCGCCCGGAGGTAACATACCAGAGCCTCTTCGTGGCGGCCGAGGTTGGAGAGGATCGTCCCCATGCTGTTCCAGGCGTCGGCGTCCTCGGGATCGATCTCCAGGGCCTTCTCGGTCGAGGCCAGGGCCTCCTCAAGTCTTCCGAGCCTGGCCAGGACCGTCCCCCGTTTCTTCCAGGGGTCAGCGTCACCGGGGGCGAATTCCGCGGCCCGACTGTAGCTCTCAAGGGCCTCTTCATGCCTGCCGAGGCCTGAGAGGGCTGACCCTCTGGCGATCCAGAGGTCGGGGTCGAAGGGCTGGAGGTTAGACCCCCTATGGTAGCAGTATAGGGCTTCCTCGTATCTTCCGAGGCTTGAAAGGGCCAGCCCCTTGTTGTACCAGATGTTGGGGTTGTAGCCATCCAGGGCTATGGCCCGGTCGTAGCTAGCGATCGCCTCCTGGTACTCTCCCCTCTTGACCTGGGCGTTTCCCATCTCCGACCAGTCCCTGGCGGAGAGGTCCTCTCCGCCCGCCGCAGATGCGAGGAATAAGGTGAGAAGGAGGATGGAGAGCTCGCGGGAGCCGATCACTGCACCTGGGATTTTCACCTTTACAGCTGCCATTTCTCCTCGCATTCTGGACAGTTTTTTCATGATTCGAGCTTAGGTTTGTCTTTCCCCCGGATCATCGGAGGGGGCTTGTGGGGGTGAAGCTCAAATCCCTGCGGAAGCTCGATTCGATGTCGATCTTTTCAAACTCCATCATCATCACCGGGTTTGCGGTCCAATTCTTCTGGGTTCCGATCCCCGGCAGGGTCGTGGATGCAAAATTATCGAACTCAGCACCGAAGTCGAACCCGCGGATGGAGTGGGCCAGGCCAGCCTCCGTCCCCGTGCTGCCATTCAGCCCCCAGGATTCCGATAAGCTGGGTTCGTCTCCCGAGAGGTTCCCCATCGCCAACGTCTCCGATCGGTTCTCCTCCCTGAACTGGAGCCTCTTGACATCTTCGACCTTGGGACCCGGATCCAGAGCCAAAACGGTGGTCATCGCCGACGGATCTTCGGCCTTGATGGAATCATGGGTCTCGGCGGCTGGATCCAGATCTTCTGGCCCTAATGGCGTCTCCTCCAGGCTCCTTCCCTCATCCGCCTCTGGGGATGAGGTGGTGGATCGGTCGAACTCCTCTTTATCCACCGAAGATCCCGACAAGTTCGGAGGCGCTGTCCTCTCAACCCCCGCTCCCATCTCGATGGCGTCTCCAGCGCCTACGGCCGCCGATCGCCCGGAGCCGTTCGGATCGGTCCTCTTCTCTCTCGCAACGTCGATTGCTGCGGATTCGGTCTTCGCTTCGGCCGAGGTCGGTATGGTGGCGGCCCCGGACGCAAGGCGGCCCGGATCATCGGAGACGGTACTCTTCTCTCGGGCTACATCTGCAACCTCCGCCTCGGTTCTGGTCTCTCCAGCGCTGGGGGAGGGGACGGATTTGGCCGTCGTCGGTCTTGAAAGGTCCGGGACTGCTACCTCATCGCCGCCGCCTTCCACCACGGATTCATCCACTGGTGAGGACGGTTCGGTCAACGCCTCCTCCACGTCGGAGCTATCGGACGCTCCCGCGGCGGCGGGGCCTTCCGCCAACTCCGACGAGGATGAGCTTAGGTTCTCGGACCCTCTCCTTGTCTCCGAGACCTCGGGTTTGATGGATCTGGTTTTTGTTCCACCGTCCTCGCCGATCCTAGGGAGGTCGGAGGCGGAGTCCGCCTTGTAGATCTCTGGGGTCTCATTCGCTCTCGACGGGCGATAGGTCGAATCGTTGCCCTTCGGGGATCTCTCCGCCTCATCGTAAACCACCTCAGCAGCCTCGTCGGCTTCGGCAGCATCGTCCTTAGCTGAGGCGGTAGAAGACCTTCCTCCTCCTCCTCCCGATGACGAGCTCTTGCCGCCGCCTCCCGACGAGGCGAATGCCACCCCGCTTACGAGGGAGCCGGAGACGCCCTCATCCACGTCTCGGGGCGTCTTATCCATCTTCTCTGAGGGCGGGGCGAGGATGGGGCTCCCCGAGGGGGCAGGCCTGAAGCTCGAGGGCGAGGGCTCGCCACCATCCCCGGAGGTTCGATCGCTTTTTAGGAGAAGCCCCACCCCTGGGGTGAGGAGGACGAGGCCCAGGACCATGAGGACGCTCCAGACCCGGGCCTGCTTCTTGGGAGGGATGTTCAGACGCCTCAAGACCTCCATATCCCTCAGCTTCCGGCCCTTTCCCCTCCGGGCAGCGTGGATCCTGTACGCGGAGTATCCTGTCATGACAGAACCGGCTATGATCGCTGAAAGGGCTAACATGGCTCCCCCTTTAATTTGACCAATTTGACCTATTAGTTGATATATATTGTAGTTATATATCTGTTACGCATAATGTTATAAAAATACTTTTCGCAGGTTGAGGATATGCTCTAACCTTTAAATGGATATGACTCATTGAGAACGAGGCCTTTAGCATGAGAGAAGACGAGAAGTTCCAGATCATATGGGATAACGCCCAGAGGATGCCGGAGATGGAGAAGGCTCTCTTCTACGAGCTGGAGCGGAAGAAGAAATGGGTGGGAATGACGCTGGTCCTCCTCCTCTTTGCGGGGGGCGGCCTCATCTACGGGGGCAGGGTGGCCAGAGGCGCGATGATGATCATCGTAGACGTCCTCCTCCTCGGGGCCTTCTTCACCCTCCGGGGATTCGGCCCCATGGTTTTCGGCGAGATCTTCCAGGCATCGAGCTTGATCCTCGCCCCTTTGATCCTCGCCCTCTACATCTACTCCGGTTGGGCGGCTTTCGGGGCGATAGAGGATTACAACGAGCGGCTGTACGTCACCGTCTTCGACCGATCTTTACCATAAGCCCCCTTTAGGTGATGGAGCTTTGGGGGCCATTCGGCTTAAAAAGCGGTATGGGGTCGGCGGCGCGATAGATGCCGACGACCCCGGGGGTCGACTACCTGGGGGGTGGCTGGCTCAGGCCACCAGGACCGTCACCGCGCTCTCCGCGCGGCAGCCTCCTACTGTGGCGCTGACGGTGAAGGTCTTGGGACCCGGCGATCCGAGCCTGGAGTCGAGTCTGTAGGTCCCCGTCGAGACCTTCCGGAGGGTGCTGCCGGTGAGGTGGGCGTCAGCGGGGCTCCAGGTCAGCCTCAGGCTTGTCGGATCGGTGAGCGCCCCGGAAGGGCCGTAGAACTTTACGGTCAGGGTGAAGGGGCTATTGGCCCTTGTGGCACTGAAATCCATGGATGCCCAGCAGCTGGCCATCAAATCGAGGGACGCCGCCGGCTGGACGAATATATTGCCACCAACGCCGTCCTGGAGGACGTAAGCCACCCAGAGGATGCCTTCAGAGGGGCTGAACGAGAGGGACGGGTAAACCTCGTCGCCGGGGGTCCCTGTCACTCTGACCCTCTCGATGGGGCTCCAGCCGGGGTTGAACCTCTCCAGATACAGGTCGTAGCTCCCAGCCTCATCGGAGCTGTAGACCAGGTCGAGCTCGCCGTTCTGGATGATGAGGGATGGGTGGTCCTGGTTCGATGAGCTGGTGGTGATCCTCCTCTTCGGCTCGAGGGAGTTGAGATTTCTGTCGTACTTCCTGACGAAGACGTCCATGTTTCCAGACTCATCGGAGGCGTAGGCTACGTATATCCTGTCGTCGGCGCCGAGGGCGATCGACGGCTTGTCCTGGTAGCTCGCCTCGTTGGTCACCCTCACCTTCCTCAACGGCGTCCAGGCGGAGTTGAACCGCTCGACGAAGATGTCCCCGCCGAAGGTCGAGCCCGTCTCCCAGGATTGGTAGGCGAGGTAGAAGTCGCTCCCCACCCGAATGAGGGATGGGCTATCCTGGTCTGTCGGGGAGGTGGTCAGCCTCTTGGTCTCGATGAGGTTCAAATTTCTGTCGTACTTCTTCACGAAGATGTCCCAGTTGCCCGTCTCATCGGATACGTAGGCTACGTAGTAGTACCCGTCGGCGAAGATCGCCGAAGGGGTGTCCTGGTAGGCAGGATCGGTCGTAGCCCTGACCTTCTGGATCTCGCTCCAGCCGAGGTCGAACATCTTGAGGAATATGTCGCCGTTGTACGAGTCTCCCGCCTCCCAGGACTGATAGGCCAAGAGGTGGCCATCGGCGGAGCTCACCAGGGATGGCCTGTCCTGGGCAGCGTCCCCGGAGGTGAGCTGATAGATCCCCCAGGATCTGATGAGCTGGTAGCCGCTGTAGCCTGTGGCGCTGTCGTACCTGGTGGCGGGCTCGTGTTTGCCATCCCGGACGTAGACGTAGAGGCTATACTCACCGGCGTCACCGGGTGCCGATGCCCAGGTCCAGGTCCTGCTGTTGGACCAGTCCTGGACGACCTTCCAGGCGTTCCCGGTGGAGGGGCCCCTAAGCCAGAACCGATAGACGATGGGGTCGCCATCGGGATCTGAGGCGGTTGCCGTCCAGGCCACCGTTGATCCCGCCGTCTGCGGGCTAGGCCTGCTGGGTGAAAGGGCCGTCACCGTCGGAGGACGGTTGATGGTCACGGGAGGCGTCAGCTGGTAGCCGCCGAAGCCCACGGCGCTGTCGTACCTGGTGGCAGGCTCGTGTTTTCCGTCCCGGACGTAGACGTAGACGTCGTAGAGGCCGGCGTCACCGGAGGCCGACGACCAGGTCCAGGTCCTGCTGTTGGACCAGTCCTGGACGACCTTCCAGGCGTTCCCGGTGGAGGGGCCCCTAAACCAGAACCGATAGAGGATGGGGTCGCCATCGGGATCGCTCGCTGATGCGGTCCAGGTGATCGTCCCCCCGGAGGTCTGGGGGCTCGGCCTGTTGGGGGCGATGGCGGTGACCACCGGCGGTCGGTTCACCGGGACGGGAGCCGTCAGCAGGTATCCTCCGTATCCTTTGGAGCTGTCGTAACTCGTGGGTGGGTTGTGCTTCCCATCCCGGACGTAGACGTAGACGTCGTAGAGGCCAGCGTCGCCGGAGGATGTGGACCAGGTCCATATATTGCTGTTGGACCAGTCCCTGACGACCTTCCAGACGTTCCCGGTGGCGGGCCCCCTCAGCCAGAACTTGAAGAAGAGGAGGTCCATATCCGGGTCCGCGGCGAAGGCCGTCCAGGTGATCGTCGATCCTGCCACCTGGGGGCTCGACCAGCTCGGCAGGAGGGCCGTGGCCACTGGAGGCTGGTTGGGCGGTCTGATGGTGATTAGGTGATAGCCTCTGTACCCAGTGCAGTCGTCGTAGCGGCCTGCAGGCTGGTGCTTTCCGTCCCGGACGTAGACGCAGAAATCATACTGCCCGATGTCTCCCGGGGAGGTCGACCAGGTCCAGGTTCGGCTGTTGGACCAGTCCCTGACGACCTTCCAGACGTTCCCGGTGGCGGGCCCCTTCATCCAGAATCGATAGAGGATGGGATCACCATCGGGATCGCTGGCGGTGGCCGTCCAGGTGATCGTCGCCCCGGCTATCTGGGGGCTCGGCCTGTTGGGAGTGAGGGCTGTGACCGTCGGGGGCCTGTTGGGCGTAGGAGCCGGGTTCACCTTGAAGGGGGTGATCTTGTAGGCATCCCAGCTGTCAGCTCCTGCGTGCTTTCCGTCCCTTATCCATACGTTGACCTCGTAGTCGCCCTGCTGCGATGGCTTCCAGTCCCACCAGTTCTTGGTGCTCCATTCCTGGACTACCTGCCACGCTCCGCCAGTGGACGGGCCCTTCAGGTGGAACTTGTACTGGACGACGTCCCCCGGGTTGGGGTCGGTGGCGTCCGCCGTCCACCTTATGGTGGCGCCGACGTTCTGGGGGCTCGTCGGGTTGGGGGTCAGCGAGTTGAAGACCGGTGGGAGGTTAGGTCCCGTCACCACGTAGTCGACAACCTTGAAGTCGTCCCAGCTGTCGGAGGCAGCGTGGTTTCCGTCCCTTATCCATACGTTGACCTGGTTGTTACCTTCGTCAGCGGCGGTCGTCGTCCACGACCAGGTGGGGGTGGTGCTCCAGCCCCTCTTCTCTACCCAGTTGTTCGACGTGGCCGGTCCCTTCAGGAAGAACCTGTAGTATATGGCGTCGCCATCGGTATCCGTCGCGCTGGCTGTCCAGACCGCCGTCGTCCCGGCGTTCTGAGGGCTCGCTTTGTCCGGGGCGAGGCTTGTGACCTTCGGCGGCTCGTTCGGGGCCGGAGCCGGGTTCACAGTGAAGGGCGTTACCTTGAATGCATCCCAGCTGTCGGGTCCGGCGTGTTTTCCGTCCCTGACCCATACGTTCACCTCGTAGTCACCCTGCTGGGCTGGGACCCAGTCCCAGAAGTTCGTGGCTGACCAGTCCTGGACCTGCTGCCACGCATCGCCTGTAGATGGTCCCTTCAGGTAGAACCTGTAGGATATGGGATCACCGTCGGTGTCGTATGCCACCGCCGTCCACTTGATTGGAGTTCCAACGTTCTGAGGGCTGGCGGGGTTCGGGGTCAGGCTAGTTACCGTCGGAGGCTGGTTCGGGGCCGGAGCCGGGTTCACGGTGAAGGGTGTTACCTTGAATGCGTCCCAGCTGTCGGGTCCGGCGTTGTTCCCGTCCCTGACCCATACGTTCACCTCGTAGTCTCCCTGCTGGGCCGGCACCCAGTCCCAGAAGTTCGTTGCCGACCAGTCCTGGACCTGCTGCCACGCATCGCCTGTAGATGGTCCCTTGAGGAAGAACTTGTACGATATGGGATCGCCGTCTGGATCCGAAGCGGCAGCGGTCCACTTGATGGGTGTTCCGACGTTCTGGGGGCTCGTTGGGTTTGGCGTGAGGCTGGTGACCGTCGGGGGCTGGTTAGCCGCGGGGGCTGGGTTCACCTTGAATGGTGTTACCTTGAATGCGTCCCAGCTGTCGGGGGCGGCGTGGTTTCCGTCCCTGACCCATACGTTCACCTCGTAGTCTCCCTGCTGGGCCGGCACCCAGTCCCAGAAGTTCGTTGCCGACCAGTCCTGGACCTGCTGCCATGCGTCGCCCGTTGACGGTCCCTTGAGGAAGAACTTGTACGATATGGGATCGCCGTCTGGATCCGAAGCGGCAGCGGTCCACTTGATGGGTGTTCCGACGTTCTGGGGGCTCGTCGGGTTTGGCGTGAGGCTGGTGACCGTCGGGGGCTGGTTAGCCGCGGGGGCTGGGTTCACCTTGAATGGTGTTACCTTGAAGGCGTCCCAGCTGTCGGGGGCGGCGTGGTTTCCGTCCCTGACCCAAACGTTCACCTCGTAGTCACCCTGCTGGGCTGGTACCCAGTCCCAGAAGTTCGTTGCCGACCAGTCCTGGACCTGCTGCCATGCGTCGCCCGTTGACGGTCCCTTGAGGAAGAACTTGTACGATATGGGATCGCCGTCTGGATCCGAGGCGGCAGCGGTCCACTTGATGGGTGTTCCGGCGTCCTGGGGGCTCGCGACGTTCGGGTCGAGGGAGTCTGCCACAGGCGGCTGGTTTGGCGCATTTATGACGAAGTCAGCGACCTTGAACGAGTCGTATCCTCCTGGCCCCTCGTGGTTACCGTCCCGGACCCACACGTTGACCTGGTTTGCACCCGCGTCAGCGGCAGAAGTGGTCCAGGTCCATGTTGGAGAGGCGTCCCACCCTCTCGTCTCGACCCAGTTGTTGGATGTGGCAGGACCCTTGAGGAAGAACTTGTAGAGGATGGTGTCTCCATCGGCATCAGATGCGCTGGCGGTCCATATGATGG
>LUYE01000070.1 GCA_001602645.1 Methanosarcinales archaeon Methan_01
GCACCGAGCCAAAGCCCGTGATCGCCTACGTCAGCAACAGCCCCCCCTCGAGCGGCTCGTACATCGGAGGATCGATCTCGCTTCCCTCAAAGGGGTTCATCCATGCCGATGGCTCCCTCAAGTCCGTGGATGAGCTGGCGGGGGTCCTCGGGAGGTCCGGTGTCACCTCGGAGGACGAGGTGGTCCTCTACGGAGACTGCTTCTCCTGCGGCGATTTCACCTTCGTCTATTGGATCATGAAGTACCTGGGCCACCAGAAGGTCGAGATCCTCCGGGGGCCGGCGGCGGGGCTGCCCACGGCCGGGTCCGCGGTGACGGGGCCTATGGCTAACTACTCCCCCTCCCCCCGTCCCGAGCTTCTCGCAGACTACGAATCCGTCGCCTCCGGCCAGTTTGTGGTCGTCGACGCGAGGACTCCCGACCAGTTCGGAGCAGGTCACATCGACGGAGCGATCAACATAGACTACAACAGGGTGATGGCCGATAGCTGGATCAGGGACGATGCCGCCCTCGCCGAGATCTTCGGCGCCCTCGATCCCGATCGGCCCGTCGTCGTCTACTCCAAGAACGGTGGCACGGCATCCATCGTCTGGTACGCCCTGACCTCCCAGGGGCGAGACGCCAAGCTCTACACCTGGAACGACTGGCTCGGACGCCGGAGTTGAAGGGGGGAGATCCTCCAGTCAGGGGGAGGAGCCTTCTTCTTTGCTTCCGGAGGGCAGATCAGCAGGAAATCCTGGCGTGGTGAAGGCATCTTCGATCGGCCGGAGCAGACGAGGATCTGAGACCCGGTCCGGTATAGGCGAGGCTGGAGGCGAAGCGGCCGGGTATGTCCTCTCCGAGGTCCTTTCGGAGGGGTCGAGGGGCGCTGATCCGACGAGATCCGTCGGCAAATCTCACCTTCTATCGGGGCTCGATCCATTCGATGGAGATATCGCCCTCGAGATCTATGATGGCGGCGTATCCTTTTCGCATCTCTCCGACGTTGGCGACCTTTGTGGAGCCGATCTCAGCCTCGCCCCGGTCCTCGTGGATGTGGCCGCAGAGGAGGAGTTCAGGCTCCCGCTCCTCGACGAAGCGGCGGATGCCTACGGAGCCCGCCCTATCGCCGTTGTATAAACGGTCCCTGGTGGATTGAGGAGGCTGGTGGGTGAGGACGATCCGGATACTGCAGTCGTATATCTGATCGAAAGCCTTGGAGAGGGATTCGAAGACCTCCTCCTCGTCGAAGAAGAACCGGTTCGGGTCTGAAAGCCTTCTTTTATCCCGGACCACGATCCCGCCAAAGCCGACGAAGCCGTATTCACCATGCCGGTGAGATCTGCCGTGGATCATCCACAGGCCGGCGTTCTTCCAGATCCTCGGGGCGACCGTCTTGGGGTCCATGTTCCCCGGGACGATCAGCACCGGAGGGCCAAGGCTGGCGAGAGCCTCGGCTACGAGCCTCGCCCTTTCGGCGGCCTCGAGGTTGTGGAGGTCTCCCGAAAAGGCGACGAGATCGACGTCGATCCCCTTCAGGGGAGCGAGGGCCCCGGCAGCGCCGTGGAGGTCGGCCATGGCAAGGATCTTCAGACCATCACCATCTCATCCTCCATCCTGCCCCTTCGGACTCAAAACTTTTTGATCGTCCTTCATGCCCGGAGATGCCCCAGGACCTCCTCCAAAATCGATGGTCTTTCCCGTCGCTGGCGAGGCGCCGTCCACCCCCGAAGCCGTCATTCGAGGAGGCCCACCAGTCTCTTGGTAAACGCCGCAAGCGTCCTCTCTAACAAATTTCTGTAGAGCATGTTCACCTCGTCGCGGCTCTTTTTATCCGAAACAAACGGCCTATCGGCGATCCAGGGGACGTACTCCCACTTCCAGAGGTCTGGGTTTGTGTCGTGCTCGGCCATGGCGTGGTTTGAGGTGTTGACAAATATTATGGGATGTCGGTACCCATCTGCGTAATATCTCACCCGGTGAGGGGGAAGATCCGGTTTGGGGTCCCCATGGATCGTGTCCTCCTCGAGGTTGTTATCTCCGCTGTAGATCTTGGTGAACCGGAGCCCGTTGGCATTCCCGTCCCCGAGGTCTGCGAGCACGACGAAGCTCTCGACGTCCTTCAGGCGACCGTATTTGGCGAGTCTTAAGTTCTCATATATCTTATTGAGGATCTTGTGCTTCCGAAGCTCCTCGTTATTGAATATGAGGGTGACCTCCAGCTCCCTCTTTCCATCCTCATCGGGCTTGGTCCAGCAGTGGATCTCGCGGATGAAGTTCTTCATCCCATCCACCGCCGGCTGGTATATTACCGGAAAGCATTCGTCGTTTTTTTCTACGGCAAGGTCGAATATGTTGGTGTAGATCAGATCCTTCGAGGAGAATCTTTCTTTTATATATTTGTTAACTTCTCCGATCTTGGCGTCTTCGGGACGGCCCGTCCCTTCAGTTCCCTCATCCGCCCACTGCCAGAGCCAGCCTTCATCTCCGATCGAAAAGGACCACCTCTTCTTTGGACCGATCAGGCTCCAGGTATTTTTGCTATGATCGAAGACCTTCGCGGTGTAATAGTCGGTCTCGATATCCCCTACGTTGTGATCGATATCGATTCCCAGCATGTACCTCAAACTTGCGTCAACAGCCTCTTCTCTTCCCAGATCCGGTCTCCCGTATCGAGTCTTGATCTCTCCCTTCCTTCTCAGTATCAGCTTTTTTGATCCATCCTTGGTCCGGACGAGTTCCACCGTGGTGAGTCTCCTCCAGTCCCAAGTCCTCTGCTCGTCCGTCCATCGAAACTCTCCCAAATCTGCAGAATATTCGCGCTCGATTTTGGAGAACCACAGACCTTCAGCATCCATAAAACTCACCACAGGTATGTTAATCGTTTTATCAAGTTAAATGTTTTGATTGTTCTCCAGAATCCAAAAAATTTCTGCATATTCATAAAAATATCGCAATCTTATTCTCCGGATGAGGGACGGAAAGCCCGTCTCTAAGGCCACCCGTCCGGCCATCCACGGCTGGAATATGGGTCCATGCTGAAATATCTGGTCACCGTAATCGGCGTCCCCAACCCCTCATTAACAGCCCAAAATCGCAGGTCCTCCATGATAAACCATGGCGGCCCAGAGGAGGGTTTGATCCCCCCTCGTTCTAATTCACCTGACAAACTTCTTAACCTAACAGCTCCCACCACTCCACGTCTTGGGGGCCGTTGTCTCCTCGAAATAAAGGAGGGCGATGATCACGCCGTTGGAAGAATCCAGAGGGAAGGAGCTATTGAGATACCGATTGGCAGTCTTCGGGATCTTGGCCCTGGCCTACTCCATCGTATACTTCCACCGGGTCTCCACAGCCGTCGTCTCTTCAGACCTGGAGGCCACCTTCGGGGTGGACGCCGGCTCCATAGCCCTTTTGAGCTCCGCATACTTCTACGCCTACACCATCATGCAGCTGCCTTCGGGGCTGCTGACCGACAGTTTGGGGCCTCGCAGAACGGTGAGCGCCTTCACGCTGGTGGCGGCAGCGGGAGCGATCCTCATGGGCCTGGCCTCCACCTTCGAGGAGGTCATGGCCGGACGGCTGTTGATCGGGGTGGGCGTCGCCATGGTTTACATCCCCACCATGAAGATCCTGTCCACCTGGTACCGGAAGGACGAGTTCGCCTCTCTCACCGGGATACTCATAGCGGTGGGCAACGTCGGCGCCCTGAGTGCCGCGGGCCCCCTCGCCCTGATCTCCGACGCCCTGGGATGGCAGCGGGTATTCCTCATCCTCGGCATCGTAACCCTCTTTTTGGCGGCGGCGGTCTGGATGATCGCTCGGGACCAGCCTGGGGAGAAGGGCCTCCCCAGCATCCCGGAGATCGAGGCGGAGGAGGGGGAGGCGCTCCCGGAGTCCGAGGCTTCGGGGAAGATCTCCGCGGCCGAGGCCCTGAAGGCGACCTTCGGCTCTGGGATGAAGTTCTGGCCCCTGGCTACGTGGTTCTTCTTCATGTATGGGAGCATGATGGTCTATCAGGGTCTCTGGGGCGGCCCATTCTTCCACGACGTCTTGGGATGGGAGAAGGCGACCTACGGCCTCGTCCTCACCTTCGTCGGAATAGGCATGATATGCGGCTGCCCCATCGCTGGCTACATCTCCGACAAGGTCCTGAGATCCCGCAAGAAGGTGCTGATGATAGGGACGGTGGTCTACACCATAACCTGGGCGGTGATATGGATGACGGCGGGGAAGATCGGCAGCGCTGAGGCCTATATGGCCATAAACTTCGTCTTCGGCTTCTTCGGCGGCTTCCTGGTGGTGAGCTTTGCTCAGGTCAAGGAGCTGTTCCCCCTGGCGATGGCGGGAACTGCCACCGCTGCCCTCAACTTATTCCCCTTCGCCGGCGGGGCGATCCTCCAGCACCTATCCGGTCTGATCCTCACCACCAGGTCCCTGGAGTCTTATCAGGATTTATGGCGATTGATGCTGATATGCATGATCATCGCTACGGTGGCGGCTTTCCTCTCGAAGGAGGGGGCTGATAAGGGCTAGGGATAGATCGGCGTCTTCAGCCTGGATTAGGGACATCCTAGGGTTCAATAGTCGTTGATTATCCCGGGGAATGATGGGACGATCGACGGAAGATCCGCACCTCAGCCGGGAGGGGCCCAGGGAGATGCCCATCGGCTTCGAACCTCCCGACGGCCCGAAATCTATATATGATAATGATGACAAAAGAAGTCTTTTGCCGCGTTCTAGGCGGATGTGTCGTGGTATAAGCGCCGACGGAGCTCCCTGGCAGGAGATGCTCGCCCCCGCTGGCGAAGCATGCGGCCGTCTTTTGAGACGCGCCGGCGAAATCCAGGGGGAAGAGGCCTCGAAGGAGGCAGAAGGTGCGGCGCCCAAAGGGCCGAACCGCAAAAGATGCACGCCGTAACTGGCGTAGTATGGGTCCGGTCCGCATGAACCTGGGGGAGAACCCCAGAAGGCCCAGGACGCGGCGCAAGATCTATTTTCGAAAAATCAATTAAGTTGCTCCGGCCGTTTTCATTTGAGACGGACCGTAGCGGCTCTTGCCTTCGGGACTGGCGCGCAAGACGTGCGGACCTGCGGGAGGATCAGCCCTCCCGAATCTGTCAGTGAAGAATCCGAGGCCGTTAGACGAAGAACGGAGCGCTCAAATCCTCAGGCGCCCGCCGTCTTGCTCGCGGCCAGCTCGGCGAGGAGGGCTTTTCCCAGGGGCGGAGGAACCTCTCGCCCCCCCCTTCTCCGCCGTTTCGAGCCAGAGCTCTATGGCGATCAACACTTCGTTTGGGGCCTCCCTTTCGGTCTTGCCTGACGCTTTCGGCAATAAGTGTTTACAAACCTGTATACAAAGTGTTTACTATTTGTAAACAACCGGCAAATTTTGCACACCCCTTGTACTCCCCGCCCACCAGCTCCCGGATCCTCTCGGCGGTCTTCGGCCCCACGAGGGCGACAGCCTTCAGCTCCTCCTCCGACGCGGCAAAACCCGCTCGACGGACCCGAAGTGGCGGAGGAGGTTCTTCGCCAAGGCGTTCCCGACGCCGGGGATCGAGGAGACCAGGCGCTCCTGCTGCTCTTTCGCCATCCTGTGGGTCTTCTTGCCGCGGGCCTGCTGCTCGCGCCGAGCGATGGCGGCGATCACCGAGATCGTCTCCTCATCGTCGGCCCTCGGGATTATGGCGACTCCCAGGTCTTTCCACTCCGACCTGATTTCCGCGCCTTAGGCCACCGCTGAAGGATGGGGCCGGAGCAGCCCACGACATCCTGGGGGCTGCGGGGGCTTGTCACGCGCGTTTACGAATCGTAAACAAATCGTTTATGATCCGTAAACAAAACGTTTATGTATCGTAAACACAATATACAAGCTATGCTCTCAGAACTCCTCAGCTCGGAGGAGCGGATCAGGCTCCTCCGATACGCCCTCACCACTGCGCCCGTCACCGTCACCGAGGCAGCCCGAGCGGTTGCTGTAAACAAGGGTCTCGCCTCCCGGTACCTCGCCCTCCTAGTCGAAGAGGGCTACCTAAAGAGGGCTGGGAGGGATTTCTACACCATCGACGACCCCAAGACCCGATCCCTGAAGGCCTTCCTGAACATCGAGGCCCTGGATGATAAGGTACATCAGCCTGACTGGGCGATCGGCATCGGCCTCTACGGCAGCTGGTCCACGGGGACGAACACCTCCGAAAGCGACCTCGACCTCTGGCTCCTGGTGGAAGAGATCGGCCCGGAGACGGAGCCTGAGGTGGCGAGGCTGGAGAGAGACCTGAGCGCGGCCATGGGGTGCGAGGCCACCATCCTGGTGCTGACAATGGATAAGCTCGCGGCGCTTAGGGAGGAGGACTTCCCATTTTATATGAGCCTGATGAGAGAGGCTAAGACGTTGGCAGGTGAGAGCCTTGAACCTTGAAGACTGCTTCGAAAAGAGCCTTCTTCGGAAGACCGACCCCTCCGACGCGAAGGCCAAAAGGTCGCTGGAGCAGGCTCGCGTCTGGGTTGATGAAGAGAAACAGACCCTCGATGCTGGAGCGTATCGATCGGGACTGATGGCCGTCTACATGGGCTACTTTCACGCAGCTCGAGCGGTCCTCTTCAGGGACGGCCTCAGGGAGAAGAGCCACATCTGCATCGAGCTCTACCTGGAGGATTACGTCCGGAGGGGAGAGCTCGAAGAGGAATGGACCCTCCTTTATAGGAGGCTGAGAAGCGCTCGCCACCTAGACCAGTACTCCTTCAGCACTCCTCCGACCGAAGACGAGGTCGAGTTTGCCATCGGCCACGCTGAGGCCTTCATCGACAGGATAGAGGGTCTGCTCTGGGAGACGGATAGCCCCTAAAAGCCGATACATCACCCTCGGTTCAGCTTCACCCCTTGTACTCCCCGCCCACCAGCTCCCGGATCCTTTCTGCGGTCTTCGGCCCCACGAGGGCGACAGCCTTCAGCTCCTCCTCCGTCGCTGCGAAGACCCTCTCGACGGACCCGAAGTGGCGGAGGAGGTTTCTTGCCACCGCATTTCCGACGCCGGGGATCGAGGAGACGAGGTACTCCTGCTGCTCCTTCAGCGTCCGGTGGGTCTTCTTGCCGTGGGCCTGGGGGCCTGCGCCGCGGGCCTGCTGCTCGCGCCGCGCGATGGCGGCGATCACCGAGACGGTCTCCTCATCGTCGGCCGTCGGGATGATGGCGACGCCGAAGTCGACAGCTATCGACGCGAGAGCGCCCCGGATGGCGTTCGGGTGGACCTGCCGGGCGTAGAGATCCCGCCCCTCCAGGATCAGGATAGGCCGCTCATAGGATCGGGCGAGGTCCTTCAGCTGGGCGAAGATGTTCCTCTCCGCGCCGACGAGGGAGTCGACGAAGTCTTCGGCGGTCTTCCTCTCGATCCCGACCCGGTCGCTGACGACGTAGTCTCCCACCTCCAGGACCCGCAGGGTCACCCCCACCCCCATCGACTCCAGCATCCGGGCGAGGCTCCTCTCCCTCGGGTCGACGATGACGAGGGCGGAGGCCTCCTCCTCGGGGAGGCCGGATGGACCGAAGGGGCCGAAGGGCCTGGGCTCTCCGGGCTCGCCCTCCGGCCCTGGCCCCACCTCGCCGATGACGAGCTGCCTTCCGCCCCGAGGGCCGGGAGGGATGCCAGGGATCTCTCCTCCCCCTGCTCCGCCGGCGGCAGAGCCAGCTCCACGCCTCGCTCCCCCCGTCTCCCCTCGACCTCGCCGATCCGGCCAGCTCATCTCCCGGATCTGCTGGCGCATGCTCTTCTCTTTCCTGTCGCTGATCCAGCGATACGCCTCGTCCCTCGTCCCCCTGGCGACGAGGACGACGACCCGGCCGGCCCTCGCTCGGCCCGTCCTCCCCTTCCTCTGGATCGACCTGATCTCGCTGGGGACCGGCTCGTAGAATAGGACCAGGTCCGTCGCCGGGATGTCAATCCCCTCCTCCCCGACGGATGTTGCGATCAGGACGTTGTAGACGCCGTTTCGGAAGTTTTGGAGGATCTCTGCCTGCCTCTTCTGGCTAAGCCCCTCGTCGGAGGCCCGGCTCGCCTGGCCGACGAACCGCACGGGCCTTATGATCTCATCTCCCGCCTCCTTGAGGTAGTCGAGGACGGAGCTCGCCGTGTCCCGGTAGTTGGTGAAGACCATGATCCTCGAGTCGGCCTTGGCGGTGAGCTGCTCCTCCACGAGCTCCAGGACGGCCCGGAGCTTCGGGTGGTCGACGTCCATCCTGGCGAGGTCGCCGACCGCCTCCTCCACCCTCGGGTCCTCCATGATCCTCTTAGCCGCCTTGCTACCCCCCCTCGACTCCGCCTCCGAGGCGAGCCGCTCCAGGTACCGGGAGAGGGAGTCGACCCCTTGCGTCTCGGCGAGCTCGACGGCGTGCTTCAGCTTCAGGACCTCCGCCAGGACCGAGACCGCCTGGTAGAGGCTAGGCGACGGGTTCTTTGCGATAAAGCCCCGGAGCCGCTTCTGCAGGTCTAGAAGCTCCTTCTTCGAGGTCCGGTCCATCTTCTTCGGCATCCGGAGGCCATCGGACCCGCTGAGGCGGTCGAGGGCCTCGCCCCGCTCCTCCAGCACCTCCTCCAGGAGGGACCGGACCCTCAGGATCTCCGGTGGGACCGCCACCTTGACGACCTCGATCTCCCGCGGGTGGACGAAGGGGGAGACGTCGGGGTCCGCCTCCGTCTTCGTCTCGACCTTCGCGGCTCCGATGTTCTGGCAGACCTCCTCGATCCGGTCGAGGCTGCTTCCCGGACTCGCCGTGATCCCGAGGACGAGCCGATCGCTCCTTTCCCGCTGGTACCTCTCGGCTATGTAGACGTAGGCGTAGTTTCCGACGGCCCGATGGGCCTCGTCGAAGATGACGAGAGAGACGTCCCGGAGGGATATCCTCCGGGATAAGAGGTCGTTTTCGATCACCTGGGGGGTCGATACGACGATCTTCGCCTCCTCCCACAATTCCCTTCGCCGCTCCGGCAAAATCTCGCCGGTGAAGGTGGCGACGATGGTGCTGTCGGCGAGGACGTTCTCAAGAAATGAGGCGTGCTGCTCCACCAGGGGCTTCGTCGGGGCGAGGAAGAGGACTTTGCCCCGGTTTAGCCTGGCGATGAGGACCATCAGGGCGATGACGGTCTTCCCCAGGCCCGTCGGCAGGACCACCAGGGTCGAGGCCTGGAGGGCGGAGGCCGCAAGCTCCAGCTGGAAGAGCCGCCGCTCCACCGCCTTCTCCTTCAGCAGAGGATGCTGGATGTAGGAGGTCATACGCCTCCCTTCACGTCATGATCTCATAAAAGTCCTTGTGGGGGTTTATCAGGAGCCCCTCGGCGATCTCCTCCGCCGTCCTTTGGGGGTCGGGGGAGCTGAGGGCCAGCTTCCAGACGACGGACCTCTCCACCCCCCTCACCATCTCGAAGCCGAGCCGATCTCGGAGCCTCTTCAGGGCGGAGACCGCCTCGCCGTCCTCGATGTGTAGCCCCACCCTGACGGGGACGTACCCTCCCTCGAACTCCACCGAGCCAACGGAGGCTCGATAGCTCTCCTTGTTCTCGTTCACCAGATCCCTCGCCAGCCGCCGCGCAAGGTCCATGGGGTCATCGACTCCGTCATCGACATCGATCGACCAGAGCCTCTCCCGGCCGAGGTCCTCCAGGACGGACTCATAGCCCATCCTCCGGCGGAGGGTGTTTTTGACGGTGGCGGCCTCGGCGTCGGGGATCTTCAGCCAGACCCTGAGTTTTATCTTCATCTCCTCACCTCTATGTACCGCTTCATCGACTCGAATATCCTTCTCCCGGGTCCGGGGGCCTCCATATCCCCGACGCTCTTCCCAGGATCGGTAGGCTGGAGCTGCCAGGCGAAGGAAGACCTCTCGGGGTGGGGCATCATCCCCAGGACGTTCCCCTCGGGGTTGCAGATCCCGGCGACGTTCTCGAGGCTCCCATTGATGTTGACGGGATACTCGGGGTCCACCTCCCCCGCCTCGTTGCAGTACCGGAATACCACCTGGTGGTCCTCGTTCAGCCTCGCCATCAGGTCCGGGTCGACGGTGACGAGGTTCCCCTCGGCGTGGGCGAGGGGCATCCGGACGAGCTCCCCCACCTCCAGGAGGAAGCTCCCGCTGCACCTCCTCGGCGGCGCCTCGTGCCGCAGCGTCGTCCAGGCGCAGTAGAATCCGCGCCTCACGATCTCCCCCTTCGAGACCATCACGTTCGAGGCGAGGGCGGCGTCTACGCCTCCGAGGCCCGGAAGGAGCCCCGCCTCCACCAGGATCTGAAAGCCGTTGCAGATCCCGATGATCGGTTTGCCCTCCTCCGCCTCCTCCCGGAGGGCGTCCATCACCGGCTCCTTCGAGGCGATCGCCCCGGCCCGGAGCCTGTCCTGGTAGGAGAATCCTCCTGGGATGATGTACCCGTCGAAGGAGGAGAGCTCCTCCGCCGGCCTGTTCCACCGAAAGATCTCCCCGGAAAGGCCGGCGCTCCTCGCGGCGACGAGGGTCTCGTGCTCGCAGTTCGTCCCCGGGAACTGGACTACAGCTATCTTCATCTCATCGCCTCCCCGAGGCCACCGGTCCAGGCCTTCTTCGCCGTCTCCAGATCCACCCGAAGGACGGTCTTCCCATGGTGGGTCATCCGAAGCTCCCGGGACCCGGTCACCTCCCCGAGGCGCATGATCTCAAGGCCGTATCCCTTCAGAATCCGCTCCAGATCCTCCTCGGACCCCGCCTTGCATTCCAAAAGGAAGCCCGAGGACTCGCTGAATATGAGCCGGTCGGCGGGGAGGTCCGATCCGGCGGCGTCGAGGTCCAGATCGATGCCCAGGTCGCCCCTGCCCACCAGGGCCATCTCGGCGGCGGTCGCCGCAAGGCCCCCGTTGGATATGTCGTGGGCTGCGACGACATTTTTTTCGGCTATCGAGTCGATGGCGGCGTAGATCATGCTCCTCTCCAGGTCGAACCTGACCACCGGTACGTTCCTGCCCGTAGCTCTCCAGACCGTCCGATAATACTCGGATCCCCCCAGCTCGTCGAACCGGGGCCCGATGAGGTAGATCGGGTCGCCGGCCCTCTTGAGGTCCATGGTGACGGCGTCCCTGACGTCGTCGATGAGGCCGACGCAGGCGATGATCGGCGAGGGGTCGACCGTCCCCTCGGGGGACTCGTTGTAGAAGCTGACGTTCCCGGAGACGATAGGGACGGGGGTATCCTCGTAACCCTTCAGCCAGAGGGCTTTCGCGGCGTCGGCGAGGCCTCGGACGCATTCCCTGAACTCCCAGAAGGCCTCGGGCTTCTCGGGGTTTCCGAAGTTGAGGCAGTCGGTGAGGGTGGCGGGGGTGGCGCCGATGGCGGCGACGTTCCTCATCGCCTCGGCGACGGCCGTCGCCCCTGCCCAGTAGGGGCTGATCCTCCCGTAGAAGGGGTTTGCGTCCACCGATAGGGCGATCCCGAACTTCTTCCCCCGGACGGGGGCTATGAGGCCGGCGTCCGCCTCCCCGGGCCTGATCACCGCGTTCCCCTGGACCTCGGTGTCGTAGTACCGGTAGATGTGCTCCCTGGAGGAGACGTTCGGCGACCCCAGGACCTTCAGGAGGGCGTCAGTCAGGTCCTCCGGAGTGGCTATGGCCGGCTCCTCGAAGCTCGTCATCCGGGGTCGCTCCTCCCTCTGGTAGCGGATACCCCCCGTGAGATGCCGGATCGGGACGTCGCAGGTCACCTCTCCCCGGTACCGGGTGATGTACCTGCCGTTCGTCGTCACCTTCCCGACGACGGAGGCCCTCGCCCCCTCGTAGACGTTCGGCAGGTCCCAGTCCTCGTTGTAGATCTTGAGGGCCCGCTCGGTCACCTCCGGCGGGCAGATGAGCATGAACCTCTCCTGGGTCTCGGCGCAGGCGACGACCTCGGGGGGGAGGCCATCGCTCACCTTGTGGAGCAGGTCTAGGTCCAGGTCCATCCCGTACCCGGCGCTCGCCCCCATCTCCGAGGAGGCGCAGGTGAACCCGCCCCCACCCAGGTCCTTGAAGCCTATGGTGATCCCCTCCTCCCGGGTGAGCTTGAAGAGAGCCTCGTTAGCCTTGAAGAGGACGTTCTTGAGGAAGGGGTCGGGGATCTGGATCGCCCCCCGGTTCGCCTCCTCGTCCTCCTCCCGGAGCTGTTCGGAGGCGAAGGTGACGCCGCCAAAGCCGCTGGAGTCGGTCGGCTTTCCGACGACGATGACGTCGTAGCCTCCCTCCCCCGCACCCGCGGGGGCTCGGCTCTTGATGATCTCCCCCCTCCTGACGACTCCGATGGCGACGACGTTGACGAGGCAGTTGGTGTCGAAGCTCCCGTCGAAGACGACGTCTCCGGCGATGATGGGAACCCCCAGGGCGTTTCCGTACTGCCAGATCCCGTCGACGACCCCCTCGGCCACCCAGCGGACGTGGTTTCTGTCGCCGCCGTAGGGGTCGCCGAACCGGAGGGGGTCGGCGGTGGCGACGACTTTGGCGCCCATGCAGTTGACGTCTCTTACGATCCCACCGATCCCGGTGGCTGCGCCTTCGTTCGGCAGAATCTGGCTCGGGTGGTTGTGGCTCTCGTGGGCGATGACGACGCACCACTCGTCGTCGATGGCCACGATCCCGGCGTCCTCTTCGGGGCCCTGGACGACGTTGGGGCCGGAGGTGCAGAGGAACTCCTTGAGGGTGGCTCGGCTGCTCTTGTAGGAGCAGTGCTCGCTCCACATGGTATCGTAGTTGAAGAGCTCCGGGATGGTGGGGTCCCTCCCCAGCGCCTCGGCGACGGAGCGCGCCTCTGAAACCGATAGGCCCAGGCCGGCGCTCCGGAGGCTGGCCTCGACCTCCTGGTCTTCAAGACCGATTATTTTCAACGATGGACACCTCGTTCTATGGGATACCATCCCCGAAGGCCGTTATGTATCTATCGATCCGGGGATCGACGGCCCATCGGTGGGACTGGAGGCGTCTTCTGCCTCCGGTCAGAATCTTCGAGGTCGGCGGCCGTCTTTGGCCTCCAACGAGCCCGCTCTTCTTCGCCCCCCTTAAAGACTTCCCGGACGGAGAGAGGGATATACGGCGGCAAAACCTTTAAAACTGGAGGCGCTATATCCGGTCATGGCCGTGGTAGTGATCTGCGACGACTCGGAGATCGAGGTCCCCGAGGGGGAGAGGTGCGCGATCTGCGGTCGCCTGCTGGAGGAGTACGACGAGGTGACGGGGACGGGCGTCCTCGGATACTACCACTGGACCTGCGTCACTCACTTCGAATAGGGCGGGGGTAACCAAGCCAGGTCAACGGTGATAGACTCAAGATCTATTCTCGCAGGAGTTCAAGGGTTCGAATCCCTTCCCCCGCACTT
>LUYE01000031.1:0-12415 GCA_001602645.1 Methanosarcinales archaeon Methan_01
TTGAGGGAGTTGTTGACTTATCCGTATCACAGAATATCAACCGGTTAGGGGCGCACTACCAATGAGTATAATGATGATGATCTTGGATGGGCCAGTCACCTTCATTTGATTGATAAATCGTAGGATCGTTCCCAATACCAGCGAAATTGCTAATGCCGATATTCATCGTCTGCTCTTCCTCCGCCACGGCCGCCTGCACGCCCGCGCCGAGGATGGCGGCCAGCACCAGCAGCCCCGCGATGCGCGCCGCCATCTTTCCGAGATTCGGGTTCATGGTTCCAAATAACATAAATGCTACGAATAACGAAGATATACATAAGATTTTTCATTTTCGAAAAGTTTAGTCATAAATTATAACAATAAAAATGTGATGTATCCACACGTTGAGGCATAGCTTTGGACTTATCCTGAACTTCATCCTCTACACATTCCTATTCCTATTCCTCTCCGGCGCCGTTTATCCTGTGGACCGCTTCCCCGCCTCCATCGCCCACCTGGCCTACTTCAATCCCCTCACCTACGGAATAGACGGCCTGCGGTACTGCCTGCTGGGAACAAGCAGCTTCAACCCCGCCCTGGACCTTTGCGTGATCGCCGCAAGCTGCGCGGCCATGCTCAGCCTGGGCACCTATCTCTTCAGGATCAGCGAATTCGAGTGAGCGCCGGGGATCTCCTCGCGATTTTCCAGCCCAAACTGTTTTAATCGCCGTTGTTTTTAATACTATAGATTAACATTATTATATAATGTAATACTAATACTCGTCAGTTATTTTTAAATAATACATTTGCTTTATCTATTGTCACTAAATCCGAATTATCAACCAGGATTGTGGTTGTATCATGACCACTCTGATAATAACCGATATCAAATGCAGCAAATGGGATATTGGCCAGGATATCATCACCGCCGTAGTGGTAAATGCGGAGGGCGAGGATTTATCCAGCTTGATGATCCAGGCCAAAGAGCTCTGCCGGGCTCGAATAATCCTTGAGAGCGCATCTGTCACAGAGGACCTACCTCAAATCGGTGTGAAGAAAGGGGACCTCTACTGCAGGATGCAGTCGAGTTCCGATCACGGCCTGAAGGTGGGAGACAAATTGGCGATCGACGGCAAAGAATGATGCTCCCCCTCAGGTCAACAAATCGGCCAAGTATAAGCTAAGCCATGGGATTTCGGCCAAATCCTACCCAGAGGATATTTCTCCAAATTATTAAATAGCCTTCGATGAAATACAATAGCGCTAAGGTAATATTATTCGAATAACTATCCATATGATTATGATAAGTAACATTTATATTTTAGTAGAAGCTTAACTAATGTCCATTAGAGATATAGTGGAGGAGTTGCCTTGAGAGCGAAAAGAAGCAAGAACAAGATCCTCCAGGAGATCCTGAGCATTTGTTCCAAAGGAGAGAATATAACACAGATAGCCTATAGGTCAAACACCAACCTCACCGTGGCGAGAGACCTCATCGAGTTGCTGAAGAAGAACCTGGTTAATGAGGTCGACGGGTCACCTGTTATCTACAAGACAACTGCCAGAGGGCTGCAGGTAATGGATCGGCTGAAGATGCTTCAGAACGAGATGGATGGTTGGATTGCAAAATAGGCGTAATAATGTAGATGCTCTCCACCAAAGTCTCAAAGGATCGTATGATCCCAGAGACGGCTCACATTCGATAAGGCGTTTCCGGTGATGGGAGCGCCCGATGTAAATGTTGGCGCAAGATCGCTCAACTACAGCGAAACAAAAGTGCACACCTCTACATTCTTTGAATTAGGGATCAAAGGCCATGGTCGATATTGCTCCACGGATTTGACCGCCCCCTCAGCAACCGAGCCGAAGACCCGAACGTTCCTCGCCCCGTGAGCCGCAGCTATGGCGAGCACTTCTTTCCGTGATCTCTTCAGCCGGTCGCCGATCTTCTACACGAGAATCGCCCACAATAGATTCGACCTTTTATAAATTAACTTTTGGGATTGGGGAGGATCTGGTTTGAGAAAAGGGATTCGCGGGGTGGCGCGAACCCGATAACCGATGCAGCCCAGGGTCTTTCGGCGCCGCCCGCCGTGGCTTGAAAGAAAAATACACCTGACCGAGAGGGCTCAACCCCTCTCGATCATCGTCCCGACGCCGGTGTCGGTGAACAGTTCGAGGAGAAGGGCGTGGGGCCTCCTCCCGTCGACGATGTGGGCGGACTGAACCCCGCCCTCGACGGCCCGGACGCAGGCCTCCACCTTCGGGATCATCCCGCCGGTGATCACCTTCTCGTCGACCATCCTCCTGAAGTCGGATATGCGAAAACTTGAGATGACGCTGTTGGAGTCCTCTGGATTGAGCTTGACGCCTTCGACGTCGGTCACCGAGATCAGCTTTTTAGCGCCTAAGGCTATAGCGATGACGCCGGCGGCGGTGTCGGCGTTGACGTTCAGGTTGTTTCCCTCGCCGTCGACGGCTATCGGCGAAATGACCGGGATGTACCCCTTCCCGGCGGTGATCATGATGATCTCGGGGTTCACCCGGACGACCTCCCCAACCCAGCCGAGGTCGATCGGCACCTCCTCTCCGGCGATGACGATCGGCTCCTTCTTCCGCGCGACTATCAGCTGGCCATCCTTCCCGGAGAGGCCGATCCCCTTCCCGCCATGCTTTCCGATGAGGGTGACGAGGCTTGAATTGATGTTTCCGACCAGGACCATCCTCGCAATCTCCAGGGTCTCCTCGTCGGTGACCCGGAGCCCCCCGACGAAGACCGACTTCTTCCCGAACCGAGCCATCTTCTCGGAGATCTCGGGGCCTCCGCCGTGGACGACCACCGGATGAATCCCGACGTACCGGAGGAGGACGAGATCCTGGACGAAAGTGTCCAGAACCTCCCTATCGGACATGATCGACCCGCCTATCTTTATCACCATGATCGAGTCGTAGAACTCCCGGAGGTACGGGAGCGCCTCGATGAGCACCTGTTCCCTTTTGACCGACATCCGCAGATCCTTCCCTTTTCCTTCCCTTGGGATTTGGCAGACGATCTCAGCTTATGGACATCAATATGTCGCCCGGGGAGACGGTAGCACCGACCTCGGCGTAGATCTCCGCGACGACGCCATCCTTGTTGGCGTAGACGTCGTTCTCCATCTTCATCGCCTCGAGGACGGCGACGACGTCCCCCTTGTTGACCTGGTCGCCCTTGGAGACGAGGTAGCGGATGACGACCCCCTGCATCGGGACGGTGACCCCATCCTTGGGGGCCTTCGGCTCCGCCGCCTCGACGGAGATCCCCGCCGGCGCCACCTTGACGAGGTAGGACTCGCCGTCCACCTCGACGTTGAAAGCGGCGGGCTTTCCGGCGATGGTGGAGGGCTGGGCCTCCGAAGATGCGGCTTTCTTCAGCGGCTCCTCCTTCGCCTCGCCCCGGAGGAACTTCTCCGCCACCTGGGGGTAGAGGGCGTAGGTGAGGACATCCTCCTCCTTCCTGACGAGCCCCTTCCCTTCCGCCTCGGCCTTCATCCTCTCGTACTCAGGGGGGATCAGGTCCGCGGGGCGGACGGCGATCGGCTCCTCGTCCTCCAGGATCTCGGCCTTGATCTTGGGGTTGATCTCGCCGGGGGACCTGCCGTAGAGCCCCTTGACGTAATCCTTCACCTCCTTGGGGACGGCCTTGTACCTCTCACCAGTGAGGACGTTGAGGACCGCCTGGCTCCCGACGATCTGGCTGGTGGGGGTGACGAGGGGCGGGTAGCCCAGATCCTCCCTCACCCTGGGGATCTCGGCGAGGACCTCGTCGTACTTGTCGAGGGCCTTCTGCTCGATCAGCTGGGAGACGAAGTTCGATAACATGCCGCCAGGCACCTGGTAGACGAGGACGTTGGTGTCGACCCGGGCGGAGGTCGGGTTGAAGACGGGGGCGTAGACCTCCATCAGCCGCTCGAAGTACCTCTTGATATCGGTGAGGAGCCTGAGGTCGAGGCCGGTCTCGTAGGGGGTCCCCACAAGAGATGCGACGATCGACTCGGTGGGGGGGTGGGACGATCCCCAGCCGAGGGGGGATATGGCGGTGTCGAGGATTTCGACCCCCGCCTCGCAGGCGAAGATGAAGCTCATGGGGGCCATGCCGCTCGTGCAGTGGGAGTGGAGACAGACGGGGACGTCGATCTGCTCTTTCATCGAGGAGACCAGATCGTAGGCGTCATGGGGGAGGATCAAGCCGGCCATGTCCTTGATGCAGATCGAGTCGCAGCCGAGGTCGGCGAGCTCTGCCGCCATCTTCGTGAACTGCTCGATCGTATGGACCGGACTTGTGGTGTAGCAGACGCTCCCCTGGACGTGGGCTCCCGTCTTCTTGGCGGTCTTGATGGCGACGGTCATGTTCCTGATGTCGTTGACGGCGTCGAATATCCTGAAGACGTCGACGCCGTTTGCCGCCGCCCGCTCGACGAACTTCACCACGATATCGTCGGAGTAGTGGCGGTATCCCACCAGGTTCTGGCCCCGGAGGAGCATCTGGAGGGGGGTGTTTGGCATGGCGAGCTTGAGGGCGCGGAGCCGCTCCCAGGGATCTTCGTTGAGGTACCTGATGCAGGAGTCGAAGGTGGCACCTCCCCAGACCTCCATGGAGAAGAAGCCCACCTCGTCGAGCTTCTCTGCTATGGGGAGCATGTCCCTTGTCCTCATCCTGGTGGCCAAAAGAGATTGATGAGCATCTCTGAATACCGTCTCTGTAAGCCTTACTTTACTCATGAGATCAACCTTCCGCCTCTGTCAGATAACTTCGTGCCTTTCCAGCTCCCTCAATACGACATGCCCCAGATCGGTGAGCATATACTTCTTCCAGGTATGCTTCTCTGGGGTTATGCAACAGACCAGTTCGCGCTCTTCGCACTCCTTTATGGCACGGCTTATGTTCTGGATCGATCGATCTGTCAGCTGGGCCACTTCGGATGCCTTGACCACCCTGGTATTTCGGATCGTCCTCATCAAGAGAAGGCGCCGATCAGCGCTGAGAACCCACCGGACTATCTCGTCAACGTTCATAAGGATTACCAGCCTGGATCATTTCTCCGGGGAGAGATTATTATAAGTTATTTAAACCTGGTGGAGGGGCCGGAGGAGGAGAAGAGCCCTTCAGCCAGAAGAGCCCTTCAGCCCCGGGGCAGACGGACCCTCGAGTTGGGGGCTCAAAAACACCAGGTTCAACTTTTCTTTCGGATGGATTCCCCGTCATCCTGGGGGTCACCGGTCGGCGTCCCAAAGGTCGGTCTTATAAATGGTTATGAAGTTAAGCGGAATTGTTATGCGAAGTTCGGCCTTCAGACCAAGGATCGACCCCGCAAATTCTTCGCTTGATGGGGAGACGAAGGCCTCGGTACTGGAGGAAACAGGCCCTTGTTTTTCGGGTCATTGAGGGGGAAAGGTCTCGATCTGAACGGTAGTGTACTCCACAAGTGTCTATTAGTATTTTGTTTTCATCTCGCCAACCGTGAGGATCCATGAGAGTTAGAGTTGTTAGCTCAAAAAATGAGATACCAAACCTGAACCCGAACGAGAGAATAGTCCATCTCGCCTTCAGGGCGTCCAACGTCGACTTCCTCAACCTGATGAAGATATGCCCCCGCCTCCGGGCGATCCAGGTCCCGCCCTCCTACCACAAGACCATGTCCAAGGCGATCACCCTCTTCCTGGAGATGCAGGGGATCGACCTCCTGGAGGGGGACGTCTGGGGCCACAGAAAGGACATCGACGAGTACTTCATGATCGAGGACGAGACGATCGGCGAGATCGAGGCGATGATCGCAGGCGGCGCCTCCGCCGAAGAAGCCGCCGGAGAGATCACCAAGAAGACGAGGCTCGCCCCCGACCTGGTAAAGTACATAGCCAAATCCAAAGTGACCGTCTGAGCCGATCCCGGGAACCTCCCCCTCTTCCTCAGTTTTGCCGGTCCCAAGAATGAGGATAGGGCGGTCCACTTTTGTTCCTTTATTAGTCCCTATATTGGAGGGGCGTTCCTGCCAACTATCCTCAGGCCAGGACTTTTTGCCGCCTGAGCGTATCGATGGTCCTCGGACTTTCGCCTGAGCGGCCGATACAAGCGTCTATTAATACGGGCGATACATTTGAGCAATTGTTGAAGTTAAAGGTCATGAAACTTAGAATCGTTAGATCAAAAAATGAGATACTGGAGCTGAGCCCAAACGAGAGGATCGGCCACCTGGCCATCGGGCCTTCTAACGTCGACTTCCTATCCCTGATGACGAGGTGCCCCCACCTCCGGGCGATCCAGGTCCCGCCATCCTACCACAAGACCATGTCCAAGGCGATCACCTTCTTCCCGGAGATGCGGGAGATCGAACTCCTGGAGGGGGACGTCTGGGGCTACGGAAAGGATATCGACGAGTACTTCATCGTCTACGAAGAGATGAAACCCGAGATCGAGGCGGTGATAGCGAGCGGCGCCTCCATCGGAGAGGACGCCAGCCAGATCGCCAAGAGGACGGGGCTCGCCTCCGATCAGATCGAGTTCATCGCCAGGTCCAAGGCCGCCGCCTGAGACCTCAGGACGGCCAGGAACTGGATCCTGGCCCTGCAGGCCACCGTTCGCCGGCCGGGGGTCCCCGGAGCGATGGGGCCCGAATAGTCTATTTTAGTCGCGGAGGACAGCTTCAGCAGCACCCCATTTTTGGAGATAGATTGTCAGATGCTATCACAGAACATGAGTCATCAGATGCCTGTAATTCTACATTATCGTAAATTTGGACGTTACTATACATCGTAAGTGGCTATAAATACTTTGATCACATCCATGCAATTGTAAAGGTGAAAGACCATGAAGATAAGAGTAGTCAGCTCAAAAGATGAGATATCTGGGATCAGCCCGAAAGAGAGGAACGTCCACCTGGCCTTCAGGCCCTCCAACGTCGACTTCCTCGACCTGATCAGGGTCTGCCCCCGCCTCCGGACGATCCAGGTCCCGCCCTCTTACCACAAGACCCTATCCAGGGCGATCAGGCTCTTTTTGGAGATGCAGGGGATAACCCTCCTGGAGGGGGACGTCTGGGGCCACAGAAAGGACATCGACGAGTACTACGTCGTCGACGAGGAGTCGATCGAGGAGATTGGGACCCTGATCAGAGAGGGCGAGAGCATCGAGGAGGCGACCGCTGCCATCCAGAAGAAGACGAAGCTACCGACCGACCTGATCAAGTACATCGCCAGGTCCAAGATAACCGCCTGAAACCTCAGGCGGTCCCTGGACCTCACCGTGGCTCGCGCCGACGGCTTGCTCTTCCCCTCCAGGACCATCATCTTCGCTCATCTGTCGTCGGATCCTCTCAGCCCTTCTCCCAACCGCCATGAGAGCCGTCCTTCTATCCTGCCATATCCTCCTCCCATCGGTCATATCGATCTCTCCGAGCCTCGCTATGGCGAGAGGTGGACCGACCGGGCCATCACCTCCGAGGAGGACGGATGGAGAAAAGGACTCGAGAGTCATCCAGGATACCGGATACTTTAATCCCGCAAGATCAGAAACAAACGAGGAGATCTTTTACAATAGATCAGGTCGGATCCGGCCATAGGAAAAGCAGGTCCATCGGCCTGGATCTTCGAGGAGATGTTCCATCTGGACGTTAGTATACAACACAATTAGCTATTAATACTTAGATATACATTTTAGTATTTGTTGAGGTGAATTGCCATGAGAATTAGAGTTGTGAGTTCGAAGGACGAGATCGCGGAATTGAACCCAAACGAGAGGATCGTCCACCTGGCCTTCAGGCCTTCTAACGTCGACTTCCTAGACTTGATGAGGAGCTGCCCCCGCCTCCGGGCCGTCCAGGTGCCGCCCTCCTACCACAAGACCATGTCCAAGGCGATCAAGCTCTTCCTGGAGATGCAGGGGATCGACCTTTTGGAGGGGGACGTCTGGGGCCACAGGAAGGACATCGACGAGTACTACGTCGTCGACGAAGAGGCGATCGAGGAGATCGGAAACCTGATCAAGGAAGGAGAGAGCATCGAGGAGGCGGCCGCCGCCATCCAGAGGAAGACGAGGCTCGCCCCCGATCTGATCAAGTACATCGCCAAGTCCAAGATCACCGCCTGAACTCCAGGCGGACCTCGGACCAAACCTTTCCGTCGCCGGCGACCGTTCTGATCGTCTTAGGATCCCCCCTTCTCCTGCCGGATCTTCGGGTCCGGCAGCCCTCCCTCTCCTCAAGCCCCGGACCACCGTGCCGAAGGTTCGACGATCGGTCCCCGAAGGGCCGTTCAATTTTGGATGTGATTAGTAGCAATTAATGACAAAAAAGAAATATCAGTATTACTAAAGGGCCTCCGGTGATAACTTGAAACGAACTGCACTACATCTGGCTATCCTGGTTCTGGCCCTGACCATGGGGGCTTGCGGCCACGAGACGTATCTTCGACCGATATCCGGGTGGGCGAACGCCGGCGACCCCGTCTTCCTCCCCCTGGGGAGCGGCCACGCCACCGCCAACACCGAGCTGCCCGAGGGGATAGTCAACGTCACCGTCATCGGCCCGTCGGGGGAGACGGTCCTGGACGGCGAGGGAGATATCTCCGGATTCTGGGATATTTACAGGTTCGAGGCGGGGGAGCCCGGCCTCTTCGTCGTAGACGTCTACCACTCGGAGGGGGCCTGGACCCACTTCATCACCCACCCTCCCACCGAGGGGTACTGGGAGCACGCCTCCGCTGACGAGATCGACTTTGACTCCCTCAACAAGACCGGCTGGGCCGAGGACTGGTACGTAGAGCGGTCCTACCTCAAGCACTGCTTCGCCAAGGCCTTCGTCGCCGTCGGCGACGATGTCGACCTCTCGAAGGCGAACGAGGCCGTAGGCCAGGAGCTGGAGATCGTACCCCTGGACGATATCACCACCGTCGGCGAGGGGAGCTTCTCCTTCGCCGTCCTCTTCCGAGGGGAGCCGATCTCGGGCCTCGACGTATGGGCGATGAAGGTCGGAGACGACGCCCCGGTGGAGGGGGTAACCGACGGGGAGGGAAGGGTCTCCCTCAACCTGACCGATACCGACTCCCAGCTCTCCGAGTGGATCGTGAGGACCGACACCAAGATGGACCCGAGGATAGTGGAGGCGGTGGACCTCCCAAGGGGACCGCTCTCCGAGGAGAAGAGCTATGTCGGGCCGGTCTACCGGGCGGCTCTCACCCTCAGATCCGACTATAGACCTGAAGGATACTGAAAAGCCCTTCTTCGGGGGAGGTTACTCCTCCGGAGGGGCTGGCCCCTCATCACCAATATCCGGAGGCTGAGGGGCTGCCGCGTATTTTTATCAGTTTTAATCAGAATTTGGTGATAGCATTTAAGTATTAAGTATTAACAATGGCGAACGGAGGTTTCAAATGAACAAGATATTGGCAATCTGCCTCCTCCTGGCCCTCACCGTCGCCGGGGCGGAGGCCCACGATACGTGGCTCATGACCACCAGCGGGTGGGCGAGCGAGGGGGACCGAGGCCTCGTCCAGATGACCGAAGGCCACTCCTTCGTCCCCATGGCCCCGCCCCCAGGAGAGATATCCCTCCAGGTGACCGGCCCCGAAGGATACGGAGAGGAGTTCGATATAGACGAGACGACGGCGACCAACGGACCCCACTACCGCGTCGACTTCGATGTGGCAAGCCCCGGCCTCTACATAGCCGCAGGTGAGCAGCACGAGGGTCCCCTCACCTTCGTCAGGACGAAGTTCGGCTCCCCGAACGAGGAGATGGAGGGGTACGACGAGATCGACTGGGATGAGGTACAGACCAGCGGCTGGGACCCCGACTGGTACGTCGCCGAGGCCTATGACGACGTGGTGAAGCTCTCGAAAGCCTTCCTGGTGGCGGAGAACGCCGACTTCGCCTCCGCCTCCATCCCTGTAGGCGAGAAGCTGGAGATCGTTCCGCTGGACAACATCACCGCCCTGGGGACCGGGGACTTCAGATTTTCGGTCCTCTTCGACGGCTCCCCGGTGGCGGGTCTGGAAGTCAGCCTCGTGGCCCCTGGAGGCGAGATCGCCGCCGAGGGTGTCACCGACGAGACGGGCGTCGTCGTCCTCCCCATCCCCGAGCCAGGGGTGTGGTTCGTCAAGACCGAGTTCCGAGACGGCGATATGAAGGTACTACCCGAGCACGGGGCGGACGCCGTCGACGAGAGCTTCGTCGGGATCGGCTACTTCTCCGTCCTGACCCTCCGGTCGGACTACATAAAGCCTGAGGCGGACTGAGGTCCCCTCATCCTTATTTTAATATTTTTATATAAAATTCGTCTCATCGATCGACGATCTGGGCCAGGGCCGAGAGGGCCTCGTCCCTGGTGAAGGGGATCTCCCCCGGATACTGGCCCCCATCCTTCAGGGAGATGAAGAGGTCTGCGATCGCCGGGACGTCGAGGCCGAGCCCCTTCAGGAGCCCCCTCTTCACCAGGACCTCCCTCGTCGGCCCAAACTCGACCACCTTTCTGTCGAGGAGGAGGACCTGGTCTGCGATCGCCGGTACGATGTTGACATCGTGGATGGCGGTGAGGATGGTGGTGCCCCGCCTCTTAAGCTCGCCGATGAGGGAGATCACCTCCCCCTTCGACCTCGGGTCGAGGTTGGAGGTGGGCTCGTCGAGGATCAGGACCTCGGGCCTCATGGAGAGGACGGTGGCGAGGGCGGCCCTCTTCTTCTGGCCGAAGCTTAGGTGGTGGGGGCACCGCCCCGCCATCCCGGTGAGCCCCACCACCTTCAGGGCCCAGGAGACGTTCACCTCCACCTCCCGCTCCGAGAGGCCGAGGTTTCGGGGGCCGAAGGCGACGTCCTCCTCGAGGCTCGGCATGAAGAGCTGATCGTCGGGGTCCTGAAAGACGAGGCCGACTTGCCTCCTCACCCAGGGGAGGGTCGCCTCCTCCATCTCCCTCCCCAGGATCCGGACGATGCCCTCGCCCCTGAGAAGGCCGTTGAGGTGGAGGAGGAGGGTGGACTTGCCGGCGCCGTTCGGACCGAGGAGGGCGACGGAGGAACCCCGCTCTATGGAGAAGTCGACGCCGTCCAAGGCCACCGTCCCGTCGGGGTAACGGTACGACAGGCCCACCACCTCTATCGCGGGATTCATGATAGAGACCTCACCCGATCACCATCCAGTCGAGCCCCTGGAGCCCCAGAGCCAGCCCCAGGACGATCAGCGCCTTGAGGAGGTCTCGGCCCTCCATCCTGAACCGGTCCGCCGAAGGGAGGTCGCCGCCGTAGCCCTTGGAGACCATCGCCCTGTAGATCCGTTCAGACCTCTCATAGCTTCTTATAAATAGCATCCCCAAAGCCGCCCCCAGGACCCGGATGGAGGCGGCGTCGGTCCCCTTGATGAAACCCCTGGAGGCGAGGGACCGGCTCGCGGAGGCGAACTCCTCCCGGAGGAGGAAGAGGTAACGGTAGGCGAATAGGAATATCTGGGTCAACGCCTCCGGAAGGCCGAGGCTCCTCATGGCGTGGACGGTGGTGTTGAAGGGGGAGGAGCCGAAGATCGGATATATCAGAACCACCGCCGCGACCCCCCTCGTCATCATAACGAGCCCCTGCTCCAGGCCTTCGATGCTGAAGCCGAGGCCGTAGAGGATGAAAAAACTCTCGCCATCAACGGTCAGGGGGAGGATCAGGGGGAAGGGGAGGAGGAATAAGAGCGGCCACTTAATCCCCTGGAGGACGTAGGAGAAGGGGAGCCTGGAGATGAGGAGGATGGCGGCGGAGAAAGCCAGCCCGAGGAGGGCGACGGCGAGGCTCTTCAGGAGGACGATGGAGAAAGTGAGGAGGAGGAGGGAGGCGATCTTGACCCTGGGGTCCCACCGGTGGATCGGCGAGGCGAGATGGCTGTAGCCGTCGATCTCCAGGTGGCTCATCCGATCATCTCCGGCCCGCCCCTCTCGCCCTCATGGCATATCCATCCTTCGCCGTTCCCCTCGTCACGCCGCCTCTGGGGGTCCGATCCCCCTCCGGCCGGGGTTCCTCCTGGCGGTCCCCCAGACCCGGGCCTCCGACCTACCGCCCCTTCCTCGAGGCGTAGATCATGGAGAGGCCCGCCAGCCCCGCCAGGTAGCCGATCCCCGCCGCCACCTTCAGGGGGAGGGGAAGCTCCCCGGGGGCGGGCCCCCCCGGGGAGGCGAAGCTGAGCTCCGCCCGGTGGCCGACGGAGGAGGAGACGACGGTCATATCCTCGACCCTGTCTCCCCTCTTCGGCTCGAAGGTGAAAGCTCCGGCGGAGTCGGTGACCCCCTCCGCGTAGATCTCGCCGTCCTTGTAGACCTCCATATCGACCCCCGCCGCTGGGGTCCCGTCGTCGTAGATGGCGTTGAGCTGGACCTCCTTCACCTGGTAGCCGATGAGCATCCGGTGGGCGGAGCCGATCCCCGCCGAGAGGAGGAGG
>LUYE01000031.1:12425-31559 GCA_001602645.1 Methanosarcinales archaeon Methan_01
AGGGCGGCGGTGATCAGGGAGATCCGGGGGACCTCCTCGGCCTTCAGCCCCCGGAGGGTGAAGAGGAGGAGGGCTCCGCTGAGGGCGAAGCCCGCCGCCAACACCTCCAGGGGCAAAACCCCGTCAGATATGTGGACCAAATCAGTTCACCTGCGGCGGGGAGGTCAGCGGGCCCAGAAGGTGAGGTAGGCGGTGGGGGTGATCTGATCGTACTCCAGCTCGTCGCCAGCGGCGTAGTTGCCGCTCGGGTCGTCCCCCTCGGCGGTCCAAGTCCCGCGCTCCTCCACCGTCGCCTCGAAGGTCACAACCCAGAGGCCTGGGCTCGGAATCTCAAACTCCACCGCCCCATCGGGGGAGGAGCCGGAGAGATCGACGGCCCCGGCGTGCTGGACGACGAGGAGATCCTCCGGGGACCTCACCTTAATGGCGCTGTAGTCTCCGCCGATCGGATCGCCCTCCCAGGTCGCCTGAGCCTCGAAGGTGGTGCCGGCCTCGATCCTGCTGGGGTCGACGGCAGGAACGATCTCCAGACCCACCTTTGAGGTCCGGGCGGAGTTCTCGCCGGTGACAGCGGGGAGGAGGGCCCGCCCATACTCCAGGATGAGGGAGGCGGGGCCGGTTATCCCGAACCACTCCATGTCGGTGAACCGGGGCTCCTTCTCCAGGTCCAGGATGTAACAGCCCTCCTCTTCGATGGAGACCGTCGCCAACAGGCCGCCTTCCACCTCCTCGAACTCCAGGTCCTGGGAGGAGCCATCGGGGGAGACGGCCCGGGCCATGGAGAGGGTGGGGGCTGCCTGCCCTTCGTCATCGTGGCCGTAGGTGATCCAGACCTCCACCTCCGAGGGGGCGACGATCCCCTCCGCAAACTCGGCGTAGAGCATGTGGCCGGAGGCGGCGGAGACGAGCCCCGCCACCGCCAGCAATAGGAGACAAGTCAACTTCATATCGATCAGCTCAAGGTACGGTTTTGGTCTTAATAAACATATCTTAGTAATATCCAATAATATCAAAAATAACAGATATCAAACGCCTGCCCCGCCTCACCTCCAAGAAAAAAAGAGAAGGAGCGGCGCTACTTGACCCAGACCGAGAGGGTCGAGGTGTAGCTGGTGGAGTTGTAGGGGACGACGTCTCCCACCTTATAGTGGCCGGCGCTGTCGTAGGTGGCGGTCCACTCGCCGGCACCGGGGATGGCGTAGGAGGCGCTCACGAGCCAGAGGCCGCCCTGGGTGAAGCTGACGGAGAACTCGCCGTCTTCACCGGCAGATCCGGTCTGGACGTCCGCGCCGGAGTGGGCGTCCCAGGTCCAGTAGGAGGCGGAGTAGGTGGCGTTGACCGGCTCGTCCTCGTACTTGGCGACAAAGGAGACGTTATCGCTCGCTTTTATCTCGTAGGGGGCCGTCTCGGTCGTCACCTCCAGGGGGAAGCCGGCGTCCCAGCCTCCGACCTTCTGGTCGCCGACGTGAAAGATCGCCTTGGCGAAGCTGGCGGAGAGGCGCGGATCGCTCGCGGAGCCGTGCCAGGCCGGGTCGTAGACGCCAGGAGATCGGACGGCGGCGAAGACGTAGTCGCCAGCTGTCGCAGGCGTCACCTCAGCGAAGGAGTAGCCGATCCAGCCGAAGCCGGGGAGCCAGTCTCCGACCTCCATCGTCAGATCCTGCCTGGCGCCATCAGGGGCCAGGAGATAGTGGGCGTCCATCAGCGGGACGTAGATCCCAGTGGAGGAGGTCGCATGGCCGAAGAGGGAGTAGACGGTCAGGGGCTCTCCCGCTTCTGCTATGTCTCTAGTCTCAACCCAGAGGCTGTGGGCGCCGGCGGTGGCCACCAGCAGCCCCAGGAGAGCCATCGCAGTGGCTAATTGTCGTCTCATAATATCACAGAGCATTAGATCATCTCTGAATATATGAATGTATCTATTTGTAACAATTAGTGATATTTTTTATGGCGAAGGAGGATATCAAATTGAGCATGCATTGAAAAATATAAAAATTTTGGTGTGGTTTACTTTGCCCAGACCGAGAGGGTGCTCCTGCAGTGGACGGAGTTGTAGGGCAGGACGTCGCCAGCCTTATAGAAGGTCCCTAGATCGTGGTCTGCCGTCCACTCGCCTGGCTCCTGGACATCGTACTCGGCGCAGATCATCCAGAGGCCGCCGTTATTGAGGCTGCCGTCCTCGCTGGAGGTTCCCTTCTGGACATCGGGACAGGAGTGAGCATCCCAAGTCCAGTAAGATGCGGAGAAGTTTGCGGAGACCGGCTCACCTTCATAGGTTATGGTCCCGGAGAAGTTCTCCCCCGAACTCAACGCGTAGGGGGCCTTCTCGAAGGTTATCTCCAGGGGGAATCCCGCATCCCAGTTGGGCTCAGCCTCGCCCTCTCCACAGTGAATTATGGACTTTGCAGAGTCGCAGTATAGCTGCGGATTGCTCTCTAGGCCATGCCAGGCCATGTCGTAGACCCCGGGGGCCCTCTGGGTGGCTAAGGCGGCGTCAGAAACCGCAGGGGCCCTTTCGACGAGGTCGAGGAAGATGGTGAGAAGGCGGCGGCCGCCGAGCCGATCGAAGAGGCGACCCCCCCGATCTTGAGAGGCCTGCGATCCCAAAGACTCCACCATCGGGAGGGGGAGACGACGAAAGGGATGGCCCGAGGCCTCCGGCGGACCATAAAGTATATATGGAATATACCGCTATATAGAGTATTGGGAAGTGGTGGACGTGATACTGGAAGTCATCTTCGGGGCCCTGCTCTTCTCGGGCGTGGCCTTCGCCATAACATCGGACATTTATAAAGACATGAGAGAGCTGGTCAGGAATTAGGTGCCGCCGGCCCTCGGCAAAGCCTCTCGTTTTTTTCGGCTTAGCTCTGCCCGCCGTTGGGGTAGACACCTCTGGCGCCCACCCCTCGGCTCCGACCCTAAAGCCGGACACTGACCCCCTTCGACCGGAGGTACTCCTTCACCCCCCGGACGGTCTGCTCCCTCCGGTGGAAGATCCCAGCGGCGAGGGCGGCGTCCGCCCCCGCCTCCCGAAAGGCCTGGAGCATGTGCTCGGGGCCCTTTGCCCCGCCGCTCGCGATCACCGGTAACCCCACCGCCGAGGCGACGGCCCGGGTGAGGGGGATGTCGTAGCCGTCGCTCGTCCCGTCCCGGTCCATGCTGGTGAGGAGGATCTCTCCGGCGCCGAGCTCCTCGACCCGGCGGGCCCAGGCGACGGCGTCGAGGCCGACGGCCTTCCGCCCTCCGAGGATCACCACCTCAAACCATGCGGGGCTTTCGTCCTCCAGGGGGAAGAGCTCCGCCCCCTCCTGGGGGGCGGGGTTTCGCACGGCGTCGATGGCGACGGTGATCCGGTCGGAGCCGACGGCCTTTGCAGCCTGCCGGATCAGGTCGGGGTCCTTCACCGCGGCGGTGTTGATCCCGACCTTGTCGGCGCCGGCGTCGAGGATCTCGACGATCCCCTCAAGGCCGCCGATCCCGCCGCCGACGGCGAAGGGGACGGAGACCTCCCGGGCGGTCCGGCGGGCTACCTCGACCATCGTCTTCCTCCCCTCGCTAGAGGCGGTGATGTCGAGGAAGACGAGCTCGTCGGCGCCGTCGGCGTCGTACCGGAGGGCGAGCTCGACGGGGTCGCCCTGCCTCTTGAGGTCGACGAACTTGACTCCCTTGACGACGGAGGGGCGGCCGTCGACGACCTTCACGTCGAGACAGGGTATGATCCTCTTAATATCGGTCATGGCTGGCAATAAGGCGGCGGCGGGTAAAAATCTTCCCGAAGGAAGGGGGGTGAGAGCCTTGCAGAGAAGGGGAGAAGCCCGAACGCCGGGGCCGTCGACGGACAGGGCCTCGACCTCGACGTTTTTATACCTGCCGGCTCCGGAGGTGAGGGCGGAAGAGACGATCGCCACCTCCTCGCAGGGCCCGATGGTGGGTAGGACCAAGATGACTTCCCCCTCGCCCTGCCTCGCCACAGGGAGGGAGGAGTCGAGGAAGACCATCCCCTCAGGGAAGTAGTCGGTGACGGTGGCTGCCCTCGTCGCATCGGCGGCGTCCTCGATCACCACCCGATACCGGACGATCATGGGGTCCACCGGGTCGATCCGGGCGGTCTTGACGACGGTGATCTCCTCGGGGCAGCAGGTGAGCCACCTCCACCCCAGGGAGGCGTAGTTGCCAGCCCAGACCCAGTCGTCGCCATAGCCGCCGCAGACCTCTACCCAGCGGGTCATTTCGTCTCCGGCAAAGCCGGTGACGTCGAAGCGGAGAGCGATCTATGCGACGGAGACTAGGGCAAGGTCGGCGTAGAGGTCCATGGTATAATCCAAAACGCAGGTCCGCTCCTCAGAGACGGGGCCGTAAGAGAGGAGGTCACAGCATTCCGCATCGGTGACCGCCGCGGGAATGAGGAGGTCATATCCGCCCTCGGAGCCTTCCCTCGGGAAGAGAAGGACGAGGAGCTCCGTCGGAAGATCGCCGAGATTTAAGCCGCCATCGAAGATTTGAGGGCCGGGGCCCTTATCAGGACAGTTCGCCCTCGAACCGGAAGACTATCATCGGATCAGGGCCCTCCCCCCAGCCCACCAGGGACCCTCCGCTGAGGGCGATCGACCTCTCCAGATACCTCCTCTCGTCGTGGCGGAAGGGGTCGAGGACCGCCGGCCCGCGGCCGGTGATCCTGACCGTGACGCCCCCTCCCACCTCGAGGGTCTCGACCACGATCTCCCCCGCCCTCGCCGCTGCGAGCCTCTCCAGGAGGTCTATGGCGAGGTCCGTGAGCCTCTCGCCGTCGACGATGGCGGGAGAAAGCTCCTCCGACCCCTCGAAGGCGACAGCAACCCTCTCCGGAAGGTTGACGTAAGAGATCCTCGCCGCCAGAGCCCTCAGGTAATCCTCCTCCGTCTCCGCCTCCAGGATCGCCCCCTCATCGTAGGGCTTCTTCAGGAACCCATCGATCGACCCCCGGAGGATCGAGTTCAGATCCCCCGTCCTCAGGCACTGAGGGGGCCTAAACCCCCGGTAAGTCACCATATAGTCGTTCAAAAGCCTCTCGGCCCTCCTCAGTAGGTGGTCTTCGAAGAGCTCCGAAGCGCCGTCTCTCTCGAAGATCTCGTCGAGCTTTCCGACGATCCGCCCCGCCTCATGGACGAGGGCTATGTCGAGGATCTCCTTCTCTTCCCGGCGGCATTTATCGTGCCATCGGAAGAATAGCGCATCGAGGGCGGCGATGTCCAGCAGAGCCTCGGCATCACCGGCTGCTTCGCCCTCCTCCAGATCTTCCAGGACGGAGGTGATGAGAACCAGCCTTCCGCCTATGATGGTGAAGAGCCGCTCCAACTCCTGGATGATGATGGTGGAGTTACCAGCTGCCTCCCTCGCCCAGACCTCGTCGATCAAGACCTGCCCCAGTGACTCCGTATACTGGAGGAGCTGGAGGAGGGTCCTCCTGGTCGTCTCGACGTCCAGGGGCCTCCCGTGGCCCGGATAGCAGAGGCGGACCCCTCCCCTCTCCAAAACCCAGAGGATCCTTCTGATCGACTCCATCTGGTCCTCCCGGGACCACCCCGGCATCCCCGCCACCCCGGGGTTGGAGGCTAAGAGGAGGTCGCCGAGGAAGAGGACGTCCCCAGCCCGGATACATACGCTGTCAGGGCTGTGGCCGGGGGTGCGATATATTTCGAGGGCGTCGCCACCGCCCAGATCCACCCTCTGGCTTTTGAGGACTACTCCGCCGCCGATGCCCAAAGACGACGTCTCGTACTCGAGGGCCGCCCCCTGACCTAGGTCCAGACGCCTGCGGACCGGCTTTGTCAGATCCCCAAAAGAGAGGAGCTTCACCTCCGGCGATATGGGGGGGATCTCCTTTCCGAGAAGGTGAGAGAGGGTCATCTTCGGGTCCCCCCTCTCCAGGGAGCGGGCTCCCTCCGCCTGGACCGCCAAGGCGACCTGATCGAAATCCTTGAAGATGGAACTCCGACACAGCTCGAAGGAATGGTCCGCATGGACGTGGGTCAGATAGACGACCACAGGCCTCGGCCTCTCATCATGTAGACGTCGAATCACCTCCATCAGTCGGTCCATCTGACTGTCCAGGCCACCCGGATCGATGAGCCCGATCTGGCCGCTGGATGATATGATGTACGAGTTGGAAGACATCATATCGATCTTCCTGATGTAAGGGTACAGCTCTAGCCGCTCAGCTTCGCCTATTTTATGGAAGATTTCTGACTCCATTCGAGGATCCTTCCCAAGCCTCCAGATAACTGGTATATAAATAACTTATCTCTCGACCGCCGCATCCTCCACCTACGGATCTGCCTTTTGAGGAGGCAACGGTGTCGCGGGGCTGACTTGAGGTTCCCTCTCGGCGAGAGAGGATCGGGGAGGCGATGGGCTCTGGGGAGGTCACGAGGACCTATAGAGCAGACATTTCTGAGGGCTCTTCTTCGATGGCCTTATTTATCACTAGATTCGATGCCTAGGTCAGGAGGGCCGCAAGCCCCGGATCTTTGAGGTCGAACTCTTCAACAGATTAGGGGGTGAAGCGGACGATCATAGCGGCATCATGAGATGATCCCATGAAAATCGATAATAAAAGTTCGGGGGACGTCGAGATCATCCTCCCGGCGGGACGGCTCGACGCTCCATCGTCGGAGGAGCTTCAGGAGAGGATGGTGGGGCTGATCGACGGGGGGTGCCGAAAGATCGTGGCGAACTTCTCCGGGGTGGAGTACATCAGCAGCTCCGGCCTCCGGGTGATGCTGGCGTCCCTGAAGAGGCTGAGAAAGGCCGGCGGCGACCTGAAGCTCGCCCGTCTCCACCCCTACGTCAGGGAGACCTTCGAGATAGCAGGGTTCACTCAGCTCTTCGAGATATACGACCGCGAAGAGGAGGCGGTGGGGGAGTTCGGAAGGCAGGACCGGCCTTCCCAATAGTCCCCTCAACCGAACCCGGCGAGAGGCGCAGATGGCGGCGATCATCGATTCAGTCCTCCTCACCCTGATCGAGAAGATCTGCGTCATCGTGGTCGCAGCCTATCTCATCACCAGGACAAGGAGCTTCTCCGAGATCCTCGACGGGAGGCTCACAGCGAAGAACCAGGCGGTGATGGTGCTGATATTCGGAGCCTTCTCCGTCTTTGGGACGGTGTCGGGGGTCGAGGTCTTCGGGGTGGTCGCGAACGTAAGGGACCTGGGGCCGGTGATAGGGGGGCTTGTCGGCGGTCCCGTCGTCGGATTAGGGGCCAGCCTGATCGGCGGGGGCTACAGGTTTCTCCAGGGTGGGTTCACCGGACTAGCTTGCTCTATCGCCACTATCCTGGCGGGATCCCTTGCTGGCCTCGTCTACATCCTGAACCGGCGGAGATTCGTGGGGGTGGTGGGGGCTGTGATCCTCTCAGCCCTCTTCGAGTCCCTCCACATGCTCCTCGTCCTCCTGATCGCCGAGCCCCAGACGGAGGCGGTCCTCGTCGTCCGAGCTACCGCCGGACCGATGATCGTCTCCAACTCCGTCGGCGCCTTCATCTTCGCCCTGATGACGAGAAACCTGATCCGTGAGCGAGAGACGGCCCTGGAAAGGGACGAGTACCACTCGGAGCTCGAGAAGAAGAGGCTGGAGTTGAAGATCGCCCAAGAGATCCAGCAGAGCTTCCTCCCCGATGCGGTGCCCCGGCTCCAGGGCTTCGACCTCGCCGCCACCAGCCTTCCAGCGAAGGAGGTGGGGGGAGACTTTTATGATTTCATCTCCATAACGGAGGGGAGGACGGGCCTCGTCATCGCCGACGTCTCGGGGAAGAGCGTTCCCGCAGCCCTCTTCATGGTCCTCTCTCGGGCGATGGTGAGGGCGAGCGCATCCGGAGAAAGAACGGCTGAAGAGGTCGCAAAGATCGCCAACGACCTCATCGCCGCCGACTCGAAGTCGGGAATGTTCGTCACCCTCTTCTACGCGATCCTGGACCAGGAGGCCCGGACCCTCCGATACGTCAACGCCGGCCACAACCCGCCCCTCGTCCTGAGCGGCGATACCGGCGACCTCACCCTTCTGAAGACCCGGGGGATCGCCATGGGGGTGATGGAGGACGCAGAGATGGAGGAGAGGAAGATCAAGCTTTCGGAGGGGGACGTCGTCGTCTTCTACACCGACGGGGTTACCGAAGCCGTCGACTATGGGCTCGACCAGTTCGGGGTCGAGAGGCTCGTCGAGATTGTGAGGTTTAACCGACACCTATCGGCGGCAGATCTCGTCGAGAAGATCACAGGCGCTGTCCTCGCTTTCAGCGAAGGAGAACCCCAATTCGACGACATCACCCTCATGGTGCTGAAGGGGGAAAGGAAGAATGAGGGCGAGCTTCGAGCTTGAGGCCGGAACCTCCCTGGACGACCTCTCCAGAATAGGCGACTTTATCCTCGAGACGGTGGGGAGATCCGGCCTGGATCAGAGGGGGATATTTCACCTGATGATGGCGGCGGACGAGGCCTGTACGAACATAATAAAATACAGCGGCTCCGACGAGATCAAGATAAGATGCGATCTGGAGGACGATCGCGTCGTCGTAGAGATAAGGGACCGGGGGTTCGCCTTCAATCCCCTGGGGGCCCCGGCGCCGAAGGTCGACCTCCCCCTCCAGGAGCGGGAGGTGGGGGGGCTCGGGATCCACTTCATCAGGACCCTCGCCGACGGGGCCGAGTACCGACGGGAGGGGGAGGAGAACGTCCTCACCCTGACGATCCGCCACCGGATAGGAGGAGCCGGAGCTGATCCATAGATAGGAGAACGCCCCTATCCTCACCACCGTGACCGCAGATCCACCGATCCATCCTCATTTAAATGGACCACCGACAACGCTTTAAGTTAATTCTTCAAACGAGTGCCCAAGGTCATAAATGGTTAAGAGGCCGCCCAATCTCACCTACGCCGTCGACGACGAGCCGCCCCTATTGACGAACCTCCTCCTAGGACTCCAGCACGTCTTCCTCATCACCATCAGCCTCATCTTCCCGGTGGTGATAGTGAGATCCATCGGCGGAACCCCCCAGGAGGCGGAGTTCATGGTCAGCATGTCGATGCTGGCGGCGGGGGTCGGGACGGTCCTCCACGCCCTCAACCGGAGGGGCATCGGCTCGGGGTACCTCTGCCCCTCCCTCTGCGGCCCGTCGTTCTTATCGGCGTCCCTCCTGGCGGCAAACGTCGGCGGCCTCCACCTCCTCTTCGGGATGACTTCGGTGGCCGGGCTCTTCGAGGTGTTGCTATCGCGATGGATCCACCGGCTCCGGGTCCTATTTCCTCCGGAGGTGACCGGCCTCGTGGTGGCGATGGTGGGGATCTCCGTCATCCCGACAGCCCTCACCAACTTCATGGGCCGGAACGCCACTGACGCCGTCACCGAGATGCCGGAGCTGCTGGTCGCCTTCGTAACCCTGGGGACGATGGTGGGGATCAGCGTCTGGTCCCGGGGGAAGCTGAGGCTCTACTCGGTCCTGGTGGGGATGACCATCGGCTACCTCGCCTCCATCCCCCTCGGGATCCTCACCGTCGACCACCTCGCCCTCTTCGCCGAGGCGCCCTTGGCGGCGGTCCCCCACCTCGACTACTTCGGGTGGTCCTTCGACGTCGCCCTCCTCCTCCCCTTTATGATAGCGATAACCTGCTCCACCCTCAAGACGATCGGGGACATCACCACCTGCCAGAAGATCAACGACGCCGATTGGAGGAGGACCGACATGATGAACGTCGGCCAGGGGATCCTCGCCGACGGCCTCTCCGCCGTCTTCGGCGGCCTCGTGGGGACGATGGGCCAGTCCACCTCCTCCAGCAACATCGGCCTCTCGATCGGGACGGGAGCGACGAGCCGGCGGATCGCTTTCGCCATCGGCGGAATTCTTGTATTCCTAGCGTTTCTCCCAAAGCTCGCCATGGTCTTCGTCGTGATGCCGGAGCCGGTGATGGGGGCTACCCTGATATACTCCGTCAGCTTCATGATCATAGCGGGGTTCCAGATAATAATGTCCAGGATGCTGGACGCAAGAAGGACGTTTCTGGTGGGGATACCCCTGATCATGGGGCTCTCCGTCGACGCCCTTCCAGGCCTCTACGATGATGTTCCCACCATCCTTTCTCCGATCTTCAGCTCGTCATTATCCCTGGCGGCGGTGCTGGTGGTCATCTTAAACCTCATATTCAGGATAGGCATAGCAAAGCGGCAGCGGCTCGTCCTGAAGCCGGGGGTCGACGACGCCGATTCGATCTTCAACTTCATGGAGAGGCAGGGAGCGGCCTGGGGGGCGAGGAGGGAGGTGATATACCGGGCGATATCCGCCACCAACGAGCTCTTCGAGGCCGTCGGCCCCACAGGGCTCGCCGAGGGGGATATCGATGTGGAGGTCTCCTTCGACGAGTTAAACCTGGACGTCGTTGCCCGGTACCGCGGCGAGCCCCCTGCCCTGCCGTCGACGAGGCCGGCAGAGGAGGAGCTTCTGAGAGAGGGGCCCTCGGCCACGGGCCTGGCGGGGTTCATGATGACGAGGTACGCAAACTCCGTCCGGGTCGACACCAAGGATGGTGCATGCCGGGTCCGGCTCCACTTCGACCACTGAGGCGGAGGAATTCGATTAACTTCGATAGCCCAGGAACCTTCATCATCTTATTCATACCAACCAGGAGGGGTTCTAATCGGGACCCCATAATGCTGAGCCAGAAATCCAAGGATCGTCCGAGAAATATGGGTAGAGGAAATTTACGTTTGATAATTCGATGGGAACGTCGCTCTGATTGAGGGTCACCTGTGATCCTAAGGAGTAACCCAGCCACGCTATGCCAGCGTAATCGATCTCTCCGCCGCCGATGGCCACCGGCTCCAAGGTCCCGTTGACCACGTTCATCCACCGAGGCGTCCCTCCCCAGCTCCAAAGACCGCCGTCATCGCTATCAGTGCTGGTTCTCGGCTGGTAGGGGAGGTTCTTAAGCCATGCTGTACCGAAATCTCCTCCGACGTTCACAGGCTCCGCTCCGTCGGTGGAGGCGCTGGCAGCCAAAAGAATCAGAATGAATAAAATGGTAACTGTTCTCATGAAGAGACCCCAATATAGCCTTTATGATTAACATTGCCCATCGATCGATAAAAGCCTTTCGAGATTTCCCACTCATTTAATTGGATCTGATTTAAAATAGATACATATCTATGGAGTCTTTGTTGAGAGGTATTATCATATTATATCCGCAGCAAGCTGCAAAATTATTCGATAAAATAAGGTAAGTTTGGTGCGGGGGATGGGATTCGAACCCACGAACCTCTGCAGGACAGGGTCCTAAGCCCTGCGCCTTTGACCACTTGGCAACCCCCGCTCTACGAAATCATCTTGATGCCGCTGGAAGACGTGGGCCGACCACCAGATCTCGATCGGTTCAGACCATCAGCCTCTCCAGCACCGCTTTCACCGAGTGGAGCCGGTTCTCGCTCTGGTCGAGGATCGCGGACCTCGGCCCGTCCATCACCGCGTCTGTGATCTCCTGGCCCCTGTGGGCGGGGAGGCAGTGCAGCACGATGGCTTCACTGCTCGCGTGCCGGAGGAGGTCGGAGTTGACCTGATAGCGCCGGAAGGCCTCGACCCTCTTCGCCGCCTCGGCCTCGTCGCCCATGGAGATCCATGTGTCGGTACTGACGACGTCGGCGCCCCTGACCGCCTCGACGGGGTCGGCGACGACGACGGTTCTTCCACCAAGACTCTCGGCCTGATCTAATATTTTGCGGTCTGGCTCGTAACCCGGCGGTGCGGCGACCGCCATCTCCATCCCCATCATCGCCGCTGCGAGGATCGTCGAGTTGCAGACGTTGTTTCCGTCCCCTACCCAGGCGACCTTCAGCCCCGCGAGGCGGCCGAACCGCTCCCTCATCGTCATCAGGTCCGCCAGGATCTGGCAGGGATGCTCGACGTTGGAGAGGGCGTTTATGACCGGCACCGCTGCGTAGCGGCCCAGCTCTTCGATGGTGTTGTGATCGTAAACCCGGGCCGCGATCCCGGAGACGAACCGGGAGAGGACCCGAGCGGTGTCGGCTATGGTTTCACCGCGGCCGAGCTGGAGGTCCTTGCTGGAGAGGTATAGGGCGTGGCCTCCGAGGTCTGTCATCGCCACCTCCAGGGATACCCGCGTCCTGGTGGAGGGCTTCTCGAAGATCGCCGCCAGGCTCTTTCCTGCCAGGATCGATCGGCTGGATGGGTCGGACCGTCCCGCCTTCAGCTCGTCCGCCCGGTCCAGGACCGCCTCGACCTCGCCGGGAGAGAGGTCTCGGATGGAGATAAGGTTCATCTCGCCACCTCCAGAGGGTCAGAAAACCCTGATCCTCTCGCCGATCTCCTCGATCGTCGTCACCGCCTCTCCGGCGGGGGAGGCCCGGGCCCGAAACCTCTTCAGCTGGAGGAGGCCGCCCTCGCCAACCTCGGCGGGGAGGAGCGAGGCCGACCAGGGGCTCCTCGGCATGAAGGCGATGCCGGGATGGGGCTCCTCGGAGATCTTCGCCGCCACCACTACCTTCCCAGAGGACGTCTCCAGGAGGATAGGCCGTCCGGCCTCGATCTTTCTTCCTAACGCGTCGCTGCCGTCCAGGAAGAGAACGGCGCTCTCCTCGCGGTACGAATCGCTGTAGATCCCCAGGGCCTCCTCCACCTCCTGGAAGATGCCCCGGTATGTGACGACCAAAAGCTCCTCCGTCTCTGCCATCTACACCACCTCCATCAACATCTCGACGATCTGAAGATCGGTGGGGCGATCCGACTTCACCTGCGCCTCGAGATCCACCCTCACCCCGTCGGACCGGAGGGCGGACCCTCCGGCCTCCAGGCCCGCCATAGCCGTGGGGACCGTCACACTTGCGGCGTCGGTGGTGAGATTCCGATGGGTACCGACCGCCACCATCGGGATCCGCGCGAGCTTCCTCGCCAGGGGAGCCGGAAGGTTTGCCACAGGATCAGATCCGACGACCAGGACGGCGTCGAAGCTCTCCAGAAGCCCCGTAACCCCGAACTTTGGGCCGGAGGCGATCCCGTCTTCGAAGGAGACGGGGCTGACGGCCCCGGCAACATCGAAGAGGGACTGGTGGAGCCCCCGGGTGTTGTAGTCGGGGAGGCTCGGGATGACGGAGAACCGGGTGAACTCGTTCAGCCTCGCCACGAGGGAGAAGAACCAGCCGAGATCTCCGTCCTGGGCGTCGGCGAGCCCCGGCCCGGTGAAGATCGCCCCGAACTTCGCCTTCCGGAGCTTAGTCGCCAGGTTCAGCATCCTCTTTTTGTCCTCCACCTTGGGGATCTTCCCCCCAAGGGCGGCCAAAAGGGCCTCGGCGAAGGCGGCGTCGCCTCCGGGCGAGACCTGGAAGAAACCGTCGGCGGCGATGGTGGCCGTCGGCGACCTCCGGACGTCGATGACGATCGCCTCCCGGTCCTCCTCGTACCCCCTCTGCCTCTTCTCCCCCCGGGGGAAGTAGGAGAACCGGGATAGGTGGCGGGGATGGCTGCTGGAGGGGTCATCCCCCCAATAGATCGAGACGTCGGCATAGTTCCGGACGTCGTCGAAGGTGCAGGTGGGAACCTCCCCCTTCAGAATCCTCTCCATGATCAGCCCCTGACGGGAGGTGGGGTCGTCGATGACCGAGCCGAGCTTCTTGGCGAGCTCGATCCCCAGCTTCTGGGCCTCCAGGGTCGAACGCCCGAAGCCGAGGAGGAGGGGGCACTCGGCCCCGGCGAGGAGCTCTCCGGCGGCCGTGACCGCCTCCTCGCCCCTAACCTCGGATCCGCCGACGGCGGGGGTGAGCCTGTCGATGGAGAGGGAGTCGTAGTGGGCCCGCCCCTTCCTGCAGAGGTTCATGGTCCTCTTGACCTTCCCCCCCTCAAATTCCGCCTCGATGTCGTCACACAACAGAGAGCAACCTGTACAGAACGCCATTTTGATCACCTAGATGAACTCGATCGCCTTGCTGGGGCAGGTCACGATGCAGGCGTTGCAGAGGACCTTCTCTGGGCCAAACCGCCTGCACTGATCGACGTTGACGCACTTGACGACGCCGTCCTCCACCATCAGGATCGCCTTGCCGCTGACGGGGCCGCGGCCTATGGCCGTCCCCTTGGGGTCGCTCGCGACGTTGACGGGACAGGCGACGACGCAGTTTCCGCACCCATAACACCTCTCCGGGTGGATCACCATGCCCGTCTCGGTGGCCTCGGTGCTGAGAAGGGGAGCCATAAGCTCCCTCAGCCCCGCCAGCTTCTTCTCGTACTTCGGCTCCTCCACCAGGGGAGGGCAGTCCTCGATAGCCTTCCTCTTCCCGAGAAGCTCGACGGCGAAGGCCATGCAGGTGGGAAAGCCACACTTCTTGCAGTTGGTCTTGGGCAGGAGCTGATATACATCCATGATGCTGATCATTATCCTCCACCTCGATGAGCAGAAACTGGTGGAGCACTGATCTTCAATCCTATTAAGAATGTTGCCACGGATGAGGCGCCAAAGCTTCCGCAAACCTTTTCTCAGCCGTGGGCGTAAGAAAGGCGATGCCCTTCAGCAGCCCCCTGGCCCTCCTGGGACTATTGAGCGTCGTCCCCCTGATCATCCTCTACATGATCAGGCCGAACCCCAGGGACATCTCCTTCCCGTCGACGGCCTTCATAAGGGAGGGGGAGGCGAAGCCCTCCGCCGCCCTCAGCCGTCTGGTGACGGATCCCCTCCTCTGGACCCAGCTTCTGGTGATCGTCTTCCTCGTCCTCGCCGCCGCGGGCCCTTATACCGAGGCGCGGGGGACCCAGGGGGAGCATCTGGTGGTGGTCATCGACCTCTCCGCCAGCATGGAGGCGAGCTTCGACGAGGCGGAGGAGATCTTCCTCCGGTACTCCTCCGGCCAGGATCGGATCAGCATCGTCCTGGCGGAGACGATCCCCATCGTCGCCCTCCGGGAGGGGAACGGGGTCCAGGCGAGGTCGATCTTCAGCGCCCTCGCCCCTCGGGCGGTCTCGGCGGACCTCTCGGCGGGGATGGGGATGGGGAGAAGCCTCCTGGGGGCGGAGGGAGGCCAGATCCTCGTCATCTCCGACTTCATCAGCTGGACCGGGGACGACCCCGAGGTGACGAGGGGTCTGATCGAGACCGAGGGAACGGGGGTCGTCTTCGTCGACTCCGGGGGCGAGGGCGAGAACGTGGGGATCGTCGGCGGCTGGATCCTCGACTCCGGGGGATCGGTCAACTGCTCCTGCCTCATAAGAAACTACGGCAGGACCAGGACCGTCCCCATCAGGATCGAAGGGCCCGGGGGCATCTCCACCAACGCCAGGACGATCGATTCTGGCGGCGAGAGCTACCTCACCTTCGACGCCTCCCCCGGGATCACCATCGTCACCCTGGAGGTCGAGGACGCCCTATCCTCCGACAACAGGGCCTACATCTCCATCCCAGAGGTGAGGCCGAGGAGGGTCCTCTTCTTGGGGGAGGACGGCCCCCCCCTCGCCGCCCTCCTATCGATATCCACCGTCGCCGTCAGCCGATCGGGAAGTTATGTCGGCTTCGACCTGGTGGTGACGGAGAACGCCACCGTCGACAGTCAGATCAACAGATACGTCTACGACGGCGGGAAGGTCGTCTACGTCGGCTCCAACGCCTCGGCGAGCCCTGAGTACCTCCCCGTCAGGATTGGTGGCGTCGTAAACGAGTCGGCCCCCCTCTGGACGAGGAACCCGGTCTTCGCCGAGGACCTCCACCTGGACGAGGTGGAGGTCTACAGCTACCTCCAGGCCTCTCCTCGTCGGGGATCGGTGACCATCGCCGAGGCGAACGCCGTCCCCGTCATATCCTACTGGAGGCTCGGGGGCGGGACCGTCGTCTACCTGGGCCTGTCCGGAGATAGCTCCGACTTCAGCCAGAGGCCGGAGTACCCCATATTCTGGTATCAGATGACGAACTGGCTGACGGAGGTCCCCGACGTCTCCGAGTCTAACCGGAGGACCGGGGAGGTGATGAGGCTGGGGGAGATGACCGTGGTGGAGGCTCCGGGCGAGAGGATATCTACGGACGCCCTGCTGCTGGACAGGGGAGGAGTTTATAGGTTCCAGGGGAGAACCATAGCCGCAAACATGTACGATCCCGTCGAGTCGAACCTCCAAGGGGGGAGAACCCTCAACCTCGGGTCCTTCACCTCCGGGAGGACCTCCGAGAAGCTGGTAAGAAAGGACCTCTCGGGATGGATGGTCCTCGCCGCCGCTGCCCTCATAATCCTGGAGCTCGCCATCCTCCGGAGGAGGGGGGAGAGATGATGGAGGGGCTGTACTTCTCGGAGCCCCGCCTCCTGGGGCTTATCCCCCTGATACTGATCGGGGGGCTCGTAGGCCTCCGGATGAACCGAAACAGGCTCCTCGTCCTCAGCAGGACGGCGATATTCTGCCTTCTGGCCGTGGCCCTGGCAAACCCCTACGTCACGGTGACGGAGACGACCTCGACGAGGAGGCCCATCATCACCGTCCTCTCGGACCTCACCGACTCGATGGAGATCTTCGACCGGGGGGCAGCCGAGCGGATTCAGGCCGACCTCCCCGACTCCACCATCAGAGCTTTCTCGGGGACGGCGACGCCCCTAGGCGACAAGGTCCTTCAGTACGCCCAGCAGGGGGGGACCCTCCTCCTGGTCACCGACGGATACAGCAACCGGGGCCGGGACCTGGAGGAAGCCCTCACCCTCGCCCAGTCCGCCAACACCACCGTCTTCGCCCTGAAATTGGACCCTGTCAGGGAGGATCGAAGCGTCGAGATCTCCGGGACGAAGACCGCCGTCCTCGGAGGAGATTACCCCTTCACCGTCGTCGTCAGGAACTCCGGCGGCGAGTTCGACGGCCACCTGATCGTTAGGGCCGACGACGCGGTCATCTACCGGGACCGGGTCGCCGGAGACGGCAGGTCCGCCTCCATCAAGATCTCCCACCGGTTCCCAACGACGGGAAACCACATCCTCGAGGCGACGATCAGCTTCCCGACGGACGCCCTCGCGGAGAACAACCGTTACCAGAAGGCCGTCTACGTCGTCCCAAAGCCCGAGGTCCTCCTGGTGGCGGAGGAGGAGTCGCCTCTCTCGACGGTCCTCTCCGACCAGTACAAGCTGACCATCTCCCCCACCTTCAGGGCTGAGGACCTGGGCTCCGGGGAGAAGAGGTACAAGGCCGTCGTCCTCGACGACCAGAAGTACGCTCCGGAGCTATCGGCCCTTAAGGAGTACGTCCGGGAGGGAGGAGGCCTCGTGGTGGTGGGGGGCAGGAGCTCCTTCGACTTCGACGAATACAGGAACTCGAGCCTCGAGGAGGTCCTCCCCGTTGAGTCGGTCCCCAGCATCTTCGAAGGGGGGAAGACGACGGTGATCATCATGGACATCTCCGGGAGCACCCGGAGGGAGATGTCGATCGGAGGCGCCACCTTCCTCGACTACGAGAAGGCCCTGGCCATCGAGTTCCTCAAATCTCCAGAGCTGAGGGACGATCGGGTCGCTCTAGTCGTCTTCGGGACCGAGGCCTTCGTCGTCTTCACCCCCACCCCCATCGTCGGAAAGGAGTTCATGATCCAGGACCGGATATCCAGCCTCTCACCCCAGGCCGGAGCCCAGGAGGAGACCCAGCTGAACGTCGGCCTCGCCCTCGCCTGGGATCTCCTCAACGCCAGCAGCAGCGAGGGGGAGCTGATCGTCATCTCCGACGGCCGGATCAGGGAATACCCCCAGGTCTTCGACGATTCGGTGAAGATGATCCAGGAGATGGAGGCGACGGTCCACCTGGTGGAGGTGAAGTCCTTCGAGGGAGCCCCCGGAGGCTTCAGAGACCTAGCTGCCAGCAGCGGGGCGGAGTACCATTCCGCCATATATCCGGGCTCGGTCACCATAAGGGCCGAGGAGAGGCCGGAGGAGGGGGGGCTGCCGGAGGAGGTGGAGGAGGTCCCCGTCAGCGGCTACGCCCTGATGATCGCAAATCAGAACCACTACATCACCACCGATCTGAACCTCACCGCCAACGCCACCGGGTTCAACGACGTCACGCCGAAGCCCGGCGGCCAGAGGCTGGTGGTGATGCTCGACGGAAAGCCGATCCTCACCACCTGGAGGTACGGCCTGGGGAGGGTGGCGGCCCTCACCACCGACGACGGGACCGCCTGGGCCCCGGAGGTCTACTCCGCCCCGAGCTCGAGGCTCGTCTCCAGGATGGTGAACTGGGCGATCGGCGACCCCAGGCCTGAGACCTGGCGGGTCGACGCCGAGGACGGATGGCTGGGAACCCCCCTCGAGATGACGATCACAAGCTCGAGCCCTCCAAGAATCGATGGGGTGGAGGTGGAGAGGGTGGGAGAGAACCGGTACTCGGCGGTCGTCACCCCCGAGGAGGGAGGGGTCTACCGCGTAGGAGACTACAGGATCGCCGTAAACTACCCCCTGGAGTACAGGTACGTCGGCTTCAACCCCGACTTTTCGAGGTTGATCATGTCCAGCGGCGGGATGGTCTTCAGCGAGGAGGAGGTGGCGGGAAACCTCGTAGAGGAGGCGAGGAAGAGGAGCGAGATGACGGTCCAGGAGAGGGTCAGCCGCCGCTGGTCCCTCCTCTTCCTCGCCCTGGCGATCTTCCTGGGCGAGGTGATCGCGAGGAGGCTTGTGGAGGTGAGAAGGTGAGGGACCTTCTTCCAACCTCCGGGATCGATGTTGCATCCTTCGGGGTGGAGGATCCGACGGAACGACCGGCGCCGGACGATCCCTCCTCGACGGGACCGCCGGGGAGAATTGGCGGGACCGACCCGATATGGGACGGGGCCGCTAGCGTCCGAGACTGGATCGACCCCTCCGGCCTCATCCTTCTTCCGCGCTCACCGTTGCGGATGGGCATGGTTAGGGGGAGAGAGGATGGGGGAGCAGTCCATCGCCTAGGTCGTGTTTTCGGGGCCTGATCCTCCGAAGGGGCGAAAGATTGATGACGATCCATCTAGGCGTCTTTTTCCGGGCTGGCCGGCCACCAATAGCTATTTACCCTATCGATTTCATGTCAGTCAGAAGATTGGCTCAATTGCGGGACCGAGAGGGGATCCGAGGAATGAGTTCATATATTCTGTGGAGGTAACTACCAGAAGATGAGTTCCGAGATGTGCCCA
>LUYE01000071.1 GCA_001602645.1 Methanosarcinales archaeon Methan_01
GATCGTGACCTCATAATAGGTTGATTTATATACTTGTGACTTGCTATTTATATCGAGGGATAGCAAGATGTCAAGGGGTCCAAAGCCAAAGTTCTTAGATGTGCCATGTCCCAACGAAGATTGCACGTTGCATGGTGTAACTGGCAAAGGAAACGTCATCGGTAACGGTACCTATATGACAAAAAGTGGTAGAGTCCATAAGTACATCTGCCGCAACTGCGGTCGCGTTTTCTGCGGAAGGACCAACACCGCCTTCTACGATCTGAGAACAGAAGACGATAAGGTCCTGATCGCGTTGAAGATGATTTTAAAGGGTATGAGCCTTCGCGGTGTAGCCGAGGTTTTAGATGTCAAGCTAGATACAGTTAGACGTTGGCTTTCAAGGGCAGCCAAACATAGCGAAGATGTGAATGAAGTTCTCATGAAGGACCTCGTCGTTTCAAAGGTCGAGCTTGATGAGCTTTGGACTTTCGTTCAAAAAAACAAGTACCGCGAATGGAAGCGTATGAAGACGACGGGACCTGGATCTGGGTAAGCCTCGCATCAGAATCCCGCCTTGTGATCGCCCACGCGGTAGGAGAACGTAAGCAATACATGGCTGATAAAGTGGTAGAGACTACTAAGAAGCGTATTGCCTCGATGCCTCTCTTTGTTTCGGACGGGTTAAAGTTTTACACCAAAGCGCTGCTGAAATCCTATGGCAAGTGGGTCGCATTCCCCAGAACAAAAAAGAGAGGAAGACCACGGATACCAAAGTTGATTATTGATACTGATCTGAGATATGCTCAGGTTGTCAAGTTCAAGGCATGTGGAGCTTTAAGAAAAGTCAAAAAGAAGGTCGTCTTTGGGAAGGATGTCGATCCAAAGGAGATCTCAACGAGCCTCGTCGAGAGACAGAACTTGACGTTAAGGCAGGACAACAACCGAATATCAAGGAAGACCATAGGCTTCTCAAAGAAGATAACTGAGCTTGATAGGCAAATGACTCTCTACTTTGCCCACTTCAACTTCTGCAGAGGGCATGGTTCTCTGATAAGTTATGATCGTTTTGGGAGAAAAAGAAAGAACAGCCCAGCGAAAGAATGTGGTTTGACGGACCACAACTGGTCATTGAGGGAGTTGTTGACTTATCCGTATCACAGAATATCAACCGGTTAGGGGCGCACTACC
>LUYE01000032.1 GCA_001602645.1 Methanosarcinales archaeon Methan_01
TGGGCTATAATCGGTTTTACATCCTTCGGGCATGAGCCCTTGGGTCATGAGGGTTTCAAAAATCGAAACCAGGAGAGGGGTAATTCCTTACCCCCCCCAGTAGCTTAGTGGCCTTTGTAAGGCAATTCCGAATGATCGATAGGTACCGGTCAGTGGTAGAATGACCTCCATCCGCTCCAGCCTTCTTGTCGCTTATGTGCGGAATAATACACATTGCCCCGGTTATCTGTGGCCAATACCACTGGCACTATGTCGCCTCCGGTCTCCTCTTGCCATCGGCTGGCGGTCAAGGATACGATTCCCTCAGGAGCAGGCTGCTGAGAGGCTGCATCGGGAGCATAAAGGCCGGTGGTCCAGGATTGCCAGGTGCCCCAGCTATTGGAAGACAGCGAGATCATCTCTCTGATCCAGAGTGCTCCCTTCTGGTCAACAGCAAAGACCCAGGCCTGCTCATCTTCTGTCCAGGCTGCGTCCATATCGACTATGCCCACTGAAGAGGGATTTCCAAAGCCGGCAGGAGTAGTCCAGGGTGAGTTAAGCGCTGCCTGCGTCTGATATAGCGTCGCCAGCTGGCCGGTCGAACCGACCAGAAATGCCTGCTGAGTTCCGTCCGACCTACGCAATGCGGTGACTTTGAGATAGGCCCCGTTGGTGGTCAACTTTTCCCAAGATTTCCAGGCCGAATCAGGCTCCTTGTTAACTCGCGCGCGCGTGTAAAGGTTGCCATCGTCTCCGATGATGTATATCTGGTTTGTCCCTTCGAAATCGTATGCGGCATCCACATCAAGCGCCTTCATAACTCCAGACGGCAGATCCATGTTCGTCCAGCTATTCCAGACATTGATGCTCTTTTTCACCGCTTTGGTGTAGAGCTTGCCGTCGTCGCTGGTTACTACCACCTGTGGTTTTCCGTTGGTCTGCATGAAAGCTGCGATTCGCCTCGGAGCAATAACCGAACCCAAGCTGCGATAGGTTCCGAAGCCGTCATCGACACTATTGCTATTTCGATATCTGGTAACGACTAGGTTGCTATCGGAGTCGGTGACGAAGACCTGAGTTCTAGCGCTGCCATCAAGATAGCGGGTCAAGGCTGCGTTTTGGGCGTACTTTGGAGCATATATAAAGCGCTTGGCGCTGGGACCGACGTTCAGACGGCCTGCTGCTGGACCCAGATCGCTGCATGCCTCGCAGGTGAAGGAAGGATTCCAAGAAGCAGTGTAAATGTTTGAGTCCGAGCTTGATGCGAATATATCAAGCCAGTCCGTGCTCCGCGATGCTGCGCCCAGATAAGATCCGGGCTTAAAAGAAACGTCCAAGACTCTCTGCCAGCCCTTCCAACCGCACGAGAACTTGGGCTCCCATCCGGCGGTGTAGACGCGGCCATCGCTCCCCGTCACGAGGATGTCTAGCTTATCAGCACCTCTGGATACTGCTGCAATATACGATCCCTTTCCTACTGTAAGATCATGAATCCTCCACCATCCCTGCCATTGGTTGTTGGTTTGTGGTCCCTTTGCTGCGGTGTAGATCCCGCCGTCCTTCCCAACCACGAACACATCAAGGTACTCAGGCCCTCGGCTGGCTATAGATACAGGGGATCCGGGTTCCACTTGGATGTTTGAGATGGTCGACCACGCCTGCCAATCGGTTGCGGGAGGTGCCAGAGAGGATGTATAAATCCGGCCGTCCTTTCCAGTGACGAATAAATCCAACCTGCCAGAACCTCTGGCAGCCGCCTGCACGTAGGAGCCAGGCATTGCTTCCAGATCCAAGATCCGGACAAAGTTGCTCCATTTATGCCCGGTCTGCGGGCCCCAGGATGCTGAGTATATCCCTCCGTCTTTGCCCACTGCGAAGACATCCAGGTTATTGGCTCCCTTCGAGGCCACTGATAAAGGAGTTCCCGGATCTACCTGCAGGCCGCCTATCTTCCACCAGCCATGCCACCCGTCAGTGAAAGTAGGATTCCAGGATGCTGTGTATATCCATCCGTCCTTGCCTACTGCAAATATATCGAGCCAATCAGCACTCCTTGAGACCGCTGCCACCTGTGATCCAGGCTTTGACACCAGATCAAGAATGGAGGTCCAACCCTTCCAGGCGAAGTTGGTCTGTGGGCCCCAGGCAGCAGTATAGGTCTTGCCGTCTTTGCCGATTGCAAAGACATCGAGATTGTTTGGACCTCTAGAAGCTACTGTGGCAGGTGAGCCTGGATCGACCTGCAGTCCAGCTATATTCCACCAGCCGTGCCAAAGGTTGTACTCTGGACCACCGTGAACAACGCCTATTACATAGTATTTATTTCCAGATACATATATTATAGGTGATCCGGAGTTTCCGCCTATGGTGGCGCAATCGAAGAATAGCTGATCTGAGTCGATAAGGTATAGTCGGCATTTGGGATCTACTAGTGCCGGCTGCCACCAGACATTACAGCCCATCTTGCTGACCCCACCAGGCGGGGCCTGTCCAACACCGAAGAAGAACAGGTCGCGGCCATAGCCGGCAGACATCACATCGATAATCCCAGCAGAATTGCTCTTGAAGTCCGCCTGCATGGCAGGAAAATCCTTGACCTCCTTTGCAAGATGACCTATGCCCCAATCCGATGCCTGAAACTCTCCACCAGTTCTCACCCGGGTACCCACAACAGCACGATCTATGGCCACAGAGGGCGAATTGGGCCTTTTGGGATTGAAGTTTGGATAAAAGGATAGGTTATTCTGCCAGGAACCTGTGTCGTCAAAGCAGAAGCAGTGAGCCGCAGCAACTATATGACTGGGATCAAGCAGCGTTGCAGTGCATCCATTGTCCATATAGCCAATGGCGCCCCATGGGAGCGAATTATTTATGGGCATAAGATAGCGATCGTCAGGACAGAATACGACTGCGCAGCAGGATCCTATGCTATATAATAAACAAAGTATAACTATTAAATGTACTGTGCAGTTCAAGCCAGGATATCCTTTTCCTATGGAGTTCTCCAGTATGGACAGGGAAGATATGCTCTTCTGCTCACTGCCATTTCCTTTTATGAAATCTAGCATAGCGCTCACCCTCCAGATTAAAAACAGCCTGTGATGATAGGTAGTCTACCTATATGAAATGTTGCACATGATATCTGTATAGTCCCGAACCCTTTGACTTTATTATACTTAACAATCCTGCATGGGAAAATCCCGTCAAGACCTGAACTCGAAATGACCGACAAAGATTGTGGACGTGAGCAGAAGATCATTGCCTACGTAAAGGGGCTATAAAAGGAGGGCTGAGGAACGGAGAGGGCATCAAGAAGTACGTTCGCGAGAAGAGCGAGGTCCCTCTCGAAGATGAACAGGCTCCCGGCGACAAATCCGGGGCGGTCGAGCTGAAGACCACCTAGAGGAAGCGAGAGATCGACTTACTAGACCCCTTCATCTTCAGCCTGACGACCTTCACCTCCGGCCTGACCTCCTTCCTCTACCCTGCCATCGAGTACGAGGCTGAAAAGCATACCCGACTGGTAATATTCGAGCGGCTCCTGGGGTCGGTCTTCCTGGCCCTGCTGATCACGGTCATCAGCAAGACGTACCTCATAAGATGAAGATGGAGGCGGCGGGGGGGAGCTAGGGGGAGGCGGAAGAGGAGGCGGAGGACCATCGGGGCGGTCTTATCTTATAGGGTCCCCTCTGCATCCCTCTTTCGATACCGCATCTTTAAATAGAGGAGACGAGTTCTAGGTCCGTCGCGATCACCTGTCGAAGTCGATGGTGATCCCAAGCGCAAGAGTTACACAATTGGATGTTCAAAGCTCGTATGTCCTTGATCAAACCGTCAAAATAAGGTTCATAAATTAGATCCGATCTAATTAATGACAACTATTCTGGCCCAAATCATATGACAGCGTCCGACTGCGTAACCCGACGAGGTATAAAATGCAGTTTGAAGATCTAAATATTTCAGAGCCGCTCCAGCGGGCGCTGATCAAAGAAGGCTATTCGACTCCCACGCCGATCCAGGCAGAGGCTATACCCCATCTCCTGAAGGGCGAGGACCTGATGGGAATCGCCCAGACGGGGACCGGCAAGACCGCCGCATTCGTTCTGCCCGTCCTCCAGAAGATGGCGGAATTGCAGAAGGTCGCCGCCCCCGGCGTGCCGCGGGCCTTGGTGTTGGCGCCCACCCGGGAGCTGGCGGCCCAGATAGACGAGAGCTTCGGGACGTACGGCCAGTTCCTCCGGTTCAGCCACGCCGCCGTATACGGCGGAGTCCATCAGGGGCCCCAGGTGAAGGCCCTATCCCGAGGCGTAGACGCCCTCGTCGCCACCCCCGGCCGGCTCCTGGACCTGATGGAGCAGGGCCACATAGACCTCAAGGACGTCGAGTTCTTCGTCCTTGACGAGGCGGACAGGATGCTGGACATGGGCTTCGCAAAGGATGTCAGAAAGATCGTCTCGGCGTTGCCGAAGAGACGCCACTCACTATTCTTTGCCGCCACCATGTCAAAAGAGGTAGGCGAGCTTGCCGGAAGGCTTCTCACAGACCCTGTTCGGATCGAGGTGGCCCCCCAGGCGACGCCGGTGGAGAGGATAGAGCAGAGGATATTCTTCGTAGACCAGAAGGAGAAGAACCCGCTCCTCATCGGCCTCCTCCAGCAGAAGTTCTTGAAGCGGGTCCTGGTCTTCACCAGGACGAAGCGGCGGGCCGACCGGGTGGCAAAGGTCCTCACCAAAACCGGGATCCGGGCCGACGCCATCCACGGCGACAGGACCCAAAACCAGCGAACTTCTGCCCTGGGGGGCTTCAAGGCCGGCCGGTTGCAGGTGCTGGTGGCGACTGACATCGCCGCCCGCGGGATTGACGTCGAGGATATATCCCACGTCATCAACTACGACCTCCCCAACGAGGCCGAGAGCTACGTCCACCGGATCGGCCGGACGGGCCGGGCGGGGAGAGCCGGAACTGCGTACTCCTTCTGCTCCGCCGAGGAGCGGAGCTTCCTCCGGGATATCGAGAGGCTCACCAGGACGAAGATCCGAGAGGTGGACCATCGGTATCACTCTGAAGAGGCGAAGAACGCCTCGGGCGCCGCGTCCGAGCCCGCCCCGAGGAGGACGAAGAGACCTCCGAGGCGGGCAGGAGAGAAGGGCGTCCCCCCCGGGAGGTCTCGTCGGCCTGGACCACGTCGCTAGGGGACAGCAGCTCCTCAAACTCCATTTTCACGGGGAAAATTCGCCGATCCATCCATTTTGGTGGATTCTCTCCTCCTTGAGGAGACGAATCGAGATCTTCTCCTCCAGCAGGCCTCAGAGAGGGACGCAACTCCCCTATACCCCCAATGGATACCCCTCTGGATCAGATCGAAAGATATTTCTTATAATCGGGGAGAAGATCCATGGAAGGGGGAATCTGATGAGGCCGAAAATTATCGCATCTCTTATGCTCCTGGTCTTCCTCTTGCCGGCGGTTGCCACGGCATCGCCCTACGAGGCGAGGGGCACAGTAGTCGCAGTGATCGACGGCAAGACCTTCGAGATCATGATAGAGAAATCCGATCCCAGGATTACGGAGACCGTCGAAAGGGTGGCTCTGGCGGACCTGGAGGTCTTCGACGACCCAAGTGAGGGGTCGATGGCGGAGCCGATGAACGGCTCGGTGAACGACTCCGGGATTGAATCTCTGGCCGAGGATGCCACCGGGTCGATGGATGAATCGATCTCCGAGCCTATGAACAGGTCAGCGAAGGAATCGACGAACGAGTCGCTGGACGAGTCTCGCAACAGGTCGGCGAAGGAATCTATGCCGGAGCCCCGAAGGGAGCCGACGATAGAACTTCTGCCCGGGCCGATGGACGGATCGACGAACGAATCGAGAAGCATATCCATGAACTGGCCCGGAAGCGAGTCCCTGAACGAAAATTGGGCAGGATCGACGGATGAATCGATGACAGAGGCGATGGACGGATCGGATGGAGGAGCCCCGCCTGATCCGGTGAACCGGTCGACGAACGAATCCGTGACCGAACCGATGGCCGAGGCGATGGACGGGTCGGCGGATGAGAGGACCTCGGCGAAGGACCTCGCCGTGGCGATCCTCCTGAACAAGACGGTCTGGCTGGACATCGACGACAGGTCAGAAGGAGGAAGAAACCCCGACGGCGAGCTGGTGGCGGTCCTGTACATGGCCGGCCTCGACGGAAGCCCCCTCGTCGCTCCCTCCTTCAACAGGATGCTGGTCGACTACGGGATCGCCGAGCTGAACGACTCCGAAGATAACGAGTTCGATCCTGCAGACTGGTGGCCAGCCGAGGAGAATATGACCGAGGGGAACGGCTCCGACGGGAACGTCAGCGCCGATGAGGCGGCAGCTAAATCCTCGGGGCTGAACGTCGACATAAAACCCACCAAGCCCAACGTCGAGGTGAACATCTCCCGGCTGAACGTGGACATAAAACCCACGAGGCCGGTTGTTAACGTCAGCCTCGCCAGCCCCAGCATCAACGTAAACCCCGGAAAGCCCGCCGTCGAGGTCGAGCCCGCCCAGCCGAACGAGACGGGGAACGAGACCGACGGGGCGGTGAGCTACTACGAGACGCTGGAGGGGGAGAACAAGACCGGCACTTCGACTCCCGGCGGCCCGGAGGAGCCGGTCATCCTGGAGAACCATGCCGCTCCGATCACCCTGATCAACCCGACGGGGCCCGTCACCGTCATCAACTCCACGGGGGAGGTGACCCTTATAGACCCCGCCCTGCCGGTGAAGGTGGTCAACTCGTCCGAACCCGAGACGGACCCCGCTTCCGAGATACCCGAATCGAAGGGATCGATGAACCTCACCGTCCCTGAGATGGCCAGAAACCTGACAGAACCGAAGGAATCGACGGACTCGACCGGTGGGAAGCCCGCCGGGAGGAGGAGATATGGATGACGGGGATCGCCCTTTCTGATCCCGTCGATCCATAAACGGGTTGGAACCGATCACCGGCTCTGAGGAGAAGGATCAAGCTATAATAAAGGGTCGCAGGGATCGATCGGCGTGGTCTGGTGCTGCGGGCCCATCAACTCCCCCGAGATAAGAAAGGTCCCGTTCCCGTCGAGCCTCGCATAATGCCAGCGGTCGAGGCGAGTGGCGTTGATCCTGCTCTGGATAGTGAAGTTGCCAGAGAGTTCCATTGCCGGGGCTCACCTCCAGGAGCTGCGCGGCGATTACTGGCCTCAACAGAAAGTCGCAGCCACCAGAAGCCGTAGGCCCCAGCCCAACAAAATCGCCCTGGCCCCCCATGAACGGAGGCCGAATTAAAGAGGCTGAAAGCCATAAAGAGGACCGATCCCAGAAAGGACAACCTTGGCCTCATGCCAGATCGCGCCCAATTAGATCTCAACCTCGATGCGAAGAGCCTTTGGGCTTCCAGGAGGACTTCCCTTCCGGAGTTAGAACGTCTTCGGCAAGCCTTTTAATCTCACCTGACGACTCTGCCAGCATGGCATCCCTTTCGGGAGAGGTGGGAGGAATCCGGATGGAGAGCCCCGTGATGCTGGCGGCGGGGATCCTGGGGACGACCGGCGCCTCCCTCAGGAGAGCGGCCCGGGCCGGGGCTGGAGCCGTCGTCACCAAGTCGTTGGGGGTGGAAGTTCGAGAAGGTCACCGCGGACCCACCGTCGTCCAGGTGGAGGGGGGGTTACTGAACGCCATGGGGCTTCCAAACCCATCTTACCGGAACTTTCAGGAGGAGATAGATATCGGCCGGGGGGGCGGCTCCCCGGTGGTGGCGAGCATCTTCGGGGCGGACGCGGAGGAGTTCGTCGAGGTGGCGACGGGCCTTGACGCCGACGGCTTCGAGCTGAACCTGAGCTGTCCCCACGCCGAAAGGTTCGGCGCCGAGATCGGCTGCGAGGCCTGCAACGTCGAGGCGATCACCCGGGCGGTGAAGAGGAGGGTCGACGTCCCCGTCTGGGTGAAGCTAACCCCCAACGTCGCCGACGTAGTCGCCCTCGGCCTTGCGGCCCAGCGAGGGGGAGCCGACGGCGTCGTGGCGATAAACACCCTGAAGGCGATGGCGATCGATGTCGAGTCCGGAAGGCCGATCCTGGGAAACCGGTTCGGAGGCCTCTCGGGCCCCGCGATAAAGCCAGTGGCGGTGAGGTGCGTCTACGACCTAGCCTCTGCCCTGGATATCCCGGTGATCGGGGTTGGAGGGATTGCCACATGGCAGGACGCCGTCGAGATTATGATGGCGGGAGCCAGGGGCGTCCAGGTGGGAACGGCGCTGGGAAGCGGCGATGGATACGGGATATTCAGGTCCATCGCCGAGGGGCTCTCAGGGTACCTCGAGCGGAAGGGGATGGCCTTGGAGGAGCTGGTGGGGCTCGCCAGGAGGGTTCCATGAGGCCGATCTCCGCCCGGATCCTCGAGATCGTCCCTGAGACCCCGACGGTCAGGACCCTCCGGTTCGACCACTCCCTCGACCCGGTCCCCGGCCAGTACCTGATGGTCTGGGTGAGGGGGGTCGACGAGGTCCCCATGAGCATCTCTTATAGAGACGGGATCACCGTCCAGCTGGTCGGCGAGGCGACGAGGGAGATCTTCGATCTTGAGGTCGGCGAGAGCCTCGGCCTTCGGGGCCCCCTGGGCAACGGCTTCACCCTCTCCGGCGAGAAGATCCTCCTCATCGGGGGCGGGGTGGGGGCCGCCCCCCTCGCCCTCCTCGGCGAGGCTGCGGCCGAAGAGGGCGTCGAGGTCTCGACCCTCCTCGGCTCCCGGTGCTGCGACGAGATCCTCTTCCGAGAGAGGTTTGAGCGGATCGGCGAACTGGTGATGACGACCGACGACGGCTCCCAGGGGATCTGCGGCCGGGCCTCGGCGGGGCTCCCGGCCCTCCATCTCCAGGAGTTCGACCAGATCTACCTCTGCGGCCCGGAGCCGATGATGGCAGACATCATCGGGAGATGCCCCGGGATGGAGACGAAGATCCAGGCGTCCATCGATCGCTACTTCAAGTGCGGTATGGGGATCTGCGGCTCCTGCTGCCTCGACCCCTCCGGGATCAGGGTCTGCATCGAGGGGCCGGTCTTCAGGGCCGACCAGCTCGTTGGGACGGAGTTCGGGCGGTACAAGAGAGGGGCCAGTGGCCTCAAAATTGAGAGAAGGTGATAGTCCATTGATCGCCAGGTTCCTATTTGATGGCGTCGTCCGAGCGGGGGAGGTCCACGGATCCTCCATCGAGGCAGACGGCAGGGCCTACGAGATCGGAGAGGTGGAGCTCCTCCCCCCCGCCGAGCCGAGCAAGGTAGTCTGCGTCGGCCTCAACTACGTCCTCCACGCGAAGGAGCTGAAGATGGATCTTCCGACGGAACCGATCATATTCCTGAAGCCCTCGACGGCGGTGATCGGCCCCGGCGCCGATATCGTCATGCCTCCCTCCAGCAACCAAGTCGACTACGAGGGGGAGCTGGCGGCGGTGATCGGCAGAAGGTGCCGGTACGTCCCAGCAGGAGAGGCGGAGGATTACATCCTCGGCTACGCGAACTTCAACGACGTCACCGCCCGGGACCTCCAGAGGAGGGACGGCCAGTGGACAAGGGCGAAGAGCTTCGATACCTTCGCGCCCCTCGGCCCATACGTCGTCGAGGCAGACCCGTCGAGCCTCGCGATCGAGACGAGGGTGAACGGAAGAGTGGGGCAGAGCTCCAACACCTCTGACCTGATATTCTCGATCCCGGAGCTGGTCGAGTTCATAAGCGGGATCATGACCCTCCTCCCCGGCGACGTCATAGCCTCGGGGACGCCCCCCGGGGTCGGCTCCCTCTCCGCCGGGGACGTGGTGGAGGTGGAGGTCGAGGGGCTTGGGGTCCTACGAAACCCCGTGGTCGGGGTTGTTGAACCCTCCGACCAAAATAGACTGAGTTAAATGAACGGGGAGTCCGGGGGCCTTTGACCCCGAACCCGGCCGCGAGGATGCCAGCACCTCACTCTTTGGCCTTGCCAGCTCCTCGAGAACTGTCTTCATTTCCTCCGGCGGATGACGAGAACCGCGGAGGCTGCCACGAGGATGATGGCAACGAGGGCGATCTGCAAGATACCTCTGCCGCCCTCTTCCGGCGGCGCCTCGACGGTCGTGGGCCTCGGCGGTATCGTCGCCTCGATGATGTTCTCCTCCATATCGATGACTTCGCCGTCGTTTCCTAGGAGCTGGATGGCGAGCCTGTAGATCCCGGGGTCCAGGGTGCCGTTCCATGAGATCTCCACCGTCTCATCGTCCCCGGCGAGGAGGATCGGCGTCCTCTCCTCGAGGCTGGAGAGGAGGGTTCCGTCCTGGCTGAGATCGAAGCGGAGGGACCCCTCGAAGGGGACCCGGGACCTCCCCATCACCGTGGCGCTGGCCCCGGTCTCGTCCTCATATGTGTCAGTGATCTCGGCGTCGTCTATCGCAGTGAAGCGGTTCATGAAGGCCCGGGTCTGCCCGTCCTTCTTCTCGACGATCTTGACCCTCCCGACGTACTCGTGGCCGTTCTCTAGAAGCTGCTTCCACTCGTGGGAGAGGTCCAATGGGGAGGCGTAAGACCCGGATACGGGGACCGACTCCCTCTTCGATACGTACAAAGCCTTGTCGCCATCGGCGAGCATGTAGTAGATGTCCACCACCGCCAGGTCATTGGAGTAGACGAGGAGAGTCATACCCCGGTGGTCGGCGTGGGCGTCCCGGACGTCGAACCTGATGCTAACCCTGCCGCCGTAGTGGAAGTTAGTGCACTTTTCGGAGACCGCCTCGCCGTCCCGCATCAGCCTGGCGCAGGCGGTGTAGGCGCCCTCCTCGGCGGCTCCGACGTCCCAGGTGCCGATCCAGGTGCCTGGGCCGTCGAGATCGAGGGTCTTCGTCTTGATCAGGCCATCCTTTCTCGACGATAGATCCAGCTGGAGGGTGCATCCGGCCACATCCCCAGAAACGGCGACGTCCCAGGACTGGAGGTCCGAGTAGATCTCCCCAACCTCTTGAGCCTGAACGCCAGCGGCACAGACCACGAGAGGGATAAAGAGCATTAACGGAAGAGACATTTTCATAGCATATCCTCGCAGAGATCCATGTAACAGCATCTTTGAAATAGCCACCGATCCGGCTTCTCCCCGGGGAGGTGGCACGATTCTTCGACCTCGGAACGATCCGACGTGACCGATTCTTACCGGTTGGCTTTAAGACTTTTGGGAGGTCGGCGGATCATAAGTCGACGGTTATCACCCCTCCCCGGAGGACGTCATCCTCGTCGATCCGGATCGTCCGGCTCTCCCCCCCGAAGGAGGCAATGTGAGAGCGGCCGACGGACCCGTCCCCCTCCGTCGAGTAAGGTATGATCATCTCGTATCTACCGGCTTTTGGAGCCGCCCTCTTGGTATAACAGAAGGGCCTCCCCTGGTTTGTGGTGAGGTTCAGGGAGAGGGTGACCGCCCCCCCACCCGGGCAGGCGCCCCGAATCCTCGCGCCGACGACCCGCTCGAAGATCTTGACCTGATTTGCCCCGTCCCGGGGGTCTGACTCGTAGACCAGGCGCAAGTGGCTCATCTCCCGGCAGTCGAAGAGGTGGCACCGGGCCAGGGTAGTATTCAGAAACTTCCCGGTCCCGTCAGGGCATTCCCCCGCCGTCCCGAGGTACTCGGAGGGGTCCTCGCCGGTCCATAGCACCATCGCCGACAGTCCCGTCCCCAGGAGATTCGAGTCGGTGACGACGTAGCGAGCCCTTCTCATGTCCAAGATCTCCAGGGCCGCCGCCTCATCCCCGGAGAGGAAGAATCGAGCCGCGTCCTCTGCCCCCGTCTGGAATCCGTTTGCCACCACCGGCCACCGAGATCTGTAGAGGACCCAGTTCCCCCGATCCCACCAGGCGAGGACCCCCTCCCCCGGGCCTTCGATCGAGCGCTCCTCGAGCCAGTCGAGGGGGCCGGACCAGCCCAGCTCGACGACCGCCGGCCGGATCGAGAATACCTCGCCGACGCTCATCGCCGAGGGGACGAGGAGCAGGAGGAGGAGGGCCGGGGCGAAGTACTCCGAGATGTCGCGACGCCTCCTGGCCCAACCGCTGTCGGCGACGATGCCGGCGGCCCTAAAGAAGAAGAGGGCCATGAGGATCGCCATGCTGGCGGAGAAGACGTAAAGGAACCGATTCTGGAAGACGGCGAGGACGAGGACCGAGACGGTCCAGAGGAGGAATAGGAGCTGAGGCCGATCGATGTCAGAACGCCAGAGGTGGGCGAAGCCGAGGACCGCCACCGTCAGATTGAAACCCACTACGGAGGCGGGCCTGACGACGTCGTATAGGGGGGCCGCCTCCGCCACCTTCCAGGTGAGGACCCCGCCGAAGAAGTAGCCTAAGCCCTGGACGAGGAGGTGGTGGACTCCCAGGGACTCTTCGAGGGCGTAAACTGATAGAAGAAAGAGATAACCGAGGAGGAGGAGGAGAGGAAGGAGGGCGATCCAGGGGATGCCCCTGGCCAGAAACGTCTGGGATATAACCAAGAGGATCGCCGTCGTCAGGAGAACGGCGGCGATGGCGAAGGAGGAGGGAAGCATCCAAGCCTCCCTCCAGAACGGGAGGACCAGAGCGAGGGCAACCCCGAAGACGAGGAGGAAGACCTGGAGGTCTTCCCTGGATGAGACACCCCGACGGAGGTTGAGGGTGACGGCGATGGCGGCGAAAGCGAGGAACGCCCCGATGTAGGCGGCGGCACCGATCCAGGTGTAGGCCAGGGCTCCGACCAAGATCCCGGCGGCAGCCCCCAGCCTCGGCCATCCCTCCCCCCTCCTCAGGGCGAGGGCGAGGAGGAGGACGAGGTTCACCAGGATGAAGGACTCGAGGACGTGGTGATCCGGCCGGGCGAAGACGGTGGTGCTGACGTGCTGGGGGTTGATGGCGAAGAAGAGGGCCGAGAGGAGACCGATCCGGCGGCCGAAGAGTTCCCGGGCCAGGAGGTAGACGGAGACGATCGTCAGGGACCCCAGGATCGGGGGGACGGCGGCAGCTACGACCTCCACCGACCTCTGGGATCCGGCCCCCAGGAGGAGAGCGGCCCCGGCGACGATCTCGTCGAAGAGGGGGGGCCACAACAGCTCCAGACCCTTCGGGTAGTTGATCCAGGGATCGAACCAGAGGGTGGTGGGGAAGTTTTCGAACGTGAAGAGGATCCGCCTCATGTGGTAGAAGGTGTCGAAGCCGTAGAAGAGGAGATCTCCGCTGACGAGGGCGCCCCTCATGGGGGCCATCCTCAGAAGGAGGCCGATAAGAAAAATGGCGAATACGCCCGCTACCTCCCGAAAATATCCTCGATCCAGCCTCGGTCTCCCCCATAGGTCTTTCTATCCCATCGGGAGGGTGGGTATTTACAGATTGTGACGGGCAGATGAATGATCGATGGGCGTCTCAAAAAGAAGGTGTGGGACTCAGGAGATGACCCTCGCCCTGACGATGACGACGTCCTTCCTGGGCCTGTCCCCGGTGCCGGTCTTCACCCTCCCGATGCTGTCGACGACCTCCATCCCCTCGACCACCTCGCCGAAGACGGGGTGCATCCTGTCGAGGTAGTTGTTGTCGACGAGGTTTATGAAGAACTGGCTTCCGCCCGTGTTGGGGCCGGCGTTAGCCATCGATATCGTCCCCCGGTCGTTTCTGTTCTGGCCGGTGAACTCGTCTTTTATGGTGTAGCCGGGACCGCCGCGACCCGTCCCCGATGGGTCGCCGCCCTGGATCATGAACCCGTCGATGACCCGGTGGAAGATCACGCCGTCGTAGAAGCCGTCGGCCGCCAGCTTCTCGAAGTTGCCCGCGGTGATGGGCATATCGTCGCGAAGCCGGATCTTGACGTCGCCCATGCTCGTCTCCAGGAGGACCATCGTCCCTCCGGCCTCCCCAGCCCCCTTTGCTTTCTCCTCTCTCTCGGTCAAACAACCAGCTCCAAAGATCACCAGCATGAATAGGATTCCCAGAAAGATTTGAGATCTGGTCATGGTCACCGAAGGATGGTGACGGGTGAAGTTATACTTTTCCTGGATGGCAGGAAGATCGAGGGGACAGAAAGATGAAGGGGCAATAAGATGGGGGAATCGGTGGCATCATAGGCTCCAAAGGCGGGATGGCGGAGGCTGGAGGCTCGAAGATCTTTATGAACTCCGAAGAGAGACGGGGTCTCACCTCCAGGAGTCGGCGAGAAAAAGGCCGCCGATCGCCGCCGCCAGGGCCCCCAGGAGGATTACGGCGGCCCCGAACTCCACCCCTCCGTCGTAGATCAGCCATCCCTGATAGACCTTCACCATCCCCCAGAAGAGAAGAAAGAGGCCGGCGATGGGTTTTATCAAGATCTAGCCTCTCCTTTGGGGCTCCCCTCGGGCGGCCGCTTCGCTCCTTTCACCTCTCCGCCCTCTTCTCGTCGACGACGATATAGTCTTTTAAGGCGCAGACCGAGGAGAAGGGGACGAGGATAAGCTTCCCCTCCTTCCGGTACCGCCCGGGGTCGATCTCCGGGTCGGGCTTGACGAGGAGGTCGATCAGCCTTCCCGTCTCGGGGTCAAGGATGATGTTCTCCAGCTCCCCCAGGACTGTCCCCCCCATCGTCACTATCTCCTTTCCGGCGAGGCTTCGGGCGTAAATTTTTGGCACCATATCACCTCACCGGTACCCGAGGTAGGAGCCTGGGTCTACCTTGACGCCGCCCCTGAACCTCTCGTTGATCCGCTCGTAGTACCGCACCATGTTCTCCTCGAAGCTGGGCCTGACCCTCTTCAGAGCCTCCCGGTAGTGTCTCATCTCCACCTCAGAAGCCTCCGGGTCCTCCCGGAGGGCGAGCATCACCGCCTCCCGACAGAGGGACTCGAGGTCGGACCCGACGAAGCTCTCCGTCAGCTCCGCCAGCTCCTCCAGGCTGACGTCGTCCCCGTTCGGCGTCTTGGAGGTGTGGATCTTGAGGATCTCAAGCCTCCCTGACCGATCGGGAGGCCCGACGAAGAGGAGCCGGTCGAACCTCCCGGACCGCAAGAGGGCGGGGTCGATGATGTCCGGCCTGTTGGTGGCTCCGATCACCACCACGTCCTTCAGGGTCTCCAGGCCGTCCATCTCCGCCAGGAGCTGATTCACCACCCGCTCGCTCGTCCTGTGCCCTTCCTCCATCCCCCTCATGGGGGCTATGGCGTCGAGCTCGTCGAAGAAGATAATGGCGGGCGATACCTGCCGAGCCTTCTTGAAGACCTCCCTCACCGCCTTCTCCGACTCGCCAACCCACTTAGAAAGGAGCTGGGGGCCCTTGATCGATATGAAGTTCGCCTTCGTCTCCCTGGCGACGGCCCTCGCGATGAGGGTCTTTCCGGTCCCTGGGGGGCCGTAGAGGAGGACGCCCCTGGGGGGCCTGATCCCCATCTCCTCGAACTTCGCCGGCCGCTTCAGGGGCCACTCCACCGCCTCGACGATCTCCTGGCGGACCGGACCTATCCCACCCACGTCCCGCCAGCTGACGTCGGAGACCTCGACGAGGACCTCCCTCATCGCCGAGGGCTCGATCTCCTTGAGGGCGTTCTCGAAGTCATGGCCGGTCACCGACATCTGGTCGAGGACCTCCTCGGGGATGTCGTCGTCGAAGGAGATCTCGGGGAGATGTCTTCGAAGGACCTTCATCGCCGCCTCCTTGCAGAGGGCGGATATGTCGGCGCCGACGAAGCCGTTCGTCCTGTCGGCGAGGTCCTCGAGGTTCACCGACTCGTCGATCGGCATGTTCTGCACGTGGATCTGGATGATCTCAAGCCGGTCGACTCTATCTGGGACCCCGATCTCGATCTCCCGGTCGAACCTGCCGGGCCTCCTCAGGGCCGGGTCGATGGCGTCGATCCTGTTCGTCGCCCCGATCACCACCACCTGCCCCCTCTCCTTTAGGCCGTCCATCATCGCCAGAAGCTGGGCGACGACCCTCCGCTCCACCTCGCCGGTCACCTCCCCCCTCTTGGGGGCGATGGAGTCGAGCTCGTCGATGAATATAATCGAGGGGGTGTTCCGGTTCGCCTCCTCGAAGATATCCCGGAGCCTCTGTTCGGACTCGCCGTAGTACTTGGACATCACCTCGGGGCCGGCGATGGAGAAGAAGTTGGCGTTCGTCTCGTTGGCGACGGCCTTCGCGATCAGGGTCTTTCCCGTCCCGGGAGAGCCATGGAGGAGGACGCCCTTGGGGGGCTCTATCCCGAGCCTGGTGAAGACCTCGGGGTGCTTCATCGGAAGCTCGATCATCTCCCTTATCCGCTGGACCTCGTTTCGGAGGCCTCCGACGTCCTCGTAGGTGATCCCGGTCCCCTTCACCGACCCGAAGCCCTTGACGGGCCGGTCGAGGAGGGAGACCTCCGTCCTCTCGGTGATCACCACCACCCCCTCCGGATCCGTATCTGCGACCATCAGGGGAACCGCCTCCATCCTGCCGATGAAGGGGTGGCCTGAGGAGCTCATGACCGGGAGGACGTCGCCCCTGACGATCGGCCGCTTCAGGGTCTGCCTCTTAATCTGCTCGGCGGCGTCCTCGCCGTAGTAGGTGTGAGCGGTGGAGGTGGGGGAGAGGACGATCCGGAGGGCCTCCGCCTCCTTCGCCTTCCTGATCTTCACCCGGTCCCCTATGCTCACCCCGACGTTGTGCCGGATGAAGCCGTCTATCCTGATGTAGTCCTGGCTCCAGTCCTGGCGGTCGGCCCGCCAGACCTTGGCGGCGGAGGTACGTCGCCCCTCGATCTCGATGATGTCTCCGGGGGAGAGGCGTAAGGTCAGGAGGGCGTTGGGGTCGAGGCGAGCTATTCCCCGGGCCGAGTCGTTGGGGTAAGCCTTCGCCACCTTGAGCTGAATCTCTTTCACGTCTCACACCTTAGTTGGTGATGGGGCTATATCGATTTAAGGCTATCCAGATCGATAATACATGGTAAATTGAGACTGTATTATATTTGACGTTTTTGGCCCCTCCGGGACAGGCAGGTTGAATCGAGAAGTTAAGCATGGAATTGCATATTTAGCGTCAATAGGTTTTGTGGAATTACACGTTTCATTTCATTATAAGGTCATAAGTTATGCAAGATTATCATGACTTGCAACTTGCTGGAGTTGGGATGGTCAAGAAAACGACTTAAGGATTATATTTAAAAGAGGACAAAAGCTGGTTGAGGGTTCGCTACATATCCCCGACCTGAAGATCAGGGTATTCGTGACCCTCTACGCTCCTGAAGTAATAATAAAAGCGTTCCCCACTGCAAGCAGTGGGGTATGTTCGCAACGTTCATCCGCCATTCGAAATTTGGCAAATTTATCCGCTCGTAGTGCTATGGAACATTAATTTTGCAAATTAAAATAATGCCTTTGAAGTTTTTTCCTGGCAT
>LUYE01000006.1 GCA_001602645.1 Methanosarcinales archaeon Methan_01
TGATTGAACAATTAATCACATATCTTCGCGTTATCATAAACTATTCTGGCGGAAACAGCGAACAAAGCTCGATAATGACTTAAGATCTATATTTAACAGTTAAACTTATTCCGAAGAACTATATAAAAAGTACCTATAGCATTATAAGTTATTAGTTGTATAATTATAATGTTGAAAATATCCGAGAGCCTATTTTAACTGATGCTTGACCGAAGACAAATGGAGTCGACGTACCATCTAAACCCTTTTAATCCACCAAGACATATCCTACTGCGGGTGAGCTCCTTTGGATAGGGAATGGGAGATAGACGTATCGGTTTCGGATGTGGGCTCGGTCTTCACCCTCCTCGGCATAGCCATCACCTCGGCGGTGATCGGGGCGGCGGAGATCGGCTACACCATGCTCTGGGTCACTTCCGCCTACGAGAGGAACGGCAAGGACTTCTTCCTCGACCTCCTCTACGCCACCAAATACACCTGGACGGCGGAGTACGTCATCGTGGCGGGGTCGGTGATCCTGGTCTCAGCGATCATATTCATGGCGACGATGAGCATCTCCCTCTTCTATCTCAACAACCTATCGACCAAGAGGAGGAGGCCGAGCCTCAACCCCCTCTTCGGCCTCTACTTTCTGGGGCTCCTTCTGCTCATCGTGACCCTCCTCTCGGCGATCATGCTCAGGTACTCTTGAGGTGGAAATTTTGAGGATCACTGGCGTTATAAGGGAAAGAAGATCTTCCGCCGAAACGGCTTTCGAGGCCGGCTCCGGCGAGGCTCCGGATTCGAGGAGAGGAGGGCCTTCGGCTCAGAACGGCAGAGGCAAAGGTTCCGGAACCGGGCAGGATCGAGATTCGTCGAAGGCTTCGGCCGGAGGGAAAAACCTGGGTACGTCGGCCGCCGAAGGCGGGACGGCTGGGTCCTTCGCCCTCAACCTCGCAAGGTCGAAGAGGCTCCTCTACCCCTTCGCCGCCATCGTCGGCCAGGAGAAGATGAAGAGGGCTCTGATCCTCAACGCCATCAACCCCTCGATAGGAGGGGTCCTGATCCGAGGAGAGAAGGGGACGGCGAAGTCTACGGCCGTCCGGGGGCTCGCGGAGGTCCTGCCGGGGATCGAGGTGGTCGTAGGCTGCCGCTTCGGCTGCGACCCGAGGGACTCAGAGATGCTCTGCTGGGAATGCGCCGAGCGGCTGAAGGAAGGGGTTTTGCCGACGGAGGTGAGGCCGATGCGGGTCGTCGACCTCCCTGTCGGGGCGACGGAGGACCGGGTGGTGGGATCCCTCGACATGGAGCGGGCCCTCCGGGGCGGGGAGAGGGCCTTTGAGCCCGGGGTCCTGGCGGAGGCGAATCGAGGAATACTATACGTCGACGAGATCAACCTCCTCGACGACTACGTCGTCGATGCCCTCCTCGACGCCGCCGCCATGGGGATGAACGTCGTCGAGCGGGAGGGGGTGTCTGCGAGCCACCCCGCGAGCTTCATCATCGTCGGGTCGATGAACCCGGAGGAGGGGGAGCTGCGGCCGCAGCTTCTGGACAGGATCGCCCTCCAGGTGGAGGTGGAGGGGATATCCGACGTCGAGCAGAGGGTCGAGATCATCGAGCGGAGCAACGCCTTCTCAAAAGATCCCGTCAAGTTCAGGGAGGAGTTCGAGGCCGAGAATAGGAGGCTCACCTCCCGGATCGTCGCCGCCAAGAAGGCCCTCCCCAGGATCGCCGTCGGAAGGAGCGATCGCCTCAAGATCGCCAAAATAGCCGTCGAGTTCGGGGTCGACGGCCATCGGGCTGACATCATGATCGAGCGGACGGCGAGGACGAACGCCGCCTTCGAGGGGAGGGAGAGAGTCGAGGCCGCCGACATCGTAGCCGCGGCGGAGATGGTGCTGCCCCATAGGATGAGGAAGACCCCCTTCGACGACGGGGAGTTCAGCCCCGATAGGCTTCGATCGATGGTGGCCTGATGGAGCCGTCGGAATCCCCACCCCCAAGGGCAGGAGAGCTGATCCCCCTCCTCCGGAAAAACCTCGATCGGGACTGGGGCTGCAAGGTCTTCTTCGTCGGGGCTTCGGTCCTGGGGATCAGGCTCCCCAGGGAGAGGGCGGGGATGATGACCGATGAGGACGCCGCGCGGGTCAGGTCCGTCCTGGAGATCCGCGCCCCATCCATCAGGATGGAGGAGATCGCCGCCGTCATCCTCCTCGGCGACGAGACTTTCATCGAGATGAGACTCCCAGACCTGGAAGCCCTTCTCCGGCGTCCTCGCCCTGTAGAGGAGCCCTGCGACCTCGCCGAGATCCTCGACGGCTTCGCCCGGTCGGGGCCGAAGGTGGCCGCAAAGTCGCCGGCCTCGGGAAGGAGGTCGGAGGTTCTGGCCATCGGCAAGAGGGGGAGGTACGTCCGGGCCCGGATGCCGCGCTCTGAGGCGAAGGACGTCGCCCTCGCCCCCACCATCCGGGCGGCTCTGGCCCGATCCGGCGGCTTCGTCGAGGCCGGAGTCGGCAGGAGCGTCGTCATAAGGGAGGAGGACCTCCGGGAGAAGGTGAGGCGCCGGAAGGTCTCGACCCTCGTCGGCATCGTCCTCGACACCAGCTTCTCGATGGAGGAGGCTTCCGAGGCGACGAGGAGGGTGGTCTTGGAGCTGCTGAGAGATGCCTACCAGAGGAGGGACCGGGTAGCCCTCGTCTCCTGCTCGGGGAGGGAGGCGGAGGTGGTAATCCCCTTCACCCCGGCGGCGGCGACGGCGAAGAGGCACCTCGACGGGATCGAGTACGGCGGGACGACGCCCCTGGCGAGCGGCCTCGCCAAAGGCTCCGCCCTCCTCGCCCGGGAGCGGGATAAAGAGCCCTCAGCGATACCGATCCTCGTCCTTATCACCGACGGGTCCGCCAACGTCCCCCTGGAGGTGGCGGCGGACCCCGACCAGGAGGTGGAGGAGGTAGCCCGGGAGCTGAAGAGGTCTGGGGTCCACCTCCTGGTGGTGGACGTCGGCTCCGGGGGCTCAGAGCTGGCGAAGAGAATCAGCGCCGCCGCCGGGGGGAGGTACGTCAAGACGAATCGGCCCAGCCAGGAGGAGATCTACGCCGCCATCAAGGAGGAGCAGCGGGGGGCGGCAGGCCTCGCCGGGGCCGAGGGCCGGGAGAGGGAGCGGTAGCGGGAGGGAGGCTCTGAGATGGCGTCGACCCTGGGGCTGAAGGTCAGAAGAGGCGAGGGCGAGATCTTTCGGCGGCGGCTCGTCGAGATGGGGGCCTTCGACCGGAGGCGGAAGATCCGTTCCGAGGGCGAGGACCTTTATATGCCGATCCTGGAGCTCTCCCGCGAGGCGAAGGAGGAGCTCTCCAGCCTCGGAGAGTTCGACCTCGTCGAGGCGGAGTTTCTGGTGGAGGCGCCGAAGGAGACGGTGGAGGAGCTCCTCGGCCGAAAAGCCTCCTTCGAGGTGGTGGGGGATATCGCCATCCTGGACGGGCCAGATCGGGAGGCGGCCGCCGCCATCTTGGCCGTTCACAGGAACGTTCGGGCGGTGATATCGCCCCTGACGGCGGTGGAGGGGGAGTACCGGACCCGGCGCTTCAGATGCGTCGCCGGGGAGGCGCGGACGACGACCGTCCATAAGGAGCACGGTTTGAGGTACAGAATCGACCTGGAGCGGGCCTACTTCACCCCCCGTTTGGGGACCGAAAGGCTCAGAGTCGCAAACCTGGTTAGGCCGGGGGAGGCGGCCTTCGATATGTTCTCTGGGGTCGGCCCCTTCGCCCTCCTCATCTCGAAGCGAGGGGCAAAGGTCGTCGCCGTAGACAAGAACCCCGAAGCTGTGAGGCTCCTCCGGGAGAACGCCTGCCTGAACAGGATCAACGATATAGTCATTCTGGAGGCGGACGCCGCGGATCTGGCGGAGCAGTTCGCAAACCAGGCCGACCGCGTCATCATGAACCTGCCCCACTCCGCCCGCGACTTCCTTTGGGCCGCCATGCGGATCGCGAAGGACGGCGGGGTCGTCCACTACTACGCCATCGCCCCCGAGGACGACCTCTTCGGCCGGGATACGGCTTTCGTCGAAGAGGCGGCTTCTGCCTCTGGCGTCAAAGCCGAGATCCTCCGCCGCGGGGTGGTCCGGAGCTACGCCCCCCACGAGTACAACATCGTCATCGACTTCGCGGTTCATAAGCCCGATAAGGCCGAAGAGGCTCCGGAGGCGGGGCCGGGACCATAGAAGAACCGAAAAGTATATATTCGTTAATTGCCGTAGAGTGGAAGTGGCAAAAGTCGTAGGCTAATTCTCTCCCTCTACCCTCCTATAACGACTTTTGCTCCTCCCTCCTTTTAGTAGTCTGCCCACAAAGAGTTGATGTGGATGAAACAAACAACGTGTGACCTCATCGAATGTGATGTACCTTATGGGAACAAATCGGATGCAATCGATATCTTCATTTCGCCGCGCGATCTGAGATAGCGATATCAACTCAGTTGCGGTAGACTACCCGGCACCAGAAAGGAAGGAAAGGGGGGAGGGCTCAACCTTGCCTGCTACCTCCCCGATGAGCTTCTCTTTCGCTGAGACCGTCATAGCTGCCGATGAGGGCAGAGCGGACCGTTGAATTCGGAAAATATGTTAAATTTTCCAAAGAGGAGGGAATGTGCCGCCCCATGCTCCCGACCGCGTATTATCGCGAGTTCCCCGACGAATTGCTGCGCCCATCACGGCGCGCAAATCTTTTCCGCGGTGCCGGAGCTCTCATCTCGCTGGCACGTAGCCCGAATGCGTTGCCACGAAGGCGTGCATCTCCTATCCCGGCGGGTCCTGATCGGCCAGCCTTCCAGGCCGAGCCGCGCCTCTCCCTTTGAGGAGCAGGCTTCAGTCACCCTGGATATTGGAGCATCGTCGGGCACGTTCTGCCCACGGTCCACCCGCCAACCCTTGCACGGGACGGCAAACAGCATATTTAATCGTTATACATATTTATAGCTGGCGGCCCAACCGTCCCATCTCCCGGAGGGGTCCTCAAATCCTCCGGAAGGGAGGGTGCCTATGGAAGCCGGATCATCCCCTCGGCACCAGGCATTCCGGCCCGTCGCCGATGAGATCGTCCCGGCCGGCAAGGCGCAAGCCCTCCCGGACGAGCCCCTCGTTCCTCTTATCCCAGTACTGGAGGAGGGCCCGCTGAATCTCCTTCTCCCTCCCCCGGGGTACGTGGACGGGACTGCGAGTGAAGGGGTCGAGGCCGGTGTAGTACATGCAGGTCGAGACGGTCATCGGCGTAGGCGTGAAGTCCTGGACCTGGTCGGAGCGGAGGCGGTGGTCCCGGAGGTACTCGGCGAGCTCCACCATGTCACGGAGCTCGCAGCCCGGATGGCCGGAGATGAAGTAGGGGACGAGGTACTGCTCTTTGCCCGCCTTCCGGCTCGCCCTTTTGAATATATCCCGAAACTCCTCCAGGGCGGCCCGAGAGGGCTTGTGCATCCTCGCCAGGACCCGATCGGAGACGTGCTCGGGCGCCACCTTCAGGTGGCCGGAGACGTGGTGGCGAGAGAGGGCGTAGAGGTACTCCACCCCCGTCTGGTCCGCGAGGACCAGGTCGTGGCGGATCCCAGAGCTGACGAAGACCCGCTTGACGCCCGGAATATCTCGCAGTCGGCGGAGGAGCTCGATCTGGCGGCGGTGGTCTGCCTTCAGGGTCGGACAGTCGGGGGAGCAGAGCCGGTCGGCGCAGGCGCCTTCTGTGCCACCTCCGGCGCCGGCCCGCCAGCGGCTGCAGGCCATCCCGTACATGTTGGCGGTGGGGCCGCCGACGTCCTGGATCACCCCCTTGAACCCGGGGAGCCTCGTCAGAGCCTCCGCCTCCCTCACCACCGACTCGATCGACCTGCTCTGGACGATCCTCCCCTGGTGGTGGGTGAGGGCGCAGAAGGCGCAGGAGCCGAAGCAGCCCCGGTGGGTGGTGATCGAGAACCGGACCGGCTCCAGGGCCGGTATCTCCTCTTGGTAGGAGGGATGGGCGGCCCGGGTGAAGGGAAGCTCGTAGATCTCGTCCAGCTCCTCCGTCGTCAGGGGGAGGGACGGCGGGTTTGCGACGACGACGGTCTTGGGATGGGGCTGTACGATCGTTCTACCCCGGAAGGGGTCCTGCTCTCCGTAGTGGAGGCGGAAGGCCTCGGCGTACCTCCTCTTATCCGCCGCCACCTCCCCGAAGGACGGGATCTCAACGAGCCCCTGGCAACCGCTGGCCCTCCATTCCCGGACCTCCATCTTGAAGGCCGTCCCGGGGACGTCCCTGATCTCCCCCACCGCCTCGCCCCCTGCCAGTCGCCGGGCTACCTCCAGGATCGGCCTCTCCCCCATCCCGTAGACGACCAGGTCCGCCGGCGCGTCCGCCAGGATCGAGCCCCGGACCGAGTCCGACCAGAAGTCGTAGTGGGCGAACCTCCGGAGGCTCGCCTCGATCCCGCCGAGGATCACCGGGACGTCGGGGAAGTGGGCGTGGACCCGGTTGGCGTAGACGATCGACGCCCGGTCAGGGCGGAGGAGCCGTCCCCCCGGCGAGTAGACATCTCGCCTCCGCCGCCTCAGAGCCGGCGAGTAGTTGTTGACCATCGAGTCGACGTTTCCGGAGGCGACGCCGAAGAAGAGCTGGGGCTCCCCCAGGCGGGCGAAGTCGGAATCCCGCCTCCAGTCTGGCTGGGGGACGATCCCTACGGAGTAGCCCGCATCCTGGAGGACCCGGCCGATCAGCCCGACCCCGAAGGAGGGGTGGTCGACGTACCCGTCCCCCGATACGAGGACGACGTCGAAGCGGTCGATGCCATCTCGCCTAGCCTCCTCCATCGACATCGGCAGAGGCGGTGGACCCCGCGGCTTCGCCCCTCTCCGGCCGCGCCTATTGCCCCTCGTCATAGCCCCCTCATCCGCGCCCTTTCCCATCCGCCGCTTCGTCCAACATCCACATCTACATCCACTCATCCAGCTGGGGCAGGGAGAGGCCCGTCCTCTCGTCGATGGACCTTCTGGCCTGGAACCCCACGACCTCGAAGACGACCGCCTCGACGACGAGGTAGGCCGTCGCCTCCTCTCGCAAACAGCCGGTCAGTCCCCGGCCGGCACGCCCCGCCGAGGCGTGGATGTGGATCGAAGGCTCGCCCTCCTCCCCGGGGTGGAAGGTGGCAAGGCCGAAGATCTCCCAGCCGCCGTCCAGATCCTCAAAGAAAGGCGGCCCAGGAGGGACCGTCGCCTCCCTAGGCCCCATGATCAGCCGCCCCTTCCGGAGGGCCCCTAGGAAATGGACGAATCCGCTCTCGACCCCCTTCTCCACAAGAAACCTCGTGATCGAGCCTAAAAGGTCCTCACCCTCCTCCAGCCTGATGAAGAAGATCCGCGCAAGGCGCCCTTCCGAATACTCCATGAGAGGTCTTCTGGGAGGCCTGACGTAATAAACCCTAACCCCGCCTGAGGGAAAGGAGACCTGCGAGCCTGGGAGGGCTCCGGCTTATCGACTCCATCAGACCATGTGGCGGGAATCCGGAGAGCCGATCGATACCGTTATCTACTCAAAAGCTCTCTACGGTGGCGGGTTCCGGAGCCGTCTGGGACCATCGGATGTGTACGGGGGATCTGGATTATGAGAATTGCGTCTGGAATCTTGGCATCTCTAAGTATCGTCGTCGCATTATCGGCGATCGGCGCAGGGTCCGTAGTGATAAACGAGGTGGAGCTCAACCCCACCGGTAACGCCACCAAATGGGCGGAGCTTTACAATGGAGGAGATGAGGCCGTCGAGATCTCCGGCTGGGTCGTCACCATTGTCAACCTCCCCTGGTCCGGGATGATCGTCGTCCCCGACGAGACGGTCATCCCCGCTGGAGGGTACTACGTCGCCGAGGGCGATCCTCAGTGGAGTCAGGATTATCAGGGCTCCGTGACCCTGGTGGACGGGATGAGGATGAAGGTCGATGAGAGCCCCCTGATAGTGGACGACGGTGACAGCGACTTCACCTACGGCCGCTACCCCAACGGCCTCGATACCGACCAGAGGACCGACTGGAAGCTCATGAAGGCCACTCCCAGGGCCGAGAACGCCCTGAGCTGATCGCCTGATCCGAAGGGTCAGGAGCGGCTCGATAGGAGTCGTTCGGCCCTTACTGCCGGGGGAAGAGGGCGACTCTCCATCTTTCAGACCATCGAGACGATCTCTCCGAGGTCTCCGGGAGAGGCTCGACCTTCTGCCCTCCCTCGATCGATACGGTTATTTATCTGGAGATCTTTGAGATCGCCATCTCTGACGGGCTGCCCCGGGCAGGCAGATCTCGGATTGGTGGGGGTTTTTCATTATGAAAAGAAAAAAGGTTAGACTCCTGGCGTCCCTGCTGGGAGTTTTGGCGTCGTCGGTGGCGTGTCTTGGAGCCGTCGTTATCAACGAGGTGGAACTGGACCCGCCCGAGGGCGGGAACGAGTGGGTCGAGCTTTACAACAATGGCGCAGAAGACGTGGACGTTAGCCGCTGGAGCGTCTGGATCGTCGACCAGAATCCAACCTGGACCGGGGTCATGAAGATCCCTCAGGATACGGTGATGGGGGGGGGAAGCTTCTTCGTCGCCGAGGGAGACAGAAAGTGGATCCACGCCACAGGAACCGGGACGGTGATCCTCAAGACGGAGGAGGGGGTCGTCGTCGACGAGACGCCCCTTTTGGACGACAACAGCAACAACTTCTTCACCAACTACCGCTACCCCAACGGGGTGGACACCGACCAGAGGTCCGACTGGGTCTTCGGGAGGGGCACCAAGAACGCCCCCAACGCCTGATCTCCGATCAGCTCCTCTTCTGAGGTATGGCCCGGCCTTGGGATCCGAAGCCGCCATATTCCCGATCGATATGGTTATTTATCCGAAGATCGCTCTTATTCAGGAGGCCGGGACGGATGAGACCCGGACCACAATCTGAGGTTAATGTGGGGGTTATTTATGAAGCTCATATTGGAGTCGTTCTTAGCATCTCTTGCGGTCCTCGCCGCGCTAGTATCGGGATCTGTCGTCGTAAATGAGGTGGAGCTGAACCCCTCGGGGGATGGAAACGAGTGGGTGGAACTCTACAACTCCGGGGAAGAGCCGGCGGATATAGGTCAGTGGAGCGTATCGATCGAGGAGGCCCTGTCGTCGTCGGGAACCTGGACTGGAGTGATCCCGATACCGAAGGAGACTTCGATCTCCCCCGGGAGCTATTACGTCGTCGAAGGGGACCGCCGCTGGATCCACGGGAATAACGGAACGGTGATCCTCAGGACCGATTCTTGGGCGGAGGTGGATAGAACACCAGCCCTCAGCGACGAGGAGGGGAACGACTTCTCCTGGTCCCGCTACCCCAACGGCATCGACACCGACACCAGATCTGACTGGGCCTTCATAAAGGCAACGCCGGGAGCGGAGAACGTTCTGAGGGCGGCGTTCTAGCCCCGGCAGCCCTGTGGGACTGCCCTTTCGGGCAGAAGGGAGACGATCCGGACGGTTTGGTGATAATCCAGACCACGAAGAAAACGAGGGGGGCGTATAGTCCCGAAAATTTGATTTAAAGCTGCAGATCGAGGATCGGCCCCCGCCAACGGTCCCATCGCATTCATTTATATGAGAGGATGCCGTAGATACCTCCCAGGTGGAAGTTCATGGTATCTCTGAAAGTGAACGCGGATGCTTTAGCCATGGTTCAGGGGAGCGACGATGCCGATAGGCATCCGATCGTGGCAGAGGTGAAGGGACCGGGACAGGACGGCTCCCTCAAGGTGGCGGTGGAGATCGAGTCACCGATATCGGCCAGGGTGGGCGGAGACCCGGAGATACCCATCGCCGTCAGCCTCCCTGAGCTTCGAGAGATCGCCGAGGCCCTCTCGAAGGTGGCGGAGGGGATCGGGGTTGAGGTGGGAGGCAGAGAGGATCGACCCCTGAAAGTGGGCCTCGGTCGGATCCCCCTGGACCTGACGGTATCCGTCACCTCCCCCAAGGACGAGTCGATCCTTACGGTCAGGATAAGGGGGTCGATAGGGGAGTGAAGACCGCCCCCTTCGGAGGACTTTGACTCTGAGTCCCAAAGGACCGGGCCTATCTCGGGGGGAGGGACGATGATCCAGGGGGAACGGGAGGATCCGATCTGATGGAGGCGTTCACCTCGATGCCGGGCTGGCTCGCCACCTTCATCCTCGCGATGACCCCGGTCTTCGAGCTCCGGGGGTCGATACCCGTCGGGATCGCGGTATACGGCCTATCGCCCCTGGAGGCGTACGCCATATCGGTAGCCGGAAACCTGACGCCCGTGGTCCCGCTACTCCTATACCTGGAGCCTGTATCCCGCTGGCTGATGCGATACCGGCCCGGCCACGTCTTCTTCTCCTGGCTCTTCTCCAGGACGTACAAAAGACATGTCGAAAAGCATAGAAAGTATGGCCTCCTCGCCCTCACCCTCTTCGTCGCCGTCCCCCTGCCGGTGACGGGGGCATGGACCGGCTCCGCCATAGCCTTCATCTTCGGCCTCAAGTTCAAAGAGGCCTTCTCCGCCATCGCCGCCGGGGTCGTCGTTGCGGGAGTCGTCGTCACGGCTTCGGTGATGGGCATCATATCCCTCTTCTGAGCCCCAAGCCAAGAGGACGAAAATTTTGGAGGATCCGCGCCTATGAATAGAGGGACATTGATGAGGCTACGTTTCCCATAGCGACCACCCCCGAGGACGGCCCGCGAATTGGAGGATGAGCACAATATATCAATGCCATCTTCTATTTAGACTTGAAAACGCTACGGCGGCTCGGGAGGCTTTTTGAAGATGATCTTCGGCATGTCTCTGGAGATGGGGCTGACCTTCCTCGTCCTCGCCGTCACCATCCTACTTTTCGTCACCGAGATCTTGAGGGTGGACGTCGTCGCGGTCCTCGTCATCTTAATCCTCGCCTGGACCGGCCTCGTCAGCCCTGCCCAGGCCCTATCGGGGCTCGCGAGCAACGCCGTCGTCTCCATGGCAGCGATCATGATCCTGGGGAGGGGCATGGAGAGGGCGGGGGTCGTCCACAAGATCAGCCGGGCGGTCTTGAGGATCGCCGGATCCGACGAGCGTAGGCTCATCGGCATCACTTCGTGGGTGGTGGGGCTGATCTCCAGCTTCATGCAGAACGTCGGGTCGGTGGCCCTCTTCCTGCCAGCGGTTCTCCGCATCTCGAAGAGCACGAGGACGCCGGCATCGCGGCTTTTGATGCCGATGGGGTTTGCGGCGATCCTCGGCGGAACCCTGAGCATGGTGGGATCCAGCCCCCTCATCATCCTCAACGACCTCTTGAGACAGGGGGGGGAGGAGCCCTTTGGGATCTTCAGCGTGACGCCGATCGGGGTCATCCTCCTCGGATCGGGGATCGGCTACTTCATGATCTTCGGCCACCGCCTCCTCCCGAAAAAATTCGGCCCCGGTGCGGATTTCAGTTCCCAGGAGGACCTGATCGAGACCTGGAGGCTCCCAGCCATCGTCAGCTACTACTTCGTATCCTGGAAGAGCGACCTCGTCGATAAGGCCCGGGAAGATATCCGGCTCCGGCGAAACTACGGCATCACCCTCCTCGCCATCGTCGAGGGGAAGGAGGTGACCTACTCCCCCTGGAGGAGGACGCGGTTCGCTCCGGGGCAGGAGCTGGCGCTCCTCGGCGAACCCGAGGACGTGGAGCGGTTCGCCGCCGAGCACGATCTCTGGAAGATCACCGACGAGGCGAGGTTCTGCGACCTCTTGAGCCAGGCGGAGGCGGGCTTCGCGGAGGTCGTCGTCCGGCCGCGGGCCCCCATCGTCGGCAAGACCCCTCGGGAGATATCTATCCGGAAGAACTACGGCGTCGAGCCGATCATCCTCCTCAGCGGTACCCAGGAGGAGAGGAAGGAGTTCGACGATCGGCCCCTCAACCCCGGCGACACCTTCGTCATCCACGGCCTCTGGGACCGGATCCGAAAGATCGGATCCGACCGGAACTTCGTCCTCTTGACGCCGGTGGAGGCGGGTAGCCTCGACCGATCGAAGGCGATCCCAGCAACCCTATGCTTCCTCGGAGCCATCGCCCTCTCCCTGGCGGGGGTTCAGCTCTCGATCGCCCTCCTCAGCGGAGCCCTAGCCATGGTCCTTCTGAAGGTGATCTCCATCGACGAGGCGTACGAGGCCGTCGACTGGAGGACGATCGTCCTCCTGGCGGGGCTGATACCCCTGGGGATCGCCATGGAGGAGACGGGGGCCGCCAGCGCCATCGCCCTGGCGCTGATCGACCATCTCCAAGGAGGTCCGACGATCGTCGTCCTCCTGGCGGTGGCAGCCCTCGCCACCCTCCTCTCCCTCACAATCTCCAACGTCGCCGCCACGGTCCTCCTCGTACCTCTGGCGATGATCATGGCCAAAGACCTGGCGATAGACCCCCGGGCCCTAGCCCTCCTGGTGGGGGTCTCTGCCTCCAACTCCTTCATCCTCCCCACCCATCAGGTCAACGCCCTCCTCATGGCCCCCGGAGGCTACACGAACGCCGACTACCTGAGGGCCGGAGGCGTCATGACGGTGATCTTCATCTTCGTCGCAGCCCTGATGATCTATCTATTCTACATGTGAGCCGTCAGATCTTGCGAACCCTGACGGTCGAGGCCGCGGCGACCCCCATGGTCTCGGCGGCGCTTCCCATGTTCACCGCGATCTCCAGCCGCCCTATTGAGTTTATGAAGGCGACCAATTCGCCGATCGGCACGTCGGCGTAGGTCGTCCCGAAGGACGCCTCAACCCACTCGTCGCCGACGGCAATCTCGACCCGATCTCTGGGACCGATATCCGTTTCCTCGAGGAACTCCCCGGGGATGTTCGTGACGAGATTTCCCCAGGGGTCGACGTAGGCGACGGCCCCCACCAGGCCTCCGCCCTCGACCCCCGCCCTCTGCCGCTCGAGCTTCACGGGATCGGAGACCTCAGGGCCGAACTCGGCGGGCTCGGCCCCGGCCGCCAGCTTAGCTCCCACAGGGCCGTAGACCTCGATGCCGTTGAAGGTGACGGGTTCACCCCCGTGACCGATCAGGTTCAGATCTCTGATCTCGTGGACCATCGCCACCCCCAGATCCTCCATGACGTCGGTGAAGAGGCCGTTGTCGGGGCCGACGAAGAGCTTGCCGTCCTCCATCTCGACGACGATGGACCGCTCGTCCGTCCCCACCCCTGGGTTCACCTCCGCCACAAAGACCGCTCCCGGCGGGTAATATCGCGCAGCCTGAGCGAGGATGTAAGAGCCCTCGGCGACGTTGAAGGCCGAGATCTCGTGGGTTATGGTCGAGATCCGAGCCTCGGGATTTGCCGCATAGATCGAACCCTCCAGGGCCCCGGCGCGGAAGCCCGAGGTGCCATAGTCGGTGAGGAGGACGACCAGGCCTTCTACTCCCCCTTCCTCGGTAGCCCCTTCCTCGGGATCGCTGAGCCCCCCAGGAAGGGCCAAGATAGCGACGGCGATCGCCGCCAGGATGATGAGCCGTCTCATGATATAAGCCGTCCGTTCTGATTCTCTTCTCCAAAGAAATTCGTTCCCGTCTTCGTATCAGCTTTATAAAGATGTGACGACCTAAAGGAATCATCATTGAGGAGCGGGCCGGGTCGGGTGACCCATCCCCGATCGTCCCGCCTTCGAGCGCGAGATCGAGGAGATCTTATGCTGGAGCAATTCGAGATGGATCTGTGGTCTCCCTACGTCGTCGGTGCTGGGATAGGGGTCTTGAACTGCTTCGCCTTCCTCCTCTCTGACAGGCCGATAGGCTGCTCATCCGCCTACGCCAGGGCCAGCGGCATGATCGAGAGGGCGGTTCGCGGACCGAAGGTCGAGGCGAAGGCCTACTACAGGAAGTTCGAGCCTGTCGTCGACTGGGAGGTGATGCTGGTGGCGGGGGTCGTCATCGGGGCGTTCCTCTCGGCGAGCCTATCGGGGTCCTTCCGGATGGAGACGGTCCCGCCCCTCTGGAGGGAGAGGTTCGGCCCCGATCCGATCCTGCGGATCGCGGCTGCCTTCGCAGGAGGCGTCCTTTTGGGGCTGGGCGCCCGGTGGGCGGGAGGCTGCACCAGCGGCCACGGGATCAGCGGGACGGCCCAGCTAGCCGCGAGCTCGTGGCTCGCAGTGATATGCTTCTTCATCGGCGGCGTGGCGACGGCGATGCTCCTCTTCAGGGCCGGGGGATGAGGAGGGGACGGAAGGGATGATGGAAGATAAGCTCAAAGGCCTCAGATCGAAGAGACGGGCCCAGCTCGCCATCGGCCTATTCATCGGGATCGGATTCGGCTTTCTCCTCCAGAAGGGGGGCGTCACCAGGTACGACGTCATCGTCGGCCAGCTCCTCCTCGACGACTTCACCATCTTCAAGGTGATGGCATCGGCGGTGATATCGGGGATGGTGGGCGTCCACCTCCTCAAGAGCCTCGGCCTCGTGAGCCTCCACCCCAAACCCGGCTCCTTGGGCTCCTCGGCTCTGGGCGGCCTCATCTTCGGCGTCGGCTTCGGCATCCTCGGCCGCTGTCCGGGGACGGCGGCCGGAGCCGTCGGCCAGGGGTCGGTCGACGCCCTCCTCGGCGGAGTCGTCGGGATCCTCCTCGGGGCCGGCATCTTCGCCTGGGGGTACCCCAGGATCGAGGAGAAGGTGCTGAGGAGGGGCGACTTCGGGGACGTGACGATCCCCGAGATCCTGGGGGTGAACCGCTGGCTTGTGGTCATCCCGGCGGTCCTGATCCTGGTCGGGCTTCTATTCTGGCTGGAGGGGATGGGGACATGAGCCGCCGTTGGAGATGAGCCATGGCAAGAATCTCCTCCGGCCCCAAAAAATTATCCACAGCAATCGGCCGCCCCGAGCTGGGCGCGGCTCTAATATCGGAAATTTTATAGAGCAAAAAAAGAAAAAGAGGAGCTTTCAGTGCAGCAGAACTTCTGCTGCACTGTAGGCGAAGTCGACGAAGGCCTGGGGGAAGACGCCGATCCAGAGGACGACCACCAGGGCCACGACCATGGCCAGGACGTACCCCTTCGGCTCGATGATCTTTCCGCCCGCGGGCTCTCTGACGTACATGTACATGATCACCCTCAGGTAATAGTACAGCGAGAGAGCGCTGTTGAGGGCGAAAAGCACCGCCAGCCAGACAAGGCCGGAGTCGATCGCCGAGCCCCAGAGCATGAACTTCCCGACGAACCCCGCCGTCGGGGGGATCCCCGATAGCGAGAAGAGGAAGATCAGCATGCAGAACGCGGTTATCGGCGCCCTTCTGCCGAGGCCCGCATACTGCTCCAGGTCGTCGGGGTTCTTCCTCCCCTCGGAGAGGGCCATGTACCCGACCACCGCCGCAGCGATGAAGGCCCCGGTCTTCATGAAGGCGTGGCCGAGGATGAGCATCAGCCCGCTCGCAAGGCCGTTCTGGGCCACGCTGAGGTCGAGGCCGCCGTGCTCGGCTGCTCCGACGACGACGAAGGCGATGGCGATGTACCCGGCGTAGGCGACGCTGGAGTAGGCGAGCATCCTCTTGACGCTCTTCTGCCAGATGGCTACGACGTTCCCGAGGGTCATGGTTATCGCCACTAGGATGGCGAAGGCCATGTACCACTCAAACCGGAGGGCTATCAGGGCGATGAAGATGACCTTGAAGGCTGCTACAAACCCCATCTTCTTCGATCCCGCGGCGAGGAACGCCGTCACGATCGTCGGCGCCCCTTCGTAGGTGTCGGGGGCCCACATGTGGAAGGGGACGAGGGCCATCTTGAACCCGAAGCCCGCCACCAGGAAGAGGAGGGCTACGAGGGTCGCAGGTCCCATGGACTCCACGGAGGCCGCGGCGATCTCCGCGAGCCTCGTCGTTCCCGAGAGGCCGTATAGGAGGGAGAAGCCGAAGAGCATCATCGCCGATGAGACCGATCCGAAGATGAAGTACTTCATCGCCGCTTCCAGGTTCTGCTTTTCCCTGTCGAAGGCCGCCATGGCGTAGGTGGCCAGGCTCGCGAGTTCAAACCCTATGAAGAGGGTGACTATGTCGATGGAGCTCGCCACCACCATCATCCCCACGGTGGCCAGGAGGAGGAGGACGTAGAACTCATCCTGGGCGGGACTGTCCTTGTACCTGCTGAGCCCTGCCATCACCACGATCAGAGCGACCGCGACGAAGATCAGCTTGAAGAACTGGGAGAGGGCGTCGACCTCCAGCGTCCCATAGAATAGGGGGCCTTTTGTCATGTCGGCACCCATCACCAGGAAGAGAGAGATGACCAGCCCCACGAGGCTCAGGATTCCCATCAGGTTCTTGTTCTTCATGAACAGGCCGATGAGGATCATCACCAGGGCGAGCCCCGTCAGCAGAGCCTCTCCGCCCAGCAGAGAGAGATAGTCACTGAATGCAAGTGCCACTTCAGATCACCCCCGTCGAAGCCATGGTAGTAAACGGATCGACCAGCGGCTTCGCCGCCACTTCCATGATGTCCATGATCGTCGCCGGCTGGACCCCGAAGTAGATTATGAGCAGGATGAGGATGCTCATCGACAGGATCTCGTAAGAATGAGGATCTTTGAGATCCAGGTACTTCTTCAGGATCGGCCCGAACATGACCTTCTGCATCGCCCACAGGTGGTAGCCTGCGGTGACTGCGATGCCGCCGAAGATCACTATCAGTACATAGACCGGCAGGTTCTGGTAAGACCCGGCCAGGACCGAGAGCTCTGCTACAAAGCCGCACATCCCAGGAAGGCCGAGAGAGGCCATGAACCCGGCCATCATCAGGACCGCGAACTTGGGCATCCTATCGGAGAGGCCGCCCAGCTCGGAGATGATCCTGGTGCCGGCGGTGTGCTGGATCGTCCCGGCAGACATGAAGAGGACGCAGGTGATCAGCCCGTGGCTGAACTGCTGGAACATCGCCCCCTGGACCGATAGGACGCTGAGGGCCCCGGCCCCGAGGAGGACGTACCCCATGTGGCTGACGCTGGAGTAGGCGACCATCTTCTTGAGGTCCTTTTGGGATAGAGCCAAGAAGCCTCCGTAAACGATGCTGACGACCCCTATCACCGCCATCAGGGTGATGTAGTTAGCGGAGACGTTCGGGAGCATCGGCATCACCACCCTGAAGAGGCCGTAGCCACCCATCTTCAGGAGGAGGGCTGCCAGGAGGACGGACCCCGCCGTAGGCGCCTCGACGTGAGCGTCCGGCAGCCAGGTATGGAAGGGGACCGCGGGCATCTTCACCAGGAACCCGAAGAGGAGCCCGAAGAAGATCACGTTCAGGAGCATCGGCGAGAAGATCGTCGAATCTCCCGTCGCCTGGAGGAGGGTCATCATGTCGAAGGTCCTCATGCCTTCAGGCGTCCTGTAGCTGAAGTAGAGCCCGAATATGGAAAGGAGCATTATCAGGCTCGCCACGTGAGTGTAGATGAAGAACTTGATCGCAGCATAGTCCTTCCTCGGACCGCCCCATATCCCTATCAGGAAGAACATGGGTATCAGCACGACCTCCCAGAAGATGTAGAAGAGGAAGAAGTCTAGGGCCGAAAAGACTCCGAGAACTCCCACCTCGTTGAGGAGGAGGAGGGCGAAGAACTGGTTGGACCTCTTCTTCTCGCCCCAGGAGTAGACGACGACGAGGACGCTCACTATGGTGGAGAGGAGGATCAGGGGCAGCCCTATGCCGTCAACTCCAACGGTGTACTTGACGCCGATGGCGGGAACCCAGTCGTAGCTCTCCACAAACTGCATCGCGTTCGAGGCCTTGTCAAACTCCTGGAACATCTGGAGGGATATCCCCAGAGGTATCAGGGACCCGATAAGGGCCAAGTACTTCGCTCCCTTCGCGTTCAGGAAGGCGAGGACCGCTGCCAAGAGTGGTATGGCGATCATCAACGAAATGGCGTTATCCATCATATCGCCACCCCCATCGACGCCAGCTGAATAACTATCAGCAGGACCGCAACTCCGAGAACTATGGCGGTGAGGTAGTTCTGGATCACCCCGGTCTGGAGCTTGCGGACCGTTCCGCCGAATCCCACTGATATGGCGCTAATCTTGTTCACCGCTCCGTCGATGATCTTGAGGTCGATCATGTTGGAGACGAGGGCTATGCCGTAGACCACCTTCTCTGCGAACCAGAGGGTGTAGATCTCGTTCTGGTAGTACCTCTTGAGGAGGATCTTCCGGAGGGGATCCCTCTCCGAGGTGACCAGCCCCGGATCGAACCGCTTCCACCGCGAGTAGAAGAGGGCTGCCACGATGATGCCGCCTACGCCTATGATGATCGGTAGGATCTTGATGATGAAGGGCTCGTGGACGTGGGCGTGGGAGACGTGATGGCCCCCGATAACCGCCAGCTCCTCGAAGTCCACTCCGAAGTGGTCGAAGTTGTTTCCGACGTAGTGGTAGAACCCCTCCTGTGACGGCATCCCCATGAAGAGGGCGAAGATCGCCAGAATCACCAGGGGGCCGAGCATGATCCAGGGGGACTCGTGCTTGTGGTAGTCGCTCCTCGCCTCGCCGTCGAAGGTGAGGAACCAGAGCCTGAAGGTGTAGATCGCCGTCAAGAGGGCGGCGAGGATCACGAAGACGTACGGGATCCATCCGAGGCCGAAGGCTCCGTTCTCGAAGGCGAGGACGATGATCTGGTCCTTGCTGAAGAACCCGGTGGTCAGGGGGAAACCGGCCAGGGTGAGAGAGCCCGCGAGCATCGTCAGGCCGGTCCACTTCATGTGCTTCAGGACGCCTCCCATCTCCCTCATGTCGTTGGTGCCGACGGCGTGGATGACGCTCCCGGCGCAGAGGAAGAGGAGAGCCTTGAAGAAGGAGTGGCCGATCAGGTGGAAGATCGAGACGCCGACGGCGGTCGCCCCGACGGCTGCCCCAAACCCTAGGGCTGCCATCATGTATCCGAGCTGGCTGACCGTCGAGTAGGCGAGGACCCTCTTGATGTCGAACATCACCAGGCCCATCGTTGCCGCAAATAGCGCCGTAAAGGCGCCGACGTACGCGACGACGGTGAGGCCGTTGGGGGCCGCGTAGAAGAGCGGGAACATCCTCGCCACCAGGTAGACGCCGGCGGTAACCATCGTCGCGGCATGGATCATCGCCGAGACGGTGGTGGGACCCTCCATGGCGTCAGGAAGCCAGACGTGCAGGGGGAACTGACCCGACTTGCCGACGGCCCCTCCGAAGAGGAGGACGGCTATCCAGGTGAGCTGGTCTGGCGGTATAAGGTTCAGGCTGTCGTATATCGTCTGGAACTGGAGGAGATAAGTCCCCTCGGGCAGGACGAGGTTCAGCTTGGCCATGTTGGTGTAGAGCAGGACGATGCCCGCCAGGAACATGACGTCTCCGACCCTGGTCACCAGGAAGGCCTTCTTGGCGGCAGAGGCCGCCGAGGGCTTCCGGTACCAGAACCCGATCAAGAGGTACGAGCAGAGGCCCACCAGCTCCCAGAATATGAAGAGCTGGAGCAGGTTGTCGGAGAAGACGAGGCCGAGCATCGCTGCGGTGAAGAGGCCGGCCTCAGCGAAGTACCGTGCCATCCCGGGGTCCCCATCCATGTATCCGAGGGCGTAGGTGTGGATCAGGGTACAGACGAAGGTCACCATCAGGAGCATCACTATCGCCAGAGGATCGATCAGGATCCCGGCGTTGAAGCTCGCAAACCAGTGCATCGACTGGTGGACGATCTCGTCGTTCGGATATATCTCCCTGAATATCCCGAAGGATAGTATGAACCCTGCAAAGGTTGCCAGAACCGTGAAGAACCCGCCTCCCTTTGGCAGATGCCAACCCAGAAAGATCGTGAGGACGAAGGCCAGTACCGGCAGGCCCACGATCAGATAGGCGTAATCTTGGTACATCCCTTTACCACCTCAGCGCGTTGATCTTGTCCAGTTCTATGGTTCCGTACAGCCTGTACAGCGTGATCAGGATGGCGAATCCCACTCCCGCCTCCGCAGCGGCCAAGGCTATGGAGAACAGGGCGAAGACCTGACCATTTACGTTGGGCAGGTATGCCGAGAACGCCACCAGATTGATGTTTGCGCTGTTCAGCAGGATCTCCACGCACATCATAAGCTTGATACCGTTCCGCTGGGTCAGAAGGCCGTAAAGGCCTATGGTGAACATCGCCGACGCCAGCAGCACGTATAGCACCAGTGGGATCATCTGTTTTCCTCCCTCCACGCCATCATCTGGGCAACTCCTTTCTTGCGACGTATATCGCTCCGATCAAGGCTGCCAGAAGCACCAGGGAGAGGACCTCGAAGGCGACGAGATACAACGTGAAGATCTCGACGCCGATATCGCCGATCCCGCTCTCCGGGGCCCTGTACCCCTCTCTCGGCTCGAAACTGTACGATCCCATCTCCTCGCCGCTCCATGGCGTCGCTGCGAGGAGGACGATCAGCGTGGCCAGGAAGATCAGCGTCAGAATCGTCGTCTTGACCTTAACCATGGGACTCCTCCTCCATCAGCGTCTTCTTTGTGAGCATTATAGCGAAGAGTATCAGCACTCCAACCGCTCCGATGTACACCAGAACCTGGGCCACTCCGACGAAGGTGGCGTTCAGGGATATGTATAATGCAGCCACGGCGGCGAAGCTTCCTATGAGATAAAGGCCGCTGTGGACTATGTTTCTGGAGTAGACGGTGAGGATTGAGAGGCCGAGGATGATCACTGCGAGCAGGGAGAAAGCTCCCAGCTCAATCAGGAACCTTATATTGTAAAACTGAGTAAGATCTATCATCCTGTCTCACCCTCCGATAGTTATTCAGCCTTCTTCTTCGCGGCCTTCTCGCCGGATCCCTTTTCGCCTTCACCGGCGGCCTTAGCTGCCTTCTCCTTCTTCGCCTTGGCTGCCTCGGCGGCCTTCCTCTTCTTCTCCTCTTCAGCCTTCCTCGCCTCCTCGGCGAGATCGGCCAGCTCCTGGTCGTTGTATGCTCCGACGGCGATATCCACCGGGTCGTAGACTATGTCTTCCCTGTTCCAGCCAGCGATCTCGAAGACCTTCGACATCGTCAGGCAGCTGGCGGGGCATTCGTCAACGCAGAGGCCGCAGAACATGCACCTGCCATAGTCGATCTGAGGATACTGGAGCTTCTTATTCTTCACCGGGTTTCCGCGCGCGTAAGCCACCAGCTTGATGCAGTCGTTGGGGCAGATTCTGGCACAGGCGCCGCATCCGATGCACTTCCTGATATCCAGAACGTGGACCCCTCTCTCTGCATCGGGAAGATCCATGATCTTCTCTGGATAGAGACGGGTGACCTCCACGCCGGTCACCGAGCGCTTGAGGGTCATTTTGAGGTTCTTGAGCACCATAGATCTTCACCTCACGCGAAGTACATCCCCACCACCACTGCCCAGACGAGGTTGACCATCGAAAGGGGCAGGAGAATCTTCCATCCAAGGTCCGTGACCTGGTCTATCCTGAACCTGGGCAAGGATACCCTGATCCAAATCAGGGCCACCAGCACTATGACCAGCTTCATGAAGAACCAGATCATCGGCGATATGAAGGAGATCACCGGTATGACGGGGCCTTTCCAGCCTCCAAGGTAGAGGTGGACCAGCAGGATGGACCCGAGGAGAAATACGATGTACTCCTGGAAGTAGAGGAGGCCGAACCGGATCCCGCTGTACTCGGTGTTGTAGCCGGCTATGATCTCCTCCTCGGCCTCGGTCTGGTCGAAGGGCATCCTTCCGAGATCCGTGATGAGGGCGATGGCAAATATCACAAAACCGATCGGCTGGGCGAAGGCGAACCAGACGCTCTGGGCCTCGACGATCTCCACCACGTTCAGGCTGTGGGCCATGATGGCTACGCTGATGACGCAGATCCCCATCGGAACCTCGTACGCAATCATCCTGGCGATGCCCCGAAAGGCTCCCAGCATCGAGTACTTGTTGTTGGACGACCAGCCTGCCATGAAGGCCCCTATCGCCATGATGCTGAGGGCTGCCTCGATGTAGAAGGCGCTGATGTCCATATTCGCCACCACCAGGGGGATCTCTCTGCCGTCTATGATCAAGGCCCCGAAGGGTAGGGCTCCAGCCACCAGCATCGTCGTCGCTACCGCCACGATGGGAGCCCAGACGTAGACGGGCTTATCCGCTCCCCTCGGGATGATATCCTCCTTGGTGAAGAGCTTGATGGCGTCAGCTCCGAGCTGGAGGACGCCCCATCGGCCACCGACCCTGTTCGGCCCGTACCGAGACTGGAAGTCGCCCATCACCTTCCTCTCGAGCCAGACTAATAACATCGCCACCACGTTGATGACTGCGGCGAGGATGGCGGCGGCGATCAGCCCGATGACGAGACCGTATATCTTCGGCTCTTGGGCTGCAAATTCTGTGATCGCAGATAATACCATTAGACAATCCTCCTACCTGTCCACCTCGCTGGTGCAAGCGTCCATGCTGCCCGCGATGGCGACGACGTCGGCTATGTAGACCCCCTCCAGGAGCGGGGGGAGAGCCTGCATGTAGGCGTAGACAGGCCCCCGGGCCTTCACCTTGACGGGCTTGTCTGACCCGTCGCTCACCACGAAGAACCCCATCTCTCCCCGGTGGTCTTCGACCCGGTAGTAGGCCTCGCCCGGCTCGGGCTTGATCTTCTTGGGGATCCCCTCCGCCATGATGGGGCCGCTGGGGATCTGGTCGAGGCACTGCTCTATTATGTAGCAGCTCTCGAAGATCTCGTCGAGCCTCACCTCGACCCTCGCCTTGGAGTCTCCCTCCTTCCTGGTGATAACGTCGAAGTCCAGATCCTTATAGAGGAGGTACGGGTCCTCCCGCCTCATGTCGTACGGGGTGTCAGAAGCCCTCAGGGGCGGACCTGAGACCCCGAGCCTCCTCGCGTCATGAGGCGATAGGACCCCCACGCCCTCCATTCTCTTCCGGTAGATGCTGTCGGATAAGAAGAGCTCCTTGTACTCCTCGGTCTTCTCCCTGATCATCTTGAGGGTGTCGAGGGTCATGTCCTTGAAGCCGTCAGGAAGGTCGTTTCGGACCCCTCCGAAGCGGACGAAGCTGTGGTTGATCCTGGCGCCGGTGACGCTCTCTATGCAGGTGAGGACGTCCTCTCGGTCGATGATCATGTAGAGGAAAGGCGAATAGACGGCGCTAGCGATGAGGGTCAGAAACTCGGCGGTCCCCAGAAGGTGGCTCTGGATCCTCGATAGCTCCTCCAGGATTATCCGAATGTACTGGGCCCTCTCGGGAGCTTCGATCCCAAGAAGCCTCTCCACGGCGCCGCAGTAGGCCTCGTTGTTGGTGAGGGAGGCCATGTAGCAGAGCCTGTCGGTGATGGGGATCCCCTGCATGTAGGTCCTGTTCTCCAGGATCTTCTCGATCCCCTTGTGGATGTAGCCGACGTCCAGAAAGGCCTTCTTAACCCGCTCCCCGTCCACCAGAATGTCCAGGAGGAAGGGTCCGGGGACGACGGCGTGCTGGGGTCCCATGTGGAGGATCATCTCCGACTCGCCCTTGATCTCCATCTCCTCCCTTTCCCGGAAGGTGGGGTACTTGGGCCTCTCCTTCTGGACGGTCCCCGCCTTGACCTCAGCCTCGGTGGGGGGGATGGAGTACTCGGTGTACCCCTCGGCCGTGAGCCGCTCGATCGCCCTCTCGGCGGTGTTGTAGTCGGGGTATCCCTTGAAGTCCTTCCTCCAGGGCCAGACCCCCACCAGCTCGTCGGGGAGCAGAAGGGGATAGAGCTCGGGATGACCTTCGAAGTTGATCCCCAGCATCTCCCAGATCTCCCGTTCGTACCAGTTGGCATTCCAGAAGAGGCCCGTCAGGGACTTGACCGATGGACCGTCCCTCTTGGTCTTGACCTTCAGGAGCGCCACCACCTGGTGCGCGCCATGGCTGGCCAGCATCTCCGTCACCTCGAAGAGGCCTTCGTCGATCTTGTCCACGCCGACAGCTCCGGTGTAGTGGTCGAAGCTGTGATTGTCTCTCAAGTATTTGCAGACGTCCACGATCCTGTCCGGCTTGATGGTGGCCCACAGTTGCCTTTCGGGACCGACCTTCGCCTCCTCGATCACACCCGGAAAGGCCGACTGAAGGGCAGCCAAGACATCATTTGCAGTTGTCAACGGTGAACTCCTCCTCTCTCTAATAGCCCCTCTTGTCCTCACGCCGCTTGATCTTCTCCTGCAGCTCCCTGAAGCCCTCGATGAACTTCTCGGGCCGTGGCGGACAGCCCGGGACGAAGACGTCGATGGGGAAGAACTTGCTGGTGTCGTTTATGATGTTGTAGGAGTCGTAGAAGGGTCCGCCGGAGATGGCGCACTCGCCTATTGCCATGACCCACTTTGGCTCCGGTATCTCCTCCCAGAGGTTCTTGATCGCCGGTAAATACTTTCGGGTTATGTAGCCGCTGATGATCATGACGTCGACCTGTCTTGGGGTTGCCCTGGGGAATATCCCGAAACGGTCGCAGTCGTAGTGGGGACATCCGAAGACGAGCATCTCGACGCCACAACACCCCATGGGCTGCATCAAAAACCAAAGAGAGTTCTTCCTTCCCCAGTTCAGGACGTTCTTGATGGGGCCCATCTCAATGATCTCGTGGATCTTCTCGGTGGTGGTGAACCAGACGTCGGTGAGGGGCCGCCCCCAGATCGTCCACTTCTCCAGCTCCTTATCAACTGCAACAGGCAGAGGTATGACATCGCTTATACCCAACGCAACGCCTCCTTCTTAATGGCATAGAGCAGACCGATCAAAAGCACCACGATGAAGATCAGCATGTCGATGATCGCGATGTTCACTCCTCCCAAGGTGGGGATCACCTCGGAAGCGTAGACGTAGATCCACGGATAGAGGAAGAGAACCTCGACGTCGAAGATCACGAAGACGATGGCGAAGAGATAATACTGGACGTTGTACTGGATAACCGCCTCCCGTATCGGTCTCAGCCCGCCCTCGTAGGTAGCCCTCTTCTGAAAAGTCGATTTCTGAGGAGATATGACCTTCACGGCAGCCAGCGCGCCTATGGGCACAATTGCACCTACTATTAAAAACATAATAAGTGGGATATAATAGTCCACTGCCATCATTTCGCCGCTCATTTTTTACCTCCGTTAGCCGTAAGAGCTAAACACTAGGTACTGATATAAAAGGTTTATGAGAAAATCGATTAGCATCACTATCGCTAAGCAGTGATGGGGTCGGTCCTAAAAGGCTTCAAACTGGCATAATATGGGTGAGTTTCGGTGGATTATATAAGGCAGATGGAGATCGGGGCCGGGATGGATGCGGATGAGCTGGTGAGGATGATGGAAGGCTGCGGCTTTGGGGCCAGAAGGCTGGCCGAAGCCGTAAATATCTACGAGGAGATGCTGTCGGAGGATTACACCAGGTTCTTCACCCTGGCCGGCGCGATGGTCCCCGCCGGGATGAGAAACATAATATCCTCCCTCATCAGAGACGGACGGATAGACGTCCTCGTCTCCACGGGAGCAAACCTCGTCCACGATATAATAGAGGGTTTCAGCCACCACGTCCTGGGAGATCCCGAGGCCTCCGACTCGGGGCTCAGGGAGGCGGGGGTGAGCAGGATATACGACGTCTACGTCGGAGACGACGACTTCATCCGGTTCGAGGAGATCCTTCAGGGGATCCTCCCCGAAGGGGCGGAACGGATGACGGGAACGGAGCTTCTGAGGGCGCTGGGGAGGAAGATCGACGACGAAAGATCGATCCTCAGGGCCGCCTCCGACGCCGGGGTCCCCATATTCTGTCCCGCCCTCTCGGACTCGATGATAGGGCTGCAGGCCTGGCTCTTTCGGCAGACCCACCCGCTGAACGTGGACGCCTTCGGAGACGTAGGCGGGCTGGTGGACATCTGCTACGGAGCGTCGCGATCCGGGATAGTGATCATAGGGGGAGGGGCGCCCAAGAACTTCGCCCTCCAGGCTATGCTCGTCACCCCCAACAGCTTCGACCTCGCCATCCAGCTCACGACGGACAGGCCCGAGCCGGGGGGGCTCTCGGGAGCGTCCCTCTCCGAGGCCGTATCCTGGGGGAAGATCTCCCCCGAGGCGAGGATGGTCACGGTCTACGGCGACGCCACCATCAACCTACCCCTGATGGTGGCCTCCGCCCTGACCCGGCTTTCGAAGAGGGGCTGATCGGAGGTTCAATTGGTTCGAGGATGTGATAAAATAAAGAGGACGGGAAAGGTTCTGGACGTGGTGGTGGGGATCAGCGGGGCCTCCGGGGTCATCTACGGGATCAGGCTCCTGGAGGTTCTGGCTGATTTGGGATCTACAACCCACCTGGTGATGACCGACGCCGCCCGGAGGATCATCGAGATCGAGACGGAGGAGAGCCCCATCGACGTAGAGATGATGGCGGACCGGGTCTATTCGGCCCGGGACTTTACTGCATCCATTGCCAGCGGCTCCAACAGGTTCGACGCCATGGTGGTGGCTCCGTGCAGCATGAGGACCCTGGCGGGCATCGCCAACGGAGTATCCGACACCCTCATCACCAGGGCGGCGGACGTCAGCCTTAAGGAGAGGCGGAGGTTGGTTCTGGTGACCCGGGAGACGCCCTTGAACCTCGTCCACCTGAAGAACATGGTGGCAGCCACCGAGGCGGGGGCGATCATCCTTCCGCCTTGCCCTGGATTCTACTCCAAGCCGGAGACGATCGAGGAGATGGTGGACGTGGTGGTGGGGAGGGTCCTGGACCTCCTGGAGGTCGAGCACGACCTTTACAAAAGGTGGAGGACTCCCCTGAGCGGAAATGCTTATAACGACGAAAACCAGATTGGAAAAAGGTGACCTGGATGAAATGTCAAATCTGTGCTGTCGAGAAGGAGACGCTGCCCGTAAAAGCCAAGCAAGCGACGATACACGGCCTCAAGGACACTGTTTTTCAAGTATGTAAAGAATGTCTCGAAGCTGCTCACAAGTCCCACCTGGACAAGGAATTTCTTCTCAAGAAGGGAGGGGCGGGATAGAGGTCGTCACATCAAGCCCGAATATCGTCGTCGGTTGCTGAAGGAGACTTTCCTACTTCGAGAGACCTGCCGAAGTTCGGTCGGAATGGATGATCGGCTTTGATGATCGATGACGGCGGTCTCTGACGGGACGGTCTCGGATAAACTTAAATTCGGGATGGTTCGTAGCTCATACGCAATACCAATTCGAGGCATGATAATTTGACACCATTTATTGAGATCCGGGACTTGACAGTGCGGTTTGGCGAAGTTGAAGCTCTCCGCCATGTCAATTTGGAGATCGAAGAGGGAGAGTCTCTCGGCATTCTGGGAAGGAGCGGATCGGGGAAGAGCGTCCTTCTCCACGTCCTCCGAGGGGTCGAGCCCTTCGAGGAGATCACCGGCGAAGTGATCTACCACGTCGCAAGATGCTCCCAGTGCAACCATGTGGAGCCACCGAGCAAGGTCGGCGAAAGCTGCAGGTGCGGCGGAACCTTCCAGCCCTTCGAAGCGGACTTCGTATCTCTCGGGATCAACGATCCCAAAAGGAGAGACGTATCTCGCAGGATCGCCATCATGCTTCAGAGGACCTTCGCCCTCTACGGCGACGAGAGGGTCATCGTCAACGTCATGCGGGCGGTGGAGGAGGCATCCGGCGGGTCGATAAGCGTCAACCGGGCGGCGGACCTCCTCGACGAGGTGAACATGTCCCACAGGATGATGCACGTGGCAAGGGAGCTCTCCGGGGGCGAGAAGCAGAGGGTGGTCCTCGCCCGGCAGCTCGCCAAGTCTCCGATGATGCTCCTCGCCGACGAGCCCTCCGGTACCTTGGACCCGAAGACCGCCGACCTCGTCCACGATAGCATAAGGCGGGCGGTAGACGACTTCAACATGACGATGATCATCACCAGCCACTGGCCGGACGTCATGGTGGAGCTGACGGACAGGGCCGTACTCCTCGACCACGGCGAGGTCGTCTCCCTGGGCGAGCCCTCGAAGATCGCCGGGGAGTTCGTCGCCATGGCCGGGAAGATCGAAGATAGGAAGAAGACCGACGTCGGATCGCCGATCATCCGATGCAGAGACCTCTCCAAGAGGTATATCAGCATCGACCGGGGCGTTGTCCGGGCCGTCGACGAAGTCTCCCTGGAGATATACGAGGGCGAGATCTTCGGCCTCGTGGGGACGAGCGGCGCCGGCAAGACCACCCTCTCCAAGATGCTGAACGGGATCGTCCTCCCCACCAGCGGGGGCATCTGGTGCAGGGTCGGCGACGACTGGGTGGACATGACGATCCTCGGCGCAGACCAGAAGGGGAGGGCGACCAAGTACATGGGGATGCTCCACCAGGAGTATACCCTCTACCCCTACCGGAGCGTCATAGACAACCTCACCGAGTCGATAGGGCTCTCCCTCCCCTTCGAGCTGGCCGAGAGGAAGGCGATCCACACCCTGGTGACGGTCGGCTTCTCCGAGGGTGAGGCGGAGAAGGTCCTCACCAAGAACCCCAACGAGCTGAGCGAGGGCGAGAGACATAGGGTGGCCATGGCCCAGGTCCTGATAAAGGAGCCGAGGATAGTGGTCCTGGACGAGCCGACGGGGACGATGGACCTCATCACCAAGATAGACGTCTCCAAATCGGTCCTGAACGCCAGGGAGGAGCTCGGGGAGACGTTCCTCATCGTCAGCCACGACATGGACTTCGTTCAGAACGTCTGCGACCGAGCGGCTTTGATGAGGAACGGGAAGATCGTCCACGTCGGAACGCCCGAAAGCGTCCTCTCCCTTATGACCAAAGAGGAAGAAGAGGAGATGCTGGGGAGTTAACTTTGAAAGTCTTTGTGGACGGCGCAGAGATCACCCTTCAGGATGGCTCGACCCTTAAGAACGCCCTGGATGCGGCGGGAGTATCGCCCCAGAAGGAGGCGATCATCGGGATCGTCAAGGGCCGTGAGGAGGAGGCCCGGGAGACCAACTCTTACTGGCTTAACACCACCAAGGGGAAGCTGAGGATAGAGCTCTTGGATACGGGCCTCCAGGATGTATGGCATCAGGCCGTCGGCCAGATATCGGGCCTCCGGGCGCGGTGGAGCGACGGCGCCGCCGTGGCCTTCGGCCCCGTGAGGACGGAGATGGCCCCCACCAGGGGTGAGAACGAGTACGATCGGTGGGAGGTGGTCTTCGGAGCCAGCGGCTTCGAATCGGATAAGGCCCAGATAGTCTTCGCTAGGAAGAGGCACTCCGCGGCCTACGGCGCCCCCGCCGAGAACCGGGGGGTATTCGCGACGGTGGTGGGAGGAAAAGAGCTTCTGGCCAGGCTCGATATGGGCGATGCGATCCTGGACGCGGAGCCGATCGTGGAGTGGGCTGCCCTCACGGATAAGATGGCGACCCAAGACCTCTCTCTCCCGTTGTCAGAGGGCATGGAGGTATATTCCAGGATAGAGGTCGAGCTGATGGAGGAGGCTCCCCAGGGGGCGGAGTTCTTCCTGGCGGCGACGAGGGACGGAGTCTTCGTCATCGACGCCACCTCCAGCTCCTACGCCTCCTCCGACGTCCTTTTGGGCGAGCGGATCGAGTTTGAGAACCGCGAGCCCAGATCCGAGGGCGCCGTCACCATCAGGACCACGGGAAGGGGCCTCGGCCGGACATTCATCTACAAGGCGGACAGGACATCCACCCCCAGCCAATCGGTGGTGGGTACCGTCACCTCCGGCATGGATCTGGTGAAGCTGGCCGAGCCAGGGATGCGGCTTCTGGCGAAGGTTAAACCCGAGAGGATCATGCTGATGGGGCTATCCCTCAAAGAGGCGGAGCGGACCGCCACCGATCGGGGCCTCGCCTTTGAGGTGAGAGGCTACACCGGCGACGACGCCGTGGTGGTGGAGCAGAGCCCTGTCACCACCATGCAAATCCTGAAAGAGGGGCGGGTATCGGTAACCTCGATCCCGGCCGATCGGATGGTCTCGATCGAGCTCTACGACGACCTCGCTCCCAAGACCCTGGACTACTTCAGGCACGTGGTGGGGCTGAAAGAGAAGCCCGTGGGTCCTCTGCCCGTCTACTTCGTCTACGAGAATACCGTCCTCTTCAAGCCCGTCATATCGGCGACGAGCTACAAGGAGATCCTCCCCGAGAACAAGCCCGTCGACGTGGTCAGGGCCGGAGAGATCGGGGTCACCAACCAGGCGGCGAAGAACGCTGGCCTCGTGGGGGTAAAGCTGGAGGACGACCCTCGATACGGACCCTCGGGGGAGAAGTTCCTCGCGACCAACATCGTCGGTCGGATCCTCGACCTGGAGAAGCTCCGGGACGTCAAGGAGGAGGAGACCGTTTACGTTCTGGAGGTGCGATAGGTGAAGGCTACCAAGTACGTCGTGACGAGCCAGGAATCCGACGTCCTCCCCTCCGACATCGCTCTCAAGATATACGAGCTGGGCCGGGATATCAACGTCAAAGAGACCTGCTTTGGCGTCATCATCGATGGCGAGGAGGAGGACATCAGGGCGACGGTGGAAGAGCTGAGGAAGATGGACGAGAGCAACATCTTCATCAAAGACCGGGGCTTTCCGCCCGGGGATCCCAGAAGGTGTCGGGGCCACCGGGGCGGCGGAGCCAGGCCCGGCTTCTACATGATGCAGCACGAGTCCGAGATCCTCCCCCTGATATCCCGGGCCCTCGAAGCCGATCTCCGGGGCGAGGAGGCCCCTCTCCCGATCGAGGCGAAGAAGCGGCCGGGGTTGGAGGAGCTGGAAGAGATGATAAACGAGGAATTTTCCTGAGGTTGGTTCATGGTCAAAGTCATGGTTTACCCCCCCACCAGCATGATCCTGTCAGACCTCGTCGAAAGGACGGGTCACGAGGCGCTGGTGGTATCAAAAGAGGTCAGAAAGAAGGTCAACACCGCTGGTCTCGACTCCCCGCCCCTGAACATGACCCCGGAGGACCCGAAGAAGGGGCTGAAGTACGCCGCCGTCGACGTCCCCTCGGGGGTGAGGGGGAGGATGTCCCTCCTCGGTCCGATGATCGAGGAGGCGGAGGCCGCCATCGTCGTATTGAACGACCGATGCACCCTGGGGTGTACCGGATGCGCCAGGACCAACGAGCTGACCCGCTTCCTCCTCAGGACGAAGCGGATCCCCCTCCTGGAGCTGGAATATCCCGGGGATGAGCTTGCTGCGCGGCGGTTCGTCTCAAGAATCCGGGAGTTTCTGGAGGGGTTGAGTTGATCAGGATAGCCCAGCTCTCCTGCGGCCCCGAGTACAGCGGGGTCCAGCAGGAGCTGGAGAAGGCCGCCGAGATGGTGGGGGCCGAGCTGGTCTTCCCCGAGGTCTCCCTCGACGACGTCCGGAACGTAGAGGAGAGGTTCGGGATCGAGGTGGCGAGCGGCGACCTGAACCTCGCCATGGCCAGGGCCACCAGGATCGTGGAGAACACCGACCTCGCCGACGCCGTCTTCGTCGCGACCTGCTTTCGGTGCGCCGAGGGGGCCATCGTTCGAAGTGAGCTACGGAAGTACATCCATGAGAACTCCAGGATCCCCGTCCTCAGCTACTCCTTCACTGAGAGAACGAAGGCCGAGACCCTCCTCACGAGGATGGAGGCCCTCGTCACCACCGCCAAGTTCAAGGGGCTCTTATCCCGGGAGAGGCAGACCGGCCTAACCGCCGGGATCGACTCCGGCTCGACGACGACCAAGGCGGTGGTGATGAGGGATAACAAGGTGATAGGGACCGGATGGGGCCCCACCACCGAGGTTCTGAAGAGCGCCGAGCAGGCGTACAACGCCGCCCTCGAATCGGCGGGGGTCGAGAGGAACGAGATCGAGGCGCTGGGGACGACCGGATACGGCCGCCACCTCGTCGGCAAGGAGTTCGGCGCGAAGCTTATCCAGGAGGAGATCACCGTCAACTCCAAGGGGGCGGTCTTCCTGGCGGACGCCCAGAGGGGAAACGCCACGGTGATCGATATCGGAGGGATGGACAACAAGGCGATATCCGTCCAAGACGGGGTCCCCGGGACCTTCACCATGGGCGGGATCTGCGCCGGGGCCTCGGGAAGGTTTCTGGAGCTGACGGCCAAAAGGCTCGGCGTCGAGATAACGGAGCTCGGGAAGCTCGCCCTGAAGGGAGACCATCGGAACGTCCCCATGAACAGCTACTGCATCGTCTTCGGAACCCAGAGCCTGGTCAACAGCCTCTCGACGGGGTCCAGGCCCGAGGACGTGGCGATGGCCGCCTGCCACAGCGTCGCCGAGCAGGTCTTCGAGCAGCAGCTCCAGGAGGTGGAGGTGAAGGAGCCGGTGATCATGGTGGGGGGGACCTCCCTGATCGAGGGGCTCCCGCGGGCGATGGAGGGCCTTCTGGGGCTGAAGGTGACCGTCCCAGAATACGCCCAGTACATCGGTTGTGTCGGAGCAAGCCTCCTCGTCTCGGGGCTCGTGGAGGATTGAGATGGAGATGGACCCCCTCGAGGTCTTCGAGGTCGAGATGCCCGGCGAGGAGTACGGCGCCGAGAAGTATCGGGAGATCATCATGGACATCCTCCAGGACCTGGGGCTGATCAGGTCGATCGGGAGGCTCTACGTCTACGTCGAGATAGGGGTCCCCTACTTCGCCGTCTACGGGATGATCCGGGGGAAGCTCCCTCCCCTCAGGGTGCGGGACGTCGGCGATCTGGTGGCTGCCGAGGGCGGTTATCAGATCACCGTGGAGGACGAGGAGCACATGGCCGGCCTCATCCGGGCCCTCTGGGAGGCCTACGGCCGGGAGAAGGTCGAGCAGCCCGACAGAAACGTTCTGGTGGTCCTATCGGATGAGTCCCCCGAGGAGCTGGTGGTGGCGGATCTGGAGACGGAGTTTCGACGGGACCTGATGGACGCCCTCGTCAGGATAGCCCCCGAGGGATTCAGGAACCGGAGGAACGAGATGGGCAAAGATAGCTTCTTCTTCCTGGCGGCGGAGGAGACGATAAAGCCCGAGCTCCTCGCCGAGGCGAAGGAGAAGATCGGAGGCATGCGAGATGCTTGATCCCGTGATGTTCACCGGCGGCGTCTACAAGCACGACCTGGTGACGGAGCTCGTCGAGGATCTGGGGGGCTACCTCCTCCAGAAGAACGTCACCCAGAGCGAGGTGATCCTTCTGATGCTCGTCCCCCACGAGGACATGCAGGTCCTGGAGGCGTTGACCAAGGAGCTGAAGGGGAAGCTCGAAAGGGCTCCCCTCGCGGGGACGGAGATCGCCGTGGTGACCCCGACCCTAGCCATCCATCACCTCCCCCACCCCGCCTGCGACGTCGCCGAGTACCTCCGGAGGCACGGGGCGAAGAGCAACATGATAGGGATGAGCCGGGGGGTCGCGAAGAAGATCGCTCAGATCGACGAGTACGAAACGACCCTCATCAACGAGCACGACGCCGTCGTCTTCACCTTCGGGAACTTCGCCGACTGCATCCTCAAGAAGGAGCACCTTTACAGAGCCCTCACCATCCCCGTCATCGTCACCGGCGGCCCCGAGATGAGGAAGGAGGACCTTCCCTACGCCTTCGAGTACGTCCCGAACGTCGGCCGGATCGCCCACCGGTCCCGGAAGGCGACGGAGATCGGAAGCCTCGACAACATCGTCGCCGCGGTGGGGAGAGCCCTCGACAGCGTTCGCGCCTCGATCTTCAAGGATCCCCTCACCACCACCCCCCCGAGGGTGATGGACGCGGTGAGGGAGCAGGTCCCCGATGTCCTTTCGTCCCATTCGCCCCTCCCGATAGCCCTCAACCTCAACGGCCTGAGGATAAAGCTTCCTTACGATGAATATCACGAGGCTGTGGCGGGCGTCAGGTTTGAGGAGGGGGTAACCCTGGGGGAGATAGCCAAGGTGATGCCGTCGAGGATGAAGGACTATATACTCGTCCGGATATTGCCCGTCTCTGAAACCGGCTTTGTCGTCTAGGTGAGATGAATGAGTTTTGAAGAAGATCTGGAGAGGATCCTCGATAAGGGCACTGAACAGACGGCGGAGGATATGCTCGCCTCCATCGAGAAGGCGTACGGCGAGGTCCCTTATATATTCGGGTTCATGAAGGACAAACCCGAGCTCCTGGTGACGAAGATCCTTCACAACAACGCCATCATAAGAAGCTCTCAGGCCCTGGACATGGAGACCCAAGAGCTGATATCCATCGCCGTCGCCGCGGCGATCCGGTGCAGCCACTGCCTCAAGCTCCACATCAGGGTCGCGAAACGGATGGGGGTAACCGACGACGAGATCGGCGCCGCCCTCCTCATCGCCGGGAACATCGCCAACGCCACCGTCCTCGCCATGGCCACGAGAGAGCTGAACGAAGAGAAAGGGATCTGCCCCGTCTGCCAGGTGAGCGGGAACGGAGACCCGATAGACATCTGATCGGCGTCTTCGATGCAACTGTGGTAATTAAGTAGCAGCCCACTAAGAGGATTTCGATTAACCTCTGGCTAAGCGTCCCAATTAAATTTGGGATCTAGAGGGGGTATTCGGAATCCTCAGTAGTTGTTCGGTATGGTAGTATTCTCACATTGAGATAAAATCATGGGAGCCGCCAACCAGTTCTGGCGAAATGTCTCCTGCCCAGGCTGCAAAGGGCCTCAAAATACGTAATACCGTCTTAATATTTTTCTTGATAGTTCAGAACGTTTATATATTAGTAATCGGAGATGGTCATCCGGGGTGCTGAGACCCCGATTCCTAGTGGCGGCTTATGGTGCCACCCGACTCTGACGGTAAGCAAAATGTCGGACGGAAGAGAAACTGGCCTCGACACTATTCCGAGTAGGGATGTAATACGAGGTGGATATAAATGAGCAAAAAAGCCCTTGCGGCCATCGCGTTTCTGGCGATGGCGGTCCTCTCAGTGAGCTATGGGGTGCTGGCTGAAGAGACCGAAGAACTCCAACCTGAGAAGAACGTCACATTCATGTTCGTGCAGACCGCCCAGTCTGGCACGCTCATCCCGGTGGAGGGGATGGATAACCTCTACACCCTGACTCTCATGGGTGTCGCCCCCCAGACGATCGCCTTCTCGGACCGACCTGAGAGGATCGTGGTCCAGGCGCCGATGCAGCAGTTCCTAGACGGAATGTGCTTCTCATGTGATAATCCGCCAAACGCTGCCATAGAGATCCTGGATGCAGATGGGGACGAGGACCTAGCAGTGGTGGAACTCTTCGATCCCGTCTACGACGCTGCCAACCAAACACTCCAGTACAACGTGAGCTTCCTGGAACTACCGGATCTCAGCTATGCCGTGTTCAACGAGCGTGCTGACGAGGCCCTGCCGGAGACCTTCGGCTCAGCTGCTCTGTTTATCGATGATTGCAAAGATGGCGCTGTGGAGTGCAACAAAGGCCCTTATACATGGTCAGAATATTGTGGCAAAATCAAGACGGGCTGTTGTTGGGATTGGTCAGACTTTTGTTGTGAGATGTGCCACGACCCCGATTATTACGAGGATGCATGTGAGAAGAAATACGGCTCAAGCTGCATAACTCTTAGGGATATGTGCTAGTAGCGTATAAAATCGAAAAACGGTCAAGTTGCGCCGGCGCACCCCGCAGCAGAGCTGCGGGGTATTCTGTCGGGGAATTCTCAGTTTGGGAGGGGATCTTCTGCCGAGCCGGGCAGATAAGCAGCCTTTTCAAGGCGGTCCAAGGTTGAACTACCCATCAATAACAAGCATTGATTTACAATAGCTCAAGCGAATTTCGGTATCAGAATGACTGCATCGAAATGCGTTTTCTCGATCACGATCCTCTCACACGCCAAGAGAGACATGAAACGGGAACCAAAATATATATTGCTCATGTTATTGCTGGCGTCTGTTTTGTTCATCCCGGCCTCGTCGGCCGAGGGCGAGGCGAGCGGATCTATCATGAAGATCGCATCATCTACCAGCGTCTCTCCAGGAGACCCGCTATATTACGCCATATTTTACAGGAACGCCGGCGAGGTCGATCTGACTGAGGCTGTAATAACCGAGAAGTATCCCGAGGGAGTTGAATTCATCCGTGCAAAACCCGCGCCGGACGAGGGCTCCGACAATAAGTGGACCATAGGAGATCTGCCGGTGGGAGGACATGGAATGATCGTATTAGCGGTGCAAGTTACTGAGTCGCAGGATCTCGAATTCACCGAAGAAGGGCGAGTCGTCGGAGAGGGGTTTGTGAGCGTCAGAGATAGCCTATCCACGAGCCCTGGTGGTCATAACCTGAAAAACGTGGCAACGATCGACTCCAATGAGACGGGCCCCGTAAACTCCACAGTTTCAGTTGCCATCAGCAATACAAAGCTAGATATCCGGGAGCACGGCAGCGGCACCTACGAAAGCGATGAGAAGCTGAAGCTCAGGACGGAAAACACGTCGATATCGATGGAGAAAGATGCGTCTTCAAAATACACATCGACCTCTCTCCACCTTTACAACAACAGAACGGTGAACTATTCTTCGAAATGGACCCAGATTGCCAGCACCGAAAACTGGGCGACCGGAGCCTCGATGAGCGAATCGTACAGATATGCGACATCGATAGACCGAAAGTCCATGATGTTCCTTGACGAAAAAGAGTCGGTGATGAATATAGAATCAGTGTTCAACGGGACCGGTTACATCGGTTTTTTGAAGATGCCTTCCAGTACTTCGACGTCTTCCGATGGACCTGCCCCTTCACAGCTTCCAACGCCTCAGACCCTGCCGCTCTTCGAGTCCCACGAGGACTACTTCGGAAGTTTCAATATACTGCAGATGGTCGACGAGTACGGATCTAGCATCGCCTCCGATAAGTACGCTTCAGGGACAGGCCTCGTCGTCGTCGATAAGCGCGTCAAGGATAATCAGAGCAGCTACGAATCCGGCACGGGAACCTACGATTCAGAAGAGCTGATCAGAACCTATACCAACTACATCGCAAAAGACATAAGCCTCGTATACGCGCCGATGAACCAGAGCCTCACCAACGACGTCTCGATCGAGTCCTCGATGAGATGGAAGGAGGGCATGTACTCCCGAATCCCAGGCAGAAGCTACATCGGTGAGGAGTACACTGGGGTCATCGAGCTCGATAAATCCGCGGTGGCAGCAGGGCTAAACAATACTGAGACCATCGCCAACTTCTCGGGCCGGGCCAGGTACAGGGCAATTCTCGAAGACATCCTCGACTTCGACGAGCACTACGAGGGCAACCACTCGATCGAGAGAAGAATAAACCTATACTCGTCGGCTCCAAAGTACGACCTGCCCCATTTGAACGTCACCACGACCTTAGGTTGGATTTATAAAGAGGACGTCACCACGGCCCTAGGTTGGATCGACGAGGAGACGATCGGGGTAAACGAAACGATCGCCATCTATTCCATCAGTATCGAGAACGACGGGAACAGGGCGCTTGCCCCGATCCACGTAAGGGACATCTTCCCACCGGGATCTGTTTTGATTCATCCCGCCTCGGTCAGGCCCACAGAGCTAAATGATACATATGCAAACTGGACGCTGACGCACCTTGCCATAGGGGACGTCGCCACCATAATACTCGGCTTGGACGTGACGGAAGCTCTGCCCGGCGACGCCAGTACGCATCATCCAGCCGAGCTAGTGAACAGGGTGGAAGCCTGCGGCGGGTACAACGGCAGCGAACGGGTCTGTGCAACCAACGGCGTCTCAGTTGTTAAGACAGCCCAACTCGATCCCCAGAACGGAAGCATCGTCTGGTACAAAATCTACGTCAACAACGATGCCAACACCGATAGAACTGCCACGGTGACCGACCAGTTGCCGAAAGGCATGAAGCTTCTTGACTCCACATTCACTGTCGCATCTAACGAGAACGGCACTATCACCTGGAACTTAGAGGATATCGAACCGTTCGATACGGTGACGATAACTTACAGTGTCGAGGCGCTCCACGCGGGAAGGTTCGTAAACTCCGTCAGGGTAGACCCGAAGTATTCTGATGGGACGGCAGAGCACCCGGTGTACGCCAGCGCCATTATCGACGTTGAGCAGATCGATAAAGGGTGGAACGGCTCAATGTGGAGGCCTCCGAACTGGGACTTCGAGTACGTCGGATACTCCGCAGAGACGACCTGCGACGAGATCTGCGCAATGAGCCAGTGAAACGTTAATGTGCGGAAGATCTGTTCTTCCGCACCAGACGTTATCAAGTACGCCGCGCATCCAATTCGACTATACATCCGATAAAATATACTTTTCCTGAATCTTCCGGTCTTCGGCCTCATCGTTCCAGACGAGGGAGCTGACATGCCACGAGTCATCAACCTTTATGAACTGGATGCTGTTGATTCCGACGGTTAGAGGCTCGGGATCTTCGGGGTCGAACCTCGCCTCGTAGGTGCTGAACCGATGGGCGATCTTCCCGAAGATCTCAGTCCTTTCGGCAACCTCCCTCTCGCTGAAGGATTTCAGGCTCCCGGCCGAGACCTGATAGCCGACGGCATCCACGAACTGATCGATGGTGAAGATCAGCGGGTCGTCGTTGTTGTTGATCAAGATCCCCTCCTTGATGAAGAGGCTCTTCAGCCTCGCCAGGTCCGGCTTCTCTCCCTGCCGGAAGGAGATGCACGAATATAGCGAATTCGTCAGCTCTTCGATCTTCATCTGGTCCTGGCCGCTCTCCTCAAAATCCAAGTTCTGTCACCTCCAGTCCAGATGTCAATAGAACGAGATCAGATTTGAGTATTCCGATCGGCATGTCAGCCGTCGCCGTGATCTCAGTTAAGAATCGTTGGAAAATAGAGAAGAATGGCCTCAAGAGATTGGGGACTGGATTTCTGCCCCCTTTCAAGCTCAAGAGGTCGACCTAGTGTCGGTGCTCTTTGCAGGCGTTCTCGTCGGAGGCCTCTTCGAGGTACCCCTCCTTCCAGTCGGCTATGGCGTCCCTGACGGTCCCGGTCGCCCCGACGAAGACCTCGATCCCGTACCCCTCGAACATCTTCACCGCCTTGGGGCCGAGCCCCCCCGCCAGCATGACGTGGGCGCCCCTGGCAGAGATCAGCTCCGGGGGGAGGCCGGTCCCTCCCATGTGCTCGCTCGTATTTCGGATCACCTCGACGTCCTCGGAGTCGATGTCGACTATCGTGAAGGTCTCAGCCCTCCCGAAGTGGGCGCAGATCAGCTCGTCGAGCCCTTTATCCCCCATGGTTGGAACTGCAACTTTCATATCAGATCACCGGTTCTGACCGCCCTGTCCTCTCCCGCCACCTCGACCACCACGGCCGCCACCGCGCCCCATGCCGCCGCCCATGCCCGAGTGAGGCTGGACCGAGGCGGAGGAGGTCTCCGGTAGCTCTCCGTTCTTGAACCTCTCCAACGCCTCGCGAACGCTCCCGCCGGAGGCGAGGTAGACCTTCACCCCTGCGGCCTTCAGGGTCTCGGCGGCGTTGGGACCGATGTTGCCTGTTATAAGAGCAGCAGCACCTGCGTTGGCGATCGTCTGGGCCGCCTGGATTCCGGCGCCGCTGGCGGCGCTGGCGCTGGAGTTGGATATCGACTCCGCCAACATCGAATCAATGTCCACTATCACGAAGTAGGCGCACCTTCCAAAACGAGGGTCCATCGGGGCCTCGACGCCCGGACCGGTTGCAGTAACACAAACTTTCATCTCAAGACTTCCTTATAGATATTTCCCGATATTCTCATCCCATCCGACGATTCCAACAGAAATCGCAGATCGTATTGTTATCACTCCTGGACCCCGGATATATGTTACCATCTATTTCAAGGTTGCGCGGATTTTGTCCAAATATGGTGGGGATAGATTTACATAAATGATGAGATCGATTTCAGCCGCCGGACCGCATCGTCCTGCCCATCGAGGGGTCCGCCGCCCCGATGGCCCTTCATCTCTCCAGGTCGGGAGCCTCCGGCCGTCGCCATCCCGCCATGCTCGCGAATATCCCCAAGAAGGAGAGGGCTGCGAAGGCTAGGAGGGCGGCCCGGCCGCTCCGGATGAAGAGGTCGATGCTCTCGGGGGCGATCGGCACCCTCCCCATGTAAAGGGAGAGGGCGAGAGCGACAATCCCCATGCTCAGCATGTGGCCGGAGAGCCTCATCGTCCCCAGGGTCGATGAGGCTACGCCGTAAAACCGAGGCGGAACGGAGCTCATGACGGCGTTGGTGTTGGGGGAGGAGAAGAGGCCGACGCCTAGGCCCAGGATCACGAGGCTTCCGATCACCGAACCAGCCGAGGTCCCACGACCAAGGTCGAGGAGGGTGAGGAGGCTTGCGGTCGTCAGCCCCATCCCCAGGCCCGCCAGGATCGCCGGGCTCATCCGATCGCTGAGCCAGCCCGAGAGGAGGGCGACGAAGATCATCAGCAAGGGCTGGGATATCAGAACCAGCCCCGCCTCCTGGGCCGAGAAGCCCTGGACATACTGGAGGTGGAGGCTGAGGAGGAAACCCACCCCGAAGGTGGCGGTGTAGTTGATCAGGGCGGCGAGGTTTGAGAGGGCGAAGGGCCTGTTCTCCCGAAAGAGGCTCATCTCCAACAGGGGACTCTCGGACCTCGACTCCCAGAGAACGAAGGCGGCGATGCCGGCGAGGCCCAGGAGGGTCAGCCCCAGGCCGAAGGCCTCCGGCAGCCTCGAGAAACCGTAGATCGTAGCCACCAGGCCGAGGATGTAGAGGGCCGAACCGGAGAGGTCGAACCTCTCGCCCCGGGCATCAGCCCACTCCCCTTTGAGCCGCCAGGCGACCACCCCGATCACCATCAAGCCGACGGGCAAGTTAGAGAGAAAGACCGACCTCCAGCCGAAGTGGTGGGTTAAAAAGCCGCCCAGGGACGGCCCCAGGGTGAGGCCGAGGTAGACGGCGGCGACGCTCGCCCCCAGAGCTTTGCCCCGCTCCCGGGCGGGGAAGGCGGAGGTGAGGATGGCGGTCCCGGTCCCGAAGATCATCGCCCCGCCCATCCCTTGCGTGAACCGGAAGGCGATCAGCATCGGGGCAGAGGTCGCGAGGGCGCATAGGAGAGCCGATCCGGTATAGGTGACGACACCGCAGGTGAAGACCCTCTTTCGGCCGTGGATGTCCCCGAGGCGGCCGAAGGGGACGAGGAAGATCGCTGCCGAGAGGACCGCCGATGTCGCCACCCAGCTGAGGGTGACCGCGTCGAGGGCGAACTCCTCTCCAATCGCCGGGAGGGCTATGTTCACCGAGGAGCCCATGAAGGGGGTGAGAAAGGAGCTGGCCGCCGCCGCTGCCAGGGCCGCCATCTTCTGCGAATGGTCTTCCGTCATTCCGCGGCTGGGTATGGGAGAGGGGGAGTTAAGAGTTTGGAGGCTGAAAGGACTCGAGAGGCGCTAGCGGAGATGGCTGGAATGGGGCCTGAGGCGCGCCTCAACCCTATCCGGATAACCCGAAGCCTTTTGGGCGGAGGTCGAGACCCCCTCGCGCCCTGGTGCCGGTCCAGTCTCCGTCCCAATTCGCCTGAGATCGGCGACCCCAGGGCCGTCGATCCTCTGATCGAGGCCCTCGGGGACGATTACTCGGATGTCCGAGCAGCGGCGGCAGAGGCTCTCGATAAGCTGGGGTGATAGGCTTGAGCCTCAGCTTCAATCTTTTCTCATACAGAGTCGCTTATTACCATAGATCGGCAGCCGCCCACTTCCCCGAAAAATAGATCAAAACCAAGCTATTTATATCCAGACATCATATTTTATTTCAATTGGGATGAATAACGATGAGGATTTGAGGTGGGATAAATGAGACGGATGATGCTCGCAATGGTCTGCATGATCTCGGCATTCTTCCTAAACGGTGCCCTTGGGCAGTCGGACCTCCTCTTCTACGATCCGACCGCCGGCGAGGGCGAGTTCTATTCGGTGGACGGGAGCGGCAACATCGGATTCTTGAGTGGAAGTGATGGCTGGCGGAGGACGTGGTCGATGATCGTTCCTGGAAACTTCAACGGCGACGGCCGCACCGACCTCCTCTTCTACGATCCGACCGCCGGCGAGGGCGAGATCTATTCGACGGAAGGGAGCGGCAACATCGGATTCTTGAGTGGGAGTGACGGCTGGCGAAGAACCTGGTCGATGATCGTTCCGGGCAACTTCAACGGAGATGACTACACCGATCTCCTCTTCTATGATCCGACCGCCGGCGAGGGCGAGTTCTATACGACGGATGGGAGCGGCAACATCGGATTCTTAAGTGGCAGTGATGGCTGGCGGAGAACCTGGTCGATGATCGTTCCGGGCAACTTCAATGGCGACGGCTACACCGATCTCCTCTTCTATGATCCGACGGCTGGAGAGGGCGAGTTCTACTCGACAGACGGGAGCGGAAACGTCAGGCTCATGAAGGCGAGTGACGGTTGGAGGAGGACATGGTCGATCATCGTTCCAGGAGACTTCAACGGCGACGGCCGCACCGATCTCCTCTTCTACGACCCGACGGCTGGGGAGGGCGAGTTCTACTCGACAGACGGGAGCGGGAACGTCAGGCTCATGAGGGCGAGCGACGGATGGAGGAGGACATGGTCGATCATCGTCCCTGGAGACTTCAACGGTGACGACCGCACCGACCTCCTATTCTACGATCCAGCCGCTGGCCAAGGCGAGTTCTACGCCACCGAGGGAACAGGAAACGTCAGGCTCATGAAGGCGAGCGACGGATGGAGGAGGACATGGTCGATCATCGAGGCGGGGAACTTCTAGCTTGCGTCGCGAATTGCGGGGGAGTACCCCCGCATCTCTTTTGCTCCGCTCAGTATATGCCATCGATTCAGTTTGGATCTCACAGATAATTCGGAGAGCTCCAGGTCGCCAGAATGTGCTCATAAAAGACTCTGGCTAAGGCAGCGAGATAGTATTTAGTATTAGTAACTGCCTCTTGCGGCTAAAGAAGAGATGAATTGGCAGGCATATTTCTGTAGGATTCCCGAGCCGAGGTACTGATGGCCAGAAGAGGCATAGATGGGTTTAGAAAGGAGATGAAACTTCAGAGATTCTATTATAGGGTTTACTGGAAGACTGGTGTGATCTGGATGAGAACAATTATAATTTTGGCATTGATGATCTCGGCAACTCTAGCGACCCCGATAAGTGGCGAAAAGACCCCAGAGGAATGGCTAGAAAGCGGCGTTGATCTCGGAGAACGAGGCGAGTATCGCGAGGCTATTCTGGCTTTCGATGAAGCTATTGAACTCAATCCTGAGGATCCAGCAGCCAGGATAGGCAAAGGACTTGCTCTCTATCATCAGAATGAATATGAAGACGCCATCACGTGTTTAGACGAGGCGATCAGGCTTAACCCTGAGCTTAGTATGGCTTGGATAGTTAAAGGACTTGCTCTCTATGACCTGGGCAAATACAACGATTCCCTTGATTGTTCTGACGAAGCCATTAGCCTCGATCCGCAAAACGTTCTGGCTTGGAACAACAGAGGTATAGCGCTCTCCAAACTTAGCAAGTGTGAAGAGGCCATTCAGGCTTACGATGAGGCCATCCGGATTGATCCTGAGTATCAAACAGCCTGGAACAACAAGGGCGTCGCTCTTAGTAAACTAGAGATGTATGAAGAGGCCATTCAGGCTTACGATGAGGCTATCCGGATTGATCCTGAGTATCAAACAGCCTGGAACAACAAAGCCATAGTTCTCCAAGCGCTTGGCAGAGCCTCCGAGACAAATCAATCCTCCGCAGAAGCTGAGGAGATGCGGTCATAAAAATTGCCGGGGTCAGGGATATAAAGGCGCCCAACTGGAGACGGAGAGATGCTTGTCATCTGTCGATCCAACCCAACATACGCCAATATCATTATATCATAATTAAATAAAAGATTGCCGATTATCCCTCCATACCCGCCACCACCTCTTGGAGGTAGGCCGACTCCGTCCTCACCGTCTCGACGCCAGCCTCGGCGAGGGCGTAGCCGGGACCCTTCCCCTCCAGGCTCTCGCCGCCGACGACGACGTCGGGCTTGTGAGATAAGAGAAAGCCGGCGACCTTCAGACCCTTCCCCTTCTCCAGGTCCTTGTAGGGGTTGGCGAGAATCGTCTGTCCCTCGACCTTTCGCTCTTTGAGGTTTAGGTCGACGAGGGCGAAGTAAGGCGACTCCCCGAAGTGGCGGCTCACCTTTCCTTCCAGATCCGCCAGGGCGACGGCGTACCGGAGATGGGTTTTAGGCCTCGGCTCGCCATGGATCAGGACCCGGTCGACGTTGGGGACCGCCTCTCTGATATCCCGCTCGATCCTCTGGCTCGCCTGATGGGCCCGGGCGAGGTCGGTGACCCTGAAGGCGACCTTCGCCTCGACGAAGAGGTAGCGGCCCGAGTTTCTCCCCAAAACCTCCTCGACGGTCGAGACCTCGGGTTGGGCCTCGATCGCCGCCTCGATCTTCCTCAGAGTAGCCGAGTCGATGGATGCATCCAGAAGGACCCTCATCCCCGAGACGAGGATCTCCCATCCTGCCCGGAGGATGAGGACGGCTATGATCGCCGCTGCCACCCTGTCCAGAGGCAGGCCAACGAGCTCTCCCGCCAGGCCGGCGAAGACGACCAATTCGGTCAGAACGTCGGCCCGGAACTGCCGGCCGTCGGCGACGAGGCTCGGGGAGGCGTACATTTCGCCGACCCGCATCTCGTAGGTCCCGAATATGAGGGGTATGGGGACGATCGCCGCCACCGCCACCAGGACCCAGCCGCCGTAGGCGGCGCTGGCGGCGGTGCCGATCGCCGCCTCCCGGCCGATCTCGTAGGCGGTGAAGAAGAGGAGGAGGGAGATGATCACAGCGACGAGGTTTTCGACCTTATAGAGGCCGTAGGGGAAGCTCCTGCTCTTCCTCCCTGAGATGAAGATCCCGAGGATCAGGGCCGTTGAGCCGAAGACGTCAACGGCGGAGTGGACGGCGTCGGCTCGGAGGGCGAGGCTTCCGGATATCTCCGACAGGAGGAGCTTGATCCCGACGAGGGACAGGTTCACCAGGAGCGAGAGGAGGGCAACCCTCGATACGGGGTCCATCCCATCCCGCTCCTCCCGAGAATCTCTGGCGGCACCGCCAGATCGGTCCATCGGTCTTGATGTCAGAGCTCCCGGATCCCTGCCGCCCTCGCTCCTGTTGAACATGTCGAACTTCCTTTCAAACTCACCATCTGCCTTCTGAAACGGACCGACTCCCTTGACCGATCATAAGATAAGCACCCTTGGAGCTATTTTGAGACTTCTCCTATAGATCAATTTCCCGAGATCTCCACGACCCTTCCCGCCCCGGCCTTCAGGCATTTTTCTGGATATCTCCTCACGATCTCGGATTGGCGAACGGTGCAGTGGGCGGAGCAGATGAGTTCGAGATCTGCGAGCCGATCGAGGTCCGAGAACCCGTGAAAGCCGCCGATGAGGCCTCCAACTTTCCCGAATCTGGAGGCGACCTCGAGGATCTCTCCGACGCCGGGATGGGCGCAGCCGGAGATCACCACAAGGCCGATCTCAGAATCGAAGGCCATCGACTGCTCTATCCCCGCAAGCTCTCCGGTGGAGTATATGCCGGGGTGGATCTCCGTCGGAGCTTCTACTCTCAGAACCCCGACATTTCGGAGGGCCGGGGCTGATCGGGGTATCGCCACCCTGACGGGATTGATCCTGAGAAGATCGGATAGCCCTCCGACGTGATCTGAATGAGGATGAGATATGAAGACCTCCTCGATGGATCTGGGGTCGATCTCCAGCGCTCTCATGTTGCTGAGAAGGACGTCGCCTCTTGCGCCGGCATCGAAGAGGATCCGCCTCCCCCTAGCCTCGACGAGGGCGGAGAAGCCCCAGTCGGCCACGAGATCCTCCCGAATTGAGATGTTGTCATAGGTTATAGTGACCCTCATGACTGAGTCCACATCAAGATCTTCATTCAAATTACTTCGTATTCCAGAAGGATGCCGTAAGACCTCTCCCCCGGAGACCTCGCCGCCACTGCGGCCTCGCCTTCGGATAGAACCGCCTCCCCCCTGAAAGTTTATCCATTCCTTGTCAGGGGAGTCCGGGCACTGTCGGAGATCACCGCTGCATCCTCAGCTCCCGGGACGGAGATCTCGAACAGGGTGGCGGTCAGGGCAACGAGCCTTCCATCGCGAGGGAGGAGGATGGGGGCGCCAACCTCGGCTAACGACCCCATCGTCCTCGGGCAAGTTGCGTTTTCGATCCCATCGTCTGCCACCACCATGGGCTCGATGGCAGAGGTGTATTCGCCAGCCCCGCCCCCCCACGTCGAGTCGACGAGGCTCCAGATCCCGCCGATCCTGACGGCGTTTTAGGCGTGGTTGCTGGTGGGGGGTATCACCGAGCCGACGGCGTAGCCGTACCCCTTCCCATAGCCCAGGATCACCTCCGCCTCCTGGCCGGATAGCTGGCAGAGCCTCTCGAGGAGAGCGCTGTACTCGCTTGCAGACCCCTCTTCTATCCTCTAAAACCTCCTCCGGCTTTCCGGCCCCCGTCCGGGCAGCCACAAGCCTCCATCCCCAACCTCGACATCGAAAGCCCCGTTGTTGAAGAGCTCCACCCACTCCCGCCCCTCGTCGGAGCCGAGGAGGTTCGTCTCCACCCTGGCGATGGCGACTGCCGGAGGCGAAGGTTCGGCCAGGGGGAGGCTACTGCAGAAGAGAGGGACAGGAGGAGAAACGCCGCGAGGAAGCCGGCCCCTCCTCAATCCCTATATCCAAGAGCGGTCAAGCATCCCCGACCCTCTCCACCCTGATCGTATCGAGGAGCATCTCCGTCGCATTCCACAAAAAGCTCGACTCGATCTCGCACCTGGTCCTCGCCAGGAGCACTCCCTCCTCGGTTTCGACCTGGCCGGGCCAGAAGATCGCCACGAAGAGGATCTGGTGGTCCTCGTCCTCCCCGACGCCCAGGACGCCGACCTCGTCCCCGACCGTCCTCGCCGACCCGTTGTTCTTGGTGTACCCCCTCCCCTGGAGGTGAGCCTCGGCGAGGAGCCGCTCCGTCTCCAGGTTCGCCATCCTGTAGTCGTCGTAGCCGTCTATCTCGATCGTCGCCCCCCGCTGCCCTCCGGCGAGGATGACCCTGTACCTCTCCACCCCCGCCTCAGGATCGCCGGCCTCGGGGCCCTCCTGGAAGACCGTGTAGTCCAGATCCCCGAGGTCGAAGTAGACCAGATAGGGGCCGACGGCCACCGTCTCCACCGTCGAGGCCATTTTTGCCTCCACCCTCTCCTCGACATGGATCGAGTCGAGGAGCTCCTTCGTCGCTTCCCAGGGAAGGCTGGAGGAGATGACGCAGGAGGTCTCTCCCATGTAATCGCCGGGGGCCAGGTGCCTGTCGAGCCAGTAGGCTGCCTGATATACCTCACCCCCCTCGGCCAACGAGAAGGTCGTCAGATAACCCGTGTGCCGGTCGACCAGCCTCGCCTCCGTCTCCACCCCCATGACGCCGACCCCCCATGGGCTCTTCTTGCTGAGGGCCCTGGTGACCCCATCCCCCGCCGGGACGGGGCTCTGATGCTCCGTCAATCTGATAGAAGCCCGCCCTTCGACGCAGTCCAAGGATATCGATCGTTCGGCATAATCGATCCCCGTAGGGGTCCTACCCTGGACCGGCTCCGCCTCCATGCGGGCGCAGTCTAACGTGGAGGGGAGGTTGAAGGTGACCCGAAAGGCTCCGAGGTCGAAGGCCTCCTCTGCTGAATACGCGGCCTGGGCGGCGAGGAGGGCCGCCAGGAAGACAAGAAATAATCTCTTTATCAATATGGTGACGCCCCCCAGAAGGGTGCTTTCGTCCATGCCCTCAGACGTCCCCTTCGTTATTAAAGGCTCCGAGATCTTCCTATCCCGGCCAGAGATCAGGGGATCATATCCTATGGCACTCTCCGTCCTCAGCTATCTTGACCGTCACCTTCGGCTTGGTGGCGAAACCCGCGGCCGCCCTCCAGTCCTCGTCGTCGGGGACGTGGTCGTAAAATCCCTTCCGAAAGTCGCCGAAGCCCGAGAGGTGGTTCAAGAGGACCAGAACCTCCTCCTCCCCCGAGGTCCATCGGTCGATGAGGGACCTGTTCTCCTCCAGGCTCGCGTGATAATCTCCGGAGGCCTTGATGGTGTTCGTGTCGAGGACTAGGCAGGCGGGGTCCCGGAGGTCCGGGCTCTCGATGACCCACTCCTCCATCGATTTGTAGTCCCCGGAGACGACGAAGTTCCTGAACCTCGGGCCGTCTCCGCCAGGACTGCCGACATAACCGAGGCTCAACCTGAATAGAAAGAGGCAGGACCCAGGGGCATGTTTCGAGTGATGGACCGGAAGGGCCTTGACCTCGAAGGGGAAGAACCCTCCGGTATGGGGAAGGCCGGACCTCTCTGGCGATGCTCCTTCGATCGCACCCCCGCTCCTCCGAGGGGCCCCCGCCAAACTCAAACCATCTCTCTGGGACCCCTCGGGAGAGAGGGCGCCGTCAGGCCTTCGGACCCTCTGCCAGACGTCGTATCCCGAGAGGGGCCTCCAGGAGACGAGGCCGCCTAGGTAGCCGAACCTCGCCCTGGCGCCGTCCTCCGGGTGGTGGAGACAGTCCTCGGTCCCGATCACCGGCAGCGGACCGAAGAGCTTCAGAGCCCTCTCAAAATCCTTCACCCCCGCCCGAACCATCAGCCCCCTCATCCTGCTGTTGGCAAGCCTGTCTAGATCCGATAAGTGGTCGAAGTGGGAGTGGGTCAGGAATACGAGGTCGGGAGGGCTGACCCCCGCCTCGATCATCCTCTCGACGGAGGGGGCGCCGACGTCGACGAGGATGTGGGCGCCGGCAGCGCCTCCGGCCGCTCCATCGGGGATCACGATCGAGGTCGCCGTATGCCCCCTCCGCCGTCGATTCGGCCCAACCCCCAGCTCCCGGCCGAAGGGCCCTCCCGTCCCCCAGGTCCAGACCTCGATCTTCAAGCCACCACCTCAGATCCACCATCTGACGTTCTATTCCCCTCTTCTCCTCCGGCCAGGATTTTGGGGTTCGCCCCTCACCATCTGGGTTTGAGGGATTTAAGCCATCCGGACTGGGATCTTCAAACGACACATATTTCAATCAATAAGCAAAGAAGAGGACCAAGGAACGATTGTGGGGCGAGAGGGACGAAGGGGGCGACTTTTAGAGCGATCCTCCTCATCGCAGTCCTGGCGATGGGCGGGGCTGCCGGGAGCCCGGCGATCCCCGAGCCAGCCCAGAGCGAGGACTTCTACAACAGGGTCAGGGCATCGGGAACCGGCTACTTCGAGGTGGGCACCTCCGTCGTCGACAGGAGGATGGGGCTGGAGTACTACACCTATGTCAGCGGAGATGGCCAGCTGGAGATGGATCAGAAGAGCGCCGTCTCCAACCGGGCCGGAGACGTCCAGGGAAATCTGAACGGCACCTCCGTCCCCCTCAACCTCCTCGAGGAGGTAAAGATGAGCTACTCCGGCAAGACCCCCATGGTGGGGATGAAGCAGATCCACTCCAAGGCCTTCTACGGCGGCATCGGCGCCGAGGTCCAGGAGCGCTTCGAGGTGACAGAGATGGAGCGGATCCAGAAGACCTACTTCGCCTCCACAGACCCCGGTTCCCAGGCCTCAAACCCCTCTGAGGCCGCGGACCTGAGGGAGAGAAGCCCCGCCCACCTGGTGGGGATGGACCTTGCGACGAGCTTCAACGGCACCTGGCAGAGCGACTACCGGTGGCACAAGATCTTCTACAAGGACATGATGGGCCACGAGACCTTCTCCGGCGTCTTCGACGTCGAGAAGACCCTGAAATTCTCCGAGGGCCCAGCCTTTTAGGGGACCCCATCCCTGGGTTTTTTTCCCTGCCGGGCGAGGTTGATCCGGGGCGTGGGAGCCGTTTGGTTGGATGCAAAAACTTGGAGAGGATGATGGCCATCCTCGCCCGTTCGGCTTAAATCCCGACGGGCCATGGAGATCATCGAAGAGAATTTGGAGGGATCCCTTTGCTTGAGATAAAGACGGAAGAGCCGGTTCAGGTGATAGACATAACCCGCCAGGTGAACGACGCCGTCAGGGAGAGCGGCGTCGCCGAGGGGATCTGCCTCGTCTACACCCTCCACACCACCACCGGGATCATCATCAACGAGGCCGAGAGCGGCCTCGTCGCCGACCTCCTCCGGAGGCTCGCGTCCCTCGCCCCTCCGAGGGACGGGTACCTCCACGATAGGATCGACGATAACGCCCACGCCCACCTCCAGGCCGTCCTCTTGGGAAACAGTCGGACGATACCCGTCGAGGAAGGGTGTCTAGCGCTGGGGACGTGGCAGCGGGTCCTCTTCGTCGAGCTGGACGGCCCCCGGCGGAGGAGCGTCCTCATCAAGGTCCTCCCCGGGTAGTCCGGCCCCATATCTTTCGACGTCGGGTATGGGCTCAGATGGGGGTTCCCGTCGTCATCGTCATCTCCTTGAACCCCTCGATCAGATCTTTTGTGACGGGGCCCGGCCTTCCGCCGCTTATCACCCTCCCGTCGATCTTGGTGACGGGGGCGACCTCCGCCGCCGTCCCGGTAACGAAGATCTCGTCGGCGGTGTAGAGGTCGAAGAGCCCGAGGTTAGCGTCCTTCACCTCGTACCCCTTAGCCAAGGCGACCTCGATGACGGCGAGCCTGGTGATCCCCTTCAGGTTGTTCGCGGTGTGGGGGGTCGAGATCTCGCCGTCCTTGACGACGAAGATGTTGTCGCCGCTCCCCTCGGAGACGTTCCCGGCGTCGTCGAGGAAGATCGCTTCGTTCCCGCCCTTGACGTTCGCCTCGATCTTGGCGAGGATGTTGTTGAGGTAGTTTAGGGACTTTATGTTGGGGGGAAGCGCCGCCGGGGAGTTTCTCCTGACGGTGACGGTTATGGCGGTGAGCCCGACTTCGTAGAGGTCCCCGTACATGGCATCCCACTTCTGAGATATGATCATCACCGTCGGCTTTGCGCACTTCCTGGGGTCGAGCCCCAGGTCGCCGACGCCCCTCGTGACGAGGGGTCGGATGTAGGCATCCTTAAGGCCGTTCTTCCGGAGGGTCTCGAGGATCGCGGCCGCCATCTCCGCCTCTGTCATCGGTATCTCCAGCATGATCGCCTTGGCGGAGTCGTAGAGCCTCTTGACGTGCTCCTCCAGCCTGAAAACCCTACCGTTGTAGGCCCTGATCCCCTCGAAGACCCCGTCGCCATACAGAAGGCCGTGATCGTAAACCGAGACCGCCGCCTCTTCAGCGGGGACGAACTTCCCATCCAGATAGATCCAGCTCATAAGCCATCCACCACCCCGGATAAATTGGCCTGGGATAAATGGGTTTTGACCGTACTGGCCAAGACCGATCGATGGGTTTATTACCGCAAAATGCGCCCGGCTAAAGAAGCAGCCTCCCATCGGCGGTGTTGGATCTATGATAAAACTTGGTTTTGTGGTCGCAGAGTTCAACCGGGATATAACATATCAGATGGAGATCCTAGGAAGAGAACATGCTGAATTTTTGGGCGCAGAGGTCGTAGCCACCCTCCACGTTCCGGGGGTCTACGACATGCCCCTAGCCGTGAAGAAGCTGGCGGGGAAGGAGGAGGTCGACGCGGTGGTGACGATCGGCTGCGTCATCCAGGGGGAGACGGGCCACGACGAGATCGTCGCCCAACAGGCCTCCCGGAAGATCATGGACCTCGCCCTGGAGTTCGACAAGCCCGTGACCTTGGGGATATCCGGCCCCAAGATGTCCAGGATGGACGCCCACAGCCGGATAGACTACTCCAAGCGCGCCGTGGAGGCCGCGGTCAAGATGGTCAAACGGCTGAAGGGTGATTGAATTTGGTATCCGAGAGACTCGCCTCGATCCCCGAGTCGACGACGATGAAGATCTCGGCGATGGCGAAGAGGCTGAACGCCGCCGGCCTCGACGTCATCGACCTGGGGGTGGGGGAGCCCGACTTCGACACCCCCAAGAACATCTGCGACGCCGCCGTCAGCTCCATCCAGAGGGGGGATACCCACTACCTCCCCACCAGCGGGATCCCGGAGCTCCGGGCGGCGATCGCCGAGAAGCTCCGCCGCGAGAACGGGATCGAGGTCTCCCCGGACCTGGTATCCGTCGTCCCGGGGGCGAAGATGGCGATCTTCGCGGCGATGCAGGCCCTCCTCGACGAGGGCGACGAGGGCGTCCTCATCGGCCCCTCCTGGGTCAGCTACGAGCCATGCATCAGCTTCGCCGGCGGCAGAGTGCGATGGGCCGAGGTGGACGAGGAGTTCGAGCCGATCTCCCTCGCCGACTCCATAACCCCCAAGACGAAGATGATCCTGGTCAACTCCCCCTCCAACCCCACCGGCGCCGTCTTCGATAGGTCGATCCTCGAGGAGATCCGGGACCTGGCCGTCGACCACGACCTCTTGGTCCTCTCGGACGAGATCTACGAGAAGATCATCTACGGCCAGGATCACCTCAGCATAGGCTCCTTCTCCGGGATGGAGGAGAGGACCGTCACCGTCAACGGCTTCTCCAAGTGCTACGCCATGACCGGCTGGCGTTTGGGATACCTGGCCGGCCCCCAGGAGGTGATGAAGTGGGTGAACAGGATCCTCTCCCACTCCGTCTCCCACGCCACCACCTTCGTCCAGTGGGCGGGGGTCGAGGCCCTCAAGGGCCCCCAGGATAGCATCAACGCCATGGTGGCGGAGTTTCAGGCCCGGCGGGACCTCCTGGTGGCGGGGCTTGCGGAGATCGGGATCCGATGCCCGCTGCCCGGCGGCGCCTTCTACGTATTTCCGGACGTCTCGGAGTTCGGGGGCGGCGACGAGTTCACCGAGAGGATCCTCTCCGAGGCGATGGTCGCCGCGACGCCCGGCTCCGCCTTCGGACCGGGCGGCGCGGGTCACGTCCGGATCTCCTACGCCGCCTCGCGGGAGAGGCTCGCCGAGGCTCTGGCGAGGATAGAGAAGATGCTAGGGTGAAATGCGAAAAGTCCAAAGCCGGGGGGTCTTTCTCCGGTGCAAATACCCGGTAACCGTTGGTGCGGGGGAACTCACCCCCGCATGCGAGAACTATCTACTCGTCTATGCCGGGGAACTAGAAAAGAACCTAAGCTGGTTAGCTCATGTGAGGAACGCTTAAGAATAAGATAGAGGAAGACGACTTTCAATATAGAGTGATGTATCAAGATGCCAATTGAGGAAAATTTGAGGGCAACTGATGAACCAAGATATAGAAAATTATACGTCTCCTGATTTCAAAGGCGAGCCAGTTTATACATTTTTGTTTCATACTAATAATCCAGACGTTGATCATGGAGGTATTTGCAGCATCAATATAGAAATTTCAGGTGCAGGAGATGTTGATTCTGCAAAACTCAATATATCAATGTCCTCATATTTGGTTGACGGTAAAGTCGAAGTTAAATACAATTCCCCTGGAAGAGAAACGAGATCCTTTGAAGAAGTTCCTCCTATCACTATGGGGCTACCACTTGAGTTATTTACAAATTGGACCCCCGATGGATTCAGTCCAATAAATCGCGGAGAACGCTACTTTAACGGGTTGCCCCTCATATCATTTTCTTTTAAGGTTCCTAAGAAAGCCCCAAGAGGGGTACATAAGATTTTTTTTACTTTAACCTATAAGGGTCAAAAGAGTAATAAGTGGTATAAAGATAACCAAATAATGGAGATACGCATAAAGCGCTTCTATGAAACACCCATGGGAAAGTTTATACTAATTTTAGCGGCAATAATAGCCGCGTTACCGGGTTTGCCTACTTTATGGAATATTCTGGATATTTTGTGGAGTATGTTTCAAACCTCTTTATGCAGTCTTTGATAGCGAATCGAATTTTATGCGGCCCTGAGATCAAATGATTGGAACTCGTACTCTCAGATCTCGAACCCCTCGTAACTCTTCCGCCGGTGGTTGATATCGACGTTCAGATAAACCTAGGTCGGCTTCAGATCGGTATGCTCCAACTGAGCCTGGAGGTCCTTGAGGGGTATGCCCAGGTCGAGGTCCCGGGCCCATGGAAATGCCTAAGGTTGTGCGGGGTGACCATGTAGAGGGGCTTGCCGTCCTTATCGCGCATAACCCTCTGTATCCTCGCCTTTTGCCCGGCCTCTCCCAGGATCGCCGCCCGCAGCCCAAAGGGATGAAGCGGCTATTCCATCCTCCGGCCCCAGTTCGTCTTCACCATCATCGCCATCCGGGGGTTTTTGAACTGCTTGTAGATGGCGAGGTCCTTGGGATAGCCGATGAAGGGGTCGATCGTCCCCTCCTCCATGTTGGCGACCCAGACCTTGATCTCCGCCAGATCGGCCGCCTTCCCCTTCTCCTGGAAGAAGGAGATGAAGGGGCCGGGGCTCTCGGCGTGGGGGACGATGACGACCGACCTCTCCATCCCCTCCACCAGCTCTGCATCCTGGATCGATGGAAAGATCCAGAAGTCGAGCTTTTTCTCGCCGGAGCCGACGAAGGTGAGCCTCCCCGGGGAGCCGTCGGCGAGGGCGTAGCCTGCCCCCGCCATGAACTCGACCAGGAGGTCTCTCAGGTTCAGCCTCACCAGCTCCTCGACCTCCCTCTCGGATTCCTTGAACTGATTGAAGGCCCGGGCGAAGTCGGGGTCGGCATAGCACCCGGTGTGGACGAAGTGGAAGACCCGCTCGTTGATCTTCATCACGCTGTCTAGCTTCGGGAGGTTGATGAAGATCGGCTCGCCGGAAAGGACGTTGAAGAATATCCCCGAGGCGACGTTCTTCTTTCCCAGGGTCTCCTCAAGCTCATCTTTCTCCTCCGGGGATAGGTCTGCCCTCCGCACACAGTCGTAGACCCGCTGCAAGAGCTCGTACCTGGCGATGATCTCCTTTTCGGTCAGAAGGTCAGAGAGACAGCTTCCTATGAACTCGATCTTCTTTTTTGTCATTTCGTCGGCACCTCGCTGGCGCTTGAGAGGTCCTCGGCCCCCAGCTCCGCCCGGAGCTCCCCCATGGTGGCGCTCCTTTCGGCGAAGGCGTTGTGCTGGTGGATGCTCTCCTCGTTCACCTGCTTTAAGACGACGACGGCGTCGTCGGGGAGGTCACCGAAGGACTCCACCACCTTCTGGGCCATCGTCCGGACGCAGTCCTCCACGAACTTGGGGTTGCTGTGGGCCCTCTGGACGACGAGCGCCTCGTCGGGGCGCTTGAGGAGGCCGAAGACCCGGGAGCTCATCGACCTCTCGATGATCCTGATGATGTCGTCGAGGGAGACGCACCGGCGGTCGCAGACCTGGATCGAGATCATCCCCCGGCCCCGCTGGTTGTGAGTGGCGACGGGGAGCCTCGCCGCGAAGTCGCGGGCCTCCTCGGGGCCGAGCCCCAGGGTCGATAGCTCCTTTCTCACCAGGTCCCTCATGATCTCCTGGGCGCAGGGACAGGCGGTCATCCCCACCACCTCCGCCCCAACGAGCTTCCTGACGTGGCCCGCCTTCGCCACCGCCTCGGCGAAGATGTCCACCACCTCCTGCCCCGCCGTCTTGGTGACGGGGGAGCTCCTCTCGACGATGTACTCGCTCTTCATCTTCACCTCGGCCCGGGTGGCATACTCGTGCTTGGATAAAACCCGGCGGGCGATCTCACCGCAGAGCTCCTCGATGACGTAGACCGGCTCGTTGATCGCCTCCTCCAGCACCTCGTCTATCACCTCGAAGTTTCGGGAGAGGTTCGCCCCCTTCCGGTCGGAGGGGAGGTCGACGAAGACCTCGAAGTTCGATATGAGAACTATGGGCCGCTCCTCGTCCTTCCGGAGGACCTTCACCAGCTTCTTCACCCCCGTGAGGCCAACCCTGGTGAGGTTTATGGGGTACTCGGGTTGACAGGCCTGAACGTCTGGCAGCGTCTCCAAAGGGATCACCTTCGGATATCTTCCTCGGATTCCAGCTCGTCGGAGAGGGAGAGGAGCTCCTCCACCTCCTCGAGAAGGGCGTCCAGGATCTCGGATATCTGGCGATCCTGCTCCTCCGTGCGCTTTAGGAAAGCCTCCATCTCGAAGGATAGCTTTTCATCGTCCAGATCAAGGAGGTCGCCCCTGAGAAGCCCTCGCTCGATCTTCTCCAAGTCCAGCATGAGACGATCTCAGGGACCGAATTCTATTTCAGGCTTTGCCCGACGCCGGTAAAGACCCCAGCCAAGAGGGATGGATCGGAAGATAGAGAGGCAATTTGGCCCCTGGGGACGGCGGTATCTGGAGTCAGCTATATCTATCTGGAGGGCCACTTCAATTTCAGCTGGAGGCTTGGATCGTGATCAAGAGATGTCCAGAACACGGATTTTTCCGGGGGGAGAGCTGTGTCTGCGGCAGCGCCGGCCAGATCGTCCTCGAAGAGGAGAGAAGCGAGAAGCTCGGCAGGCTGGTGGCTGGCGCCCTCAGGCACTTTCCCGACGATCTGGGCCTGGAGATGGACTCTCGGGGGTGGGTGGACCTAGACGCCCTCTCCGAGGCGATCGGGACGAGGTACCGTTGGGCGAATAAAAGGCTGGTGATAGCCCTAGTCCAGTCAGACCCGAAGGAGAGGTACGAGATCCGGATGGGGAAGATCAGGGCGAAGTACGGCCACTCCGTGGACGTGAGCCTCGACTACCCCAAAAACGAGCTGGCTGCCCTCTACTACGGGGCGAACGAGGAAGAGGCGGACAGAATCCTGGAGGTGGGGCTGAAGGCGGCGACCCAGCGGTACGTCCACCTATCCACGACGCCGGAGAAGGCGTGGCACGTCGGCACCTTCAGGACGAACAACCCTCGGGTGATAAGGGTGGATGCCGGGGCGGCGATGAGGGCGGGGGTGAGGATGATGACCGTAAGCCCGGATATCGTCATCTCCGAGAACGTACCCCCCGAGTACCTCAGCCCCGTCCCCTTCACCCATCCGAGCCCAGTGGGATGATCATCTCCCAAACCGCCTCTCTCTCCTCTGGTAGTCCCTGATGGCCAGGAGAAAGTCGACCTTCTTCAGATCATCCCAGGAGCGGTCGATGAAGTAGAGCTCGGAGTAGGCCGACTGCCAGATCATGAAGTCGCTCAGCTCCCGATGGCCGAGGCGTATCAGAAGGTCAGGGCGGAGGTTCAGTCGGAGCCTCGCCTCGATGGCCTCCTCGTCGACAGCCTCGGGGTCGATGACCCCGGCCTTTACCTCCACCAGAAGAGACCTGATAGCAGAGGTCACCTCCTCCTTTCCTCCGGACCCAGCGGAGATGAAGAGGCGGAGGGGGCCGCCCTTACCGAAGCCCCTCTCTTCAGCTCCGATGATCAGCCTTCCCCGAGCTGGAACGTCCGCCAGCTCTCGTTCTAGATCCTCGACCTTCTCAGGGCCAAAAAACTCTGAGAAGAGGGCCGCCTCGCGGATCCCCAGGGTGGTGCACCACCCCGCCACCGTCCCCACCTTCCGCCACCAGTGGGCCCCGACCGCCTCGGCGGAGATGACGACGGCTATGCAGGAGGGGACCTCTCCTCCCCTGATACCTCTTCCAAGGATCCTTTCGCGCACGCGGTCGAGCATCAGGGCACCTGGACGGTCTCTTCGAGAGAAAGTATTTTTGCGATCGGCTTCATGTAGCGGTCCATGAAGAGAGAGGCGATGGCGAGGGGATGCGTCGGCATGACGGTTCTCCTCTTCCCTTACGCCGGGTTTTATTCCGTCGTCCCCCTATTCGCCCTGGCCATCGCAGAGCGACGGGTCCGGGTCCTCTCCGCCTCCCTCGCCTTCCTCCTCTTATTGAGCCTCGCCATGGAGGCTACGATCCTCAAGCTCCCCCTTTACCTGGTGGCGGTATCCTTCGTCGCCCCCACCTTCGGGGCCCTGGTATCCGAAAGGTTCCAGGATCTCGGAAAGAGCCTAGCCTATCTGGCGACGACGACGGCCCTCGGCTGCCTCGCCATCCTCTGGACGATGCCCCCGACCCTGGGAGCCGCGATGGAGCCGGAGAGGATCCTCTTTCTTGCGACCCTGGGGGGGCTCTCCGGCGCCTTCCTCCACACCGCCTCCACCTACCGGGACTTCGCCGTCCCCTTCGGATCCTGCATGGTGATGTGGCTCTTCAGCTTCGACTATCCTCTTCCCGATCTTCAACACATGGCTGGCATATACGTCTTCGCCCTGGCCCTGGGGATCGGCGCCTACAGGATGAAGGCCGCCGACGCCGAGGCGGTGATCAGCGAGGTGATAATCTGCCTCCTCGTCATATTCTTCGCGGATATATTCTGGTTCCTGCTCCTCCTCTCCTTCTACCTCCTCGGAAGCGGCTTCACCAGGTACAAGTACGCGAGGAAGCAGGAGCTGAGGATAGCCCAAGCCCGGGGCGGCGTCCGGGGGTATAAGAACGTCTACAGCAACAGCCTCGTCCCCCTGGCGATGGCGGTCCTCTACGGAGTCTATGGGTCAGACCTATTCGCCTTCGCCTTCCTCGGGTCTGTCGCCACCGCCACCGGGGACACCCTGGCGAGCGAGATCGGCGAGACGGCTCGATCTCAGCCGCGGATGATCACAACCCTCCGCTCCGTCGAGCCGGGCGTCGACGGGGGCGTCACCCTCCTCGGCGAGGCCGCCTCCCTCTCCGGCTCCCTCTTCACCGGCGTCCTAGCCGTCGCGACGGGGATGGCCGGATACGGCAGCCTCGCTGCAGCCCTCCTGGGAGGCTTTCTCGGGACGAACTTCGACAGCCTCCTCGGCGCCACCCTCCAGTCGCGAGGGCTCCTCAGCAACAACGGCGTCAACCTGTTTGCGACCCTCTTCGGGGCCCTGGTGGGGGCGGCGGTCTGGGCGGCGCTCTTCTGATCCTCTGGGCCCCTGACACCCCTCGGACCTGAACTCTCAAAAACCCTTCACAGCTCGATCCTCTCCGCCTCCGATGCGCCCCCAGAGGGCTCTATGTCGGGGAGGTAGACCCGGATCGAGTTGAGGAGGCCCTCGGTCACCGCCACCGACGCCTCGGAGGCGATGGTGCAGTCGACCTGGGCGTATAGCGTCCCGTTGACGTCCCGGATGTCGGGCCAATATACGGCACAGACGAGGATCTCGCCGCTGGGCCGCTCGCCGAGCCCCAGGATCGCGGGCTTTCCGTCGATCTGGACCTCATGGGTCTGGATGCTGGTGCAGTTGGCGTTGGTCAGGTAGAAGGTCACGGCCCTTCTGGTGAAGGAGCTGGTCGCCTCCATCGGTACCCCATAATCGGTGAGGGCGATCATCATCGCGCCGTCTGCATATATCCAGCATACGTGGGCTGGAAACTCCTTGCCGTCGACGGTGGCGTAGGGAACCTCCTCGAACTCGATATCGTAGCCCGTATAGTTCCCAAGGTCGAAGGAGACCTGATATCCGCCGAGAGTCACGTTCTCCCCGGCAGCTGATGCTGCCGCCGCCAGGAAGAGGAGAGCGACGACGATCGAGCCCGCGACGCGCCCTCCGTTTATGAAGCCACCACCGACGCCGTCGATGCCCAGATATTGACCGATGATCGAACTCCCCATCGAGCCCGGCTCCAAAACCCGCTGCAATCCCATCATAGAACCCTCACTTCGATTTGCCATAAACGGGATTTACCGCATCTCTAATAAATGTTATATCGGAGGCTGGACAGACCTCAGAACCGTACCGATGGATCAGATTTCGCTCGGATGATGGAGGAGAGAGATGACCCTGAAAAAACACGTCAGCCTCAACATCAACGTGCGGGGGGTCGAGCCCTCGCCGACCCTCGCCATCAACGAGAGGTGCAAGCTCCTTGAAGGCCAAGGGGAGAGGGTCGCAAACCTCGGCCTCGGCCAGTCCCCCTTCCCCGTCCCAACCCCGGTCGTCAACGCCCTGCGGCTCTACGCCTCCGAGAAGGACTACCTTCCGGTGAAAGGGCTACCCGCCCTGAAGGAGGCGGTGGCCGCCTTCCACCGGAAGGAGGACGGGGTCAACGCCAGCCCCGAGAACGTCCTCGTCGGCCCCGGATCCAAAGAGCTGATGTTCCTCCTCCAGCTCGTCTATTACGGCGAGATCATCGTCCCCACCCCCGCCTGGGTCTCCTACGTCCCCCAGGCCCAGATCCTGGGGAAGAAGGTCCGGCTCCTCCACACCACCTTCGACGAGAAGTGGCACATCACCCCAGAGAGGCTGGCCCGGTTCCTGGAGAGCGAGCAGGACGTCTACCGCCCCCGTATCCTGGTGATGAACTATCCAGGAAACCCCGACGGCCTCACCTATTCGTCGGAGGAGCTGAAGGAGATCGCGAGCGTCGCCCGAGAGTACGAGCTGGTCCTGCTATCCGACGAGATCTACGGCCAGCTCCACCACCGGGGCGAGCACGTCTCTGTCGCCCGGTTCTACCCCGAGGGGACGATCATCAGCTCGGGCCTCTCCAAGTGGTGCGGCGCCGGGGGCTGGAGGCTCGGGACCTTCACCTTCCCGCCAGACCTCGACTGGCTCCTGGAGGCTATGGCCGCCGTCGCCAGCGAGACCTACACCTCCGTCTCCGCCCCGATCCAGTTCGCCGCAGTCCAGGCCTTCCGGGGCGGGATCGCCATCGAGAGGTACCTATGGCACGCCCGACGGATCCTGTCGGTCCTCGGATCCGAGCTCCACGGAATTCTCAGGGAAGCCGACGTAAGGGTCCACGCCCCCGAGGGGGGGTTCTACCTCTTCGTCGACTTCTCGTCCCTGGCAGACCCCCTCTCAAGGCGGGGGATAAGGGACGGAGCCGCCCTCTGCGACCGGCTCCTCGCCGATCGAAAGGTGGCCATCCTCCCGGGGTCGGCCTTCGGCCGGCCCAAAAGCGAGCTATCTGCCCGGATCGCCTACGTCAACTTCGACGGCTCCAAGGCCCTGGCAGCGAGCGAGACGATCCCCCTCCACCAGAGGCTCCCCGAGGATTTCATCCCCCAGATCTGCGACGAGACGATCGGCGCAGCCCACGAGATCGCCAGCTGGCTGAAAGAATAGCTCAGGTGGCGATAAAACCTGTCGCGGTTATGATTGATGATAAAACCCATATCATTTATGGCGACGGAATAAAAATGGGGGGATGGGACCGCGGCCGATCCCCCAAAGTTCAGTCTCTCTTTCGCCTATTCACTCGCCGCCCTGCATTATCAGGCCGACGATCCTCCCGTAGGCGGGCCTGGCTATGAAGACGCCTATGAGGACCCCGGCGATCGTTATCAGGGCGAAGCTCTTGAAGGCTCCAAACCCCATGGCAAATAGGGGAAGCATCGCGACGATCGTCGTCGCGGCAGCGGCCATGATGATCCCGAAGGCGCTGGAGAGCCTCGCGAGGTAGATCTTGCCGCTGGGCATCTTCCCCTCGTAGAGGAGCTCGTCGGTGATGATGACGAGATGGTCGACGCCGGTCCCTATGACAGCTATGATCCCCGCGATGGCGGGAAGGTCAAGCTGCCACTTCAGGAGGGCGGCGAGGGCCAGCATCATCAGAACCTCGCTGAAGGAGGTCGCCACCATCGGGATGACGATCCTGGGATCGCGGTACCGGTAGTATATCACAAGGCCCACCGCCAGGATCGCAATGATCCCTGCTATCAGGACCTGCTTTTTGAACTGGTCGCCGAGGGCAGCCGTCACCTGGCCGGATCCGATGATCTCGACGTTGACGGGCAAGGCCCCCTCCCTGAGGTGGATGTAGAGCTCGTGGGCCCTCTGGCTGTCGCCTCCCACCTGGGCCACCATATTCCTCATGGGGGCGACCTCCAGGCTCGCCGCCAGATCCTGGGCGAGGGGGGCGGAGAAGATCAGCTCGTCATCGAGGTTCATCGAGATCTCGTGGTCGATCCTGTTTCTGGTGGCTCCCGTCTCCACCGCAGCCTTCTGGAAGGCGACGGCCCCCTCCTCCGAGAGGGTGAAGGGGACGCCCCAGTTTCCGGACTGGTCTCCCGTCGGGAGGGATACGTCGGCGATCTGGTCGCCGTAGAGGACGTGCATCGACTGGTTGCCCTCGGTCTGGATCCTGATCTCAAAGACGCCGGGCTTGCCGACGATATCCTGGGCGTCGTTGACGGTGACCCCGGCAAGATCGATGAGGATGAACTTGTTGTCCACCACCCTGACCTTGATGTCCGCAAGGCCGAGACGGTTCAGCTTCCTGTCCAGGACCTGTTTCGTCTCGTCCACCGTCTCCTCGGTCACCCCCTCGGAGAAGCCAGCGTCGCCCGGTGCCAGGGTCCCGCCCACCTCGGCGAGGATCGCCTCCAGGGAGGACCTGGTGACGTTCGACCTCACCTCGAAGGATATGGGGTCCGACTCCAGGTACTTGACGTCCGAATCGAGGGAGTTCTTGAGGTAGTTCATGATGACGCCGATAGGCGAGGCCTGGATGGTGACGGTGGTGGCGTTGCCCCTAGGAGTGACGGTAGCCTGGGGATAGCCGAGATCCTCGGCGACGGTGCTGGAAGCCCTCCCATCGAAGATGATCTGGTAGTCCACGCTCGACGGACGCCACTCCACCTCCACGGGGCGGCCGAGGGTGTCGCTGAACTCCTTCTCCAGGATCTTCACCGGGTCGACCTGGGGCTGTATGATGGAGCCCTGAAGTTTCAGCTGGAGCCAGGAACCGCCCTCCAGATCGAGGCCGTACTTCAGCCTCGTTTGGAGGCCGTTGTCGGAAGGCATCGGAGCCAGGATCAAAAGGGCGGCAGCCACCGCCACGACGAATATGATGATCCTCGGATCTTTGGGTATCTCCGTCATCGTCTCTGCCTCCGGGATGCCGTCTTTTTGGGACGGGCCAGGTACCATCGAAGGGCGTTCGAGTTCATCACCCAGGTGTTCATCAGCCCCGCCAGAAGGCCGAAGAGGAGGACCGTCGATATGTCGAAGAGGATGTTGATCTGGGTGAAAGATGACGATACGAGGTAGGAGAAGGTGGAGACTAGGAAGAGGGCAAAGATGGCAGAGAACGTGGTGCTGGTCATGGCGATCCCGGTCCTGAAGGCCCCCACCACCTTATCCTCGGTCCTCCCCTTCCGCTTCAGAACCCTGTTGTTGAGGAGGATGTTGCTGTCCACGGAGTAGCCTATCAGCATCAGGAGGGCTGCCACCGTCCCCAGGGAGAGCTCCACCCCCGCGACGTTCATGCAGGCCGCGGTGATCATGATGTCGGAGAAGGCGGCGAGAATTATGGTCAAGGCTACAAAGGGAGTCCTGAATATCACGAAGACTACCACCGCCATGAAGACGAAGGAGAGGGGGATGTACTTCTTGGCCTGCTCCTGGAGGCGGGTGCTGTATACCGGCCCCATGTACTTTATTTCGGGCTCCTGGTAATCAGCGTCGATCATCGCCGATAGCTCCTTATGCCTGGCGTCGTCCATCGGCCCCAGCTGGATCATGTACCGATGGCCCACGTCCCTGATGTCCTTCACCGGGTAGGCTGCAAGCTTCGCTCTTATCTCATCCTCTGATTCGACTACGGGAACGGTTACTATAGTCCCTCCCGTGAACTCGACCCCCAGGTTGACGGGCGATCCCGTCTTTAAGTAGGTGAAGCCCAGGATGGATAGCGCCACCGCCAGAACGGCGAGGGCGATCGCCACCATCTTCTTGGGCTCGTATTTAGAGATGAAGGTCTCTGGATCCATACAAGTATCCTCTTTCGCGCAAACCGCATTCAACGTATTTACGGGTTGTCGTTTGTCGGCTTTTCTTCATAAATTCTGATCGATGGCGGAAGGCTATTTCTTCTCCCATTTCTTGAGGTTGGCCACCTGGGATAGGGTCCTTCCCCGCTTGATCTCCTCCCGGAGCCTGCTCTCAGTCTTCTCGACCTCTTTCGCCCTCCGGGCGATCTCGTAGCCCCTCTCCCTCGGGATGACGACGACGCCGGAGTCGTCGCCGACGATGATATCTCCGGGGCGGACCGACCTGCCCCCGCAGGTGATCTCGGCGTTGATCTCCCCCATCCCCTTCGGCTCTCCGGCGTTTGGAGTGATGGAGCTGGCGAAGATCGGGTATCCCATCTCCCGGATCTCGTCGAGGTCCCGGACGGCGCCGTCGATGACGACTCCTGCAACCCCCTTCATCTTGCAGCTCTGGGTGGCAAGCCCGCCCCAGCAGGAGACGTACCTGCTCCCGTTGTAGATGACGATGACGTTCTCGGGGCCGGCGAGGTCGATCGCCTCCACCGACTTCGCCCAGTCCCCCTCGAAGGTCTGGACGGTGATCGCCTTGCCGACGATCTTCTGGCCCGGGTTTATGGGGAGGATGTCCCGCATCGACCCCTTCCGGTGCATGGCGTCAGAGATGTTGGGGGTTGAGACCTCCCTGAAGATCTCGATCATCTCCTCGTCCATGCTCCTCCTCTCCCCTCTATCAAAGCTCTCCATGGCCCGGTCCATCGCCTCTCGGATCTTTTTGCCGGAACCGGTGACGTCGGGGCTTCGGGTCACGCTCCCCCCGACGATGACTATGGAGGCCCCCGAGGCTATCCCCTCGGCGGCAGAGGCGGCGTCGATCCCTCCGGCGACGGCCACGGGGATCTTGACGTGGCCGAGGATCCGGTCGAGAAAGTCGATCGCCCTCTGGCCCATCATCTGCTGGTCGATCCCCACGTGGACGCAGATGTAATCGACCCCCAGAGACTCCAGCTCCTTCGATCGCGCCACCGGGTCCGGAGAACCGAGGAGGTCGACCATGATCTCGACCCCGTACTTCCTCGCCGCCCGGAGGGCGTCTTTGATGGTGGAGTCGTCGGAGGAGGCGAGGATGGCCACAATGTTGGCCCCCGCCTTCGCCGCCATCTCCACCTCCATGGCGCCGGTGTCCACCGTCTTCATATCCGCCACGATCTTCTTCGCCGGCAGGGCCTTCTTCAGCTCGCGCACGGCGTCCATCCCCTCGCTCTTGATGAGGGGGGTTCCGGCCTCTATCCAGTCAGCACCGCCGTCGGCCGCCTCCAGAGCTATCTGGACAGCCCTGTCCAGCTCCAGAAGATCCAGGGCAACCTGTAGAATGGGTTTAATAAGATCACCACCACAAAGCCGATTTGGTAGAGAACAGACCATGGTATATAAAATGAAGCTGAAGGAGATGACTGAGGTCAGGCTGGAAGGGCTCCCCACCAGATCCAGAGGAATCGCCTTCACAAAGCTCCAGGGGAACGGGAACGACTTCATCCTTATAGATGAGACGGAGAGGGTTAAGGTCGCCGACTCCCTCAAGGGATCCTTTGCCGTCCAGTGCTGCCACCGGAACTTCGGGATCGGCGGCGATGGGGTCCTGTTCCTTTCGCCGTCGGAGCACGCGGATCTGAGGATGCGCCTCTTCCAGCCCGATGGCTCCGAGGCCGAGATGTGCGGAAACGGAGTCCGCTGCCTCGCCAAGTACGCCTGGGACGCGGGGATGGTGGGGGAGCAGTTCGAGGTGGAGACCCTGGCGGGGATCATCCCCCTGATGGTGAGGGAGATCGGCGGCGACTTCTGGGCGAGGGTGGATATGGGCGTCCCCTGCTTCGATCGGAGGGGGATCCCCTCCATCGGCGAGGGCGAGTTTCTGAGGGAGCCCCTGGAGGGGTTCGAGGTATCGGCGGTGAACACCGGCGTCCCCCACGCCGTCGTCTTCGTCGAAGACCTTCTGAACCTCCCCCTCGATGAGGTGGCCCCCCACATCCGGCGGAGCCACCACTTCCCGGAGGGGGCGAACGTAAACTTCGTCCGGATCGGCGACTCCTTTCAGGTGAGGACCTTCGAGAGGGGGGTCGAAGGGGAGACCCTCTCCTGCGGGACGGGGTCGGTGGCCAGCGCCGCCGTCGCCCGGAGGATGGGGATGGTCGGCGACGAGGTCTTCGTCGAGACGAGGGGTGGGCCCCTCCTGATCACCTTCGAGGGGGAGAGGGCCTACATGGACGGCCCGGCCTCCACCGTCTTCGCCGGAGAGCTGAGCGACGAGTTCCACTGGGATATCTCGCAAGTATTATAGGCGAAATAGGCGAAATAGGATTAGGGTGTCAACATGATGAAGCTGGTCGTGGCATTCTTGGCGGTCATGCTGGTGGCGGGGACGGCGTCCGCCTTCATAGGTCCCGAGCCGATGAGGCTTGGGAGCAAGAGCGACCCCGAGGCGTCCCTATTCTCCTACGACCAGAAGTTCAGCGATACCACCACCCTCAAGAACTACTACCTGGGGATGTCGGCCTACAAGGATTTCGACGGGTGCGACCGTCTGTCATCGAACCTCTACCTCAAGAGCAACCCCGACTGGGTCGACATCGCCCTCCAGGCCAACTTCAGCAGCGGCACAGGAAGGATGGGTTACCTCGTCCTGGACCAGGACACCCTGGACATAAGGGACGTGATGGCCGACGTCAGCCACGAGTTCATCGGGAACTTCAGCATAGACGAGAAGATCCTGGTGGTGAAGAACGACATGAACGAGACCTCCTTCTTCGGCTGGCTCTGACCGGCAACCCCCACCGGAAACAACCGGCCGTCGCCTCAGGTTCGGATCTGATCCCCTACGATGTCGTCGATAAGCTCCAGGAACTCGTCCCTCGCCTCGGGGGGGATCGTCGCCCCCGCCGCGACGTTGTGGCCTCCGCCGACGCCGCCCACCGATTCTGCAGCCCGGGAGATCGCCTCCGCCAGGTTCAGCCCCGACCTCACCAGCTCCTGGGTCCCCCGGGCCGATACCTTCAGCCTGCCATCCTCGGCGGCGGCGAAGGCGAGGATCGGCTTCCTCCTGTCGGCGGTCTGAAAGCTCATCCCTGCGACGATCCCCACGATCGTCTCCAAGATCCGGTCTCCGGCGTCGAAGTACTGGATGTGGTCCAACGGCACGATCCCCTCCTCCTTCACCAGCTTCAGGCCGTTGACGAGGTTCTGTCGATGCTCGCTCAGGAGGAGCCTCGCCTCCTCCAGGGCCCTACCCCGGTCCCCGAGGCAGACCGCAAGGCCGACGCCCGAGTGGCCGTACCGAGCGGTGGCGTTGAGGAGGGTCGAGTACTCGCTCGCGTCCCGAAGCTCCGTCCCCTCCTGCTCCGCCAGGAGGACGTAGACCTCGCCGACGAGCCTCTCCAGCTGGGGGTTTGATAGGCCAGCCCGCAGGCCCCGTCTCACCAGGGCCGAGGCGATCCTGGCCTTCTCCTCGGGGCTCATGTCGATCCACCGCCTCCACCTCTCGCCCTTCAGCCTGATCCCCTGCTCTTTGAGAAAGGAGATACAGGCGTCCTCATCCCCCGAGAGCCCCGGTATGTACGGATCCGACGAGAACTCCAGCATCTTGAAGACCGGCCTCGTCTGCTTCCCGAAGAGCTTCAGGTCGCGACCAAAGGAGAGGGCCCCCGCCTCGACGCCGATATCGAGAATCCAGCGGTTGAGGCCGACGAGCCTTCCCTTCGCCATGTCCTGGAGGTCTCCGACGGCGCCGACTATCGCCAGTGCCGAGAGGTCGTCGTTTTCGCCTCTGCAACCGACGGCCCCAGCGAGGGCCCGCGCCAGGAGGAAGGAGGTGCCGCTGCCGGAGAGCTGGGTGGCGCCGTCGAGGCCGGCGAGGTGGGGGTTTATGTGGTGCTCCACCCCCGAGCCCTGGGGGCGGTGGTGGTCGGCGACGACCGCCGATAGGCCGATCCCGACGATCTCCGACTGCATCCCGGACCCAAGGTCGGTGAAGATGGCGAGGTCGGGGCCGAGGTCCGCGATCTCCTCCAGGGCGGGGAGGTCCAGCTGCCTGAAGAAGAGGGTCTTCCGCTCGACCCCCGCCCGATCGAGGGCGGCTGAGATTATCCCGGCGGAGGTGAGGCCGTCGGCGTCGACGTGGGAGGCGACTACCACCTCCTTCTGGCGGCTTATCAACGAAGCGGCCCTCTCCGAGATCCGGGCGAGGGCCGAGAGCTCCAATCCTAACTCCGGGTTTCCGGCAGCCATCCCTCCTCCATCGGGGCTATTATCTTTAGTCCTTTTCGCCCCCCATCAGATATCCAACCCTTCGAACCTCCGCCATCGGGATGAATTTTGTCGATCGGTTCCGCCGGGATGCCTAAGTTGGATGATAGATCAGGATTTTTAAACGTCGTTTCAGAGGGGCATAGGCTCGGATCGAGGAATTTATTGTAAATAAATTTTATATAATATGATAAAATATCGCACGTTGGTCGTGCAAAACGGCAGAGCATAATTTTATCATCATTATTTATTTCTTGTCGATCCATAATCCGTCTCATCAGGATGAGCAGAGAAGATAGAGAAATTATATAAACTTTGACCTCTATAATGAAGTGTTGCACTTATATGGAGGAAATAAAGATGCCCGAGAGCGTCTATAAAATTGTGGAGCTGGTGGGGTCCTCCCCGACCAGCTGGGAAGATGCGGCGAAGGTCGCCATCGAGAAGGCGGCCAAGAGCCTGAGGGACCTGAGGGTGGCGGAGGTGAGGGAGCTGGACGTGAAGCTCGAGGGAGGAAAGATCGTCGCCTACAGGGCCAAGGTGAGAGTATCGTTCAAGATAGAGGGGGACGTGGACTAAGGCCTCCACCCTCGACGAAAAGGGTCGTCGCCTCCTTTCATACCCTCCGCCAACTGGGGGAGACGATCGGCCCATTTTTCGATCTTTTTCTGGTTTAATTGGTCGGTCCAGATCTCCTCGGAGTCCATCGGCGTCTACAGAGCAGGTCAAGTCCGGCCCATATTCTCCCGTAACCCCATCCCGATCCCCTTTCGGCATCGTAGTGGGCCGGCAGAGGCAGCTCGGCCAGCGTTCAGGGAGCCGAATTAATGATCGGCAAATATCGATAATAATAGTTAATCATTAGAGATATTATACGTTATTATCAATTTATATTAGAAAGTTATAAATAATGTGGCGCCATTTGTCAATAGTTTAAGCGGATCTCACGGATAAGGGGACCCGCACCCCACGGCCCGAAATGCAGGATTTCGGGGGTGCATGAAGGTGCAGCGGGAGAGCTTTAACGTCAGAGAGATGAGAAGCCTGGAGAACCTGGTGAGCAAGGGAGCGGGGATCAGGATCGACTCCGACTCCCTGAGCCCCGCGACCCTCGCCCTCCTCGCCGAGGTCTTCGCCGAGGGGGCGGAGCCGACATATAGGGACCTGATGGAGATAGTCGGCGAGTTTCTCTTCAGCAGCGGCTACAGCCGCCGGGATCTCCGGACGGTGATGAAGCGGCTCGGGGTCAACGACAGAGAGATGCAGGCCGACCTGATCTACATGGCCCGGTCCTGGCGGAACCGGGACCCCTTCACCCCCTACTCCGGCAGCCGGTGAGGAATCGCCCTCCCGAGACGAGGGGGAGCGATGAATAGTTCAGGCGCCGGAGGCGGCCCGAACCCTCGCCAGACCCGCCTCCAGCGCCTCCCGGAGCCGCTCCGCCCTGGGGCCGCCCCCTTGAGCGATCTCGGGCTTTCCGCCGCCCCCGCCGCCGACGACCTTCGTCGCCGCCTTAACTATATCGCCGGCCGAAAGCCCCCTGGCCAGGCCCGTATTGCCGACGGCGACGACGATCTTCGCCCCCCCCTTCTCGCTTCCCAGGATCGCGACGTAGTCTTTCCCCGAGATCATCGATGCGGCCTTGATCAGCTCCTCGACGTCGGCATCCTGGAGGATGGCGACGACGACCGAGAGGCCGCCCAGATCGGTGGCCCTGCCGATGAGCCCCTCCATCTGGGCCCGAGCTAGGTCCTCTTTGAGGCGGGCAGCCTCCTTCTTGAGGTCCTTCCACTCCTCGAAGAACCGGGCTGCTGTCTTGGGGAGCTGCTCCGCGGGGACGCTGAGGGCCTCGGCGGCGGCGAAGAGGAGGTCGTCCCTCTCCTGACCCCTCAGGACCGCGGCCTCGCCGGCGGCAAACTCGATCCTCTCCACCCCGTCCTGGACCCGCTCGGTCCTGAGGACCTTTATGGGGCCGACCATCCCGGTGTTGGTGCAGTGGGTCCCGGCGCAGGCCTCGACGTCGGACCCGACCTGGACGACCCTGATCGACTTCCCCGGCGGGACCCCTCCCTGGTAGAGCTCGAAGCCGAACCTCTTCTCCGCCTCGGACCTGTCGAGCCAGCCCGTCGATATCGGGACGGTCTCCATCACCATCCTGTTCGCCAGGACCTCGATCTCCTGTAGCTCGTTGCGGGTTATTCGCTTGTAGTGGGATATGTCGAGCCTCGCCCGGTCCTCCGACTTCTGGGCCCCCGCCTGCCAGATGTGGCTTCCCAGAACCTTCTTCGCCGAGTCGTGGATGATGTGGGCCGCCGTGTGGTGTCTTGCGAGGGCGAGCCTCCGGGACATATCCACCTCCCCCTCGATCGAGTCGCCGGGCCTGATATCGGCGGCCGTCTCATCCTCGGCGATCCGGTGGAGGACGACTCCTCCCGCCGCCTGGACGTCGACGACCCTGAAGGCCCTCGACCCCTTCCGGATCAGGCCGCGGTCTCCGGGCTGGCCGCCCCCCTCGGGGTAGAAGAGGGTCTGGTCCAGGACGACCATCCCGTCGACGAGGCCGACGACCCTCGCCTGGAACTTCCTCTCGAAGGGCCGCTCGTAGAAGAGCCGGCGGGTCTCGGGGAGGTCGATCTCGAGCTCTTCCTTATCCGCCTTCTCCGCCTTGATGTGGGTGCTCGCGACCCGGGAGTAGAAGTTGTCGGGGAGCTCGACCTCGACCCCCGCCTCCAGGGCCGCCTCCCTGGCGATCTCCGGCGGTATCCCGTGGGAGTCGTAGAGGGATATCATCTCCGAGAGGGGGATCGTCTCTCCCTTCTTTCCGCGCCCCTCGGCGATCCTCTTCACGAGGCGACGGCCCTTCTCCAGGGTCTCAGCGTACCTCTCCTCCTCCTGGTCGAGGATCTCGATGATCGCCCCGAGCCGCTCGTCGAGGTCCTGATAGTCGAGCCTCGAGAGCTGCATCGATACCAGGTCGGATAGAGGCACCTCGATGGAGAGGTCCTTCATCTGCCGGAGGGTCCTCCGGATGACGAGCCTGGCGAGGTAGCCGGCCTTGACGTTGGAGGGGATGATCCCGTCCCCGAGCATGTAGGCGAGACACCTGGTATGATCTGCGACGGCGTAGATCCGCTCCAGGGGCGCGATGATCTCGTCGAGCTTCTCCGCCGAGATCCCTATATCGGAGGCCACCCGCCCCCGGAGGTCCCGGAGGCTAGCCTCCTCCAGGTCGACCATCCCGGCGAGGCGGGCGTTCGAGGCGAGGATCCGGGCCCGCTCGTCGTCGGATACGGCAGATTCGAGCCCCGCCAGGTCCGATATGGTGGCGACGACCTCGGGGAAGATGGCGTCGTATATCGTCGGAGAGCCCTTGGAGGCCCAGACGAACCTCTCGAGGCCGTAGCCGGTGTCGACGATGTAGTTCTCCATCCGATCGTACCGCTCTCCCTTGATCTCGTATTCGCCCCGAGGCGAGACCTTCATATCCATGAAGACGAGGGTTGCGAGCTCCAGGCCGCCGATCATCACCTCGACGCTGGGTCCGGCGTTCCCCCCTCCGGCCCAGGGCGACTCCTTGTAGGTGACGGCCAGGGGATCGGCCCCCAGGCCCAGAAGGAGCTCGTCGCAGAGGGCGACGGTCCTGTCCTTCCAGTAGATCTCCTCCTCGGGGGTGTTGAAGACGTGGTGGGCCATCATCTCGAAGGTGGTGAGGTGGCGGCCGCTCCTCCCGACGGAGTCGAGGTCGTCGAGCCTGATGCAGGGCTGGGATACCGTCAGGGGGTTTGCGGGCGGCGGTACGAGCCCCGAGGTGATGAAGGGCTGAAAGTCGGCGATGGAGGCTATGGTGAGGTAGATGTCGTCCCTCCACCGAGCGATGACAGGATACCTCTTTATCCGGGTGTGGCCCCTTCCCTCAAAGAAGGAGAGGTAGTGCTCCCTCATCTCGTCCAGTCCGATCTCCCGGCGGAAGACCGGCGATCCAATGAAGGTGTAGGGGTCGCAGGGTGGGTCTCCGCAGGTGGTCCTGGAGGGGTCCCTCGTCCAGAAACGGCCGCCGCACCTCTCGCAGGTCTTCCGGGTGAAGCCCTCGTCTTTGAAGAACTCCAGATTATAAGCGTCCTCGGGGAACATTTCGATCAAGTCCGATTTAACCGGGAATGAATGAGCCAATAGCCCGATCCCCTAAAAGGCTTTCTCAGGGATGGGTGAGAAATAGGAGGAGAAGGAGATAAGGTGAATATGGAGGGTTGAAAGGAGAGATTATGGCCGAGTTTGAGACCGCGGGAAGACACCCCAGGGAGATCCTGAACGAGATCAAGTGGCGGGGGCTCGATATGGAGAGTTGCGAGATCGAGATCCTCCACCGGGGTGCTCCGATGGACAGGATCACCTTGAAGGGGAGCGAGATCTCCCTCGGCAGGTCCTTCTTCGCCCGCGGCGAGACGATGATACCCTACCACCGGATCCTCCGGATCAGGCACGAGGGAAGGACGGTCTATTCGAGGGCTGCGAGATGAGGCCCGACAGAGCGGAGACGTCGGAGGCGGCCGCAGGCTTCTCGGAGCTTTATTCCCTCATCATTGCTCCGATCAAGACGAGGCTCCTCCTCACCGGGATCGAGCTCGGGGTCTTCGACCACCTCGGGGAGAGGAGGTCGGCGGAGGATCTGGCGGAGATCCTCGGAGGCTCTCCCGAGAGAACGAGGATCTTCCTCGACGGCCTTGCCGCCTTCGACCTCGTCATCAAGAGAGAAGGCCTCTATCAAAACTCCGTGATCGCCACGACCTTTCTGGTCGGAGATGGCCCGACGTACGTGGGGAATTTTCTCACGGAACAGTGGCGTTATATAGAGCCTGTTTGTGAAGATCTGACCACGCACGTCGTCGACGGCCCGCCGAAAGGGAAGAGGGCCGAGGAGCCGAGATCTAGGGAAGATACAGGCCGGTGGGCGGCTGCCGTCGCCGAGTACCAGCGGGCTGGGGTCGCCGAGATGGTGGCGAGGGCTATCGGGGAGCTTCCGGAGTTTCCATCTTTCCGGAGGATGCTCGACCTGGGGGGCGGGCCGGGGCTGATCTCTGTGGCGGTGGTGGCCGCCCACCCGGTGATGAGGGGGGCCGTCTTCGACCTACCGCCGGTGGCGGAGGCTGCCGAGAGGTTCGTCCGGGAGGCGGGGATGGAGGGGCGGGTGGAGGTGGTCGCCGGGGACTTCTCCCAGGACGCCATCGGAGGGGAGTACGACCTCATCCTCGCCTCCGCCTCCCTCTACTCCTGCCGGGGGATGCTCGGTCCCCTGATGGAGAAGGTCCGGGATGCCTTGAACCCCGGCGGAGTCTTTGTGAGCCTCCACGACGGCCTCACCAACGAGAGGACGAAGCCGACGGCGATGAAGCTCGGCTGGCTCCCGGCGGAGCTGTTGGGGGGCGAGATCGCCTTCGACCGGGGGGAGATCGCATCCTCGATGCGGAGGGCGGGCTTCACCTCAATATCCTCGAGGACGCTCTCCTCCCCCGTGGGGCCGATGGAGATGGACGTGGGCCGAAAGCCCGGAGAAGATATTTATCCCGGATCCGATAATTTTTGACCGGATGAAGTCCGAGATCCAGCCCCCGACGATCTTCGCGGCCCTCCTCGTCCTATCCGCCGCGTTACACTGCACGTATCCCACGCGGCAGGTGGCGGAGCCTCCATGGGCTTTTGTTGGAGTTCTGCTGATCGGCTTCGGCGTCGTCTTGAACCTGTGGGCGGATTCTCTCTTCAAGCGGTGCGGCACGACGGTTAAGCCCCAGGAGATTCCCACCGCCCTCATCGTCTCAGGCCCCTTCCGGATCAGCCGCCACCCCATGTACCTGGGGATGGCCACGATCCTCCTCGGCGAGGCGGTCGTCCTCGGGTCCCTCGCAGGCCTCCTCTTCCCCCTGATCTTTGCGGGCTTGATGGAGGCGCTCTTCATGCCGAGGGAAGAGAAGATGCTGGAAGAGGCCTTCGGCGAGGAGTACCTCGATTACAGGAGGAGGGTGCGGCGATGGATCTGATCGGTCAGCTCCCATGCTGACCGGCCCCTCCGAAAGCACCAAGGGATCCGGAGGATAATCGACGACAGATCGAAAGAGTTTTATTATAATTAGTTTAACAAAATGCGTGCGGGGGACCCTTTGGAGGCCCCGCCCAAAGAAAACCTGAAGGTACGGATGGATCGTCTGGAGCCGAGCTCCATCCACCTTCGGCTCCGCTCCCTACTCCTCGCCCTCCTCCCCCTCTGGCTTCGTGAAGGCAGAGACGACGTTCCCGTCGGCGTCCATCAGGGTGGCGAGGTCGCCGCCGTTGTTCCAGATCGGGGTGCCCAGGTTCATGTAGAGGTCGGTGGCCGAGTCGTCTCCGACGCCGGTATGAACCAACACCCTACCTCCCGCCGCCAGGACGAACCCCTCGGGGAAGGAGTAGGTGTGGTTCTGCTCGTCCTTCAGAGTCCAGCCCGTCAGATCCTGGGCAGACTCCCCGAGGTTGGATATCTCCACCCACTCGTCGACCCAGCTGACGTTCTCGATCCCGACGCCGTAAACGCCATCCTCTTCAGCATCGATCCCGACATCCTCACCCTCTGCCCAGGAGATCCCGACGGCCGAAATCGCCAGCGCCGATATCAGGATCAGCTTTAGTACCATAGATATGGAGTTCATATCTTCACACCTCCTGAGGGAGGTACTCATTCTCAAAATATATATAGTTATCTCCAAAATTGTTCATTAGTTAAAGAAGAGGATCGAGAGTATAATAGGCTATGAGGGCGTAAATGTCGTTATAATCGATAGTCACTTCCTCTATTTTAGATATATTAAAGTTATTAAATATAGTAATTTAATCGATTGGGAGAGCATCCGCATGGAGGGAGATCTCCAGAGACAAGAAGGCGGAGAGACAACAGCATCGCGCAACCGAGATAGAGAGCAAAAAATGGTGAGGAGGGCAAGGGCTCTTCAGAGCTCAGGCGCTCTCCGGATATCCGGCGACGATCTCGCCGGCGGCGTTCTTGAGGGTAGCCACCTCTTCTTCATCCCAGACCAGGTCGTCGCGACCCCAATAGAGATCGGTCTCCGTCGCGTTCCCCTGGCCGGTGTGGACCTTCACGGCCGCTCCCGGGAGGAGGACGAACCCCTCGGGGAAGGAGTAGGTGTTGTTGTTCTCATCCTCCAGGGTCCAGAAGGTGAAGTCCTGGCTCGCCATCCCGGGGTTCACCACCTCGACCCATTCGTCATCATCGGCGTAGCTGAGGCCGGTGATGGTCATGTTCGTCTCCGTCTCCAGCATGATGGCGTCGGGGGTCAGATCCTCGGCTGCCCCAAGCCCTATGAATAGGGCGGAGGCCAGGAGGACGATTCCCACAAATCTCGAGTATTTCATGACTAACCTCCCACTTTTTGCCTTATGGGCACTTATATGTCTCCGCCAATCGATTTAAGCTTTTCTTTCCCGGGAGCGAGCTTCTATCCGGCCAGAGCCCTTTCGTGACGGTCTTGACCTGCTCCGACTCTCGAGTTCCACCTGAGCTGGTCTTCGACCAGGGCCTCGGCGAGATCTTCGTCATCAGGGTGGCGGGAAACGTCGCAGGCCCCCTAGTCCTCGGCTCCGTCGAGCACGGCGCAGAGCACCTTCATACCCCCTTCGGGTGATCCTCGGCCACCTGAGCTCTGGGGCCGTCACCGCCGCCGCCCGGGGTGGCGCTGAAGGGAACGGCGAGAGAATCATGGCCGAGATCGAGCCCGCCGTCGATATCGCCAGAGAAGCGACCGGGTGCGGCGCCGACCTGGTGGAGGCCTTGGAGGGGGGACGGCGAAAGGTTAGCCCCATTAGGCCCCAGATAGACGATCTTCCGGCCGCGGACGATCACCCCGTCGCCGGGCTGAAGGAATCCTGCGGACCCAGGCCGCAGATCATATTTTTCGATGGTTGTTCAGAACAGCTCCTTCGTCTTCTTGGATCAGTTATTTTTATTTTAAATATGAAATTGGATTTCAGAAGGATAATCTCCTGGGGAGAGAAGTAGATGGATATGGAAGGAGATCAAAAGATATGAGCAAGAGATAAAAGAGGTGATCATCTTGATAAAAGCCCGAAGATCGATAGGAACGGCGGGGATCGTCGCCCTGATCCTCGCCGTCGCGGCTCTTGCCGCCGACCCCGCCGGAGGAGGTCCGACGCCCCCGGAGGTGTCGGACGGGGCGAAAGACTGGCCCCTCCCCAACGGGGACTATGAGAACACCAGGACGGCCGCCGGCTCCGCCATAAACTCCGAGAACGTCCGGGATCTGGCCATCGCCTGGTCGTTTCCTATACCCGGGATCGGGGCCTACGGCGCTGCGGCCTCTAACCCCATCATCGTAGGGGACGTCGTCTACTTCCAGGACCTGAGGTGCAACGTCTTCGCCCTGGACCTGGAGACGGGCGAGCCCCTATGGTCGCGGCTCTACAACGTCGCCGAGGTCGTCGGCCCCAACGGACCTGCCGTCGGCTGGGGGAAGGTCTTCGTAGCAAAAGACCTCTACAACGTCACCGCCCTCAACGCCGGGACCGGGGAGGAGGTCTGGACGACGAGGCTCTCAGAGGTCGCCACCACGGGTATCGACATCCAGCCCTCCGTCTACGCCGGCCTCGTCTACGTCTCCACCGTTCCGGGGACCGGGGACGTCTTCTACGCTCCGGGGGGGATAGGGGTGATCAGCGCCCTGGATGCCGAGACCGGCGAGGTCGTCTGGAGCTTCTCCACCGTCGACTCGCCAGATCTCTGGGGCCACCCGGAGATCAACAGCGGCGGAGGAGCCTGGTATCCCCCCGCCGTCGACGTCGATACCGGGATCACCTTCTGGGGGATCGGAAACCCGGCTCCCTTCCCCGGCACCGAGGAGTGGCCGAGCGGGACGAGCAGGCCAGGGCCGAACCTCTACACCGACAGCATCGTCGCCCTCGATCACGGGACGGGGGAGATGATCTGGTTCTCCCAGGTCCTCCCCCACGACCTCTTCGACCACGACTTCCAGAGCTCGCCGATCCTGGCGGAGCTGGTCGTCGAGGGGATGAGCCAGAAGATCGTCATCGGTGCGGGAAAATTGGGGAAGGTCTACGCCTTCAGCCGGAGCTCCGGGGAGGTCCTCTGGTCTGCGGTCGTCGGGGAGTACGACGATGCCGCTCAGCTGGACGTGCTGCCGAACGGGACGACCCGGATATATCCCGGAGTCCTCGGCGGGGTTGAGACCCCCATGGCCTACGCCGACGGCATCCTCTACGTCCCCGTGGTGAACATGTTCACCGACTGGACGCCGACCTCCATCGACTCGTCGACGATAGACTTCAACAACGGGACCGGGGAGCTCGTAGCGATCGATGCCGCGACAGGCAAGATCCTATGGATCAGGTCCTTCAAGACGATGGCCCTCGGCGGAGCGACGGTGATAAACGACCTCGTCTTCGCCGCGGAGTACGACGGCACCATCCACGCCTTCCGAGCCGAGACGGGGGAGGAGGTATGGGAGACGCGGGCTCCGGCCGGGATCAACGGTTGGCCCGCAGTCGCCGGTGACACCATCGTCTGGCCCGCCGGAGTCGGGGCCGACCCTAAGCTCGTAGCATTCCGCCTCGGGGCCGCGGCAGAGGCCGCCGCAGGAGAAAACGGCGATGATACAGGTGAAGACGACGCCGAGACTGGGGCCTCCGCCCCGGTGGAAGGGAGATCCGCCGAAAAAGCCCCCTCCGGCGTCGTCTCCGTCCACGACACCGCCTTAGAGGCCGCCGGATGGGCCCCCGACGGCGTCATCTCCATGGGGGAGTACTCGAAGAACCTCTCCCTATCCGGCGGAAGATACGTCGTCAGCTGGAGGAATGATGGCGATACCCTGTACATGGGGCTCGCCGGCCGGGCCGAGGGGTTCGTCGCGATAGGCTTCGAGCCGACCCAGGCGATGAAGGATGCCGACATGGTGATGGGCTGGGTCTCCAGGGGCGAGGCGACGGTCCTCGACCTCTACTCGACGGGGGTCTACGGCCCTCACCCTCCGGATGAGGAGCTCGGCGGTGCCGACGACATATTGGAGGCCGGCGGTAGGGAGGCCGACGGCTGGACGGTGATCGAGTTCAAGAGGAAGATGGACACCGGCGACCGGTTTGATAGAACCCTCAATCCAGGCCAGACCGTCGATATAATCTGGTCGATGTCGTCCACCGACTCCCTGGATATCAGACACAACGTCGGGAGGGGTGAGGCCCGGATCTCGTTGGAGCGACCCGGGGGGTGAGGGCCCCCTCATCCCCCAAATTTTTTCGATCCTCGGGAGGAGAGATAGATGCGCCCATCGGAGGCGCCCTTTGGGGGATCGAGGGCTTTCCGCCTCTACCCTGACACCTATGGACCCATGCCACGGACTTTCAGATCCGTGGACTTTCCCGCAGCTTTCGCCTTCTTAGACCTCAGGGGCGGTATCTAGGACAGCTCTTGGAGTGATGGGACCCGTCCATGAAGGGCGTGGCGCCGCAGTGCCGGCAGACGTAGGCGGTCCTCTCTCCGGGGAGGAGGGCCTCCCCCTCCGGGATGGGGGAGCAATAAAGGGGTTGGTAATGATCGACCATTCGATACACCAAACAGCCCATTCCTTTCCGCTTAATCTGGTATAAAGGTTCTGGTTATATGGGATTGTTGAGTATTTAAAGTCAAAGGTTTCGGGTCTATACAGTCCTGAGCTAAAACAAAAAGGTTTAAATAAGAACAAAATAGATTGATCAATTGGGTTTGCTATAAGTAAAAGAAAAATGATTAATTTGATGGATCTTGACCGGTGGCCGCCTTAATCAGGATGAAAAACGGCCTATGAAAACCGATTTAGCATACCAGGCTATGATCCTCCTCCGCCAGAAGAAAGGCAGGAGAGACCTTCCTGGCGGCCGTTTATTCGGTTAAATCTCCATTATTTTAAGAGAAGATGTTAACATTTACATGAATTTAAAGATAAATCAGACTCAGAAAGAAATATATAGCAAAAAATGTCATGTTATCCCGGATTTATATCGGGATGTTAGGAGAAGGGAAGAAAAATGAGAGGTGTAGGGATGATGATGAAAATATGGCCGGCGCTCCTGGTGTTGCTCGCGATCTCGGGCCCCGCCTGGGCGGCCACAAACCCGGACGGGTATTACTTAAAGAACGAGCAGAAGCTGGAGCAGGACGTGGCGGGAGAGGGCTTCGTGATGGTCTACCAGAAAGTGAACACCGAGTCCCTGCAGCTCGAAAATTACCTGCACGGCAGCGGGACCATGGACGCGGCGTTCCTGATCAGCTCAAATCAGAGCAGCTCAGGAGGAACGTGCACCCAAGACCAGAATACGCTCGCTTACATAAAGAATACTGCCGCCGGCGATGGCAACGGCGGGAATATATCATTCATGGAGCAGAACGAGATGGTCTACTCCCCCGTGGCGATGGCTTACGGGACGGGGTACTACGCCGAAAATCCCATCGTCTACAACTCCAAGCTGAAGGAGAGGACTGAGGCCAAGAACTACAATACTGCCGCTTGTGGTGATGGTCAGGGGGTCTCGATGCTCCACCAGATCGAGTACGCCTCCGCCTTCGTTAAGGATATAGGCGTAGAGCTCAAAAACCAAGAGAAGTGGCCAAAGACGAAGTACTACAGCTCCTCGCCAATAAAGGGATTCAGCAGCACCAAGATGAAGATCGAGGAAGATGTTACTGAGGGGTCGGTCCACATCGGCCAGCTGATGACCAAAGCAGGCGTCGACTGCAAATCAGGCGATGCGTGGAAGAGCCCCCTCATCGAGATCGATGAGAACTACATCGGGACCTTCAAGATCACCAAGAACATGGAGATCTGCACCAGCTGCAGTGGATCAAAGCCGAGGGCTGACTGGCTCACCTGCTGCATAGGCGGCTATGGCTCCATGGAGGATTACGACAGGCTCTGGGGCGAGGAGGAGATCTTCGACTGCACCTGTCGCGATAAGGCGTGGGGCGACTCCTGGAACGACACCTCCAAGGCCCAGTACTGCCCCGAATGCTGATGATAAAAAAATCGCGATGGTATTTGAGTGGGCGCTTGTAGCCGTAAGGCCAAGCGCCACTCCCTCCAACTTATTTTTGCCGTCGAAATTTCTGCTCCACATCGGCCCCGGCTTTGGGGTGGCCAGATCTTTCAGCCGATCGGGAGAAAGCCGATCTCCTCCACCAAAGACTGCCCCACCTCCCCCAGAAGGAAGTCGATGAAGGCCTCCTCTCCAGCGTCGGGCTCGTTCCAGGTCATGACGTAGAGGGGACGAGAGAGGGGGTAATCCTCCCTCCTGATGCTCTCGGCCGTGGGAATGACCCCCTCGTAGGCTATCGCCCTGAGAGCCCCGTCCTGGACGTAGTTGAATCCCAGATATCCGATCGCCTTATCGCTCTTGGTTATGGCGGTCTTCATCTCCCCGTTGTTCTGGGCGTAGGTGTCAGCGCCGAGGGTCTCGGTCTGGAGGTCCCCCATCACCATCTCGTTGAAGAGGTCGCCTGTCCCCGAGCCGACCATCCTCGCCACGACGTAGATATCAGTGTCGGGGCCCCCCAGATCCCGCCAGTTCGTCAGGTTCCCGTCGTAAATCGCCCGGAGCTGCTGGCGGCTGATGCTGGTGACGCCAGCCTCGTATATCGGCTCGCTGATGGTGACGCATATGGCGTCGTAGCCTATCAGGTAGACGGAGAAGTTGTCCCCGTAGAGCTCGATCTCGTCGGCCCTCACCATCCGGGAGGACATCCCAATGTCGGAGAAGCCGCTTGCTACGTTCTTTATCCCCACCCCCGACCCCCCGACGCCGCTGACGGTCACCATGACCCGATCCTGGATCAGGTTGAACTTCTCGGCCGAGACCTCCACCAGGGGCATCACCGTCGTCGAACCGGTGACGGTGACCGTCTCGGCGGCCCCGGCCAAGGCCAGGAGGCCGACCAGGAGATATATCAGGACCAAAGTGGAAGACTTGTTTATCAGATAAACTCCCCAGAATAGAATTGCTCGTACTATTTGATATTTGTTGTTACAACGACCTGCCGAAGACCGCCGATCCGGAGGGCGACCAGAAGAAAGGTGACGAGATGAGGACGCCACCTCCGGAGGAGATGGAGGATAAGGGACCGGCCGGCAGTACCGCCCCCTCGCGTCGAAGGATCACTTCACCCGGCCGTAGAGGGTAGTCCTCTGGATCGGGACCCGCCCATTCCTCTCGATCAGGTCGCAGAGCTCCTGGGGGGTGATCCCCTCCTCCTCGGTGGCCCCGGCGGTCCGGGAGATGTTCTCCTCCATGAGGGTCCCGCCGAGGTCGTTTGTCCCCCACCAGGTCGTCCTGCCGGCGAGGTCCCTCCCCAGCTTCACCCAGCTCGCCTGGATGTTGGGGATGAGGGGGTGGAGGGCGACCCGGGCGAGGGCGTGCATCTTGAGGTTCTCGAGAACCCCCATCCTCCGGGCCCGGCCTCCCAGGGGGTTGTTCTTCGGCATGAAGGGGAGGAGGACGAACTCAGTGAAGCCGCCCGTCTCCGCCTGGATCTCCCGAAGGAGGTGGAGGTGGGCTATCCGATCTTCCAGCCTCTCGACGTGGCCGTAGAGGATGGTAGAGGTGGTGGGAACCCCCAGCCGGTGGGCTGTGGTGACGATATATCGCCACTGGTCCGTCGAGAGCTTGGAGGGGCAGATCTCCTCTCTAATCCGGTCGACCAGGATCTCGGCCGCGGTCCCAGGCATCGATCCAAGCCCGGCCCGCTGTAGCTCCCTTATCGACTCCGCCGGGGTCGTTCCGGAGCTCTTCGACATGTAAAAGACCTCCATGGGGGAGTAGGCGTGGAGGTGCATCCTCGGATAATCCTCCTTTATCGCTTCCAGGATCCGGCAGTAGTCTTCCAGGACAAGGCCCGGGGCCAGCCCCCCCTGGAGGCAGATCTCGGTGGCGGAGAGCCTCTCCGCCGCCTCCACCCTCCCGAGGATCTCCTCCTCGGTGAGGAGATAGCCATCGGCCCGCCTGAAGGCGCAGAAGCTGCAGTTTCCGACGCACCGGTTGGTGAAGTTGATGTTCCTGTTGATGACATAGGAGACCTCGTCGCCGCACCTCTCCTCCCGGAGGAGGTTTGCGAGCCGAAAAAGTTTCAATGGCTCGCAGTATAGAGAGAGGAGGGAGGCGGGATCGAGCCAGCCGTCCCGGCAGGAGACGGAGTCTTCTGAGGACGCTTTCCGGACCAGGGATGAGATCAGAGGTCACCCCTCCCCGAGCGCCCCTCCTCCGGCTCCGCCCTCCCGATCCTCCGCTCCTTTGGGAGGAGGGAGATCAGCTCCCCATCGAGGTACTGGCCGCACCCCAGGACGTCACCCCCATGAGATACCACCACGTACCCGTCCTCGACGGGAGCCGAGATCCTCTGCCTCTCCCCAGCTGCGAACTTGAGAGCATCCTCGGTCCCGAGGTCGACGACGTTCTTGGTGGCATGACGACCGAAGAGCTGGAGGGCGGCGGTGGTGGGCTTGGGTACCCGTCCCCTGACCGAGATGACCCGGAGCCCCACCGTCTCCCAGGCCAGGTCGGGGATCTCGGGGAGGCTGAAGGCCCATACATTCCTTCCCCGGAGGGAGAAGCTCACCCCCTCGAAGGCTTCCGGAGGGATCCCAAACCTGGACCCCATAATCTCCACCACCCTGGCCCGATCCATCGGCTGGAGGAGGGACCTATTCTTTAATGAGCTTTGCGACAAAGAATCCTCCTGCGTCGTTCTGGTGGGGGTAGTACCTGGTGCACCGCTCCACCTCGTCTCCGAACCGGGATCCTTCCCACTCTGCGAGGCCGGGGCTCCCCGCCAGTCCCCGGACGGAGGCGTCCTCGAGCCTGACCCCGCGGACCTGCCCCAGGGCCCAGGAGACTACCCCCTCGTTCTCCTCGGGGGCGAAGGTGCAGGTGGAGTAGACGACCGCCCCGCCAGGCCTTGTTACCTGTAACGCCCTCCTGAGGAGGGCCCGCTGGAGCCGCTGAAGCCCCAGAGAGCGCTTCAGGCTCCACCGGTCCAGAACCTTAAGGTCCTTCCTCGCCATCCCCTGGCCGGTGCAGGGGGCGTCGACGAGGACCCGGTCGAACCCCCTGTCGGGAAAGCGGCGGCCGTCATACCTGGTCACCACCACGTTCACCGCCCCCGCCCTCTCGCAGTTCGACCTGAGGGAGGCGACCCTGGTGTTGGCGGGATCGTTCGCCACCAGGAGCCCCCAGTTCTCCATCATCATGGCGATCTGGGTCGTCTTGCTCCCCGGAGCGGCGCAGAGGTCCAGGATCCTCTCTCCCGGCTTGGGACCAAGGACGACGGGTGAGACCATTGATATCTCCTCCTGGATGTGGATCTGGCCCATCAGGCTCTCGAGGAGGTTTCCGGGCTTCTCCACCGTTAGTCGGAGGCCAAAGGGATACCAGATGAAGGGCGTGAAGGCCACCTTCGCCCCCCGCAGACGGGATAACAGCCGATCGCGATCGGTCTTGAGGGTGTTGATCCTCGCGGTGACGGGAAGCGGCCTTCTTATCGCCTCGACGAAGAGATCGAAGTCGGGGATCACGTCCCTGTACCTATCCAGGCCTTTCATCCCGCTGCAGTTCGCCTTTATAAGATATATTCCCAGCCGTTTGAAGGGACGAGATATCATCTCCTCGAACGGGACCCCCCCATCATCAAACCCCCCTGGGATCAGAACTTCAGGCCTCGCTCTAATCACCAAGGCTTGCCCTCTGCCCCAAACCTTGAGATCCGGCCCGGACCGTTCTTTCGAAGGCCCCAGCCGCCAATCCATGGGAGCACAAGGATTTAATAGTGGTAACGATCTGTGGACAATGCGGCAAACTGTTCTACGGTTTTTCGCTAAGGACGGTGAAGTGTTTGTACGGCAATGATAGAGGTTCTTTCCGAGGCGAGAGCTTCGCGCCCTCAGCACCCGTTGAGGCCGGAAAGGAGTACGAAGTTGAGATCGAGGACATCGCCAAGAAGGGCGATGGAATCGCGAGGATCGAGGGGTTCGTAATATTCGTCCCGGACACCAAGGTCGGGGACCAGGTCAAGGTCGTCATCGACCGGGTGATGCAGAGATTCGCCATCGGCCACAAGGCCTGAGCGTTTTGATCATTCTCCATTTCAATGAGGAAGGTGAAGTAGTTGTTCAGAAGTGATAGAGGGTCTTTCCGGGACGACAGCTTTGAGTCCACAGCTCCTGTCGAGGTCGGAAAGGAGTACGACGTCGAGATCGAGGACATCGCGAAACAGGGCGACGGGATCGCCAGAGTCGAGGGGTTCGTAATATTCGTCCCCGAGACGAAGGTGGGAGACCACGTCACCATCGCCGTGGACCGAGTGATGCGAAAGTTCGCCATCGGCCACAAGGTCTGAAGCCGCTCAGACGTCATAAAAAAGAACTCAGCCCGAGACGGGCTGAAGATCCCATTATTTTTTCAGTATGTAGGGCCTCTCGATCGGGTATGCCCTTTGAGGCTTTCTCTGGCCACCGATCGCCTTTTCAGGCCAATTATATCGGCAGCCAGCCATCTTTCCGTCGAAGTTTCAGGCTCTTTTCCTCAGGAGATCTTCCAGGTCTGCTAGGAAGAGGTCGACGTTCTCGGCGGTCGAATGAGGCATAATGATAAGCCTCAAGGCCTTCGGGGACCTGGTCGTAGAGACCCTCCACCGGCGGTCGAGGAGGGAGGCCCTCACCCCCTCGGGATCATCCATCCTCAGGGTGACGACGTTCATCACCGGGTCCATGACGGGCTCGATCCCGATCTCCTTAGCACCCTCCACCATCCGCCTCGATAGGCCCATGCAACCGTCGACGACCTTTTTAAAGCCCTCCCTCCCCAGGCGGTTCATCACCGCCCAGATGGCGGCCGCGGCAGCGCCGCTCCTAGTCCCCGTCAGGGCCTTGGGCCTCGCCACCGTCAAATAGGGGGCGTAGGCGGCAAGCCTCTCCAGGTCCTCAGGATGGCGGAAGAGGAGACCACCGCCGGGGATCGTCGCCATCCCCATCTTGTGGGGGTCGATGGTGATGGAGGTGACCCCCTCGACCGAGAAGTCCCACCTCCAGTCTCCCCCGAGGAAGGGGAGGACGAAGCCTCCGAAGGCGGCGTCGACATGGAGGCGTATCCCCCAGTCCAGGGCGAGCCTCCCGAGGCGGTCGATGGGATCGACCTGACCGAACTCCGTCGTCCCGGCGATCCCCACCAGGGATACCGTCTTCTCGTCGATCAGCTCCTCGACGGATCCGACGTCGACCTTCAGGTCGCCGTCGAGGTCCGCCTTCCTGATCTCGAGGGAGAGGAGGTCGCCTATCTTGTCGAAGGAGAAGTGGGCGGACCTCGGGACGACGATGTTTCCATCCCGGAAGTCGGCGGAGTTTCGGGCCGCCCGGATCGCCTGGATGTTCGACTCCGTCCCCCCCGTCGAGAGGTAGCCGCAGGCCTCGGGATGGCCGAGGAGCTCCGCCATCATCCTCACCGCCTCCGCCTCCAGATCGGCGGACCCGGGAAAGAGCCCCGGGTCCCCCAGGTTCGTCTCCTGGAAGAGCTGGTGCGCCTTCAGAGCTATCGGGTGGGGGGGGGTGCACATCGAGGAGAAGATCCGGTCGTAGCTCAGATCCTTCGCCCTCATCTTCCGGAGGCCCTTCATGACCTCCTCTTCGGATAGGCCTCGATCTCTCAAGGGGGATACCTCTTCCGCCGTCTCATCCTCAGGATCACTCCTCTCTTGCCGCCCTCAGCATGATGATCTGCTCCGCCCGGGCCACCGTATCCCGGACGGCGGCGACGGCGTCGATGTTGGCGGATATGCTGGTGATCCCTATCTCGACGAGCCGCTTCGCCATCTCGGGGTAGGAACCGGCCTGGCCGCAGATGGAGGTGGTGACCCCGGCCCTGTTGCACCGCTCGACGACGTACTCGATCTGGGCCAGGACCGCCGGGTGGAGCTCGGTGTAGAGGTATGCAACGCTCTCGTTGTTTCTGTCTACGGCGAGGGTGTACTGAGTGAGGTCGTTGGTCCCGAAGGAGACGAAGTCGATCCCCTCCTCGATAAAGTCGTCGATGGTGAGGGCGGCTCCCGGCGTCTCGACCATGATCCCCACGTCGATCTTCGCCAGGTCGAGCCCCTCCTCCACCATCAGGGCCTTCGCCCGCTGAAACTCGCTGACGTGCTGGACGAGGGGGAGCATGATCCCGACGTTGGTGAGGCCCATCTCGTGGAGCTTCTTGAAGGCCCTCATCTCCAGCCGGAGGTGGTCGGGCTCCGTCAGGTCTCTTCGGATCCCGCGCCAGCCGAGCATGGGGTTGTGCTCGTGGGGCTCATTCTCCCCCCCTTCCATCCCCCGGAACTCGTCGGTGGGGGCATCGAGGGTCCTGACCCAGACGGGCTTGGGGTAGAAGGCCTCAGCGACGGTCCTGACGCCACCGACCAGCTCGTCGACGTACTCATCCTCTTTGCCGGCGTTGATGTAGTACCTCGGGGTCTTGCCGAGACCCAGGATCATGTGCTCGATCCGAAGGAGGCCGACGCCGTCGGCGAGGGTCGCCGCCGCCGCCTCAGCCGCCTCAGGCATGCTGACGTTCACCTTGATCTCGGTCGCGGTGATCGGCTTGTAGACGAAGGATCCGGGAGACGCGGCCGGCTGTGCAGCCTTTGGGGTCTTGAGCCGCCCCTCGTAAACCTTCCCCTTCCCTCCGTCGACGGTGATGATCATCCCTTCGGAGAGGGTCTTAGTCCCCTGCTTGGTACCTACGACGGCCGGAAACCCCAGCTCTCTGCTGACGATGGCGGCGTGGCAGGTCATCCCACCCTCGTCGGTGACGATGGCTCCGGCCCTCTTCATCGCCGGGACCATATCCGGCTCCGTCATCACCGTGACCAGGATGTCCCCCTCTTTGATCTTATCCAGATCTCGGGACCCCGATACGATCTTAACCTCGCCGGTCGCCACCCCCGGAGAGGCGCCGAGGCCCGTGAGGATCACCTTTCCGCTTCCCTCTGCCTTCTCCATCACATCCCCTTCGCCCTTCGATATGGTGGTGATCGGCCTCGACTGGAGGATGTACATCTTCCCCCCCTCATAGGCCCACTCGATGTCCTGGGGGATGGCGTAATGCTTCTCCAGGGCTTCGGCCTGGTCTGCGAGCTGCAGGATCTCAGCGTCGGAGAGGACGACCTTCTCCCTCTTATCGGCGGGGACCTTCTTGGTGACGGTCTTTCCGGTCTTCTTGTCCCGGACGATCATGATCTCCTTCTTCGCCACGAACCTGCTTCGGATCTTCTTGTCCGCCCTGTCGACGACGTAGTTGTCCGGAGAGACGCTCCCGCTGACGACCGCCTCCCCGAGCCCCCAGGCCGCCTCGATGATCACCTCCGGCGCCCCGGTGCTGGGGTGAGAGCTGAACATCACCCCGGACTTCTCGGAGTTGATCATCTTCTGAACGGTGACGGAGATGTTCACCTTCTCGTGCTCAAAGCCCTGCTCGACCCGGTAGAAGATCGCCCTCGCCCCGTAGAGGGAGGCCCAGCACTTCCTGACCGCTTCGAATACCTGGTCGTCACCCAGGACGTTCAGAAAGGTCTCCTGCTGCCCCGCGAAGCTGGCGTCGGGGAGGTCCTCGGCGGTGGCGCTGGACCTGACGGCGACGAGGACCTCCTTTCCCTCCCTCTTGCACATCTCTCGATAACGGTCCCTGATCGCCTTCTCTATGTCTTTAGGGACCTTCGCCCCCAGAACCAGCCCCTTCGCCCTCTCAGCGGCTCCGTTGAGGGCCGCGGGGTCGTTGACGTCCACCTTCAGCGCCTCGAAGATCCCTTTTGCTATCCCGGATCGGACGATGAAATCTCGATAAGCCTGGGCGGTGACCGCAAAGCCCCCGGGAACGGGAGCGCCCACGTTTATCATCTCACCAAGGCTTGCGCCCTTCCCGCCGACGACGGAGACGTCGTCTTTTCCGACTTCTTCCAGCCAAACAACAGCAGCCATGGGATATTCTCCTTCTACCTTGGATGCGAAATTACTATCTATAATGTTCGATCTTGTTGCGGGGAGGTGGCGGCGGGACCGTATATATCTGTTTTCACGGAGAGCGGAGGAGAAGAAAGATCGGGCCGCCAATATCCTGGACGGAGGGGCTTCTTCCCGACGGAAGGCTAAAGATGGATGGACTTAGTAGTTGGAACCATGTTCAAAGAGCTTGCCGGCGCCGCCGAGGGGCTGAGGGCCCTCCTGGAGAGGTGCGGCCCCGTGACGAGGTCCGAAGCGGTCCATCTCGCCGCCGCCCGAGGCAGGGTCCTCTCAGAAGATCTGGAATCTCCGGTGAACCTTCCCGCCTTCAACAGGGCGGCGATGGACGGCTACGCCGTTCGGGCGGCGGATACCAGGGGCGCAAGCCCCCTCGCTCCAGTATACCTGAAGGTCGACGATGAGGCAGGGGAGGGGAGGTGCGTCCCGGTGCGGACGGGGATGGCAGCTCCTCCGGGTGCGGACGCCGTTTTGATGATGGAGGACTCCCTCCTCCGGGGGGAGGAGTTGGAGGCGACGGCGGAGGTCCATCCTTATCGGAACATCGCCCGGGTCGGCGAGGACGTCGCTCTCGGGGAGACGGTTTTAAAAGAAGGCCACCGGCTCAGGCCCCCCGACATCGCCCTTCTCGCGTCCCTCGGCCTCACCAATGCCAAGGTATACGAGAGGCCGAAGGTCGCGATCATCCCCACGGGGGGCGAGCTCGTCCCCCTCTTCTCCGACCAGAGGCCCTTGCCAGGCCAGGCCCGGGAGGCGAACGGGCTGATCTGCGAGATGTACGCCGAGATCTGGGGCGGATCGTCCCGGAAGACCCAAATCGTGGAGGACGACGCCGGCCTCATCAAGGATGCCATCTCCGAGAACCTCGACGCAGATCTGATCCTCATCTCCGGCGGCACCTCCGTCGGGGAGGAGGACTACGCCCCCCCGATCATCGAGGAGATGGGGGAGCTCCTCGTCCACGGCGTGCGGATCACCCCCGCAAAGCCCACCGCCCTCGGGTTCATCGACGAAACGCCCGTGATCTGCCTTCCCGGCTACCCCGTCGCCGCCCTCGCCGCCCTCTACATCTTCGCCCGGCCCCTCATCACCATGATGGCCCACAGGACCGACCTCCCGCGAGCGGTCCCGGCGAAGCTCGCGGGAAAGATCGTCTCGCGGCCCGGATACCTCACCTTCGCGAGGGTCGGGCTCAAGGGGGGCGTCGCGACGCCGATCATGACCACGGGAGCCGGGATCTTAAGCTCCGTCGCCCGGGCCGAGGGGTACGTCCTGGTGTCGGAGGAGGTCGAAGGAAGGGAGAAGGGCGAGATGGTGGAGGTGAACCTGATCGAGTGATCGGAAGAGGATGGCGGGGGACCGACCATGGCTGTGGAGGAAGGATACCACGGGTCCCACCTAACTTAGAGAGAACGCACAACGTACTCGGAGTGAGCCCCCAGCCGTGCGCAAGGTCTTCCAGGTGATTGAAGACTTTCAAGATTAAGGTGTTGGCCCATGGCGGCGGTGGTGGTCGAGGAGGGTAAGGTGAGGCGTTAATACATTCGAGCGAGACAAGAAGGTCGCGGAGGCACTGGTGGAAAAGTGATGAGCAAAACATATATGACCGATCCCCAAGAATAACACTACGTCATGGCCAACAATGAGATGCCTAATAAGATAGAAGCTACAAGTTCTCGATCTGAATTATATCGAGAAATTGTTCCAAGTTACTTTGTGGGCGGGATCAGACCGGGATTTATAGAAACAATCGCTGTAACCGTTAGATCAAATTTGGTAGAATCAGCAGTACTTGGAAAACCCCAAAAGATGGAGCACATTGAAGAAATTTGTATCAAGCTTACACCAATAGAGGCTAAAAATTTAAAGGATTGGTTAAAAGATATATTAAGCGAATATGAAAAACAGTTTGGAGAGATTACAACATCAAAAGAGTGAAATGCATGACATTGTCGCAAATTCAGCCTGGTAAATATACTAATATGGGCCATACTCGAACAATTAGCGCCCCCCCAAATATCATCGCCACAGATAAGGCTGTACGCACTCAATTAAGGATGGTTACATATTCTGACAAGCATTCATTGCTGTCCATACCAATTAGCCCCGAATTACCACATATACGTACGTGGGCAGACGTATTTACTCAAAAAGGCTTACAAAAAGCACCTGATACCTACGTGTCCGCTTCTGTTCACGGAGGTGGATTAGCTTTAGTAATTCCAACTGTGAGACCTCAAATATTATCATTAGCACGCGTCGAGATCCATCCCAAAATCCAGGAACTTGCTTCAGAAGACAAGCTTTTAGATAATATCCTCTATGATATTGTCCAGGATGTAAATACATATCTAGAAAGTACTGAATACAAATATAAAATTTCAGTGGATTTCAGTAAAGATTTTGAAGATCCTGAATGGATAAACGCAAATGTAGTTATCCTAATTAAAGGCGGAAAATATGATCAGATACTGGATTTATGGGAAGATGTTAGCTCTAAAGTTGATGAGTATTTTACCAGATTGAGAAGGAAAACAGAAACAGATCCCAATAAGATCAATGAACTAAACCACCTGAGAGACTTTATCAACATTAGATTCATTTCCGAGGAATAAAATGGCAATTCAAGGAGAACAATTCTTGGATGTAGCTAATTGGATCTATAAAAATAACAGCAAACATGCGGAAATATGTTATCGATGCTCAGTCAATCGAGCATACTATGCCGCATTTCATGTTGCAAAAAGATATCTTAAATTGCCAAAACGTACAACGCACAAAGAAACTATAATATTGCTTAAAAGAAATATAGCCCCCGCTGGGGAAATGTTAGGCACCTTATATGAAGCTCGCAGGGATGCAGACTACGACTTAACGCAGTATGTAAGCCAAGCTAAAGCAGACGAGTGTATCAAACAAGCTGCAAGAATCATCAAGAAAATCGATTCAAAAAGCAAATAGAATACATCGGGCCAAATAATATGACTTATAGAAACGAGACTGGAAACACCTCGATTAGAGAAATAAGATTGCAGAACTCCGGAGGGCGGTAGATTATATATTTTTATATATTGCCGAAATCCAGGCTCGAATAACATAGATCGTCATCAAGCGACGCCTGCCGCTCAGATTAGGATCTTTCCAACGGGTTACACCAACATACGCCACAGTGAAGTTATCTTATAGCATCTGCCCGATCAGCAACCTCGCTTTTCCGCCGATCAAGTAAGATTTACTTGTCTTAACTCCTCTGGCGTTGAGT